>NZ_VMLC01000001.1:0-965056 GCF_013276505.1 Streptococcus sp. 5905
TCCTGTCTTCCCGATTGATTTATTGACCAAGATACTTAAGTGAGTATCTTTCACGCCGTTAAGCGCCAGATCCTAAATCTGGTGCGTCTGCCAATTTGGCTCTTTGTCAACTGTAGTGGGTTGAAGTCAGCTAAGATCGAGAAAGGACGAATTTCGTCCTTTCTTTTTTGATGTTGAGAGCGATGAAAATCCGTTTTTTGAAGTTTTCAAAGTTTCGAAAACCAAAGGCATTTCGTTTGATGAGTTTAATGAGATTATTAGTCGCTTCTAATTTTGCATTAGAATAGGGTAACTGAAGGGCGTTGACGATTTTCTATTTGTCCTTGAGAAAGGTTTTAAAGACAGTCTGAAAAAGAGGATGAACCAGCTTTAGGTTGTCCTCAATGAGTCCGAAAAATTTCTTCGGTTCCTTATTCTGAAAGTGAAAAAGCAAGAGCTGATAGAGATTATAGTGGTGTTTTAAGTCTTCGGAATAGCTCAAAAGCTTGTCTAGAATTTCTCTATTCGTTAAGTGCATACGAAAAGTAGGGCGATAAAATCGCTTATCGCTGAGTTTACGACTATCTTGTTGAATGAGCTTCCAGTAGCGCTTGATAGCCTTGTATTCATGGGATTTCCGATCAAACTGATTCATAATTTGAACACGAACACGACTCATAGCACGGCTAAGATGTTGAACAATGTGAAAGCGATCTAGAACGATTTTAGCATTTGGGAGTGAAACAGTCTGGGAGACTGTTTCAGCCTGAGCCTAGAAATTCGAAAGCGAAGTCGTTTAGCCAAGTTATAGTAAGGGCTAAACATATCCATTGTAATGATTTTCACCTGACAGTGAACGGCTCTATCGTATCGAAGAAAGTGATTTCGGATAACAGCTTGTGTTCTTCCCTCAAGGACAGCGATGATATTGAGCTTCTTAAAGCCTTGTACGGTAAAACTCATTTTAAAGGCGTACTCGTCTCAGGACATAGTCTTATGAAGTCGACTAAAGTCATTAAGCTTGCGAATGACAGTTGAAGTTGAAATAGACAGCTGATGAGCAATATCGGTCATAGAAGTCTTTTCAATCAACTTTTGAGCAATTTTTTGGTTGATAATACGAGGGATTTGATGATTTTTCTTGACTAGGGAAGTCTCAGCGACCATCCTTTTCGAGCACTGATAGCATTTAAAACGACGCTTTTTCAGAAGAATTCTGGTAGGAATACCAGTTGTTTCGAGGTAAGGAATCTTAGACGATTTTTGAAAGTCATATTTCTTCATTTGTGTTCCGCAATCAGGACAAGATGGGGCGTCATAGTCCAGTTTAGCGGTGATTTCCTTGAGGGTATCCATATTGATGATATCTAGAATCTGGATATTAGGGTCTTTAATATCGAGTAGTTTTGTGATAAAATATAATGGTTCCATATGATTCTTTCTAATGATGGTTTGGTCACTTTTCATTATAGGTCATATGGGACTTTTTTTCTACAACAAAATAGGCTCCATCATATCTATAGGGGATTTACCCACTACAAATATTATAGAGCCCCACCTAGCCTTCCTAAAAATGTAATGATTTAACTAACTTATAGTTAGCTCCTGATTTCATTTGATAATAGGCTTGAAGATGTTGTCAAATGAAAGATCATATAGGCATAAGAAAACACCTCTGTGTTATACTTGTTGTTCACCACAAACACAAGAAAGGAACAGAGATGCAAATCAATTATACTACAAAAGCTAAACACTTGACAATCCATAGTCGTCGCTTAATCGAACGATGGAAAATATAAGGGAAATCAAATAGAGAAATCGCCTCTCTACTTGGAAAAGCTCCTCAGACCATCCACAATGAAATCAAGCGTGGGACAGTCCTGCAATGTCTAGAAAAGGGACGATTCAAAAAGATTTATTCTGCCGACTATGCTCAAATGCTTTATGAAACCAATCGGAAGCGCTTCGTGAAGAAATCAATCTTGACCAAAGAACTAAAACAAAAGATTCTCCACTATCATAACCAAAAGTTGTCTCCTGAAATGATGGTCAAGGTTAAGGGTCTTACATTGGGAATGTCAACCATCTACTACTGGATTCATCATGTAAAATTGGGATTGAACAAACAGAATCCCCTTTATCCTAGAAAAGGTACTAAGAAAACGACTCCTAAGGAAGTCGCCTTCATCGAAAATTGGATTAACAACTATCCTAAAAAATGCTTGGACTACAAGTCTCCCAGAGAATTTCTGCTTGCTGGCTAACTTGAACTCGAAATTTAGCAATAATATATAGGAAAAAATTGTTTGAAAAATGGTAAAAAACCTTGAAAAATCTTACCTAATAAGGTATAATAAAAATAATCATTTGTCGTAGGTTTTGTCTGAAATATTGTCCAGACATGACTCACAGCAGTTAAATCTTCTGAAAAAGTCGGATTTAGCTGCTCTTTTTGTGCTTTTTTTCAGGTTTTCGAGTGCTTGTAACAAAGATTTAAAGATTCTGAAAATTCATCGAAGGGACATGGTGATAAGGTTTTTTATAACCATATGACGATTAGAAAAGCCTGATTGATAAGGCTTGGAACTTATTTACAAAGGAGAATCATCTTGGCAGGACATGACGTTCAATACGGGAAACATCGTACCCGTCGTAGTTTTTCAAGAATCAAAGAAGTTCTTGACTTACCAAATTTGATTGAAATTCAAACAGATTCATTCAAAGCTTTCCTAGACCATGGTCTTAAGGAAGTGTTTGAAGATGTATTGCCAATTTCAAACTTCACAGACACAATGGAGTTGGAATTTGTTGGCTATGAAATCAAGGAACCCAAATACACGCTCGAAGAAGCGCGTATCCACGATGCCAGCTACTCAGCACCAATTTTTGTAACCTTCCGCTTGATCAATAAAGAAACAGGCGAAATCAAGACCCAAGAAGTCTTCTTTGGTGATTTCCCAATCATGACAGAAATGGGAACCTTCATCATCAATGGTGGTGAACGTATTATCGTATCTCAGTTGGTTCGCTCGCCAGGTGTTTACTTTAACGATAAAGTTGATAAAAACGGTAAAGTGGGTTACGGTTCAACTGTTATCCCTAACCGTGGAGCTTGGTTGGAACTGGAAAGCGACTCAAAAGACATCGCCTATACTCGTATCGACCGTACTCGTAAGATTCCATTTACGACCTTGGTTCGTGCGCTTGGTTTCTCAGGTGATGATGAAATCTTTGATATCTTCGGTGACAGCGAATTGGTTCGCAATACTGTTGAAAAAGATATCCACAAGAATCCAATGGACTCTCGTACAGACGAAGCCTTGAAAGAAATCTACGAACGCCTTCGTCCAGGTGAGCCTAAGACTGCTGAGAGCTCACGTAGCTTGCTTGTGGCACGTTTCTTCGACCCACGCCGCTACGATTTGGCCGCAGTTGGTCGTTACAAGATCAATAAAAAACTCAACGTTAAAACACGCTTGCTCAACCAAACCATTGCGGAGCCATTGGTAGACCCTGAAACTGGTGAAATCTTGGTAGAAGCTGGGACCGTTATGACTCGTAGCGTGATTGAAAGCATCGAGCACCACTTGGATGGCGACTTGAACAAGATTGTTTATATTCCAAACGATGCAGCTGTTCAGACAGAACCAGTTGTCCTTCAAAAATTCAAGGTTGTTGCTCCGACGGACCCAGACCGTGTTGTAACCATCATCGGAAATGCCAATCCTGACGACAAGGTTCGTGTTGTAACTCCTGCGGATATCCTTGCAGAAATGAGCTACTTCCTCAACTTGGCGGAAGGTATCGGACGTGTGGATGATATCGACCACCTTGGGAACCGTCGTATCCGTGCAGTTGGTGAATTGCTTGCCAATCAAGTACGTCTTGGACTTTCTCGTATGGAACGTAATGTCCGTGAACGTATGTCTGTTCAGGACAATGAAGTTTTAACACCACAACAAATCATCAATATCCGTCCTGTAACAGCTGCGGTTAAAGAATTCTTTGGTTCATCACAGTTGTCACAGTTCATGGACCAACACAACCCGCTTTCTGAGTTGTCTCACAAACGCCGTTTGTCAGCCTTGGGACCTGGTGGTTTGACACGTGACCGTGCTGGATATGAAGTACGTGACGTGCACTATACTCACTATGGTCGTATGTGTCCAATCGAGACACCTGAGGGACCTAACATCGGTTTGATCAATAACTTGTCATCATACGGACACTTGAACAAGTATGGATTTGTTCAAACTCCATACCGTAAGGTTGACCGTGAAACAGGTGTAGTCACAAACGAAATCGTTTGGTTGACAGCCGATGAAGAAGATGAATTTACTGTAGCGCAGGCTAACTCTCGCCTCAACGAAGATGGTACTTTTGCTGAGAAAGTTGTCATGGGACGTCACCAAGGGGTCAACCAAGAGTATCCAGCAGAAGTGGTTGACTACATGGACGTGTCACCAAAACAGGTAGTTGCCGTTGCGACTGCATGTATTCCTTTCTTGGAAAACGATGACTCCAACCGTGCCCTCATGGGTGCCAACATGCAACGTCAGGCTGTGCCATTGATTGATCCAAAAGCTCCTTACGTTGGTACTGGTATGGAGTATCAAGCAGCCCATGACTCTGGAGCGGCTGTGATTGCTCAGTATGATGGTAAAGTTACATACGCAGATGCTGACAAGGTAGAAGTACGCCGTGAAGATGGTTCATTGGACGTTTACCACATCCAAAAATTCCGTCGTTCTAACTCAGGTACTGCCTACAACCAACGCACTCTCGTTAAAGTTGGCGATGTCGTTGAAAAAGGCGATTTCATCGCTGACGGGCCTTCTATGGAAAATGGAGAAATGGCGCTGGGACAAAACCCAATCGTTGCCTACATGACATGGGAAGGTTACAACTTCGAGGATGCCGTTATCATGAGCGAACGCTTGGTCAAAGACGATGTCTACACATCTGTCCACCTCGAAGAATACGAATCAGAAACGCGCGATACAAAGCTTGGGCCTGAAGAAATTACTCGTGAAATTCCAAACGTTGGGGAAGATGCCCTTAAAGACCTTGACGAAATGGGGATTATCCGTATCGGTGCTGAGGTTAAAGAAGGCGATATCCTTGTAGGTAAAGTCACACCTAAGGGTGAGAAAGACCTTTCAGCTGAAGAACGTCTCTTGCACGCTATCTTCGGAGACAAGTCTCGTGAGGTGCGTGACACTTCTCTTCGTGTACCACACGGTGCCGATGGTGTCGTTCGTGATGTTAAGATCTTTACACGTGCAAATGGAGATGAGTTGCAATCTGGCGTTAACATGCTGGTTCGCGTCTACATCGCTCAAAAACGTAAGATCAAGGTCGGGGATAAGATGGCTGGACGTCACGGAAACAAAGGGGTTGTCTCTCGTATCGTTCCTGTAGAAGACATGCCTTACCTTCCAGATGGAACTCCAGTCGATATCATGTTGAACCCACTTGGGGTGCCATCACGTATGAATATCGGTCAGGTTATGGAACTCCACCTTGGTATGGCAGCTCGTACTCTTGGTATCCACATCGCAACACCAGTCTTTGACGGAGCAAGTTCTGAAGACCTTTGGGACACTGTCAAAGAAGCAGGTATGGATAGCGATGCCAAAACAATCCTTTACGATGGACGTACAGGTGAGCCATTTGACAACCGTGTATCAGTTGGTGTCATGTACATGATCAAACTCCACCACATGGTTGACGATAAATTGCACGCGCGTTCAGTCGGACCTTACTCAACCGTTACTCAACAGCCACTTGGAGGTAAAGCTCAGTTTGGTGGACAACGTTTCGGTGAGATGGAGGTTTGGGCTCTTGAAGCCTACGGTGCGTCAAATGTCCTTCAAGAAATCTTGACCTACAAGTCTGACGATATTAACGGACGTTTGAAAGCTTATGAAGCTATCACAAAAGGAAAACCAATTCCAAAACCAGGTGTCCCAGAATCCTTCCGAGTTCTTGTGAAAGAATTGCAGTCTCTTGGTCTTGACATGCGTGTCCTTGACGAAGATGATCAAGAAGTGGAACTTCGTGACTTGGATGAAGGAATGGACGAAGATGTCATCCACGTAGATGACCTTGAAAAAGCCCGCGAAAAAGCAGCCCAAGATGCAAAAGCAGCCTTTGAAGCTGAAGAAACTGCAAAAGCGGAAGCAACAGAAGAAGCTGCTGACCAAGAATAAGCAGTTCACTTAGAATAGAAAGGGAAGAAATAGTGGTTGATGTAAATCGTTTTAAAAGTATGCAAATCACCCTAGCTTCTCCAAGCAAAGTCCGTTCATGGTCTTATGGAGAAGTCAAAAAACCTGAAACAATCAATTACCGTACGTTGAAACCAGAACGTGAAGGACTCTTTGACGAAGTCATCTTCGGTCCTACAAAGGACTGGGAATGTGCTTGTGGTAAGTACAAACGCATTCGTTACAGAGGGATTGTTTGTGACCGCTGTGGGGTTGAAGTAACGCGTACGAAAGTTCGTCGTGAGCGTATGGGACACATCGAGTTGAAAGCTCCTGTATCTCACATCTGGTATTTCAAGGGGATTCCAAGCCGTATGGGCTTGACCCTTGATATGAGTCCTCGAGCCCTCGAGGAAGTTATCTACTTTGCGGCTTATGTGGTGATTGATCCTAAGGATACTCCACTTGAGCACAAATCAATCATGACAGAGCGCGAATACCGTGAGCGCTTGCGTGAGTATGGCTATGGATCATTCGTTGCCAAGATGGGTGCCGAAGCTATCCAAGACCTTTTGAAACAAGTAGATCTTGAAAAAGAAATTGCTGAACTCAAAGAAGAGTTGAAAACAGCTACTGGACAAAAACGTGTCAAAGCCATCCGACGTTTGGATGTTTTGGATGCCTTTTACAAGTCTGGAAATAAACCTGAATGGATGATTCTCAACATCCTTCCAGTTATTCCACCAGATCTCCGTCCAATGTTGCAGTTGGATGGTGGCCGTTTTGCCTCATCTGACTTGAACGACCTTTACCGTCGTGTTATCAACCGTAACAACCGCTTGGCTCGTTTGCTTGAGTTGAACGCACCAGGTATCATCGTTCAAAATGAGAAGCGTATGCTTCAAGAAGCAGTTGACGCTTTGATTGATAATGGTCGTCGTGGTCGTCCGATTACAGGACCAGGTAGCCGTCCACTTAAATCATTGAGCCACATGCTCAAAGGGAAACAAGGACGCTTCCGTCAAAACTTGCTCGGTAAACGTGTTGACTTCTCAGGACGTTCCGTTATCGCCGTTGGTCCAACTCTTAAGATGTACCAATGTGGTGTGCCACGTGAAATGGCGATCGAGCTCTTTAAACCATTCGTCATGCGTGAAATCGTTGCCCGTGACATCGTGCAAAACGTTAAGGCAGCTAAACGCTTGGTGGAACGTGGAGACGAACGCATCTGGGATATCCTTGAAGAAGTAATCAAAGAACACCCAGTTCTTTTGAACCGCGCACCGACCCTTCACCGTTTGGGTATCCAAGCCTTCGAGCCAGTCTTGATTGATGGTAAGGCCCTTCGCTTGCACCCGCTTGTCTGTGAAGCCTACAATGCCGACTTTGACGGGGACCAAATGGCCATCCACGTACCGCTTTCAGAAGAAGCTCAAGCAGAAGCTCGTATCTTGATGTTGGCTGCTGAGCATATCTTGAACCCGAAAGATGGTAAACCAGTTGTTACTCCATCTCAGGACATGGTTTTGGGTAACTACTACTTGACCATGGAAGAAGCTGGTCGTGAAGGGGAAGGAATGGTCTTCAAAGACCGTGACGAAGCGGTTATGGCTTACCGTAATGGTTATGTTCACCTCCACTCACGTGTTGGTATTGCAACAGACAGCCTTAACAAACCATGGACAGAAGAGCAAAAACACAAGGTCTTGTTGACAACTGTTGGTAAAATCCTTTTCAACGACATCATGCCAGAGGGTCTGCCTTACTTACAAGAACCTACAAATGCTAACTTAACAGAAGGTGTTCCAGCTAAATACTTCTTGCCACTAGGTGGAGATATCAAGGAAGCAATCAGCAATCTTGAACTCAACCCTCCATTCAAGAAGAAAAATCTTGGGAATATCATCGCTGAAATCTTCAAACGTTTCCGTACGACAGAAACTTCTGCCCTACTTGACCGCATGAAGAACCTCGGTTACCACCACTCAACTCTTGCAGGTTTGACAGTGGGTATTGCCGATATCCCAGTTGTTGAAGACAAGGCTGAAATCATTGAAGAATCACACAAACGTGTAGAACAAATCACCAAACAATTCCGTCGTGGTATGATCACGGACGATGAGCGCTACAACGCTGTTACAGCTGAATGGCGTGCTGCTCGTGAAAAATTGGAGAAACGTTTGGTTGCCAACCAAGATCCTAAGAACCCAATCGTTATGATGATGGACTCTGGAGCCCGTGGTAACATCTCAAACTTCTCACAGCTTGCCGGTATGCGTGGTCTGATGGCGGCTCCGAACGGACGTATCATGGAATTGCCAATCCTTTCAAACTTCCGTGAAGGTTTGTCAGTACTCGAAATGTTCTTCTCAACTCACGGTGCCCGTAAAGGTATGACCGATACAGCCCTTAAGACAGCCGACTCAGGCTACTTGACTCGTCGTTTGGTTGACGTTGCCCAAGACGTTATCATCCGTGAGGACGACTGTGGAACAGACCGTGGTCTCTTGATCCGTTCTATCGCAGAAGGAAAAGAGATGATCGAGTCTCTCGAAGAGCGTCTCAATGGTCGTTACACTAAGAAAACTGTTAAACATCCAGAAACTGGTGCGGTTATCATCGGGCCAAATGAGTTGATTACAGAAGACAAGGCGCGTGAAATTGTTAATGCTGGCGTGGAAGAAGTGACTATCCGTTCTGTATTTACATGTAACACTCGTCATGGTGTCTGTCGTCACTGTTATGGTATCAACTTGGCGACAGGTGATGCGGTTGAAGTTGGTGAAGCAGTTGGTACAATCGCTGCCCAATCTATCGGGGAACCTGGTACACAGCTTACAATGCGTACCTTCCACACGGGTGGGGTTGCCTCAAATACCGATATCACTCAGGGTCTTCCTCGTGTCCAAGAAATCTTTGAAGCCCGCAATCCTAAAGGGGAAGCGGTCATCACAGAGGTCAAAGGACAAGTTACTGCCATCGAAGAAGACGCGTCAACTCGTACCAAGAAAGTCTTTGTTAAGGGTGAAACTGGCGAAGGTGAGTACGTGGTTCCATTTACAGCACGTATGCGTGTTGAAGTTGGAGACCAAGTCTCTCGCGGTGCTGCTCTTACAGAAGGTTCTATCCAACCAAAACGTCTCCTTGCAGTTCGTGATGTCTTGTCTGTTGAAACTTACCTTCTCGGTGAAGTACAAAAAGTTTACCGCAGCCAAGGGGTAGAAATCGGTGACAAACACATCGAGGTAATGGTTCGTCAAATGATCCGTAAAGTTCGTGTCATGGATCCAGGGGACACAGATCTTCTCATGGGTACTCTCATGGATATCAACGACTTTACAGATGCTAACAAGGATGTTCTTATCGCAGGTGGAGTTCCAGCGACTGGTCGCCCAGTTCTTATGGGAATCACCAAAGCCTCACTTGAAACAAATAGTTTCTTGTCAGCGGCTTCCTTCCAGGAAACAACTCGTGTTCTTACAGATGCAGCCATCCGTGGTAAGAAAGACCATCTCCTTGGACTCAAGGAAAATGTTATCATCGGTAAGATCATCCCAGCAGGTACTGGTATGGCTCGCTATCGTAACCTTGAACCACAAGCTATCAATGAAGCAGAATATCTGGCTCCAGAACAAGAAGAGACAGAAAACGCTCCAGTAGATGAAACTGTGGAAATCCAAGTTGAAGAAACAGTAGAATAAAAGCAAATAGGAGGGCCTTCGGGTTCTCTTTTGTTTTACCCTTTTGTCTATTGGGGTTAGGTGAGCACGAAGCAATATCTCTCAGATCGCTTCAACTATTTTTCATTTTTGTCAGTTGAGCGTCAAAATTGGACATTTGAGAAGAGAGGTGAATTTTTATCTTTCTCGCAGAGTATAATCATGTATACGAAAGGGGAACTGAAAATGATAAAATCAATTCGCATCTTATTGTTACTGGCTTTGATCCAGATTAGTCTGAGTAGCTGTTTACTGTGGAAGGGAGCCATCTTAACCTTAAAGCAGTCAAGCGCTTATTTTCTAGTGTTTATCGTATTGGCATCAGGTCTGTGCACGGGGATGAATTTCTTTTATACCCAAGATCAGGATGTTCATAGCATTATAAGCAGTCAGAAAAAAGTGAAACTATTTTATAGTACCTTGTTGGTTTTAAACCTAGTAGGTGTCTGTCTGGTATTATCGGAGACTATTTTAACACAGACAGCTTTTCAGCAAGAGTTGGTAGACCTTTTCTTGCCTTCCTTCTTTTTCTTGTTTGGGATTGATTTACTTGTCTTTTTACCATTTGAAAAGTACAGTCGAGATTTGAAAACCACTCTCGATAAGAAAAAAACAGTTGTCCTGACAGTTTTGACAACCTTGCTGTTCTTGAGAAATCCAATGACAGTTTTATCCATTGTTTTTTATGTTGGTTTGGGATTCATTTTTGCCCAGTTTTTATTTCCAAAATCTATGAGAAGAGAATTTTCCTTTTACGGGCATGTAATCCGAGATATTTTACTTGTCGGCGCCATGTGTATATTTTTTTAAAACCACTTTTCTATCAATAAAAATCCCTTATTTTACCAAAGTTGTTATAGTAAGTTTGTAAAGAAAATTCACACAAAAGAAAACTTTTTGGTATAATAGTAGCATGTACACAAAAAATGAAGAAGAGCTGATTAATCTGGGAGAACGCCTAGGAACCTTGCTCCAAAAAAATGATGTTTTGATCTTGTCTGGGGAATTGGGTGCTGGTAAAACAACCTTTACAAAGGGTCTTGCCAAGGGCTTGGGGATTCGTCAGATGATCAAAAGTCCAACCTACACCATCGTGAGAGAGTATGAGGGTCGCCTTCCGCTCTACCACTTGGATGTCTATCGGATTGAGGGGGATGCTGATTCGATTGACTTGGATGAGTTTCTCTTTGGTGGTGGTGTGACCGTTATCGAGTGGGGACATCTTTTGGGTGAGGATTTGCCAGATTCCTACTTGGAGTTGGAACTCTTGAAAGAGGCTGAGGGTCGTCGCCTCTATTTTACCGCTCAGGGTTCTCGTGCTGAGGAATTGATCAAGGAGCTTCAAGATGGAGTATGAACTTTGTATTCGTGAGGCTGAAGCTCATGATGCAGCTGCTTTGGTTGCATTCTTGGATTTAGTTGGACAGGAGACAGATTTCACCAGTCTGGATGAAAATGGTATCCTGATGACAGCTTCTGAAATGGCGCTTTTTATTGAAAAGCAAGCGACTTCAGATAACCAAATCACTCTCCTAGCCCTCCTGAATGATGAAATTGCAGGTGTTTTGAACATCACGGCAGAGCAACGTATACGGATTCGCCACATCGGGGATATCTTTTTGGTCATCCAAAGGAAGTTTTGGAATCATGGCTTAGGAAGCATACTCCTTGAAGAGGGAATTGAGTGGGTTAAAACCAGTGGAGTTCTGCAGCGTTTGCAGCTCAGTGTACAAAAGCGCAACGAGGCAGCTATCCACCTCTATTCAAAATTTGGATTTGTTACAGAAGGCTTACAAGAAAGAGGAGCCTATTTAAAAGAAGGGATATTTTTAGACGTTTACCTGATGGGTAGACTGATAGATAAATGATAAGATGGTAAAAAAAATAATCGGAATGCTACTAGCTTTTCTAGCAGTAACGGCTTTAGGTGTGGGTGCATATGCCTATACTATTTATTATCAAGGAACTGAAACCTTAAGTAAAAAAACTTATAAGAAAATTGGTGAAGAAACCAACGTGATTGAGGCGACAGAGCCTTTGACCATTCTTTTGATGGGGGTAGATACGGGAAATGTAGAACGTACAGACCCTTGGGCGGGGAATAGTGATTCCATGATTCTTCTGACAGTCAATCCGAAAACCAAGAAAACCACTATGATGAGTTTAGAACGGGATATTTTGACCAAGATTGAAACTGGAAATGGCCAAGTTCAGGAAGCAAAACTCAATGCTGCCTATGCCAATGGCGGTGCAGAGTTGGCTATTTCAACCATTCAAAAAATGATGAACATTCATATCGATCGTTATGTGATGGTCAACATGCAAGGACTCCAACAGCTAGTTGATGCAGTTGGGGGCATCACAGTCAACAACACACTCGGTTTTCCAATTTCGATTGCTGATCAGGAAGAATTTAATAAAATCTCGATTGGAGTCGGTGAGCAAACTTTGAATGGTGAGGAAGCCCTGGTCTATTCACGGATGCGTTATCAGGATCCTGAGGGAGACTATGGTCGTCAAAAACGTCAACGTGAAGTCATTCAAAAGATTATGGAAAAGGTCTTGAGCCTCAATAGTATCAGTCATTATCAAGCTATCTTAAAAGCGCTTAGTGATAATATGCAGACAAATGTTGATTTGTCTGCCTCCAGTATTCCACAACTACTTGGTTACCAAGATTCCTTTAAAAACATCGAAACACATCAACTTCGTGGTGAAGATGCTGAGTTGCAAGGAATCTCTTACCAAATCGTAACGAGAGAGCATATGCTAGAAATGCAAAATCTCTTGCGTCGTTCCCTAGGGAGAGAGGACGTAGCAGAGTTGGAGACCAACGCTGTTCTGTATGAAAATCTTTATGGTCGAACAGCACCTTCCACAAATGCTTCAAACGAAGAGATAGAATAAAACAAAGAATCAAATCGTGGGACTTTCCTGCGATTTTTTCAAAAAGAATCCGAATAGATAGGTAGGAGGAAAGATGAAAGCAGAAATTATTGCTGTAGGAACAGAAATTTTAACAGGGCAGATCGTCAATACCAACGCCCAGTTTTTATCAGAAAAGCTAGCAGAAATTGGAGTAGATGTCTACTTCCAAACAGCTGTCGGAGATAATGAAGCGCGTCTCATGTCCTTGCTTGAGATTGCGAGCTCGCGTAGCAGTCTAGTTATTTTGACAGGGGGCTTGGGGCCTACTGAGGATGATTTAACCAAACAAACTCTGGCAAAATTTTTGGGAAAAAACTTAGTGTTTGACCCTCAAGCGCAAGAGAAACTGGATGTCTTTTTTGCTCGTAGACCTGACTATGCTCGGACACCGAATAATGAGCGCCAAGCCCAAATTGTAGAAGGGGCGACTCCACTGCCAAATGAGACAGGTTTAGCAGTAGGAGGGGTATCGGAAGTGGATGGCGTGACTTACGTAGTCCTTCCAGGACCTCCTAGTGAGCTGAAACCCATGGTCTTAAATCAGCTCTTACCTAAGTTAATGACTGGTACCAAGTTATACTCACGTGTGCTCCGTTTCTTTGGGATTGGTGAAAGTCAGTTGGTGACCATTTTGGCGGATTTAATTGACCATCAAACTGATCCGACCTTGGCACCTTATGCCAAAACGGGAGAGGTGACCTTGCGTTTGTCTACAAAAGCAGTCAGTCAAGAAAAGGCTGATCAAGCATTGGACACCTTGGAAAATCAAATCTTAGATCGCCAGACTTTCGAGGAACTTTCTCTGCGAGACATCTGTTATGGATATGGGGAGGAGAGCAGCCTAGCAAGTGTCGTTGTAGAAGAGCTTAAGAAGAGAAAGAAAAGCATTACTGCAGCAGAGAGCTTGACGGCAGGCCTTTTTCAAGCGACATTAGCAGACTTTTCAGGCGTTTCTGCCATCTTTAATGGCGGTTTTGTCACTTACAGCTTAGAAGAAAAGTCCAAGATGCTGGAAATTGCCGAGCAAGAGCTAAAAGAACACGGGGTCGTTTCAGAGTTTACGGCTCAAAAGATGGCAGAGCAAGCACGGCTAAAGACTCAGTCTGATTATGGAGTCAGTTTGACGGGTGTGGCTGGGCCAGATAGCCTAGAGGGGCATCCAGCTGGGACAGTCTTTATTGGCTTGGCACATGCAAAAGGGACAGAAGTTATCAAGGCTAATATCGCAGGGCGGAGCCGAGCAGATGTTCGTCAGATTGCGGTCATGCATGCCTTTAACCTAGTTCGCAAGGCTTTATTAAGTGACTAACTTTTGATATAATAGTAGATAGGTCTTAGGACTATTAGAATATAGGAGAATAGAATGGCGAAAAAACCAAAAAAATTAGATGAAATTTCAAAAAAGTTTGGAGCGGATCGTGAAAAAGCCTTGAACGATGCTCTTAAATTGATTGAGAAAGACTTCGGTAAAGGTTCAATCATGCGTTTGGGTGAACGTGCGGAGCAAAAAGTGCAGGTCATGAGTTCAGGGTCTTTGGCTCTTGACATTGCTCTTGGTTCAGGTGGTTATCCTAAGGGACGTATCATCGAAATCTACGGACCAGAGTCTTCTGGTAAGACAACGGTTGCCCTTCACGCTGTCGCGCAAGCACAAAAAGAAGGTGGTATCGCAGCCTTTATCGATGCGGAGCATGCTCTTGATCCAGCCTATGCAGCAGCACTTGGTGTGAACATTGATGAATTGCTCTTGTCACAACCAGACTCAGGAGAGCAAGGTCTTGAAATTGCAGGAAAATTGATTGACTCAGGTGCAGTTGACCTTGTCGTTATCGACTCAGTTGCGGCTCTTGTACCTCGTGCGGAAATCGATGGGGACATTGGAGACAGCCACGTTGGTTTGCAGGCTCGTATGATGAGCCAAGCCATGCGTAAACTCGGAGCTTCTATCAATAAGACTAAAACAATTGCCATCTTTATCAACCAGTTGCGCGAAAAAGTTGGGGTCATGTTTGGAAATCCAGAAACAACACCTGGTGGACGTGCTCTGAAATTCTACGCTTCAGTCCGTTTGGATGTTCGTGGAAGCACACAAATCAAGGGAACTGGTGACCAAAAAGATACCAATGTCGGTAAGGAAACCAAGATTAAGGTCGTGAAAAATAAGGTAGCTCCACCGTTTAAGGAAGCCTTCGTTGAAATCATGTACGGAGAAGGAATTTCTAAGACCGGTGAGCTCTTGAAGATTGCAAGTGATTTGGATATCATCAAAAAAGCAGGAGCTTGGTACTCTTACAAGGATGAAAAGATCGGTCAGGGTTCTGAAAATGCTAAGAAATACTTGGCAGATCACCCAGAAGTCTTTGATGAGATTGACCATCAAGTCCGTGTTCAATATGGCTTGATTGAAGATGAAGAAGAAACAACTCCTACTTCTGTCGTTGAGGATCTAGCGCCTAACCAAGAAGTGACACTTGACCTAGGCGATGGACTTGAAATCGAAATTGAAGAATAACATAAAAAGTAGCAGATAGGAACTGCTACTTTTTATGTTTATTTCAGATGAAAGAACTAATGATCACTAAAACGACGGTATTCGATGTGAAAGTCAAAATAATGCTCATCTTGCAACTTCTGGAAGATGTCGCGATAGGCTTCTTCGTCAAAATGGTCGCCACGGTAGAGGATTTCAAAACTCAGATCATCGTACTCTAGAAAAGCGTTGGCTGTTTTAAAGCCATTTTGTCGATAGAAGTCCATGCGAGCCTTTCTCTGCTCCAAGTTATCGCATTCTTCATCCAAGCGCTCGACTTCTAGTAACATGGTTCGCTGGTAAAAATCAGTCAGCTTTTCGATGATCTCTTTTCCATACCCATGACTTCTTAAGTGAGGCATGATGGCAAAAAAGCTAATATAGAAGGCCTTTTGGTTGGAGATGGCAAAAGCAAAGCCAACAAATTCTTCTTCGTTATAAAAAGCAAAAAAGTGGGCGTCATCACGGTCCTGATAGCGCAAAAACTCAGAAAGAGGGACCCGTTCTTCCTCGGGGAAAGCTTCGTTATTTAGCTTTTCAACTTTATCAAGATCTGGAAACACATCGGTTATTAATTGACTGGTCAAACTCATAAGTGACCTCCTTTTCTTGATTATAGCAAATTGTCTCTCTGTAAGCAATTGATTTCAGGATTCGTTAAAGAATCTTGTCGGTCCTCTGGAAAGCTGATATAATAGCTTTATGAATAAGAAACAATCCGTGGACTTGATACATGGTCCTATTCTTCCTGCGCTGTTAAGCTTTGCCTTTCCAATCTTGCTGTCAAATATTTTCCAACAGCTTTATAATACAGCTGATGTCTTGATTGTTGGGCGTTTTCTTGGTCAAGATTCCTTGGCTGCAGTAGGGGCGACAACTGCCATTTTTGACTTGATTATAGGCTTTACGCTTGGTGTTGGCAATGGGATGGGGATTGTCATTGCCCGCTATTATGGGGCTCGTAATTTCACTAAAATCAAAGAAGCAGTTGCTGCAACCTGGATTTTAGGAGGACTTCTCAGTATTTTGGTTATGCTGATGGGCTTTGTCGGTCTGTATCCACTCTTGCAATATTTAGATACCCCTGCTGAAATCCTTCCTCAATCCTATCAATATATTTCTATGATTGTGACTTGTGTAGGTGTTAGCTTTGCTTATAACCTCTTTGCGGGATTGTTGCGGTCTATTGGTGATAGTCTAGCGGCTCTTGGATTTCTGATTTTTTCTGCCTTGGTCAATGTGGTGCTGGATTTATATTTCATTACGCAACTGCATCTGGGAGTTCAATCTGCGGGGCTTGCTACCATTATCTCGCAAGGATTATCAGCTGTTCTCTGCTTTTATTATATCCGTAAGAGTGTTCCAGAACTGCTCCCTCAGCTCAAGCATTTTAAATGGAACAAGGCCTTGTACGCGGATCTTTTGGAGCAAGGTTTGGCCATGGGTCTGATGAGCTCAATTGTGTCTATCGGTAGTGTGATTTTACAGTCTTCTGTCAATACCTTTGGAGCTGTGATTATAAGTGCGCAAACAGCGGCGCGACGCATTATGGCTTTTGCTCTTCTTCCGATGACGGCTATTTCTTCTGCTATGACGACCTTTGCCTCTCAGAATCTCGGGGCCAAGCGCCCAGACCGCATTGTTCAAGGTCTTGGTATTGGGAGTCGCCTGAGCATGTTCTGGGCAGGTTTTGTTTGTATCGTCCTCTTTTTTGCTAGTCCAACCTTGGTTTCCTTCTTGGCCAGTTCAACGGATAATTACTTGGTAGAAAATGGTAGTCTCTACCTGCAAATCAGTTCAGTATTTTATCCGATTTTGAGCCTTTTGCTGATTTATCGCAATTGCTTGCAGGGATTGGGGCAAAAAATCTTACCACTTGTTTCCAGCTTTATAGAACTAATCGGGAAAATCGTTTTTGTGGTTTTGATTATCCCTTGGGCAGGGTATAGGGGAGTTATCCTTTGTGAACCCCTTATCTGGGTTGCCATGACCACCCAACTGTACTTTTCACTTTTCCGTCATCCCCTGATAAAAGAAGGCAAGGCAATCTTGGCAGCCAAAGGACAATCCTAGCTGGATTTGCTGAACAAAATCCATTTCCTCTAGTGAAAATCGAAAAAACTTGTGTTATAATAAGAAAGATTAAAATGTGAAAAAAGGAGATTCCTAATGGGACGTAAATGGGCCAATATCGTAGCCAAGAAAACGGCTAAAGATGGAGCTAACTCTAAAGTATATGCAAAATTTGGTGTAGAAATCTATGTAGCAGCTAAAAAAGGGGAACCAGATCCAGAATCAAACACTGCTTTGAAATTCGTTATCGATCGTGCTAAACAAGCGCAGGTGCCAAAACACGTTATTGATAAGGCTATCGATAAGGCAAAAGGGAACACAGACGAAACCTTTACAGAAGGACGTTACGAAGGATTTGGACCAAATGGTTCTATGCTGATTGTGGATACCTTGACTTCAAACGTTAACCGTACGGCAGCCAATGTCCGTGCAGCCTTTGGTAAAAACGGCGGAAACATGGGTGCTTCAGGTTCGGTTTCATACCTCTTTGACAACAAGGGTGTGATCGTATTTGCTGGTGAAGATGCGGATGCCATCTTTGAACTTTTGCTAGAAGCGGATGTGGATGTGGATGATGTAGAAGCAGAAGAAGGAACAATTACTGTTTACACAGCTCCAACAGACCTTCACAAGGCAATCGTTGCCCTTCGTGAGTCAGGTATCCAAGAATTCCAAGTGACAGAATTGGAAATGATTCCTCAGTCTGAAGTGGAATTGTCAGGCGAAGACCTTGAAATCTTTGAAAAACTTTACAGCGTTCTTGAGGACGACGAAGACGTACAAAAGATCTACACAAACGTAGATGGATTCTAATAGAAAAACGAACAGTTTTACTAGCTGTTCGTTTTTTTGATATTTGAACCTAGACTCTGGCTTCAGAATCTGAATCTTTTTGCTGCTGGTTTCCTCCTAGGCCAACAGCCATTTTATGGACGAGCAAGAGCTGTCCATTGTCCTGTTTTGCAAAAGTTAAGGTAACGGTCTTAATCTTGTCACCAATAGAGATATAGGTGATTTTTCTCGTATCATAACCTCCGATAGTGGAGTTATACTCGGAGTCTGGTAGTCCGTGCTTTTTGATAATATCCTTGTAGTTGGTACCACCTTTTCCTTTGTTGTCAAGGTCACCTTCGATTAAGGCGTCGAACTGTTCTCGGGTCCAGGTGAAGGTATCGTCTTCTTCCTCCTCAGGGATGGAATAGGCGCTATCATCTGTCAAGTCGCTTTCTTCTTCGCGTTCCATTGAGGCACTTGCCTCGCTGTAGGAACGGTTAAACTCCCTGACAAACTCTTTGTAGACATTAGCGTACAGTACCTGGGCCGTAAAGAAAAGTACAACAGAAGCAATTGCTAGGGATGTTCCGATAATGGCCATCGTTTTCCGTTTTTTAAGGTTGACGATAAGGCCGATAATGCCCAAGATCAAAGCGACAATAGCGATGAAAAAAGACAGATAGTTAATAAACGGAATCCAAGACCCTAAAAGTGCGATGGCTCCAAAAATAGTTGCTAAAATTCCTAAAACTTTTTGTTCTTCTGGTTTCATTTGAAAGTTTTCTCCCTTCATCGAGTGAATGGATTTCTATCCATGGTAGTTAGTGCTTATTATAGAAAAAATATTGCATAATGTCAATTTGTGCCAAAATAGTTCTCTAAGAAACTTTTTTCTTGACATCTCTTCTGAAAGTGATAAAATAGTTCCCATGAAAACTTAATTAGTTCTCCAGAGAACTATATTCAATCGTGAGAAAGGAGTAATCATGGACAAGCCGATGTTGATTTTTAAACGTTTTGGGCACCAGGTCCACCTGATGGTACAGAAAGAAGCCAAGCGATGTGGCATTGAATTTATGGGTGGACCGCAAGGGCAGGTCTTGAGATTTTTAGATCGTCGTGAGCATGATCAAGAATTAACGCTTATCAAGGATATTGAACAAGAACTCAATATTACTAAGTCTGTGGCAAGTAACTTGGTCAAGCGTATGGTACAAAATGGTTTGGTCGAGTTAGAGGCCAGTCCAAGTGATAAACGAGCAAAATTTGTTCGTTTGACCGACAAATCGCGTTCGCAGATGCAAGAAATTAAAGTATTTTTTGATCGAATTGATCAGAGTTTGTTAGAGGGTGTTTCGGATTCGGACTTGGCAATATTTGAAAAGGTACTCGGGCAATTGCAAGAAAATGTTGAGAAGATAGGAGGAGAGAATGAAGAAACTCGCTAAACGTATTACAGGAAAAGAGTGGGGAATGATTGTCCTTACGATTCTGTTCACTTGTTTCTCGGTCTATCTCGAGTTAGAGGTGCCGACTTATATTTCGCAAATTACAGAATTACTAGGAACGTCTGGAACGCAGTTGGGTGAACTCTGGTCACCAGCTGCGAAGATGATTGGTTTGTCTTTATTGGCTTTCTTTTCATCTGTTATGGTTGGTTTCTTTGCCGCTCGCGTTGCAGCATCCTATACAACCCATCTACGTAGAGACGTATTTCATCGTGTTTTAGATTTTTCGCAGACAGAGATCAAGCGCTTTTCAATCCCAAGTCTCTTGACTCGGACGACTAATGATATCACACAGGTACAGATGCTCTTTACCATGGGCTTGCAAGTGGTTACTCGTGGACCAATCATGGCTATCTGGGCCATTGGAAAAATCCTTGGGAAATCGGAATACTGGCTCTGGGCAGTAGTAATCGCTGTTATCGTCAATGTTTTGATGACAACTGTTCTCCTGACTCTGGCCTTTCCAAAACAATCTGTCATCCAAAAATTGACAGATAAACTCAATAGTATTACTCGTGAAAGTTTGACAGGGATTCGAGTGGTGCGTGCTTATAATGCTGAAGACTACCAAGATCAGAAATTTGAGGAAGCTAATGCTGAAGTCACCCGTCTCAATCTATTTGTCAATCGTTTGATGGCCATTATGAATCCTATTATGATGGCGATTTCGAGTGGCTTGAGTCTAGCTATCTACTGGATTGGAGCCTATATCATCAACGATGCTAGCCTGACAGACCGTCTACCACTCTTTAGTGATATGGTGGTCTTCATGTCTTATGCCATGCAGGTCGTGATGGGCTTCTTGCTCATGAGTGCTCTCTTTTTCGTCCTTCCTCGTACCTTGGTTTCTGCAGGACGTATCAATCAGGTGCTAGACTTGCATTCTTCTATTGAAAATCCTAGTCATGCACAGACAGCGGATCCTTCAGTTCAAGGACAAGTGGAATTCCGTGATGTGACTTTCCGCTACTCTAAAAACTCAGAAGCAGTCGTGGAACATGTCACTTTCAAAGCAGAAACAGGTCAAACCGTGGCCTTCATCGGATCGACTGGATCAGGTAAGTCCACCCTAGTCAACCTCTTGCCACGTTTTTACGACGTTTCAGATGGACAAATCCTAGTGGACGGAGTTAATGTTCAAGATTACGATTTGGAAGATTTGCGCAATAAGGTCGGTTATATTCCACAAAAAGCTGTACTCTTTTCTGGAGATGTCAAGGGGAACTTGGACTTTGGTAAGAGCAAAGAAACTCCTCTAAGCGAAGCTGCTATGTGGCAAGCCTTGGAATTGGCCCAGTCTAAAAGCTTCATCGAGGAAAAGGAAGCAGGACTTGAATCAGAAGTGGCCCAAGGTGGAACCAACTTCTCAGGAGGTCAAAGACAGCGTTTGGCCATTGCGCGTGCCTTGGCTCGTAAACCAGAGATTCTTATCTTTGATGATTCCTTCTCAGCCTTGGACTACAAGACAGATCGTGTCCTACGCCAAGAACTAGCTGAGAAAACAAAATCCATGACCAAGCTCATCGTAGCGCAACGGATTTCTACCATTATGGACGCCGACCTGATCTTAGTTTTGGATCAAGGTAAAGTCGTGGGACAAGGCACCCACAAGGAACTTCTAGCTACCAACGAAGTTTACCAAGAAATTGCCTACTCACAACTATCGAAGGAGGAATTGGAACATGGAAAATAAAAAAGTTTCGGTCTGGAAACAGTGCAAACCTTATATGGCAGGCCTCCAACTCCCTCTCCTAATAGCAGTTGTGGCTGCAGTCATTTCAAGTATCATTACCGTTTATGGTCCAACTAAGATTAAAGAAATTACTAACTTGATTTCAGATGGTTTGGCTACAGAAATCGACTTGGTAGCTGTGTCAAACATTGCTAGCTTTTTAGTGATTCTCTATGTATTTGGCGCCATCCTTAACTATACACAGGCCTATATCTTTTCAACGAGCATTCAGCATTTTTCAAAACGCTTGCGGACGGCAATCGCTGAAAAAATCAATCGTTTACCACTTGGCTACTTTGACCGTCATTCACAAGGAGATACCCTTTCGCGCGTGACCAATGATGTGGATACAGCAGCGCAATCTCTCAACCAAAGTCTAGGGACAGTTCTTTCAGCTAGTTTCTTGTTGATTGCTGTCTTGGTGACCATGTTTGGGATGAACTGGATTTTGGCATTGGTAACCGTTGTATCAACCCTTGTTGGTTTTGCGGCGGTTTCCGTAATCATGGCCAAGTCACAGGGTTATTTTAAAGCCCAACAAAATAATCTAGCGGCCGTCAATGGTTATGTGGAAGAGATGTACTCTGGCCATAATGTAGTGACCAGCTACAACGCAGTGGACACCTCCAAAGCGAGATTTGCAGGTTTAAACCAAGACTTGCATGATAGTATCTGGAAATCTCAGTTTATCTCTGGTATCATGATGCCAGCCATGTTCTTTGTTGGGAACTTTAGTTATGTCTTAGTCATCATCGTTGGGGCCGCGCTGGCGTTAGAAGGACATATCACTATAGGGATTATTGTAGCCTTTATGGTTTACGTACGGACCTTCTCCCAACCTCTGTCACAGATTGCTCAAGGGATTACGAGCTTGCAACAAGCGAGTGCAGCCATGACTCGTGTATTAGAATTTCTAGCTGAAGCTGAGATGCAGGATGAATCTCATAAGGACAGACAATTGGCCCATATGAAAGGGGAAGTGGTTTTTGATCACGTGTCCTTTGGCTATACACCAGAGCGCACCATCATCCATGACTTTTCTGCGACGGCTCATGCAGGTCAGAAAGTCGCTATCGTTGGACCGACTGGGGCTGGTAAGACAACCATTGTCAATCTTTTGATGAAGTTTTATGAGATTGATAAGGGAAGTATCCGCATCGATGGTGTGGATACCAAGGACATGAAGCGCTCTGAAGTGCACGATGCCTTTTCAATGGTCTTGCAAGATACTTGGCTCTTTGAAGGAACGATTCGAGAGAACCTAATCTATAATCAGACAGATATCAGTGATGAACGAATGATGGAAGCCAGCAAGGCTGTGGGAATCCACCACTTTATCATGACCTTGCCAGATGGTTACGATACTATCTTGGACGATACCGTGACCTTGTCTGTCGGCCAAAAACAGCTCTTGACCATTGCTCGTGCCCTTCTCAAGGATGCACCACTCTTGATTTTGGATGAAGCGACATCCTCAGTCGACACACGTACAGAGGAATTGATCCAAAAAGCTATGGATCGTTTGATGGAGGGTCGAACTTCCTTTGTCATCGCCCACCGCTTGTCAACGATTCGTAATGCAGATTTGATTCTTGTCATGAAAGATGGCAATATCATCGAACAAGGAAACCATGAGGAGCTGATGGCGCAAGGTGGCTTCTACGCCGACTTGTACAATAGTCAGTTTACAGAAGACGAAGCAGAAGAATAAATCAAAAGAAGGCTTGACGGCCTTCTTTTTCTTATTTATACTAGTACACATAGAAAGAGAGAAGTATGAGTCAGAAATTATACAATATGAAATTTGCTGCTGTCTACTCAGCCTTGATTGCAAAAGTTGAGCGAAAGGGTGGAAAGGCAGAGTCAGTTCACCAAGTGACCAGTTGGTTGACAGGGTATGAAGTGAGTGACGTTCTTGCTTGTCTGGATAGGGATGTTACTTACGGAGATTTTTTTCGCTAAGCACCTTATTATGTCCCTGAACGAATTGCGATTACAGGGAAGATTTGCGGTGTCCGTATTGAGGAAATTGATGACCCTCTGATGCAGGAAATACGTCGGTTGGACAAACTAGTGGATTGGCTTGCCAAGGGGAAAACATCTCAACAAGTTCTAGAAAAATATGAGAAACATAAATGAAAAATTATCAAGAATGGTATCAAAACATCAGCTCCAGACTAATCAGTCATCCCACCCTTTTATTTCTGTTACGCAGTTTCAATCGTTTGATGACAGTCGCCATGCCCCTGGTCTATCTGACCTTGCTAGTCACTACTTATCTGCGGCTAGGGCTTGGTCAGGAAGTTGGAGTTTATGTGCTTATTCCTGCATCAGGTTTTGTGATTTTGTCTCTTTTTCGTAAGAAAATCAACCACCCGCGACCTTATGAAACTTGGGACATCAGTCCTCTGCTTGAAAAGGATAGTTCGGGACAGTCGATGCCCAGTCGCCATGTCTTTTCGGCAACTATCATCTCCATGGCCTGTCTGCATGCTAGTCTACCTGTTGCCTTAGCATGCTTGCTCTTTTCAGCTTTGCTGGGCTTGGTGAGGGTTTTAGGGGGTGTTCATTATCCCAAGGATGTCTTGGTTGGCTATGCTTGTGGTCTGATGTGGGGATTCCTTTTCTTCCTATTCTGACATGTAAGTCAAGCTAGTCTTACAACCACTTACTGCTTCAAATTGACCACTTGCTTTTTTGTCCTTGTATTCCTAACTTAGCTTTGATATAGTAGAGTCAGAAAGGAGATGTGATGAAGTTACGAATTGAGATTGACGGCAATTTAGAGGAGACTGAAATTGTCATCAAGACCCCCACTTTGACAGATGAAATTGCAGACTTGCAACGACTTTTGCAAGAGTCAAAGGCTCCGAGGTTGACTTTTTACAAGGGGACAGGTGAATATTATCTAGACCTGTCAGAAATTCTCTTCTTTGAAACAGAAGGGAGCAAGATCTACGCTCATAACCAGAAGGAAGCCTATGAAGTTCGTCTCAAACTTTATGAGTTGGAGTCCATTTTGCCTCGTTATTTTATTCGAGTATCCAAGTCAACTATCGCAAACATCCGTCAGATTTACTCAGTGGACAAGTCCTTTTCAGGGACTGGCACCATTTCCTTTTATCAGACCCACAAGGAGGTTCATGTCTCACGACATTACCAATCCCTCCTAAAAGAAAATCTTAGAAACATGAGGTAAAAGACATGAAAAAGAAAGCATTTGGTATTGTTTTATTGGTTTTAGCGGCCTGGATTTTGCTGCAAGGAAACTTTGGAATTCCTTCTTTGGACGGTAAAATATGGCCTTTGATTGGTATCGCCTTTTTTGCCTACCAATCAGTTGAAGCTTTGCTTCGTCGTCACCTGACATCAGCAGTTTTTACCGCTCTAGTAGCCTTAATGATTGCGAATCATTTTTATAACATTTTGCCTATCCCAAACCAGTCTTTGTTTTGGGCTAGTATCCTAGCAGTGCTAGGTGTTGGCTATCTCACTCACTCAAGTAAGTTTTGGTATGGCAAAAAATGGTGGTACAGTGGTGAGCGAACAGTCATCACGAATAAGGAAGTCGCTTTTGGTAGTGGAACCTTCTATAAACAAGATCAAGATCTTGTCGACGATCAGGTGGAAGTCGCTTTTGGTGACGCAAAAATCTACTATGATAACGCAGAGATGTTAGGTGATTTTGCCACTCTGAATATCGAAGTGGCTTTTGGTAATGCAACTGTCTATGTTCCACAACACTGGCGTGTAGACTTGAAAGTAGAAACATCCTTTGGTGCAGCCAAGGCGGACGCTCCTGTAGCGCCGACTAACAAAACCTTGATTATCCGTGGAGAAGTCGCTTTTGGTAAACTTGGTGTTGTTTACGTCAAATAAAAAAATATTTTAATTCTCTTGATAAATTCAAGAAAGTGTGATAACATAGTACGGTATGTGGTGCTAGCACATCCGCTATATTAGATCTAATAGGAGGAAAACATAATGGCTAAAGTATGTTACTTTACAGGTCGTAAGACTGTATCTGGAAACAACCGTTCACACGCGATGAACCAAACAAAACGTGCCGTAAAACCAAACCTTCAAAAAGTTACTGTTCTTATTGATGGTAAACCTAAAAAAGTTTGGGCTTCAGCTCGTGCTTTGAAATCAGGTAAAGTTGAACGCGTTTAATAAAAATGAAAAGACCTAACTGGTCTTTTTCTTTTGCTCTATAGATAAAACCATTTGAAAAATAGAGTAAATATCTGCCGATACAGCATTCTGCTTTTACACTTGGAATGAAATATGATAAAATAGAGTATCAACTAGTTGAGGTAAAAAAAATGACTGTAAAAATTAATACAAAAGATGGTCAAATCGAACTGACAGATGAAGTGATTGCAACCGTTGTAGGTGGTGCAGCAACTGAGATTTTTGGTGTGGTCGGTATGGCTAGCAAAAATACCCTCAAAGATAATTTCCAAGCCCTCCTTGGTAAGGAAAATTATGCAAAAGGTGTTGTCGTAAAAGCAGCCGAAGATGGCAGCATTGCAGTTGATGTTTATACCGTCTTGAGCTACGGAACAAAGATTAGTGAAGTCTCAAAAAACATCCAAGAGCGTGTTCGTTTTAGTTTGGAAAACCAACTAGGAATCACTGCTCAGACTGTGAATGTCTACATTCAAAATATCAAAGTTGTAGGAGAATAATCGTGTCAAAAATTACTACCAGCTTATTTCAAGAAATGGTGCAGGCTGCATCAACTCGTTTGAATAAGCAAGCTGAATATGTCAATTCATTAAACGTCTTTCCAGTTCCAGATGGAGATACTGGGACAAACATGGGAATGACCATCGAAAATGGTGCCAAAGAAGTAGCAGACAAGCCAGCTTCTACAGTTGGAGAAGTGGCGAGCATTCTTGCTAAGGGGCTCTTGATGGGTGCGCGTGGAAACTCAGGGGTTATCACGTCTCAACTTTTCCGTGGATTTTCCCAAGCTATTAAGGAAAAAGACGAATTAACAGGTCAAGACTTGGCTCTTGCTTTCCAATCCGGTGTCGAAGTAGCTTATAAAGCAGTTATGAAACCAGTTGAGGGAACTATTTTGACAGTTTCTCGTGGAGCGGCTATCGGTGCCAAGAAAAAAGCTGAGGAGACAGATGATGCTGTTGAGGTCATGCGTGCAGCCTTGGAAGGTGCTAAGAGAGCTCTGGCTAAGACTCCTGATATGCTCCCAGTCTTGAAAGAGGTTGGTGTCGTGGACTCAGGCGGTCAAGGTTTGGTCTTCATCTACGAGGGATTCCTTTCAGCTCTTACTGGTGAATACAGTGCTTCAGAAGACTTTGTAGCGACCCCTGCCAACATGAGTGAAATGATCAATGCTGAGCACCACAAGTCTGTAGCAGGTCATGTGGCAACTGAGGATATTACCTTCGGTTACTGTACGGAGATCATGGTTGCTCTCAAACAAGGCCCAACTTATGCCAAAGATTTTGATTATGATGAATTCCGCAACTACTTGAATGACCTTGGGGATTCTCTACTTGTTGTCAACGATGATGAGATTGTCAAAGTTCACGTCCATACCGAAGATCCAGGTCTTGTCATGCAAGAAGGACTTAAATATGGTAGCTTGGTCAAGGTTAAAGTGGACAACATGCGTAACCAACATGAAGCACAAGTTGAAAAAGAAGCAGCACAAGTTAGCAAGCCAGCTGAAGAGAAGGAATACGCTCTTATCGCAGTAGTGGCAGGTCAAGGATTGACAGATATCTTCCGTGCCCAAGGTGTGGATTATGTCATCGAAGGTGGGCAAACTATGAACCCTTCAACAGAGGACTTTATCAAGGCCGTTGAGCAGGTCAATGCTCGCAATATTATCTTCTTGCCAAACAACAAAAATATCTTCATGGCAGCTCAGTCAGCAGCTGAAGTGCTTGAACAACCTGCTGTTGTGGTAGAAGCGCGTACAATTCCTCAAGGTTTGACGAGCCTTCTTGCCTTTGATCCTAGCAAGTCTATCGAGGAAAACCAAGAACGCATGACTGCAGCCCTTGGTGATGTCGTAAGCGGTAGTGTAACGACTGCCGTTCGCGACACAACTATCGATGGCTTGGAAATTCATGAAAATGACAATCTTGGTATGGTAGATGGGAAAATCCTCGTGTCAAACCCTGACATGCACCAAACCTTGACTGAAACTTTGAAACATATGTTGGACGAAGACAGTGAAATCGTGACTTTCTATGTCGGAGAAGACGGAAGCGAAGAACTTGCCAATGAAATTGCCCAAGAAATCGCAGAAGAATTCGAAGATGTTGAAGTAGAGATTCATCAAGGTCAACAACCCGTATATCCATATCTTTTCAGTGTGGAATGAAAATTTAATAGATTAAAAGAAAGTTGATTTTTCAACTTTCTTTTTTTATGACATTTGTCATATTTCCTAGTGACAGAAGCATCTAGCTCCGCCAACTTCAAAAGACTATAATTGAAGTATGAAATGGAGGAAGAAGAAATGAAAAATAAAATGATTGTCGCAGTGAGTTTAGTAGCAGCAGGAGTTATGACCTATCTCATGTTTTCAGGATTGGACGAGGGTTTCTATCATTTTCCTTGGGAGCTCTTTGCTGGCTTTGGAATGATGTCTTGGCTTGTCAGAGAAGGTTTGAAATTAGTCAGAGATGTGAAAAAGGAGTTTGAGGAATGAAAAAAGCAATCATCTATTTCTTTATCGGCCTGTCACTCTTGGTATGGTTAGTGGAAATGTTTACTGGTTGGTTTGACCAAACCTTGCTTCGCCAATTCATTCGTGGTGCTTGGGGTTTTGGATTTATGATTTTTGTCGTTTTCCCTATGGGAATGAAGTGGTTGAAAGGAGAATCTCATGACTGTGATTAAAGTTGAAAAATTGAGCAAGAAAATAAAAGACAAGGAGATCTTGCGGAACATTTCCTTTGAAATCAACGATGGTGAGTGTGTCGCCTTGATCGGGCCTAACGGAGCAGGAAAAACAACCTTGATTGATTGCCTCTTGGGCGACAAGTTCATGAGCTCAGGTCAGATAGCCATTCAAGGGTTTGCACCAACAGATCCTCGATTAAAGCAGCTTATTTCTGTCTTGCCTCAAGAAAATGCAGTTGTTCAAAGCTTGAAAGTGAAAGAACTTCTATCATTTTTCAAGTCACTTTATCCCGACAGTCTCTCAGACAAAGAAATTGATGACTTGTTAAGATTCTCAGATAAGCAGAAAAATCAGCTAGCGGGCAAGTTGTCTGGTGGGCAAAAACGCTTGTTCTCTTTTGTGTTGACTTTAATCGGTCGTCCGAAAATTCTATTTTTAGACGAACCAACTGCTGCCATGGATACCTCGACACGCCAGCATTTTTGGGAAATTGTTAATCGATTAAAGAAAAATGGTGTCACCATTGTCTATTCTTCTCACTATATCGAAGAGGTGGAGCATACGGCTGACCGCATTTTGGTTCTCCACAAGGGAGAATTGATTCGCGATACGACGCCTTATGCCATGCGTGGTGAAGAACAAGAAAAACATTTTACGGTACCTCTAACTTATCAGGAATTTATCAGAACTTTGGACCAGGTTCAAGAGCTTGAAATCAAGCAAAATGCCCTTTCCTTCACAACCAAAGAAGCCAGTCAGGTGTGGAAAGTCTTGCAAGAACAGGGCTGCACGATCGAAGAAATTGAAGTTCGCAATCGAACTCTCTTAGACAGTATTTTCGAAACGACTCAAGACTAAAGGAGATTGACGATGAAAAATATGACAAGTCTCATGAAAGTGGAAATCATTTTGATGAAACGGCAAGCTGTCTACTACTTGCTTTCCATCGGACTTCCAAGTGTGTTTTACCTTATTTTCTCTGGTATGATGTCAGGGTCAGACATTCCAGAAATTGCTCTTCAAGCCTATCTTTTTGCCATGACGCTCTTTAGTATCATGTCAAGCGCCTTTTTCAGTATCCCCAGCACACTCGAGTCTGATAAGACAAACAACTGGCAAAAATTGATTCAACATTCTCCAGTATCTATGGTAGAATATTATGTATCAAAACTGTTCAGTACTCTACTGACTTTCTTGTTATCAATTATAGTTGTCTTTTCAGTTGGTCATTTTGTTCGTGGAGTGACTCTACCTTGGCTTGACTGGTTGGTAATCGGTGCTATTTTGCTGGTTGGAAGTGTGGTCTTTATCAGCATGGGTGTCTTGGTGAGCTTGCTTCCCAGTGCTCAACTGATGACGGTGATTGGAAATATTGCCTATATTGCTTTGGCTGTCCTAGGTGGACTATGGTTTCCCTTGAGTTCCTTCCCAGAATGGCTCCAATCCATTGGAAAATTGACCCCAACCTACCAGCTTATGCAGGTCGTCTCTACTTATATGGAGCACCACGAGTTTAACGTTCTTGCTGCCTTGGTTGTACTAGGTTATACAGTTTTCTTTGGTGTATTGGTAATCCAGCTGAAAAAACGGATTGAGGTAAAATAAATCTATGTTGGAAAAATTTAAAAACACTCATTATATGTTTCATATTTCATTAGTGTTTATCATCTTTCCTATAGCGGGTGTCATCAGTGGAGAGTACCCGCTTTTAACCTTGTTCTGGACATTATTATTTGTCCTAGCCTTCTATTCGATTTTATTAAGTCAAAACCGCACCGTGCAGTGGCTAGCCTGGTGGGTCATGATTGCCTACATTTTTTATACATCGGTTTGGCTGAATTCGGGTTTCACATGGTTCATCTTTTATTTATCTAACCTCCTCGTTTATGAGCTGGATGAGATTTCTCTTCACTCTTGGCGTTTTGTCAGTTTTGTTGTCTTGCAGCCATTGATTTTAACCGGGATTTATATGGTCAATCATGTTAGTCCTTGGCAATTGCTGTTTTTCTTGGTGACCTTTGTCTTTTCTGATGCTTTTACCTTTGGTCTCTATCGAATTCGAGTGTCGGAGGAAATAAAAGAAGAAAAGAGAAAGCAAAATGCAAAGCTCAATCTCTTCTTGGCTGAAAATGAACGCAGTCGTATCGGCCAGGATCTCCATGACAGTCTAGGCCATACCTTTGCCATGCTGAGTGTGAAGACGGATCTTGCCCTCCAACTTCTTCAAATGCAGGCCTATCCTCAAGTGGAAAAAGAATTAAAAGAAATTCATCAGATCAGTAAAGAATCCATGAATGAAGTCCGTACAATTATCGAAAATCTTAAAACTAGAACCCTTGCCTCCGAGTTTGCGACTGTTAAAAAAATGCTGGAAATTGCAGGAATTGAAACAGAAATCAATCACCAACTAGATACAGCTAGCCTAACTCAGGAATTAGAATCAACGGCCTCCATGATTTTACTTGAGTTAGTGACCAACATCATCAAACATGCCAAAGCGTCGAAAGCCTACTTAAAATTAGAACGAACAGAGAAAGAACTCATTTTAACAGTAAGAGATGATGGCTGTGGCTTTGCTTCTCTAAAAGGAGATGAGCTCCATACCGTTCGAGACCGTGTTCTTCCTTTTTCAGGAGAAGTAAAAGTGATTAGTCAGAAGCATCCAACGGAAGTGCAGGTTCGGCTACCTTATAAGGAGAGAAACTAAGATGAAACTACTTGTTGCAGAAGATCAAAGTATGTTGCGAGATGCTATGTGCCAGTTGCTTACCTTTCAACCGGATGTAGAGTCTGTCCTACAAGCCAAGGATGGCCAAGAAGCAATCCAACTCTTAGAAAAGGAGTCCGTAGATATCGCCATTCTTGACGTAGAAATGCCTGTTAAGACTGGCCTCGAAGTCTTGGAGTGGATACGAGCAGAAAAGCCAGAAACAAAGGTGGTTGTGGTGACGACCTTCAAACGCCCCGGATATTTTGAACGTGCGGTTAAGGCTGGAGTGGATGCTTATGTCTTAAAAGAAAGAAGCATTGCAGACCTCATGCAAACCTTGCACACGGTTCTCGAAGGACGTAAGGAATATTCGCCTGAATTGATGGAAGTGGTGATGACGCATCCTAACCCGTTAACAGAACAAGAAATCGCTGTTTTAAAGGGAATCGCCCAGGGCTTGTCTAACCAAGAAATTGCAGACCAACTCTATTTATCAAACGGAACCGTCCGAAACTATGTCACCAATATTCTTTCGAAACTAGATGCTGGTAATCGAACAGAGGCAGCCAACATCGCAACAGAATCTGGTTGGCTTTGATAAGAAGGGTTAAAAAATTCCGAAACGATAACTTGAATCGAAGGAAATCCATAGAATTTAGGAGGCAAAATTGCCTCCTTTTCTGGTTTAGAAAAGCGGTGAAAGCTAGTGTCAAAGAGTTAAAAGATCAGAATAAAAATGAAAAATATCTTGACAATGAAGAAGAAATTGTGTTACAATAATAGACGGTACTTTTTACTTTTGGTCTCTCAAAAGTGTACAGGGACGTGCTGACAAATGTTGCAAAAGTACACACAGATGGTAGCTGTCACCAAGTGTATCATCACCAAAAATAAAAAAACACAGGAGAATGTAGATGCCTACAATTAACCAATTGGTTCGCAAACCGCGTAAATCAAAAGTAGAAAAATCTAAATCACCAGCTTTGAACGTTGGTTACAACAGTCATAAAAAAGTTCAAACAAACGTTTCTTCACCACAAAAACGTGGTGTTGCAACTCGTGTTGGAACAATGACACCTAAAAAACCTAACTCAGCCCTTCGTAAATTTGCTCGTGTACGTTTGAGCAACCTTATCGAAGTTACTGCCTACATCCCAGGTATCGGACACAACTTGCAAGAGCACAGCGTGGTGCTTCTTCGCGGTGGACGTGTAAAAGACCTTCCGGGGGTACGTTACCATATCGTCCGTGGTGCACTTGATACTGCAGGTGTTAACGATCGTAAACAAGGCCGTTCTAAATACGGTACTAAACGTCCAAAAGCATAAGGAAAGGGGATAAAGAGAAATGAGTCGTAAAAATAGAGCTCCAAAACGTGACGTATTGCCAGATCCGCTTTACAATTCACAACTAGTTACTCGTCTTATCAACCGCGTTATGCTTGATGGTAAACGTGGTACAGCTGCTTCAATCGTTTACGGTGCTTTTGAGCAAATCAAAGAAGCTACTGGAAACGATGCACTTGAAGTATTTGAAACAGCTATGGAAAACATCATGCCTGTACTTGAAGTACGTGCACGTCGTGTTGGTGGATCTAACTACCAAGTTCCAGTTGAAGTTCGTCCAGAACGTCGTACAACACTTGGACTTCGTTGGTTGGTAACAATCGCTCGCCTTCGTGGTGAACACACAATGCAAGACCGTCTTGCAAAAGAAATCTTGGACGCTGCTAACAACACTGGTGCAGCTGTTAAGAAACGTGAAGACACTCACCGTATGGCTGAAGCTAACCGTGCCTTCGCACACTTCCGTTGGTAAGATAGGATACGAAAGCGTTAAGAAAGTCCTAGAGAAAATAGGAAATCGAATTAGGTTGCGATTGCAACCAATGAGATTTATCTTTTTCTCCAGACTTTTAGCTTGAGTTCAACTCAGCTAACTTAAGCTTTTAGCCCGAGTTCAATTCAACTTACCAGCTCGTGAGTTGAAACCAACAAAAACAAGATAAACATTGAGAACGGGTAGGTCCTGCCTATCCGTTTTTTCTAAATAATGTTATAATAGATTGTAAAATAAAAAATAGGAGAAACTAACCTCATGGCACGCGAATTTTCACTTGAAAAAACTCGTAATATCGGTATCATGGCTCACGTCGATGCCGGTAAAACAACAACTACTGAGCGTATTCTTTACTACACTGGTAAAATCCACAAAATCGGTGAAACTCACGAAGGTGCGTCACAAATGGACTGGATGGAGCAAGAGCAAGAACGTGGTATCACTATCACATCCGCTGCGACAACAGCTCAATGGAACAACCACCGCGTAAACATCATCGACACACCAGGGCACGTGGACTTCACAATCGAAGTACAACGTTCTCTTCGTGTATTGGACGGTGCGGTTACCGTTCTTGACTCACAATCAGGTGTTGAGCCTCAAACTGAAACAGTTTGGCGTCAAGCAACTGAGTACGGAGTTCCACGTATCGTATTTGCCAACAAAATGGACAAAATCGGTGCTGACTTCCTTTACTCTGTAAGCACACTTCATGATCGTCTTCAAGCAAATGCACATCCAATCCAATTGCCAATCGGTGCTGAAGATGACTTCCGTGGTATCATCGACTTGATCAAGATGAAAGCTGAAATCTATACTAACGACCTTGGTACAGATATCCTTGAAGAAGATATTCCAGCTGAATACCTTGACCAAGCTCAAGAATACCGTGAAAAATTGATTGAAGCAGTTGCTGAAACTGACGAAGAATTGATGATGAAATACCTTGAAGGTGAAGAAATCACTAACGAAGAATTGAAAGCTGGTATCCGTAAAGCGACTATCAACGTTGAATTCTTCCCAGTATTATGTGGATCAGCCTTCAAGAACAAAGGTGTTCAATTGATGCTTGATGCGGTTATCGACTACCTTCCAAGCCCACTTGATATCCCAGCAATCAAAGGTATCAACCCAGATACAGACGAAGAAGAAACTCGTCCAGCATCTGATGAAGAGCCATTTGCAGCTCTTGCCTTCAAGATTATGACTGACCCATTCGTAGGTCGTTTGACATTCTTCCGTGTATACTCAGGTGTTCTTCAATCAGGTTCTTATGTATTGAACACTTCTAAAGGTAAACGTGAACGTATCGGACGTATCCTTCAAATGCATGCTAACAGCCGTCAAGAAATCGATACTGTTTACTCAGGTGATATCGCTGCTGCCGTTGGTTTGAAAGATACTACAACTGGTGACTCATTGACAGATGAAAAAGCTAAAATCATCCTTGAGTCAATCAACGTTCCAGAACCAGTTATCCAATTGATGGTTGAGCCAAAATCTAAAGCTGACCAAGACAAGATGGGTATTGCCCTTCAAAAATTGGCTGAAGAAGATCCAACATTCCGCGTTGAAACAAACGTTGAAACTGGTGAAACAGTTATCTCTGGTATGGGTGAGCTTCACCTTGACGTCCTTGTTGACCGTATGCGTCGTGAGTTCAAAGTTGAAGCGAACGTAGGTGCTCCTCAAGTATCTTACCGTGAAACATTCCGCGCTTCTACTCAAGCACGTGGATTCTTCAAACGTCAGTCTGGTGGTAAAGGTCAATTCGGTGATGTATGGATTGAATTTACTCCAAACGAAGAAGGAAAAGGATTCGAATTCGAAAACGCAATCGTCGGTGGTGTGGTTCCTCGTGAATTTATCCCAGCGGTTGAAAAAGGTTTGGTAGAATCTATGGCTAACGGTGTTCTTGCTGGTTACCCAATGGTTGACGTTAAAGCTAAGCTTTACGATGGTTCATACCACGATGTCGACTCATCTGAAACTGCCTTCAAGATCGCGGCTTCACTTGCTCTTAAAGAAGCTGCTAAGACTGCACAACCAGCTATCCTTGAGCCAATGATGCTTGTAACCATCACTGTTCCTGAAGAAAACCTTGGTGATGTTATGGGTCACGTAACTGCTCGTCGTGGACGTGTTGATGGTATGGAAGCACACGGTAACAGTCAAATCGTACGTGCTTACGTTCCACTTGCTGAAATGTTCGGTTACGCAACAGTTCTTCGTTCTGCATCTCAAGGACGTGGTACTTTCATGATGGTATTCGACCACTACGAAGACGTACCTAAGTCAGTACAAGAAGAAATCATTAAGAAAAACAAAGGTGAAGACTAATCAGTCCTCGCTCTAGAAGGAAGTCACGTAGTGGCTTCCTTTTTATGTTCTATATCAAGGAAGGTTAGAAAAATATACCCTAAACTAAATTTGGCAGTAATAAAATCGTTCAATTCCCTATTCATATTTATAAAAATAGGAAAAACATTCATAAAAACACGTTTAGATAGAAAATTCAGAAAATTGCTTCTTTTGTCTTGAAAATTTTTGAAAAAATGGTATGATAGTAACAAGCTATTTTTAAGAGAAGAGAAAGGGGAACAATGGAAAAAATCAGTTTAGACGCTCCTAAGACGGGATCGGATCTAGTTTTGGAAACCCTCCGTGATTTAGGAATTGATACCATATTTGGTTATCCTGGTGGGGCTGTCTTGCCTTTATATGATGCGATTTATAATTTCAAAGGCATTCGCCACATCTTGGGTCGCCATGAACAAGGCTGTTTGCATGAAGCTGAAGGTTATGCCAAATCAACTGGAAAGTTGGGTGTTGCCGTCGTCACGAGTGGACCGGGAGCAACAAATGCCATTACAGGAATCGCGGATGCCATGAGCGATAGCGTTCCCCTCTTGGTCTTTACGGGACAAGTCGCTCGAGCAGGCATTGGGAAGGATGCCTTTCAGGAGGCGGATATTGTCGGTATTACCATGCCTATTACCAAGTACAATTACCAAGTCCGTGAAACGGCTGACATTCCTCGTATCATTACGGAAGCTGTGCATATCGCAACGACTGGTCGTCCAGGTCCAGTTGTAATTGACTTGCCAAAGGATGTATCTGCCTTAGAGACGGACTTCATCTATTCACCAGAGGTAAATTTACCAAGCTATCAACCGACGCTTGATCCGAATGACATGCAAATCAAGAAAATCTTGAAGCAATTGTCTAAGGCTAAGAAACCCGTATTGCTAGCTGGTGGCGGGGTTAGTTATGCAGAAGCAGCTGCCGAGCTCAATGAATTTGCTGAACGTTACCAAATTCCAGTGGTGACCAGTCTTTTAGGGCAAGGTACGATTGCGACTAGCCATCCGCTCTTCCTAGGAATGGGAGGTATGCACGGTTCTTTCGCGGCCAACATTGCAATGACCGAAGCGGACTTTATGATTAGTATTGGTTGCCGTTTCGATGACCGCCTGACTGGCAATCCTAAGACCTTTGCTAAGAATGCTAAGGTTGCTCATATCGACATTGACCCAGCTGAGATTGGTAAGATTATCAGTGCAGATATTCCAGTGGTGGGGGACGCTAAGAAAGCTTTGCAGATGCTTTTAGCAGAACCAACTGTTCATAACAATACTGAAAAGTGGATTGACAAAGTTACCAAGGACAAGAACCGCGTTCGTTCTTATGATAAGAAAGAACGTGTGGTTCAACCGCAGGCAGTAATCGAACGCATCGGCGAGTTGACAAATGGAGATGCCATTGTTGTAACTGACGTAGGGCAACACCAAATGTGGACAGCTCAGTATTATCCTTACCAAAATGAGCGTCAGTTAGTCACTTCAGGTGGTTTGGGTACTATGGGGTTCGGAGTTCCTGCAGCTATCGGAGCCAAGATTGCCAATCCAGAAAAAGAAGTCATCCTTTTTGTCGGTGATGGTGGTTTCCAAATGACCAACCAAGAACTAGCTATCCTAAACATCTACAAGGTGCCGATTAAGGTTGTCATGTTGAACAATCACTCACTAGGAATGGTTCGTCAGTGGCAGGAATCCTTCTATGAGGGTAGAACTTCAGAGTCGGTCTTTGACACCCTTCCTGACTTCCAGTTGATGGCACAGGCTTACGGCATTAAAAATTATAAATTTGACAATCCAGAAACGATAGAAAAAGATCTAGAGGCTATTCTGGAGGATGTGCCGATGTTTATCGAGGTGGATATTTCCCGTAAGGAGCAGGTCTTACCTATGGTACCAGCTGGTAAGAGCAATCATGAGATGTTGGGGGTGAAGTTCCATGCGTAGAATGTTAACAGCAAAACTACAAAATCGTTCAGGAGTCCTCAATCGCTTTACAGGTGTCCTTTCTCGTCGTCAGGTCAACATTGAGAGTATCTCAGTTGGTGCGACAGAGGATCCAAACGTTTCACGGATTACCATCATTATTGATGTAGCTTCTCATGATGAGGTCGAGCAAATCATCAAGCAGCTCAACCGTCAGATTGATGTGATTCGCATTCGAGATATCACGGATAAGCCACACTTGGAAAGAGAAGTTATCTTGGTGAAGGTATCTGCTCCTGCTGAGAAGCGTGCAGAAATCTTGGCTATTATCCAACCTTTTCGTGCAACGGTAGTTGATGTGGCGCCAAGCTCCATCACTATTCAGATGACTGGAAATGCTGAAAAGAGTGAAGCTTTATTGCGAGTGATTCGACCATACGGTATTAAAAATATCGCTCGTACGGGTGCAACTGGATTTACCCGCGACTAAAAATCCAACTAAAATTTGTTAAAACCGCCTAAGAGGCAATAAATAATAGAAAAGAGAGAAAAACTATGGCAGTTCAAATGGAATACGAAAAAGATGTTAAAGTAGCAGCGCTTGACGGTAAAAAAATCGCCGTTATCGGTTATGGTTCACAAGGACATGCGCATGCGCAAAACTTGCGCGATTCAGGTCGTGATGTCATCATCGGTGTGCGTCCAGGTAAATCTTTTGACAAAGCAAAAGAAGACGGATTTGATACTTACACAGTAGCAGAAGCAACTAAATTGGCTGACGTTATCATGATCTTGGCACCAGACGAAATTCAACAAGAATTGTACGAAGCAGAAATTGCTCCAAACTTGGAAGCTGGAAATGCAGTTGGATTTGCTCATGGTTTCAACATTCACTTTGAATTTATCAAAGTTCCTGCAGATGTAGATGTCTTCATGTGTGCTCCTAAAGGGCCAGGACACTTGGTGCGCCGTACTTATGAAGAAGGATTTGGTGTTCCAGCTCTTTATGCAGTCTACCAAGACGCCACAGGAAATGCGAAAAACATTGCTATGGACTGGTGTAAAGGTGTTGGAGCAGCTCGTGTAGGTTTGCTTGAAACAACTTACAAAGAAGAAACTGAAGAAGATTTGTTTGGTGAACAAGCTGTACTTTGTGGTGGTTTGACTGCCCTTATCGAAGCAGGTTTTGAAGTCTTGACAGAAGCAGGCTATGCCCCAGAATTGGCTTACTTTGAAGTTCTTCATGAAATGAAATTGATCGTTGACTTGATTTATGAAGGTGGATTCAAGAAAATGCGTCAATCTATTTCAAATACTGCTGAGTACGGTGACTATGTATCAGGCCCACGTGTGATTACTGAGCAAGTTAAAGAAAATATGAAAGCTGTTTTGGCAGACATCCAAAATGGTACATTTGCAAATGACTTTGTAAATGACTACAAGGTTGGTCGTCCAAAACTCACTGCTTACCGTGAACAAGCAGCTAATCTTGAAATTGAAAAAGTTGGTGCTGAATTGCGTAAAGCAATGCCATTCGTTGGTAAAAACGATGATGATGCTTTCAAAATCTATAACTAATTCTTAGAATAAAAAGAGAAGGCGAGTTGGGGGGTACCTAACTCGCTTTACCTTGTAAAGTATTTGAGGAGGAGACATGCTAAGTGCAAAAGATGTGGTGAAAGCCCACAAAGTTTTAAGTGGTGTAGTAGTGAATACACCACTAGAATATGATCATTATTTATCAGAGAAATATGGAGCTAAAATCTATTTAAAAAAGGAGAATGCGCAACGAGTTCGCTCTTTTAAAATTCGCGGAGCTTATTATGCCATTTCTCAACTGTCAAAAGAAGAACGTGAGCGTGGTGTAGTCTGTGCTTCTGCGGGAAATCATGCCCAAGGTGTCGCCTATACTTGTAAGGAGATGAAGATTCCTGCAACAATTTTTATGCCCATCACAACACCGCAACAAAAGATTGGGCAGGTTCGCTTTTTCGGTGGAGAGTTTGTGACAATCAAGTTGGTTGGGGATACATTTGATGCTTCTGCTAAGGCAGCGCAAGAGTTTACGTTGTCAGAAAACCGTACCTTCATTGATCCTTTTGATGATATCCATGTTCAAGCTGGTCAAGGGACTGTGGCCTATGAAATTCTTGAAGAAGCCCGTAAAGAGTCTATTGATTTTGATACAGTACTAGTGCCAGTAGGTGGTGGCGGACTGATTGCAGGGGTTTCGACCTATATCAAAGAAACCAATCCCGCTATCGAAGTAATTGGTGTAGAAGCCAATGGTGCCCGTTCGATGAAGGCAGCCTTTGAAGCTGGAGGACCAGTTAAACTCAAAGAAATTGACAAATTTGCTGATGGAATAGCTGTGCAGAAAGTTGGGCAGTTGACTTATGAAGCAACTCGTCAGAATGTTGAAACTCTTATTGGAGTAGATGAGGGTTTGATTTCGGAGACCTTGATTGATCTTTATTCTAAGCAAGGGATTGTCGCCGAACCTGCTGGAGCAGCCAGCATTGCAGCCTTGGAAGTTCTATCAGACTATATCAAAGGCAAGACGATTTGCTGTATCATTTCTGGGGGAAATAACGATATCAACCGTATGCCAGAGATGGAAGAACGTGCCTTGATTTATGATGGCATCAAGCATTACTTTGTAGTCAATTTCCCACAACGTCCAGGGGCTCTTCGTGAGTTTGTAAATGACATCTTGGGACCAAATGATGACATCACTCGTTTTGAGTATATCAAACGGGCCAGCAAGGGGACAGGTCCAGTATTGATTGGGATTGCTCTTGCTGATAAGCATGATTATGCTGGCTTGATTCATCGGATGGAAAAGTTTGACCCATCTTATATCAATCTGAACGGAAATGAGACCTTGTATAATATGCTAGTCTAAAATAAATTTGCTATCATATTATTTGCCAATTTCCTATAATGATGCTATAATGATGGTGACGAAAGGGGGAGATTCCCATGGTTTTACATGTTTTACTTGTTCTCTTTATTCTAGTGCTGATTGCATCAGCGATTATTGTCAGCTCTGTGTACGTTGTAAGGCAACAGTCTGTCGCTATTATCGAGCGTTTTGGTAAATACCAAAAGTTGAGTAATAGTGGTATTCATGTACGAGCACCTTTTGGAATTGATAGAATTGCGGCTAGGGTGCAGTTGCGTCTATTGCAAAGTGAGATCGTCGTGGAAACAAAAACACAAGATAATGTATTTGTGACCATGAATGTGGCGACTCAGTATCGAGTGAATGAGAATAATGTCACAGATGCTTACTATAAACTAATGAGACCAGAAGCTCAAATCAAATCCTATATTGAGGATGCCTTGCGTTCGTCTGTACCGAAATTGACCTTGGATGAACTATTTGAGAAAAAAGATGAAATCGCATTAGAAGTTCAAAAGCAAGTAGCAGAAGAAATGTCTACATATGGTTACATCATTGTAAAAACATTGATTACGAAGGTTGAGCCTGACGCTGAAGTTAAACAATCAATGAATGAAATCAATGCTGCCCAACGTAAGAGAGTCGCTGCGCAAGAACTTGCAGAAGCAGATAAGATTAAGATTGTGACCGCGGCAGAAGCAGAGGCAGAAAAAGATCGCCTACACGGTGTAGGGATTGCAGAACAGCGTAAGGCTATTGTTGATGGACTTGCTGATTCTATTCAAGAATTAAAAGGAGCCAATGTTGAACTCACGGAAGCCCAGATTATGTCCATTCTATTAACAAATCAGTATTTGGATACTTTGAATAATTTCGCAGACAATAAGGGCAATAATACCATCTTCCTACCAGCAAATCCTGATGGAGTTGAAGATATACGAACAAGCATATTATCAGCTTTAAAAGCTAAGTAATAACAATTCATTATTTGTTTTCAATAAGTAGATGTTTTTTGGATAATCCTAAAAGAATGAATATATTTCAGTATCGTAAAGAACAAAATAGGAGAAAAACATGGCTAAATCAAACTTTGAAAAAGTAGAATCAGTTGTTGGCTGGGTTCGTGATAAGAAAATCACAGGTTACCGTATCTCTAAGGAAACAAATGCACGTGAAATGTCAATTATTGCTTTGGCACAAGGTCGTGCAAAAGTGAAAAATATTTCATTTGAAACAGCTCTAGGCTTAATTAATTTTTATGACAAGAATCATGAAAAATTTGAAGATTAAACTAGGCTTAAAGGCAGATTCTTAAAATGAATCTGCCTTTTGTTTTGCAAAGAGTTAGTAAAAAGACTACATATTTTATGCAGTCTTTGTTTGTTATTTGAGATAGCGCTGAAGAAACTCTCGCGTTCGTTCTTCTTTAGGGTTCGTGAAGAGGTCTTCTGGCTTGCCTTCTTCGGCAATGACACCCTTATCCATAAAGATAACACGGTGTGAGACATCGCGGGCGAACTCCATTTCGTGGGTGACGACGATCATGGTCAGGCCTTCTTGAGCCAGGTCTTGCATGATTTTAAGGACTTCTCCGACCATTTCAGGGTCAAGGGCAGATGTTGGTTCGTCGAAGAGAATGGCGTCAGGATTCATTGAGAGTGCGCGGGCGATAGCCACGCGTTGTTTTTGCCCCCCTGAGAGTTGTTTAGGCTTGGCTTGCCAGTAGCGTTCTCCCATGCCGACTTTTTCGAGATTTTCTTTGGCAATTTTTTCAGCTTCAGAGCGTTCTCGTTTAAGGACAGTCGTTTGGGCGACGATCGTATTTTCGAGAACATCGAGGTTTTCAAAGAGGTTGAAGGATTGAAAAACCATTCCGAGTTTTTCCCGATAGTGAGTAAGGTCATAGCCTTTCGCAAGGACGTTTTCTCCTCGGTAGAGAATTTCCCCCTCAGTAGGTGTTTCAAGTAGGTTGATAGAACGTAGGAAGGTTGATTTTCCGCTTCCTGAGCTCCCGATGATGGAGATAACCTCTCCTTTGTGAACTGACAGAGAAATATCTTTTAAGACTTCATTTTGTCCATAGGATTTTTTGAGGTGTTTAATTTCAAGAATGGGTTGATTCATTATTTCAAGTCCTCCGTTTGCATTTGATTAGCACCTGTAGTGTAGGTATCCATGTCCATGCGTCTTTCGATGAAGCGCAAGATACGGGTCACTGTGAAGGTGAGGACAAAGTAAATCACGGCGATGATTGTAAATGTCTGGAAGTATTGATAAGTTTGGGTGGCCACAGTATTACCAGAGAAGTAGAGTTCCACCACAGAGATAACATTCAATACAGAGGTATCTTTGATATTGATGACAAACTCGTTACCAGTCGCAGGTAAGATATTGCGAACGACCTGAGGGAGGACAACCTTGCGCATGGTTTGATTGTGGGTCATACCAAGAGCAGTTGCAGCTTCAAATTGTCCCTTATCGACTGCTAGGATACCTCCACGGACGATTTCTGTCATGTAGGCCCCCGTGTTGATTGAAACGATGAAGATGGCAGCCAGTGTACGGTCAAGGTTAATACCGAAGGCTTGTGCTGTACCGTAGTAGATAACCATAGATTGAACGATCATAGGCGTGCCACGGAAAATTTCAATATAGACATTGAGAATCCAGCCAAGTAGCTTTTGCAAGCCATAGATGGCCTTGCTTTCAGATAGTGGAGCAGTACGGAAGACTCCGATTGCAAGCCCGATAATAAGCCCTGCGATGGTCCCGATAATGGAGATCAAGAGTGTGATACCAGCACCACGCAAGAGTTGTTGCCAGTTTTCAGAAAGAATTTTAGCGACTTGACTAAAGAAGCTACTTTCTTCCTCCGTTGTTGTCGCCTCCACTGGTTGCTCTTTAATCATCCGATCCATGAGGGCTACTTGTTCGTCCTTAGAAATGGTTTCGATGCTGGCATTGATTTGGCTGATACGGCTGTCATCTTTACGAAGACCAATGGCAATAGCGGTGTCTTCTTCGCCAGTTTTGAAACCTGGTTGAGGTTGAATCATTTTGAACTTAGCGTTGGCAGATTCAGCGGTCAGGGCTTCAGGGCGTTCTGAAACATAGGCGTCGATAACACCTGCTTCAAGTGCTTGACGCATTTGGGCAAAGTCGCCCATAGCTGTTTCCTTCTTGGCACCAGGGATTTGAGAAATCAGGTCATAAAGGTAAACGCCTTGTTGAGATGTGATTTTTGCTCCGCTAAAGTCGTTTAAAGATTTGGCATTGGCATAGGTGGAGTCCTTTTTGACCAATAGAACAGGTTCACTAGTATAGTAACTGCTTGAAAAGGCAATTTCTTGTTTACGTTCAGCGGTTGGGCTCATACCTGCAATGATCATATCGATTTTGCCAGAAGTAAGAGCTGGAACAAGTCCTTCCCATTTGGTTTTCACGACCAAAGGTTCCTTGCCTAAGTCTTTGGCAATCTTTTTAGCGATTTGAACATCGTAGCCGTTGGCATATTGGTTGGTGCCGTCGATTTTGACGGCGCCGTTACTATCGTCGTCTTGGGTCCAGTTGAAGGGAGCGTAAGCTGCCTCCATCCCGATGCGTAAATATTCGTCGGCTTGGACTTGGCTAACTAGTCCTAAGGTAAGGGCTAGGCTAGCAAGGATAGATAAGCATAATTTTTTCATGTTTTCTCCTATTTCTAGTCTAAAAATGACTCTCTCTATTGTATCTAAAAATAGTGATATTTTCAATACAAGTAAGCCTTTACTTGTAAAAAATGATATAATGATAGCAAAGATAAAAAGGGGGATTGTGTTGTGAAAAAGACTTTTTTCGTGCTTTTATTTAGCTTGTTTTGTGTTCTACCACTCTCTGTTTTTGCGGTTGATTTCAAGATTCGCTCTTATCAAGGCGATCTGTATATTCATGCAGATAATACAGCAGAATTCAGGGAGAAAGTAGTCTATCATTTTGATGAGGATTTTAATGGACAACTAGTAGGACTTGGCCGTTCTGGTAAGATGCCAAAGGGCTTTGAAATAGATCCCAGTCCGAAGGTTCAGGTATGGAAAAATGCTAGTGCCATTGAGAATGTCAATAGTGAAGTGATAGAAGAATCGGAAGGTTATACTGTAAAAGTGTATAATCCAGGCCAAGGGGGAAATACTGTTGAAGTGGTAATCACATGGCAACTAAAAAATCTTCTTTTCCTATACGATGACATCGCGGAACTTAATTGGCAACCTCTGACGGATAGTTCAGAACCTATCGAAAATTTTGAGTTTCGGGTAATGGGCTTTAATGGAGCTGAAAAACTTTTCTTTCATACAGGGAAACTCTTTACAGAGGGCAAGGTAGAGAAGACAGGTGGTGATTATCGTGTTCATTTGCAGAACCTACCTCGTCAGCGTGGGGTTGAATTGCATGCCTATTGGCCTAGAAAAGATTTTGAAACAGCTTTGGATCAGGGATTGAAGGGCAATCGTTTAGCAGAATTTGAAAAAATAGAGGAGTCCATTACTGCTGAAAAAGCTCAGAGAAAAGCTCTGGTTACGTGGATCATCCCTTTCCTACTCTCGCTTTTTTTAGTCTTTAGTGTTATTTTCTACTGCATTTATAGAAGAAAAACCTCTCCATCGAAGAAATATGCCAAAAATCACCGTCTCTATGAACCGCCAATGGACTTAGAACCGATGGTTTTATCGGAAGCTGTTTACTCCACTTCTTTAGAGGAAGTCAGTCCCTTGACCAAGGGAGGAGGGAAGTTCACCTTTGACCAACTCGTTCAGGCAACTTTATTGGATGTGATTGATCGTGGAAATGTTTCAATCATCTCAAATGGAGACGAGGTCCGTCTAAAAGTCGTAAAAGAAAAAGGATTAGCAAGTTTTGAAAAAGATTGCCTTAATTTGGCTTTTTCAGGAAGAGAAGAAGTGCTTGTTTCAGATTTGTTTGCAGATTACCAAGTGTCAACTAGTCTTTACCAAGGTGCAAAAGCAACTGATGAAAAACGGATTCAGAAAACAGGACGTAAGCTTAAGTCTTCTTTCGAGCAAGCTCTGAAGCAGATGCAGGATGGGGTGAGAAAGCGGGTTTCCTCTTTGCAACTTCCAGATTATTATCGTCCACTGAGTAATGGGGGAAAAATCCTGCGATTGACGATAGGTGTCTCTACGCTTCTACCTGCTTTCGTTGGTTTTGGCTGGTTCTTGTACAGTTTGGATGCTCACGGGTATCTTTCCCTGCCACTTCCTATCCTTGGGTTTGTGAGCTTGATGTTAGCTGCCGTCTATTATTGGACGACCCGATTTGATACTCGTGATGGTGTTTTAAACGAAGAAGGATTAGAAGCGTACTATCTCTGGACTAGTTTTGAAAACATGCTTCGCGATATCGCCCATCTAGACAAGGCAGAATTAGAGAGTATTGTTCTTTGGAATCGCCTCCTTGTCTATGCTACTTTATTTGGTTATGCGGACAAGGTGAGTCATTTGATGAAATCTTATCAGATTCAAGTTGAGAACCCAGATATCAATCTTTACGTAGCTTATGGCTGGCACAGTATGTTTTATCATTCAACTGCTCAAATGAGTCACTATGCTAGTATTGCAAACACAGCAAGTACCTACTCCGTCTCTTCTGGAAGTGGAAGTTCTGGCGGAGGATTCTCAGGAGGCGGAGGCGGTGGTAGCATCGGCGCCTTCTAAAAAATCTATCGCAACATCCGAAATTATGCTATAATAGAGGACAGAAAAAGGAGTAATGTATGTATTTTATTGAAATTTTGAAGTCAATCTTTTTTGGGATTGTTGAAGGAATTACAGAATGGTTGCCCATTTCAAGTACAGGACACTTGATCTTGGTGGAAGAATTTGTCCAATACAAGGACCAGAATGAAGCCTTCATGTCTATGTTTAATGTTGTCATTCAGCTTGGTGCCATTTTAGCAGTTATGGTCATTTACTTTAATAAGCTTAATCCCTTCAAACCTGGTAAAACTAAGGTAGAAGTTCGTAGAACTTGGCAGTTGTGGTCAAAAGTTTTTGTGGCGACCTTGCCTTTGCTATTGGTCTTTAAACTAGATGATTGGTTTGATGCCAACTTCCACAACATGGTTTCAGTTGCCATTATGTTGATTATCTACGGGGTTGCCTTTATCTATCTTGAAAAACGAAATAAGGCGCAAGCTATTGAACCAACAGTAACAGAGTTAGACAAATTGCCTTATAAAACAGCCCTTTACATCGGTCTTTTCCAAGTCCTCGCCCTTTTCCCGGGGACAAGCCGTTCAGGTGCCACTATCGTCGGTGGTTTGTTGAATGGAACAAGTCGCTCTGTCGTAACAGAGTTTACCTTCTATCTCGGGATTCCTGTCATGTTCGGAGCTAGTGCTTTAAAGATTTTCAAATTTATTAAAGCAGGTCAACTCTTGAGTTTTGGTCAACTATTCTTGCTTTTGGTCGCTATGGGAGTTGCCTTTGCGGTCAGCATGGTTGCTATTCGTTTCTTGACCAGCTATGTGAAGAAGCACGACTTTACACTCTTTGGTAAATACCGTATTGTACTCGGTAGCGTCTTGTTGCTTTATAGTTTTGTGCGTTTGTTTGTATAAGAAAAAGCTTGAAGGGGGGCCTTCAAGCTTTTTAAAATCCTGTCACTGTAATTCCTAGTAGACGAACGCCTTTCTCTTTTTCAGCTAGTTCTTCGTAAAGTTGAAGGGCAGTTTGAGAAATCTGACTAGCGTCCTGTGTTGCTTGTGGGAGACTTTTTCGTCTAGTCAGAGTGGAGAAGTCAGCATATCGTATTTTTAGGATAATGATTTTTCCAGCTTTGTCCTGCTTGCTGAGATTGAGGGCTACCTTTTCGGAGAGAAGAGTCAGCTCTTTTTTGATATCTTCTTCAGCTTGGAGAATCTTTCCATAGGTTTTCTCCTTGCCAATGGACTTACGAATGCGATTGGCCTTGACTGGTGAATTATGAATGCCTCTGGCCTTTCGATAAAGATCAAAACCGAGTCTGCCAAACCGATCGATTAAAGTGACTTCAGAAACGTCTAATAAGTCTGCGCCAGTATAAATACCCATTTCATGAAGCCTTTCCACTGTTTTCTTGCCCACTCCATGAAATTTAGCAATATCCATTTGTTTGAGAAAATCTTGGGCTTGGTCAGGGAGGATAACTGTCAAACCATGTGGCTTTTGATAGTCGCTAGCCATTTTAGCTAGGAATTTGTTGTAAGAAACGCCAGCAGAAGCGGTAAGGTGTAGTTCCTGCCAGATATCTTGTTGAATGAGACGAGCTATTTTGACAGCTGACTTGATACCGAGTTTATTTTCCGTCACATCCAAGTAGGCTTCGTCAATACTCATAGGTTCAATCAGGTCGGTGTAACGTTTAAAAATAGCTCGAATCTCAAGTCCCACAGTTTTGTATTTTTCATAATTTCCCGAGATAAAGACGGCTTGAGGACAACGCTCATAAGCTTCTTTAGAACTCATGGCTGAATGAACACCAAAAGCTCGCGCCTCGTAGCTACAAGTAGACACAACTCCCCGTCCGCCTGTTTGTCTGGGATCGCTCCCAATAATGACAGGTTTTCCTTTTAACTTAGGATTGTCTCTTATTTCCACCGCAGCAAAAAAGGCATCCATGTCGATATGGATGATTTTTCTGGACAAATCATTAATCAATGGAAATATGAGCATTTTGCTTCCTTTCTAGTGTCATTTTTTATTCATTATACCTTTTTTTCTGAAAAAATGGAAAAGAGTACTCATTCTTTCAAATATATAATACAGATTGCGCCGATAAACAGACTGTATTAGAAAAGAAAGTGATAAAAAAGCCTTTTTTCGCTTGTTGAAATCGGTTACTGTATGGTATACTGGTCTCATGAATGTAACAGATGACTGTTGCTAGAAAGAAAAATGAGGACATTAACATGGTTGTTAAGACAGTTGTTGAAGCACAAGATATTTTTGATAAAGCTTGGGAAGGCTTCAAAGGCGTAGATTGGAAAGAAAAAGCAAGTATTTCTCGCTTCGTTCAAGCCAACTACACACCTTACGATGGAGATGAAAGTTTCCTTGCTGGACCAACAGAACGTTCACTTCACATCAAAAAAATCGTAGAAGAAACAAAAGCACACTACGAAGAAACTCGTTTCCCAATGGACACTCGTCCAACATCTATTGCTGATATTCCTGCTGGATTTATCGACAAAGAAAACGAATTGATCTTTGGTATCCAAAACGATGAACTCTTCAAATTGAACTTCATGCCAAAAGGTGGTATCCGTATGGCTGAAACTACTTTGAAAGAAAATGGATACGAACCAGATCCAGCTGTTCACGAAATCTTCACTAAATACGTAACAACAGTTAACGACGGTATTTTCCGTGCCTACACTTCAAACATTCGTCGTGCTCGTCACGCTCACACTGTAACTGGTCTTCCAGATGCCTACTCACGTGGACGTATCATCGGTGTTTACGCACGTCTTGCTCTTTACGGTGCAGACTACTTGATGCAAGAAAAAGTCAACGACTGGAATGCAATTAAAGAAATTGACGAAGAAACAATCCGTCTTCGTGAAGAAGTAAACCTTCAATACCAAGCTTTGCAACAAGTTGTTCGCTTGGGTGACCTTTACGGAGTTGATGTCCGCAAACCAGCGATGAACACGAAAGAAGCAATCCAATGGGTTAATATCGCCTTCATGGCTGTCTGCCGTGTTATCAACGGTGCTGCAACATCTCTAGGACGTGTGCCAATCGTATTGGATATCTTTGCAGAACGTGACCTTGCTCGTGGTACATTTACTGAATCAGAAATCCAAGAATTCGTTGATGATTTCGTTATGAAACTTCGTACAGTTAAATTTGCTCGTACAAAAGCTTATGACCAATTGTACTCAGGTGACCCAACCTTCATCACAACTTCTATGGCTGGTATGGGTAACGATGGTCGTCACCGTGTTACTAAGATGGACTACCGTTTCTTGAACACTCTTGACAACATCGGTAACTCTCCAGAGCCAAACTTGACAGTTCTTTGGACTGACAAATTGCCATACAACTTCCGTCGCTACTGTATGCATATGAGCCACAAACACTCTTCTATCCAATACGAAGGTGTAACAACAATGGCTAAAGACGGATACGGAGAAATGAGCTGTATCTCATGCTGTGTGTCACCACTTGACCCAGAAAACGAAGATCAACGCCACAACATCCAGTACTTTGGTGCTCGTGTAAACGTTCTTAAAGCCCTTCTTACTGGTTTGAACGGTGGTTACGACGATGTTCACAAAGACTACAAAGTATTTGACATCGATCCTATCCGTGACGAAGTTCTTGAATTCGAATCAGTTAAAGCGAACTTTGAAAAATCTCTTGACTGGTTGACAGACACTTACGTAGATGCTTTGAACATCATCCACTACATGACTGACAAGTACAACTACGAAGCTGTTCAAATGGCCTTCTTGCCAACTAAACAACGTGCCAACATGGGATTCGGTATCTGTGGATTTGCTAACACTGTTGATACATTGTCAGCTATCAAGTACGCTACGGTTAAACCAATCCGTGATGAAGATGGCTACATCTACGATTACGAAACAATCGGTGAATACCCACGTTGGGGTGAAGATGACCCACGTTCAAACGAATTGGCAGAATGGTTGATCGAAGCTTATACAACTCGTCTACGTAGCCACAAACTTTACAAAGACGCAGAAGCTACAGTATCACTCTTGACAATCACATCTAACGTTGCTTACTCTAAACAAACTGGTAACTCACCAGTCCACAAAGGTGTATACCTCAACGAAGATGGTTCTGTGAACTTGTCTAAACTTGAATTCTTCTCACCAGGTGCGAACCCATCTAACAAAGCTAAAGGTGGATGGTTGCAAAACTTGAACTCACTTGCTAGCCTTGACTTTGGTTACGCAGCTGACGGTATCTCATTGACAACTCAAGTTTCTCCACGTGCTCTTGGTAAGACTCGTGACGAACAAGTTGATAACTTGGTAACAATCCTTGATGGTTACTTCGAAAACGGTGGACAACACGTTAACTTGAACGTTATGGACTTGAACGATGTTTACGAAAAGATCATGTCAGGTGAAGACGTTATCGTACGTATCTCTGGATACTGTGTAAACACCAAATACCTCACTCCAGAACAAAAAACTGAATTGACACAACGTGTCTTCCACGAAGTTCTTTCAATGGATGACGCATTGAGCTAAAATTCAATTGGAATAGAGAAAAGCCAGTCGGTCTGACTGGCTTTTTGTGTGCTTAAAAAATTTTTCAAAAAATAGTCAAATTTGGTCAAAAAGTTATTGACTTTTACTGACCAATGTGATATAGTAGAAACATAAGGAAAATGAATTCCTTAGAAAACTTCATTTTCAATGATTCTATTTCTTGAAAATGTACGATAGATACCCTAGAAAGGGGTGAGGCCTATGTTAAATCTAACAGACTTTGAAAAGAAGATGATAGAAGGCTTATTTAAAAAAGAAAAACCAGAAATTATACGTAGGGTAGCTAGTTAGCTAGTCTAAAATTTTTAAAACAAAGGTCAAAGATAGTCAATATCAGAGATCGCAAATAATTAACAATAAACGAGGTAAAGAATATGAATAACAACTTTAATAACTTTAACAACATGGATGATTTGTTTAACCAATTGATGGGTGGTATGCGAGGATACAGTTCTGAAAACCGTCGCTACTTGATTAATGGACGAGAAGTGACACCTGAGGAATTTGCTCATTATCGTGCAACTGGTCAATTGCCAGGAAATGCAGAATCTGACGCGCAAATGCAGCAATACACTTCAGGTATGAAACAAGACGGTGTCCTTGCTAAACTAGGTCGTAACTTGACAGCGGAAGCTCGTGAGGGCAAATTGGATCCTGTTATCGGACGAAACAAGGAAATTCAAGAAACATCTGAAATCCTCTCACGTCGTACCAAGAACAATCCTGTACTTGTAGGAGATGCAGGTGTTGGTAAAACAGCAGTTGTCGAAGGTCTAGCACAAGCGATTGTGAACGGAGATGTCCCAGCTGCCATCAAGAACAAGGAAATTATTTCCATTGATATCTCAGGTCTTGAGGCTGGTACTCAATACCGTGGTAGCTTTGAAGAAAACGTTCAAAACCTAGTCAATGAAGTAAAAGAAGCAGGAAATATTATCCTCTTCTTTGATGAAATTCACCAAATTCTCGGTGCTGGTAGCACTGGTGGAGACAGTGGCTCCAAGGGGCTTGCGGACATTCTCAAGCCAGCTCTCTCTCGTGGTGAGTTGACTGTTATTGGAGCGACAACTCAAGATGAATACCGTAACACCATCTTGAAAAATGCAGCTCTTGCTCGTCGTTTCAACGAAGTGAAGGTCAATGCTCCTTCAGCAGAGGATACCTTTAAAATCCTTCAAGGAATTCGTGATCTCTATCAACAACACCACAATGTTATCTTGCCAGACGAAGTCTTGAAAGCGGCAGTGGATTATTCTATCCAATACATTCCTCAACGCAGCTTGCCAGATAAGGCTATTGACCTTGTGGACGTAACGGCTGCTCACTTGGCAGCTCAACATCCTGTAACAGATGTGCATGCTGTTGAACGGGAAATTGAGGCAGAAAAAGACAAGCAAGAAAAAGCAGTTGAGGCAGAAGATTTTGAAGCAGCTCTCAATGCCAAAACACGTATTGCAGAATTAGAGAAAAAAGTCGCAAACCACACAGAAGACATGAAAGTGACTGCAAGCATCAACGATGTGGCTGAATCTGTGGAACGAATGACAGGTATTCCAGTGTCACAAATGGGGGCTTCAGACATCGAACGTTTGAAAGATATGGCTCATCGCTTGGAACACAAGGTGATTGGCCAAGATAAGGCAGTAGAAGCAGTAGCTCGTGCTATCCGTCGTAACCGTGCAGGATTTGATGAGGGCAATCGCCCAATCGGTAGCTTCCTCTTTGTAGGGCCTACTGGGGTTGGTAAGACGGAACTTGCTAAGCAATTGGCACTCGATATGTTTGGAACCAAGGATGCGATCATCCGCTTGGATATGTCTGAATACAGTGACCGCACAGCCGTATCTAAATTGATCGGTACAACAGCTGGTTATGTGGGATATGATGACAATAGCAATACCTTGACAGAACGTGTTCGTCGCAATCCATACTCTATCATTCTCTTGGACGAAATTGAAAAGGCTGATCCTCAAGTGATTACTCTTCTCCTACAAGTCTTGGATGATGGTCGTTTGACTGATGGTCAAGGCAATACAGTGAACTTCAAGAACACTGTCATTATCGCAACATCAAATGCTGGATTTGGCTATGAAGCCAACTTGACCGAAGATGCGGACAAACCAGAATTGATGGATCGTTTGAAACCATACTTCCGTCCAGAATTCCTCAACCGCTTTAACGCAGTTATCGAATTCTCACACTTGAACAAGGAAGACCTTTCTAAGATTGTGGACTTGATGTTGGCGGAAGTCAACCAAACCTTGGCTAAGAAAGACATTGATTTGGAAGTCAGCCAAGCAGCTAAGGACTTTATCACAGAAGAAGGCTATGACGAAGTTATGGGTGTTCGTCCACTCCGTCGCGTGGTTGAACAACAAATTCGTGATAAGGTGACAGACTTCCACTTGGATCATCTAGATGCCAAACATCTGGAAGCAGATATGGAAGATGGCGTTTTGGTCATTCGTGAAAAAGCCTAAGTCGAGATTTTGAGAATAAAAAAAGAAGGAACTAGCTAAAAAGCTGGTTCCTTTTTGTGTTTAGATGACATGGCGTTCAAAGGCATCATCTGAAATTCCTTGTTCCAAGATGAGTTTCGCCCATTCTTTAGCAGAAAAGAGGCTGTGGTCCTTGTAGTTTCCGCAAGATTCAATGGTTGTTCCAGGGACATCTTCCCAAGTAGTAGTCTCAGCGATTTCCTTGAGCGAATCCTTGATAACAGCTGCAATCTCAGCGCTGGTGTGACGTCCCCACATAATCATGTGGAAGCCTGTGCGGCAACCAAATGGCGAACAGTCAATCATGCCGTCAATGCGGGTGCGGATGAGTTTGGCCAAGAGGTGTTCGATAGTATGAAGGCCAGCAGTAGGGATAGAATCTTCATTTGGTTGTACCAAGCGAATATCATAGTTGGAGATGACGTCTCCCTTTGGTCCTGTTTCTTCTCCAATCAAGCGAACATATGGTGCTTTAACAATGGTGTGGTTAAGTTCAAAACTTTCAACAATAACTTCTTTTGACATGGTAAATCCTTTCAGTTTTCTTCTTTCATTATATCATAAAGCCTGCTCTTGATGGAGTTTGATAAATGACTTTTTGGTACTAGAATGATAATAAAGTCTCCATACATAAACCTCAGAATTATAAAGAAAGAATGGAGTAAAGGAAAAGAAAAACTGAGTTCTTTCTAATGAAGCTAGAGCGATTTTTGAAAGGCGAGATCAACTTTTAGAATTTTTGCTCGATTTCTGAACTAATTCTGAACTAGACTGGATATACTGGAGAAAATAAAGATAAAGGAGTTCAGTATGGAACATGTAGTGAAAATAGAAGGAGTCTGCAAAAAACATGGCAGTAAGCAGATTTTAAAAGATATTTCTTTTACAGCTAGAAGCGGGCGGATTACAGCTTTTCTGGGGCCGAATGGTGCTGGTAAAAGCTCGACCTTGAGGATTCTCTTGGGGTTAGATCGGGCGACGTCTGGAACTGCGACTTTTGATGGGCGAACTTATCAGTCAATGACTTATCCGCTCAGAACGGTAGGTGCAGCCTTTGACGGCATTGGCGGTCTGCCAAATCGAAAGGTCTATGACCACTTGAGAATTATTGCGGCGAGTAATGCTATTCCCAAGTTTCGGATTGATGAGGTTTTGGAGATGACTGGGATTGCTCATAAGAGGAAGGACCTCTTGTCAAGCCTGTCTCTGGGGGAAGGTCAGCGGTTGGGTTTGGCAGCAGCTTTGCTGGGAGATCCTCAGTTTCTTATATTAGATGAGCCGACCAATGGACTGGATCCAAGTGGGATTAAGTGGTTTAGAAAGTTCATCCGTCAGCAGGCTGATTTAGGGAAAACGGTACTTCTATCTTCTCATATCCTATCAGAGGTGCAAATGGTGACAGATGATGTAGTCTTGATTCATCATGGGCGAATTATTGAGCAGGGACGATTGGAAGAGGTGCTGCAAGATTCAGACAGTCTAGAAGATCTCTTCTTTGATTTGACAGAGGAGGTTTAAGATGAAAGAAACGATGTCTTTATTGCATTCAGAATGGTTGAAAATTCGCTCAACCAAGGCTTTCAAAGTGAGTGTGGCCTTCATGTTACTATTGGTGCCTGTCGTATCCTGGTTGGAGGGCCGACAGTATCTGTCTATCGGCTTGGATGCTACACCTGAGACGGTTCCTAATCTGATAAACGCCATTGATCCGCTGGAATATCTAGGTCTCAACGGGGCCTCTATGGCAGTCATGGTTTTGGTCATCTTAGCTGGAATTTTGGGAGCTATGGAATTTCAGTCTCATAGCTTGAGAACCAGTCTCTTGGCCTGTAATAACCGCCTGAAGTTGCTTGTGGGGAAACTCATGACCTTTGCTTGCTTTTCTCTTGCCACTAGCTTTTTATCAATCTACTTTAGTTATATGGTCATGCATCTGGCTTTAGGAAAGGAAGGGCTTGATCCGATTCTGCTCAATCCGGCAGCTTGGAGTTTGATTTTGTGGAAAACCTTATCTCTAACCTTATTAGGAATCCTTTCATTTTTGTTAGGTTTATTGGCTCGGACCATGCTAGTTCCTCTGCTTTTTCTCATACCCCAGATCTATAATCTGGGAAACTACCTGGCAGCTCATACGAGTTGGGGGACTTATTTGCCACAGCCATCAGGAGAGTTGTTTGCTGCAACGCCAACTTCCCAATATGCTAACAATCCCTTGCAAGGGCTGTTGATACTAGTTGCATGGTTGCTAATCATCGGCGGCATGGCCTCTCTGCGCTTTTTGAAGACGGATTTAGGAGGGCGCTACTGATGATCAAAGCTCTGCTTAAAAGTGAATGGATTAAGTTCCGTTCTTACTATCTCGCTCTTGGTGCCGCCTTGGCGGCTCTGGTAGTCGTTCCATTTTTTCTGATGAATCTTGACTATAGTCAGACAGCAGTTGGTCAGACGAAGGCTCTGAGTGAGGCTTTGCATGCCCTCTATCTGGCGCAGCCTGTCATCGTCATCTTTACTTCCCTCTATTTTGCCCAGGAGTTTGTCAAGTCTGGGATGCGAACGAATTTTCTAACCGTATCAAATAGAAGGGCTTGGTTGGCTGGGAAAAGCCTTTTTCTGGCCTTGCTGCTCTTGTCTCTCTACAGTGTGATGATAGGCAGCTGTTTCCTTGTTATGCTGGCTCGTTTTGACCTAGCCTTCAGCTGGTCCTTACTGGGGAAATTCCTCTATTACAGCTCTTTTGGTCTTCTCAGCAATCTTTTTCTAGCTTTTTTAGCTGCCGGCCTCGCTTTGCTATTTCAATCTTGGGTTGTGCCGGTGTCGGTGCTCTTTCCTCTTTTGATTGGTCTCAGCCGTCTATTGGCAACTTTCATCAAAGAAGCAAAATACCTGCCCGATCTGGCTACACTAAATCTTTTTGAGTATGAAGGGCTTCAGCATTCAATAGATCTATCAGGGCTGGGAATACAGCTGTTATGGTTAGCTTTGGTTTGGGGCTCTGCTATATTCTTAAGCTTGAAACGAGATGTTCGCTAGAGGTATGCTATAATGGAAATTATGAGACAGTATCGTATTTTGGTGGTTGATGACGACCGGAGCATTTTGAAGCTGGTGAAAAACGTCCTAGAGCTCGATGCTTATGATGTGACGACGCTTGATTGGATAGAAGAGCTAGAGCTGACATATTTTGTCGGATATGACTTGATTCTGCTGGATGTGATGATGGAGCCTGTTAATGGTTTTGAGCTGTGTTCCTACATTCGTCCTCATCTTTCGTGTCCAATCATTTTTTTAACGGCTAAGGAATTGGAGGCGGACAAAGTGGAAGGGCTCTTTCGCGGAGCAGATGACTATATTGTCAAGCCTTTTGGGACCAACGAATTGCTGGCGCGTGTCAGAGCGCATCTTCGGCGGGAGGAAAGACGGAAGGAGCGCTATTCTGAAATTGCTTCTTGTCAATTTTATCCAGAGCGCTATGAAGTTGCCTGTTTTGGTAAAGTCTTGAAATTCTCAGAGCGAGAGTTTAAGCTGCTGCATTTACTAGCTAGTAATCCCAAGCAGACCTTTTCAGCTGAACGCCTGCATACCTTGCTTTACCCAGAAAGTTCAGAAACACTGCTTCGCTCCATCTCAGAATACGTATATCAGATTCGCCAAAAATGCAAACAAGAAGGTCTGCAAGCAATCGCAACAGTGAGAGGAGTAGGCTATAGATGGCAATTAGAACCCGAAATTTCAAAAGCTTAGTCTGGACAACCAGCTTGAAAATCGTATTTTTTCATGTTTTGATTTTTGTGCTTATAGGTTATGAATTTACACAAGGCAGTGATTATGCCCTTTTTACCTTGTTCTTTTGGGCAGGGAGCTTGCTGCTGATTACTTTTTATCATATTTTGAAATTGCTCCGAAAAATCGACAGGGAAATAAAAATGCTAAGGAGCGAGAAGCTTTTAGAAGAAAATCAAAGCCAGCTTTTTCGGATCGAGGAAATGCTAGAAGTTTATAGCGATTTACGAAGCAGCCATCAAGAAAATGCTCGTCTTCTAGAAAAAGAGCAGCAGCATAATCAGGAATTGATTCTACAGCTATCAGCGACATCGCACGATTTGAAAACGCCCTTAACTGTGATTAAGGGGAATGCTGAGCTCTTGGCATTGGCGCAGTTGAGCCAGCCTCAGGCAGACTATGCTGCTGAGATTTTGCAGGCCAGTCACAAGATGGAAGAGTATTGTGGCTCTTTGATTGATTATGCTAAGACTTTTCAGATTGATGCTAATCAGTTCAGTCATCTTTCCTTAGGGGACTTTTTGGCTGATCTACAGGACGACTGGGCGCTGTTCAGCAAACAGGAAAGCTATCGTTTCTACTTCCAAGAAGATTGTGATCCTAGCTTGAGTTTATCAATTCATTTGGACTATCTCAAGCGAGCTTTGCTCAATATTTTACTAAATGCGCTTGAACATGCAGACCAAGACCAAAAAGAAGTCAAGCTAACGGTATCAGTGCAGCAGGACCAGTTGGTTTTTGCTATCTGGAACAATGGCCCTGCATTTTCGGAGGAGATGCTGCTGGAAGCAGATCAACTCTTTTACCAGAGTGACCAAAGCCGCAATTCAGCTAATCCCCATCATGGTATCGGCTTAGCCTTTTCTAAGCAGGTCGCTCTCTTGCATGGTGGTCGTCTGACCCTGCTCAATCCAGACCAAGGAGGAGCCTGTGTTGAGTTGGCAATTTCATTGAAATAAATGAGGATGAAAAAATCATAAAAACGCATAATACCAAGTGTTCAAAAGCCTTGATATTATGCGTTTGATTTTTTTATTATGTAAAGATTTACTGGATTTTTATCTCGAATTGAGTTTTTGTCCAGCCTTGTTTATTTATTTGCGATACAAGCGATCGTATTGGTAGTAAGGGTCAAAGGTCACGTTGATACCTAGTTTGCGAAGGACATTCTTGTCTTCATCGGTCAGGATGATAGTTGAATGAGCTTCGCTTCCTTTGAGATTCCCAAGTTCTTCCATGGCACGCGCAGCATCAGGATTTTCCATAGCTGTGATTGCAAGTGCAATCAAAATTTCATTTGAGTGGAGGCGAGGATTGCGGCTACCTAGATGATTGATTTTAAGACCTTGAATTGGTTTGACGACTTCAGGCTCGATTAATTTTACTTCCTTAGCGATGTTAGCTGATTTTTTGATGGCATTGATCAAGGCAGCAGCTGTAGGACCAAAGAGTTCAGAGTTTTTACCAGTTACGATTTCCCCATTTGGCAATTCAAGGGCAAGGGCAGGGCCACCAGTTTCTTCTGCTTTTTGGCGTGCAGCGACAGCAACCTTACGGTCTGCAGGTGTGATACCGAGGTCGTTCATGAGAAGTTCAATTTTCTTGACAGCAGATTCTCCGACTTTTTCAGCTTTAAAATCAAGTACAGTCTGATAGTAGCGACGGATGATTTCTTGTTTTGAAGCTTCAATAGCAGCCTCATTATCTGTAATAGCGAAGCCAACCATGTTGACACCCATGTCTGTTGGTGAAGCGTATGGAGATTCACCGAGAATGCGTTCCAACATACGTTTGAGTACTGGGAAGATTTCAATATCACGGTTGTAATTGACAGTGGTTTCTCCGTAGGTTTGGAGATGGAAAGGGTCAATCATGTTGACATCGTCAAGGTCTGCTGTGGCAGCCTCATAAGCCAAGTTGACTGGATGATGAAGGGGTAGATTCCAAACTGGGAAGGTTTCAAATTTAGCGTAGCCAGACTTGATACCGTTGATTTGGTCATGGTACATATTGGACACACAGGTTGCCAATTTTCCAGAACCAGGTCCAGGAGCCGTTACGACGATTAACTTGCGACTGGTTTTGATGTAGTCATTTTTCCCCATGCCTTCTGGAGAGATGATGTGATCCATATCAGTTGGATATCCTTTGATTGGATAATGAAGATAAGAATCAATTCCATTTTTCTCTAACTGGTTGCGGAAGGCATCGGCAGCGGGTTGTCCAGCGTACTGTGTGATGACAACGGAGCCAACAAAAATACCCAATTCGTTGAATTTGTCAATCAAGCGAAGAACTTCTTGGTCATAAGAAATGCCTAGGTCGCCACGCGCTTTAGAATGCTCGATGTTGCTTGCGTTAATGGCAATCACAACTTCAACCTGCTCTTTCAATTCTTGCAAGAGCTTGATTTTATTGTCAGGTTCATAGCCAGGAAGGACACGAGCAGCGTGGAAATCTTCTAACATTTTGCCGCCAAACTCCAGATAGAGTTTGCCGTCAAATTGGTTGATACGCTCCAAAATGTGGTCGCGTTGCAGATTCAAATATTGTTCAGAACTAAAAGCTTGTTTTTTCATTTTTTTTACCTCTGACCTCCATTATAGTAAAAAATTGGAAGTTAGGAAACTATAAAGGTAAAAAAGAAACCAAAAAGATTGAGCAAACGCTTGCACTAAGTTTAAAAAAGCGCTATCATAGACTATAGATTATTAAAATAATGAGGTAAGAAGATGCAAGAAAAATGGTGGCACAATGCCGTAGTTTACCAAGTCTATCCAAAGAGTTTTATGGATAGCAACGGAGATGGAATTGGTGATTTGCCAGGAATTACTAGTAAGTTGGACTATCTTGCCAAGCTAGGGGTTACAGCGATTTGGCTTTCTCCCGTTTATGACAGTCCTATGGATGATAACGGCTATGATATTGCTGATTATCAAGCGATTGCAGCTATTTTCGGGACCATGGAGGACATGGATGAACTGATCGCAGAAGCTAAGAAACGTGATATCCGAATTATCATGGACTTGGTGGTCAATCATACCTCAGATGAACATGCTTGGTTTGTCGAAGCCTGTGAAAATCCCGACAGCCCTGAGCGAGACTACTATATCTGGCGAAATGAGCCCAATGATTTGGAGTCTATCTTTAGTGGATCTGCTTGGGAATACGATGAAAAGTCGGGTCAATACTATCTCCACTTTTTCAGTAAGAAACAGCCTGATCTCAACTGGGAAAATGAAAAACTGCGCCAGAAAATTTACGAGATGATGAACTTCTGGATTGATAAAGGCATTGGCGGTTTCCGTATGGATGTCATTGACATGATTGGGAAAATTCCTGACGAGAAGGTAGTCAATAATGGTCCCATGCTCCATCCCTATCTCAAGGAGATGAATCAGGCGACCTTTGGCGACAAAGATCTCTTGACAGTAGGAGAGACCTGGGGAGCAACGCCAGAGATTGCTAAGCTCTACTCGGATCCAAAAGGACAAGAATTGTCTATGGTCTTCCAGTTTGAACACATCTGTCTTCAGTATCAGGAAGGGCAACCTAAGTGGCACTACCAAAAAGAGTTAAATGTAGGGAAGTTAAAAGAGATTTTTAACAAATGGCAGACAGAGTTGGGAGTTGAGGACGGCTGGAATTCCCTCTTCTGGAATAACCATGACCTCCCTCGTATTGTCTCTATCTGGGGAAATGACCAAGAATACCGTGAAAAATCCGCCAAAACCTTTGCAATCTTGCTTCATCTCATGAGAGGGACACCTTATATTTACCAAGGTGAGGAGATTGGGATGACAAACTATCCGTTTGAAACACTGGATCAAGTAGAAGATATTGAATCCCTCAACTATGCGCGTGAAGCTCTTGAAAAAGGTGTTCTTCTAGAGGAAATTATGGACAGTATCCGTGTCATCGGTCGTGATAATGCCCGTACCCCGATGCAATGGGATGAGAGCAAAAACGCTGGTTTTTCAACAGGTCAACCTTGGTTGGCAGTTAATCCAAACTATCAAGAAATCAACGTTCAAGAAGCACTGGCAAATCCAGAATCTATTTTCTATACCTATCAGAAGTTGGTTCAGATCCGTAAGGAGAACAGCTGGTTGATTCGAGCTGACTTTGAACTACTTGATACGGCTGACAAGGTCTTTGCTTATATCCGTAAGGATGGAGACCGTCGCTTCCTAGTCGTGGCTAATTTGTCCAATGAAAAACAAGATTTTTCGGTAGAAGGAAAAGTCAAATCTGTCTTGATTGAAAACACTGTGGCTCAAGAAGCCGTTGAAAAACAAACCTTAGAGCCATGGGATGCTTTCTGTGTGGAAATGACTGACTAAAATGAGAGAACCTCAAGCTTTTGAAGCCTGAGGTTTTTTACTAAAAATTGTGTAGAGAAATCTTTAAAAAATATTTGTTAGAATTTTCTAAAAAATCTGTCGAAAGTCCTTGCTTTTATGAAAAAATAGGGTATAATGGTGAAAACACTATCTTTAAGGAGATTACTTATGAAATCGAAAAAGTGGCTCTTAGGAGCAGGTGCTGTCTTGAGTGCGGCCCTACTGTTAACTGCTTGTGGGCAAAACGAAAAGAAAGCCGATGCTCCCAAGACATTTTCTTATGTCTATGCAATAGATCCATCATCTTTGGACTACAGTGTGACGAGCAAGAGCTCAACTTCTGACGTTATAGCCAACGTTGTCGATGGCCTCTTGGAAAACGATAAATACGGGAACTTGATTCCGTCGCTTGCAGAAGATTGGTCTGTTTCTAAAGATGGCTTGACCTATACCTACAAACTTCGTAAGGGTGTAAAATGGTATACTTCTGAGGGAGAAGAGTATGCTGAAGTCAAGGCTCAGGACTTTGTTACGGGTCTGAAACATGCAGCTGATGGTAAATCAGACGGCCTCTCTCTCCTTCAAGATTCTATCAAAGGCTTGGCTGCCTACATCAGTGGTGAAAGTAATGACTTTTCTACTGTAGGAGTCAAGGCTGTTGACGATTACACAGTTGAATACACGCTCAACAAACCAGAAAGTTTCTGGAACTCTAAGGTCACAACTGCGACCATGCTTCCAGTAAATGAAGAGTTTTTGAATTCTAAAGGGAGTGACTACGGTGCACCAACACCATCAAGTATTCTTTATAACGGTCCTTATTTCTTGAAATCATTGACTTCAAAATCAGTCATCGAATATGAAAAGAATCCAAACTACTGGGATAAGGACAATGTTAAGATTGACAATATTAAACTAACCTTCTACGATGGATCAGACCAAGAATCTTTGATTCGCAGCTTTACACAAGGTGCCTATACAACAGCTCGTCTCTTCCCAACAAGCTCAAACTTTGAATCAACTAAGAAAGAGTACGGCGATAAGATTGTTTACAGTCCACAAGAAGCGACAAGCTACTACCTCACTGTTAACGTAAACCGCCAGTCTTACAATAAAACAGCCAAAACAGACGAAGTTCAAAAAACATCAACCAAAGAAGCTCTTCTCAACAAGAACTTCCGTCAGGCACTGAACTTTGCCCTTGACCGTCACTCTTACACTGCTCAGTTGAATGGTGAAGAAGGGGCGGACAAGATTATCCGTAATAGCCTAGTACCTCATGACTACGTTCAAGTAGGTGAAAAGACCTTTGGAGAGTTGGCTCAGGCAGAGCTCGTTTCTTATGGTGACCAGTGGAAAGATGTAGCCCTTACAGATGGCAAGGATACGCTATACAGTCCTGAAAAAGCCAAGGCAGCCTTTGCAAAGGCTAAGGCAGAATTGCAGGCTAAGGGTGTGACCTTCCCAATCCGTTTGGATGTTCCAGTTGAACAGACCGATGTCATTGCCGTTCAACAGACTAACTCACTCAAGCAGTCTATCGAGTCAACACTTGGTACAGAGAATGTCATTGTTGATGTCCTTCAAATGACCGATAATGAAAAAATGAGCATTACGTCTCAAGCCAAGGTGCCATCCCAAAAAGATTATGACTTGAACGGAACTGGTTGGGGACCAGACTATCAAGACCCAGCCACCTACCTCAACATTCTTGATGCTAAGAAGGGCTCAGCCCTTAAACACTTGGGGATCACCCGCGGAAAAGATCCAGAAGTGATGGCTCAAGTTGGTCTAGACGAATACAAGAAACTCTTGGATGATGCTGCAGCTGAAACCAGCGACCTCAATAAGCGTTACGAAAAATACGCTAAAGCTCAAGCTTGGGTATCGGATAGTTCGCTCTTGATCCCAGTTGCCTCTTCGGGTGGCTCTCCAACTGTTAGCCGTACTGTACCATTCACAAAAGCATACTCTCAAGTCGGAATCAAGGGAGATCCATTTGTCTTCAAAGGTTTGGAGCTGCAAAAGGATGTCGTGACTACAAAAGAATACGAAGAAGCTCTCAAGAAATGGCAGAAAGAAAAGATTGAAACAAATGCCAAATACCAAAAAGAGCTAGAAAAACACGTCAAATAGCCTATAAAAGAAAAGGAAGTTGCAGAAAATTTGTGCTTCCTTTTTCTGATTTTGAGACAGCAGTTGTCGTAAAATCAGTTCTTGAATGACAATTAAAGTTGAAGTGAAAAACTGAAAAGTAATCTCAGGCGTAAAAGCTTTTTTAATTAGTTTCGGAGCAGCCAAAACTTAAAACGATGCTTTTTGAAGATAATTCTAGTGTATTGTGAAATAGAGCGAGTAGAAACCTCAAAAAAACGAACTTTAATATTTATATGGCAAATCACTTTAAGAATATTTATTCAGTATGAATGAATTTAAAATAATTCCTAAGTAAGTATCTAGTATTTTATAGTTTTAGGCTTAAAACTATAAAATGCTTATTTTAACAACTAAAAATACTGTTTTTTTAAAATAATAGTAACTATGTTATTTTTTTGATTTTAATGTATGAAAGTGCTATAATTGTTATTGAACGCAATAAATATAAAAAAAGTGTTCAATAAGTCCAATTTATATTTTATAAAATATATTCCTTGTTTATAGTCCGAAAAACGAATAGTGCACAAAAGTTTTCCGAACGTTATGACCAGCGATTCTTTTTTGGAGGTTTAATTTAAAATGGATAGAAAATATGGTCTTTTGGCGGGAGCGGCTCTGGCGACAGCAGTTGCAGTTTCAGCTTCTGTAACACCAACGGTTCATGCAGATTATCGTTGGGATTCCCGTCATAGTTGGGACTATGATTTTGATGATTGGGGTTATGACTATAATCATTGGAATCGATACAACTACCGACAGCCAGATAGTGGTCGCTATTTTTACTGGAATGGCAGCTACTACTACCGTATGAGTGATGGTAGTTACTATATTTACCGTGATGGTGAGTGGAAACCACTGACAAACAATCGTGACAACAATTCTTCAACGAACAACTTAGTAAATGATAGCCACTATCGTTACGAGAATGGCTACCATTACTATGTATTAGAAAATGGAGATTATTACTACTACCAAAACGGTCGTTGGGTGTTTGTCAAGAAATCTGCGGATAATCAAAACGAGTTAGAAAATCCAGGTAGGGTGGAACTCCCAGAAAATCCCCCATTCAATGGAGCTGATGGGGAATTTAATCCTTTTGAATCAGGTGCTATTGAGTTTCCAGAGGTTCCTTCTTACGGAGGTGCAGACGGTGAATATGCTCCTTTTGACTTGGGAACAATCGAACTTCCAGAGAATCCACCATTCAATGGAGCTGACGGGGAATTTAATCCTTTTGAATCAGGTACTATTGAATTTCCAGAGACTCCGTCTTACGGAGGTGCGGACGGTGAGTATACTCCTCTTGACTTGGGGACAATCGAACTTCCAGAGAATCCCCTATTCAATGGAGCTGATGGGGAGTTGGATCCTTTTGCGCCAAAACCAGACCAGCCAAATGAAGAACCAAAACCAGATAATTCAATCAATCCCTCTGTCCCAGAGACTCCAGGTTTGGTAACAACAGATGAACCGAGTGAAAACCAGATTCCTCCGTATGTTGAAAAACCAGTGCCAGGTTTAGAGCACTTATTATGGGCTCCAAATGGAAGCAAACCCAAATTAGTCATCCCACCAGGAAAACCAGGTGACAAGATTCTGGAAAATGATACAAACTATGCCTTTGATGGTACCAATCACTATTACTATGTTGAATCAAACGATGCAGTCACAGGTTACACAGCCTACTGGAAGTGGACGGGAGATGTATGGAAGCTACATGGAATGACAGATCCAACTGACCCAGCGCTGGATCCGAACTTGCACTCAAATCCCGTAGATGATGAGTATAGCTATAGCGATCAAAACTCTAGCGTGAAATTGTATTCGACTAATTTAGTCGAAACTGCCAAAGCAGGACAAGCACTTCCTTTCCAAAATGTCGAGGAATTCAAAAACTATGTGATCGAAAAACTAAATCCTAAGTTTTTAGATAACGCGGGTTGGGATGCAAAGGTCACTTGGGAAATTGAAGATGAGGATATCTTTGAGAAAACCAAAAATGATCCTTGGGCTAGAGATTATGTTTTAGTCGCCAACCTCAAGAGTGGAGTGGATGAAGAAAAATACCGCGATGTAGAATTTGGTTATGTGAAATTTGTCTTCCGCGTTGCTGCGACGGATGATACGAATTATTACTATATGGAAAAGGCCAAAGAAGCATTCGCTGGAATCAATGAAATTCGTAAGGAACAAGGTTTGAAAGAATTGACTTGGTCAGATGAGATTTATCAAAATCAAGCTCTGCCAAAAGCAAACCAGATCTCTCGCCAATACGATAGCTCAGGCTTTGTTGGTCGTCGTGACCAAGATGCAGCTGCCGTTGTCAAGAAATGGGCAAATAGTGGTTTGAGAGAATTGCTTTTGGATCCAAATGCGACAGAAGGAGCTGTAGCAGCAGTAGTTAGTGGAAATGGAGATTATTACTGGGCTTATAATTACAAATAAAAGAAATTTCTAACTTCATCAAGCTCTTTGTTAATTGTGGTGGATTGATGTTAGTTAAGATTTGGAGAGGACAGCGACTGTCCTCTCTGTTTTTATATTCAGAGAGACGAAGAACTGTTTCTTAAACTTATAAAAGTCACAGAAATCAAAGGAATAGCGTTTGGTGACTTTTTATAGTTTTACATTAGAATTAGGCGATCGAAGACGTTGCTAATCTTATCTGCGTTCTTTCGAAAGGTTTTGGAAACGGTTTGGAAAGCGGATGGATGCCTTGGGTTTCATCTTCTATCGGTTCGAAAGAATTTCGAAAACCAAACTAGTTACCTATTTATTTTTGCACACTCAGTGGCTAATTTTATTCTAGAGCTGTCAATGCTAGTGTAGGTTAATCATTTGCTGGAAAACCATAAACTTTACAATTTAGGATAAATTTGATAAAATATGCCTATGTTATAAAAAGTGACATAAAGGAGTGGATGATGATCAAAATGAAAAAAAGACTTATCGGGACAGGTCTTGTCTTAGCGACAGGGATTTTGCTCTCGGCATGTGGACAGTCCAATACAGATACAAGCACCTTCTCATCAACATTTAGCGCAAACCCAACGACATTTAACTATCTTTTAGACTATTATGCAGATAACACTGCCGTTATTACCAATCTCGTAGATGGTTTGTTAGAAAATGACAGCTATGGGAACCTCGTACCTGCTCTTGCGGAGGATTGGTCTGTTTCATCAGATGGTTTGACCTATACCTATAAGCTTAGAAAAGATGCCAAGTGGTATACAGCTGATGGTGAGGAATATGCTTCAGTCAAAGCTCAGGATTTTGTCACTGGGATCAAATATGCTGCGGACAATAAGGGGCAAGCCATGGATCTGATCCAAAATTCAATCAAGGGATTGAATGACTATGTGACGGGTGTGACCAATGACTTTTCAACTGTCGGTGTCAAAGCCTTGGATGATTACACAGTCGAGTACACTTTGACTCGACCAGAACCGTATTGGAATTCAAAGACAACCAATAGTATCCTTTTCCCAGTCAACGAAGAGTTCTTGAAATCAAAGGATAAAGATTTTGGTACCTTGACACCAGACAGTATCCTTTATAATGGTCCATATCTGTTAAAAGATTTCACATCAAAATCTTCGATCGAATATGTGAAGAATCCACACTATTATGACCATGATAAAGTAACCATTGAAAAAGTTAAGTTAGCTTACTTTGATGGGTCAGATCAGGAGATGACCATTCGAAACTTTGAAAGTGGTGCTTACTCGATTGCAGGAGTCTATCCAAATAGTTCGAACTATGCTAAGACAAAAGAAAAATACCAAGACAATATCGTCTATAGTTTACAAGACAAGACATCTTGGTACTTCAACTTTAACGTTAACCGTAAAGCCTATAACCATACTGCAAAAACATCAGATCAACAAAAGAACTCAACGCAAACAGCGATTTTAAATAAAAACTTCCGTCAGGCGCTTAACTTTGCTATCGATCGTACGACCTACTCTGCCCAATCTAATGGAGAAGAAGCGGCAAGTAAGACCCTTCGAAATACCCTTGTTCCCCCTACTTTTGTGCAGGTAGGCGACAAGAGCTTTGGAGAAGTAACAGCTTCTAAACTTGTAAACTATGGAACTGAGTGGTCGGGTATCAATTTGGCAGATGCTCAAGATGCTTACTTCAACAAGGAAAAGGCCCAAGCAAAATTTGCGGAAGCTAAAAAGGAATTGGAAGCCCGAGGCGTGACTTTCCCAATCCATTTGGATGTCCCAGTTGATCAAACCAATAAAAATGCAGTTTCTGGGATGAATTCGCTTAAACAGACACTTGAAACAGTACTAGGTTCTGACGATATCGTCGTTGATGTTCAACAACTTTCAACGGATGACTTTGGGAATGTCGCTTTCCTAGCACCAAACCCAGCAGCTCGTGATTACGATTTGAACTTTGATGGCTGGGTTGGTGATTACCAAGATCCGTCAACTTATCTGGATCCATTCAATGCCGAAGATGGCTTCTATCTCAAGATTTTCGGTTTAGATGCTAAGGAAGATCAAGAACTGATCAAGAGTCTAGGATTAGATAGCTATACAAAACTTCTAAAAGAAGCAGATGCTGAGAATCAAGATGTCGCTAAGCGTTATGAAAAATACGCTGAAGCTCAAGCTTGGATGATCGACAATTCTCTAGTCATGTCTGCTATGTCAAATGGTGGTACAGCCTCTGTAACTAAAGTAACTCCGTTTACACGTGCCTACTCTCTAGTGGGAATCAAGGGTGACGGAAATAACTATAAGTACATGAGATTGCAAAAAGACCCTGTTACCAAGAAACAATTTGATGAAGCCAAGGCTAAGTGGGAAGAAGAACGAAAAAAAGCCATCGAACAAAGTCAAAAAGAATTTGAAAATCATATCAAATAAAAAGTTAAATAAGGTCTCTTGTAAGGGATCTTGTTTTTGTTTGCTCAAGGTCCTAAATAATGAAAACGGTCACTTCAAAATATAGCTAAGAAAAAAGGAATGAAAACGCTGAGAATTGTGGGAATGAATGGAATTTGTCCTACTTTTGTGATATAATTACTTTAATTATTATAGTATAGGGGAGTGTCATGGCGAAACGTTCAAAGAGATCTCGCTCGGGGAAAGTAAAGCGAAGCGTTAACATAGCCTTGTTAGCTATTTATCTATTGTTGGCTGGCTTTTTATTGTTTTTGATTTTTAAATACCATATCCTTGCTTTTAGATATCTTAATCTAGTGGCAACTGCGCTAGTTCTACTAGTTGCCTTAGTAGGGCTGCTCTTGATTATCTATAAAAAAGCTGAAAAATTTACTATTTTTCTGTTGGTGCTCTCTATCCTTGTGAGCTCAGTGTCGCTCTTTGCAGTACAGCAGTTTGTTGGACTGACCAATCGTTTAAATGCGACTTCTAATTACTCAGAATATTCTATCAGTGTTGCTGTTTTAGCAGATAGTGAGGTTGGAAATGTTACGCAACTGACGAGTGTGACAGCACCGACTGGGACTGATAATGAAAACATTCAAAAACTACTAGCTGATATCAAGTCAAGTCAGAATACCGATTTGACGGTCGACCAGAGTTCGTCTTACTTGGCGGCTTACAAGAGTCTGATTGCAGGTGACACCAAGGCCATTGTCCTAAATAGTGTCTTTGAAAATATCATCGAGTCAGAGTATCCAGATTACGCATCGAAGATAAAAAAGATTTATACTAAGGGATTCACTAAAAAAGTAGAAGCTCCTAAGACGTCTAAGAATCAGTCTTTCAATATCTATGTGAGTGGAATTGATACCTATGGCCCGATTAGTTCAGTGTCGCGTTCAGACGTCAATATCCTGATGACTGTCAATCGAGATACCAAGAAAATCCTCTTGACCACAACGCCACGTGATGCCTATGTACCAATCGCAGACGGTGGAAATAATCAAAAAGATAAATTAACCCATGCGGGCATTTATGGAGTTGATTCATCCATCCACACCTTAGAAAATCTTTATGGAGTAGATATCAATTACTATGTGCGATTGAACTTCACTTCTTTCTTGAAATTGATTGATTTGTTGGGTGGGGTAGATGTTTATAATGATCAGGAATTCACAGCTCTACACGGGAAGTTCCAATTCCCTGTAGGCAATGTTCATCTTGATTCAGAACAGGCTCTCGGTTTTGTTCGCGAGCGCTACTCCCTAGCAGATGGCGATCGTGACCGCGGGCGCAATCAACAAAAGGTGATTGTGGCTATCCTTCAAAAATTAACGTCGACCGAAGCACTGAAAAATTATAGTACGATTATTGATAGCTTGCAAGATTCTATCCAAACAAACATGCCGCTTGAGACCATGATGAACTTAGTCAATGCTCAGTTGGAAAGTGGTGGAACTTACAAAGTGAATTCGCAAGACTTGAAAGGTACAGGACGGATGGATCTCCCTTCCTATGCGATGCCAGATAGTAACCTCTATATGATGGAAATTGACGACAGTAGCCTTGCATCTGTCAAAGCTGCTATTCAAGACGTGTTGGAGGGCAGATGAAATGATTGATATTCATTCGCACATTGTCTTTGATGTAGATGATGGTCCCAAGTCAAGAGAGGAAAGCAAGGCCCTCTTGACAGAAGCCTACAGGCAGGGGGTGCGAACCATTGTCTCTACCTCTCATCGTCGCAAGGGCATGTTTGAAACTCCAGAAGAGAAGATAGCAGAAAATTTTCTTCAGGTTCGGGAAATAGCTAAGGAAGTTGCGAGTGACTTGGTCATTGCTTATGGGGCGGAAATTTACTACACACCAGATGTTTTGGATAAACTGGAAAAAAAGCGGATTCCGACCCTCAATGATAGTCGTTATGCCTTGATAGAGTTTAGTATGAACACCCCTTATCGCGATATTCATAGCGCCTTGAGCAAGATCTTGATGTTGGGAATTACTCCAGTCATTGCCCACATCGAGCGCTATGATGCTCTTGAAAATAATGAAAAACGCGTTCGAGAACTGATCGATACGGGCTGTTACACGCAAGTAAATAGTTCACACATCCTCAAACCAAAACTTTTTGGAGAACGTTATAAATTCATGAAAAAAAGAGCTCAGTATTTTTTAGAGCAGGATTTGGTTCATGTCATTGCAAGTGATATGCACAATCTAGACGGTAGACCTCCTCATATGGCAGAAGCCTATGGCCTTATTGCCAAAAAATACGGAGAAGCGAAGGCTCAGGAACTTTTTATAGACAATCCTCGAAAAATTGTAATGGATCAACTAATTTAGGAGAAATGATGAAAGAACAAAATACGATAGAAATCGATGTATTTCAATTATTAAAAACCTTGTGGAAACGCAAGCTAATTATTTTATTAGTGGCACTTGTGACAGGGGCGGGAGCTTTTGCATATAGCACTTTTATTGTTAAGCCAGAATATACGAGTACCACGCGTATTTACGTAGTCAACCGTAATCAAGGAGATAAGCCGGGACTGACAAATCAGGACTTGCAGGCAGGATCTTATCTGGTAAAAGACTACCGTGAGATTATCCTTTCGCAGGATGTATTGGAAAAGGTAGCGACAAATTTGAAATTGGATATGCCAGCAAAAACGTTAGCTAGTAAAGTTCAAGTGACTGTACCAGCTGATACTCGTATCGTCTCAATCTCTGTCAAGGATAAACAACCAGAGGAAGCCAGCCGCATTGCTAATTCTCTACGAGAAGTTGCTGCAGAAAAGATCATCGCTGTAACGCGAGTATCTGATGTAACGACACTTGAAGAAGCGCGACCAGCTACGACTCCCTCTTCTCCAAATGTTCGACGCAATACCTTGTTTGGTTTTCTTGGAGGAGCCGTCGTAACAGTAATTACTGTTCTTTTGATTGAGTTACTCGATACCCGTGTGAAACGTCCTGAAGATGTCGAAGATGTACTACAAATTCCACTTCTAGGGGTCGTTCCAGATTTGGACAAAATGAAATAGGAGGAAGTTATGCCAACGTTAGAAATCTCACAGGCAAAATTGGATCTTGTAAAAAAGGCAGAGGAGTATTATAATGCTTTGTGCACGAACCTACAGTTAAGTGGAGATGATTTGAAAGTATTTTCTATCACTTCTGTGAAACCAGGAGAAGGAAAATCAACGACTTCCACTAATATCGCTTGGGCTTTTGCGCGTGCAGGTTACAAAACGCTGTTGATTGATGGAGATATTCGCAATTCTGTTATGTCAGGTGTCTTTAAAGCAAGGGATAAAATTACAGGTCTGACAGAATTTTTATCAGGAACCACAGACTTGTCACAAGGGCTTTGTGATACCAATATCGAAAATCTCTTTGTGATTCAGGCTGGCTCTGTGTCACCGAATCCGACAGCACTTCTTCAAAGTAAGAATTTCAGTACAATGCTTGAAACCTTGCGTAAATATTTTGACTACATCATCGTAGATACTGCTCCTGTCGGTGCTGTGATTGATGCGGTTATCATTACGCGAAAATGCGATGCCTCTATTTTAGTGACAGCAGCAGGTGAAACAAATCGACGAGAGATTCAAAAAGCGAAAGAACAGTTGGAACAAACTGAGAAGCCGTTTTTGGGAGTTGTGTTGAATAAATTCGATACTTCAGTATACAAACACAGTCCTTATGGAAATTATGGAGATTACGGGAAAAAATAAAAAATAGGTTGGGGGATAGAGATGAATGGAAAAGTAGTAAAGCCTTCATTGGCCATAATCCAGAGTTTTCTTGTTATTTTATTGACTTATCTGCTTAGCGCTGTGAGAGAAACGGAGATTGTTTCAACAACAGCTATTGCACTTTATATCCTCCATTATTTTGTCTTTTATATTAGTGATTATGGACAGGATTTCTTTAAAAGGGGATATTTGCTTGAACTTGTCCAGACATTGAAATATATCCTATTCTTTGCGCTAGCGATTAGTATTTCTAATTTTTTCTTAGAGGATCGATTTAGTATTTCCAGACGAGGCATGATTTACTTCCTTACATTACATGCTCTTTTAGTCTATGTGCTAAACCTATTTATCAAGTGGTATTGGAAGCGAGCTTACCCCAATTTTAAAGGAAGTAAGAAGATCCTCTTGCTCACAGCAACTTCTCGTGCCGAAAAGGTACTGGATAGATTAATAGAATCAAATGAGGTTGTTGGGGAGTTGGTAGCTGTCAGTGTTTTAGACAAACCAGATTTTCAGCATAATTCTTTAAAGGTAGTAGCAGAGGAGGAGATAGTAGACTTTGCGACTCATGAGGTGGTCGATGAAGTCTTTATCAATCTTCCAAGTGAAAAATACAATATTGGAGAGCTTATCTCTCAGTTTGAAACGATGGGAATTGATGTAACAGTCAATCTAAATGCTTTTGATCGTAGTTTGGCACGTAACAAGCAAATTCGTGAGATGGCAGGATTAAACGTTGTGACTTTTTCTACAACATTTTATAAGACTAGTCACGTGATTGCTAAGCGGATTATTGATATTATCGGTTCTCTAGTAGGGCTGATACTATGTGGTCTAGTCAGTATTGTACTGGTCCCTTTGATTCGAAAGGATGGGGGCTCTGCTATTTTTGCTCAGACGCGTATAGGAAAAAATGGCCGCCATTTCACTTTTTACAAGTTCCGCTCCATGTGTGTAGATGCTGAGGACAAAAAAAGAGAACTCATGGAACAAAATACCATGCAGGGTGGAATGTTTAAGGTGGATGATGACCCACGTATCACGAAAATTGGTCGTTTTATACGGAAGACTAGCTTGGACGAGCTGCCACAGTTTTATAATGTTCTAAAGGGAGATATGAGTTTGGTAGGTACACGACCACCAACAGTGGACGAGTATGAACACTATACCCCAGAACAAAAACGTCGCCTTAGTTTTAAACCTGGGATAACAGGCTTATGGCAGGTCAGTGGACGAAGTGAGATTAAGAATTTCGATGAAGTTGTCAAGTTAGATGTGGCCTATATAGATGATTGGACAATTTGGAAAGATATTGAAATTTTATTGAAGACAGTTAAAGTTGTATTTATGAGAGATGGAGCGAAGTGATTTTTGCCCTTCAGTCTTGTTAGGAGAGAGATGAAACAGTCAGTTTATATCATTGGTTCAAAGGGGATTCCTGCCAAGTATGGAGGATTTGAAACCTTTGTTGAAAAATTAACCGAGTATCAAAAAGACAGCAACATACAATACTATATTGCTTGTATGCGTGAGAATTCAGCTAAATCTGGTATCACGGATGACCAGTTTGAGCACAATGGAGCCATTTGCTTCAACATTGATGTGCCCAATATCGGACCGGCTCGTGCTATCGCTTACGATATTGCTGCTGTGAATAAAGCGATTGAAATAGCTAAGAAAAACAAAGATGAAGCTCCTATTTTTTACATTCTAGCTTGTCGTATCGGGCCTTTTATTTCTGGACTTAAGAAAAAAATTCGTTCGATCGGAGGCCGTTTGCTGGTAAATCCAGATGGTCATGAGTGGCTGCGGGCAAAATGGAGCCTGCCAGTTCGGAAGTATTGGAAATTTTCGGAACAGTTGATGGTCAAACATGCAGATTTATTAGTCTGTGATAGTAAAAATATCGAAAAATATATCCGAGAGGACTATAAACAGTATCAGCCCAAGACGACCTATATCGCTTATGGTACAGATACTACCCCTTCAAGTCTGAAATCAGAAGATGCCAAAGTTCGAAACTGGTATCGTGAAAAAGGAGTAAGCGAAAATGGCTATTATCTAGTGGTGGGACGATTTGTTCCCGAGAATAACTATGAATCAATGATTCGTGAATTTATGAAGTCTAATTCTAAAAAAGACTTTGTTCTCATTACAAATGTAGAACAAAATAAGTTTTACGATCAGTTGCTCAAGGATACTGGTTTTGACAAAGACCCTAGGGTCAAATTTGTCGGTACTGTCTATGACCAAGAATTACTCAAGTATATTCGCGAGAATGCTTTTGCTTATTTCCATGGACATGAAGTTGGTGGAACAAACCCATCGCTTTTAGAAGCTCTTGCATCCACAAAGCTTAATTTGTTGCTAGATGTTGGTTTTAACCGAGAAGTTGGTGAAGATGGGGCTATTTATTGGAAAAAAGATAAGTTGGCGTGTGTAATTGAGGAAGTGGAACGATTTGATAAAGGTGCGATCTCGGAATTAGACGAAAAGTCTAGCCAACGAATTGCGGATGCATTCACATGGGAAAAGATTGTGTCAGATTATGAGGAAGAGTTTGAAGGAGTAAAAAGTGAGTAACAAGCAAATTGCAATTATGATGGCAACTTATAATGGAGCTAAATACATTGGAGAACAGATAGACTCTATTCTTAGGCAAACTTATCAAGATTGGAAATTATTTATCCATGACGATTGTTCAAATGATGCTACTTTTCAAATCCTTCAGCAATACCAAGAAAAATACCCTGAAAAAATTAAGGTTATCACAGACTCCTCTGTTATAGGGGGGAGCTCAGAGAAAAATTTTGCAGCTATTCAAAAATGGGTGACGAATAATCATGATTTTTCTTATTTTATGTTTGCAGATCAAGATGATTTTTGGTTCCCAAATAAGATTGAGCGCTCACTTTATAAAATGAAAGAATCAGAAAAGGATGATTTACCTATTTTAGTTCATACTGATTTAGAAGTTGTTGATGATAATTTAAATATAATTAACGATTCTTTCTTCGAATATCGTGCCTTAGATGTAGATGTGACAGAATTGAATCGTATACTTATACAAAATAACATTACGGGTTGTACAATGTTATGGAATAGAAGTTTAAACAATCTGTTAGATTTGAATAGTAATGCAGTAGCTATGCATGATTGGTGGATAGGTTTAGTTGCTGCTAGCTTTGGGAAAATTGTTTGCCTTAAAGAACCAACAATTAAATATCGTCAACACGGTGGGAATGTTGTGGGGGCGACACAAGTCAATACTTTAGGTTTTATTATCAAGAGGTTGTTAGGAAATTCTCATGTCAAGGAAACTTTGAAGCTATCATTTGATCAAGCAGAATCATTTTTAAAAGTTTATCAGAATTCTCTAAGTAATGAGGAGATAGATATTATTCGTGAATTTATCAACATTCCACATAAGCATAAATTGGCGCGAATAAGCACTGTTATAAAAGGAGGCTATCTAAAGCAAAGTGTGGTGCAAGTAATCGGTGAGTTAATGTTTATTTAGATTTTTGGAGAAAAAATGAAAATTAATTTTATCCTTCCATTTAAGAGAATGACAGGTGGAATAAGAGTTATCTATACCTATGCAAATTACCTTATTGATCAAGGACATGATGTGGTTTGTTATGTTCCTATGATTAGTTATAGAGGTAGAAACCAGACAATTTTTTATCGGATAAAAGCTTCTTTGGGGAATACTCTAAAAAACGATAATTGGTTTGATAAGAAGTTTGATTTAAAACGGATACCAGTGGTATCAGAAAAATATATACGTGATGCAGATGTGGTAATTGCGACAGCTTGGCAAACAGCCTATGATGTCGCAAATTTCTCATCAAGCAAAGGTAACAAATTTTATTTTATTCAAGATTATGAAATCTTCAATGGAGGAAAGGAAGAGGTGGAGGCATCGTATCGCTTGCCACTTACATTAATTACTGTTACGAGGAGTTTAAAAAAAGCTATTCAAAAGTTTACAGATAAAACTATTTATGTTGTATATAATGGTCTTTCTGACAACGAGTATCTTCATACAGAAAAAATTAGTCATAAGGACCTCACTTTGATGATGATGTATCATGAAAGTGAGCATAAGAAAAGTCAAGAGGGGTTACAAATCATCGCAAAATTAAAGAAGCGATATCCTGATATGAAGATTAATATATTTGGACGCCGTATTCCAGAAAAGTTACCTGATACCTATAATGTGTTGATTAATCCTGAAAGAGGAAAAATTTTAAAGATGTATCAGGAATCGGATGTCTATCTTTTTACAAGTGAAATTGAAGCATGGGGACTACCTATTGTAGAAGCCATGGCAAATAAATGTGCAGTTGTTGGTAGAAGTCGAGGAGCTTTGTTGGAACTCTCAAATGGTCAGAATGCTATAGTTGTAGAAGAGTTATCAGAAATATATAATAAGGTAGTACATTTACAAGAGGATCGATTATTGTTGGCACAAGTTCAAAATGAAGGGTATAAAACTGTTATACCACTAAATTGGAGTAACTCTTGTTTAGAATTTGAGAAGATTATATCAGGGGTATATATTGAAAACGGTAAATAGTATAACAAATTATATTTTATTATTAGTATGGATAGTTATAATGCTCTCTCTATATACAGGAAACGGTGTTACTCCTGTTATTGTTATTTTATTTTTTTTGTCGGCATTGTATTCTTTATATCGAAAAAGCAAATTAAGTATAAATTTAAATTTTTTGTTTATATATATTTTTTTAGCCTACTATTTGTTATTAACAGTTATATTCACACAAGATTTATTGGTGATGACTTCTAAATTTATATTATTTCCAATATTTGTTTATTATATAATACCTAAAAATATAAATGGCGTTATAAGAATACTATCTATTTTTAAATCTTTCATTGGTTTTACTGCTATTTTTGGATTATATGAATATATGCAACATTTCAATCTTATGGTGAATTTTGTAAAAATAGATGCAGTTAAATGGATACAAACGATGAATTTGAATAGTTTGTATTATCCCAGTTCAATATTTCTCCACTACACCTATTTTGCATATGTTTTGTTGCTAGCTTTTATTTTGGTAATTGTTATCCCATATAAGAACCGAGTGTTAAATTTAGTTTATAAAACACTTATTGCAATTTCAATTTTTTTGACTCAATCTCGTATAGTTTGGATAGCTTTTGGGGTAATTTTAATTCTTTCGTTTATACTAAATAGACATGGGATATTGACCTATAGAAAGTTGAGTGCTATAGTACTTATTTTAATTATAGTAGTCTCTCTCTGCCTATATTTTGATGTGTTTGCGTTTATTTCTAATTATATAGGTTTAAGATTTTCTTCACTTTATCGTTATGGAATGGCTGACGGTTCTCTAGGTCAACGTATTGGAACACTTAGAAATTGGGGAAATTATTTAGACTCGGATACTATAAAGGCTATTATTGGGTCAGGATTTGGTGGTGTCAATAATTACTTGACTACTTATTCATTTTTTAATGGCTATACTACAGCTGATTCAACAGTGACAAGTTTCCTTATTGATACTGGGGTTATTGGCTTATTTATCTTTTTATTATCTATGTTTCAGATATTAGTAATAGTGGTAAAAGGAAAAGGAATTTTTAGAAAATTAGCGTTATATACTATTGTAGCTTCTTCTATAGTTAGTTTAACAATTGATTTTTGGGCAAATTATGTTATTCTTCATATATTTTACGTGGTTATTATCTGTGCATTTATAGGAATGAGATTGACTAAGCAAGAAAAATAAAATTGGATGGGGAAATTCAAGGTTGTATGATAATGTGCAGAAGGCATATGGAATAGTTGTTTTTTAGATTTTTAATTTATTTTTTAATAAATAATTTTCTGTTTTTATCTAAAATTAAGGAAGGATAATATGACAAAAAGTATCTTATATTTTTTATCTACATCTGATATATCATCGGGAGCTACCCGGTCATTGTTACGATTAGTTTCGATAGTTGAGGATTCAGACTTTAGGGTTATTATCATTTTACCAGAACATGGAAATGTGGAAGATGAGCTTGTAAACAAAGGAATTAAATACTATGTTGTAAAACAATATATTTGGAATTATTGGATAAAATATCTCAGTCATACTAAAAATATTTTTTACTATTTGAAATTGCCGTTAAAGTATTTATTAAACAGAATATCGCTTCACAAAATCAACAGAATTATAAAAAAAGAAAAAGTTGATATTATTCATATGAATACGTTGACTTCTTTTTTAGGAGCTCAGGCAGCAATCGAACAGAGAAAAATATTAATATGGCATATAAGGGAGTTTATGGAAGAGGACTTAGGAATTGAATTTTGTAATAGAAAAAAAGCAATTGATTTAATAAATAAATCAACATGTGTAATTTCTATATCTGATTCAATTTCTAAAAAGTTTTCCAACGAAGTTTTGGTTTATAAAAAAGTCATTCATAATGGTTTATCAATTGATGACTATTTTATAGATAAAGTCGCATTTCAGAACCAAAAGATTAACATTTTATCTTCAGGTAGAATTACGCCTGGAAAAGGGCAGGTTGATTTAGTTAGAGCGATAGCTAATCTTCCTGAGAGATATAAACAGATGTTTAAAGTTGATATTATAGGAATAGTTGAAAGCGAAGAATATTTTAAAGAAATAAAAGAAGTTATTTCAAATTATAAACTTGACGGTATTGAGTTTCATGGTTTTCAATCTGATCCAACTGATTTTTTCAGAAAATGTGATATCGTATGTGTGTGTTCCAAAAAAGAAGCTTTCGGTCGTATTACAGTTGAGGGAATGTTGTCTGGAGCGTTAGTTATTGGGACAAATTCAGGTGGTACAAAAGAGATAATTTCTACAGGAGAAACAGGATATCTGTATGAACCAGGAGATTATATGCAGCTTAGTGAAATTTTAAAAACTATAATAAACAATAGGAGTTCCATCTTGGAAATTGCTTTGAGAGGACAAGAGAAGGCGACATTACGTTTTTCAGATAAAAATAATGCCATGCAGATCATGCAACTATATAAGGAACTAGAAAATTGAGTAGAAGATATAATTACTTACTAAAAAATATTGGATTACTAACTTTAAGCAACTTTGGTTCTAAAATTTTAGTCTTTTTAATGGTTCCGTTATATACAAGCGTACTATCTACATCTGATTATGGAACATATGACTTATTTAATACGACAATCTCATTGCTAATTCCAATTATTTCAATTAATATTTCTGAAGGGGTTCTTCGATTTGCATTAGATGAAAAAAATGACAGTAGTATAGTATATTCAATTGGCTGGAATATTATAATAAAAGGTTTCTTAGTTGTAGTATTAGGAATTATTTTCAATAATATCTTTAATATATTCCCATTACTTAAAGAAAATTCCATAACTTTTTTATTACTTTATTTATCAACTATTGTTTATCAATTTCTTTCTTCATTTATTAGAGGTATAGATAAAGTTTCTATATTATCAATTGCTGCTATTCTCAATACGATTTCTATATTGGGGTTTAACATTCTATTTCTTATAATTATACCTCTAGGTTTGGCTGGATATTTTTGGTCTAATATATTGGGTTTGGTGCTACCTAGTTTATACTTGATATATAAGATATCTCAATATAACATTAAGTACACTAGCCTTCAGAATAAAAAGTTACAGCAAAGACTTGTTAGTTACAGTATTCCCTTAATCTTAAATTCATTAGGTTGGTGGATTAATAATGCAATAGATAGATACGTAGTTATTGCATTTTGTGGTGTAGCGGTGAATGGCATTTATTCAGTTGGTTATAAAATCCCATCAATTTTAAATATTTTTGCAAATATATTTAACCAAGCGTGGATATTATCATCTGTAAAGTCTTATCGTGATGAAGATAGCGAATATTTCTTTTCTCAAGTTTATAATAAGTATAACATGATTATGGTATTAATTTCTGGGCTACTAATTTCTTGTAGTAAAATACTTGCTAAGTTTCTATATATGAATGAATTTTATGATGCTTGGAAGTTTGTTCCGTTTTTACTAATTGCAAATGTTTTTGGAGCTATTTCAGGATTTGCTGGTGGAATTTTTTCCGCGGTTAAAGATTCAAAAATATATAGTCAGTCAACCTTAGTAGGAGCGATAGTGAATATTATTTTCACATTTGTTTTTGTATATTATTATGGAGCTATAGGTGCTGCTATTGCCACTATGATATCTTACTTTGTTGTTTGGATAATACGTGTTCATACAATGAGAAAATATATAAAGTTAAAAATTTTTATTAGAAGAGATGTATTTTCCTATGTATTGCTTATTTTTCAGTCAATAGTCTTATGGTTGGAAAATAGTTATATTCTTTATCCTATACAAGTTGTGCTATTCTTACTATTAGTTATGTTATTTTATAAAGAAATAAAGAGTATTATTGGTGAATTAAAAAAGTTTCTAACATAAGAACCATAAGTACGAGTATTGAAAGGAGAAAAATGTGAAAATAGCAGTAGCAGGTACGGGATATGTTGGTCTATCCATTGCGGTTTTATTGTCTCAGCAACATCAAGTAATGGCGGTGGACATTATTCCTGAGAAGGTCGAATTAATTAATCAAAGAAAGTCACCTATTCAAGATGACTATATAGAGAAATATCTGGCAGAAAAGGATTTAAATTTAGTGGCTACATTGGATGCAAAAGCAGCATATCAAGATGCGGATTTTGTTGTGATTGCAGCTCCAACTAACTATGATCCAAAGAAGAACTTCTTTGACACTTCTGCTGTAGAGTCTGTCATTGAAACGGTGCTTAAATATAATCCAGATGCCATCATGGTCATTAAAAGTACAGTTCCGGTTGGTTATACAGAGTCAGCTCGAAAGAAATTTCAGACTGAAAATATCTTATTTAGTCCTGAATTTTTGCGTGAGTCAAAGGCGCTTTATGATAATCTGTATCCGAGTCGAATTATTTTAGGAACAGATAAAAATAATGAGCGCTTGGTAAGTGCTGCCGAAACTTTCGCAGGACTGCTTCAAGAAGGAGCTTTAAAAGAAGATATTGATACATTGTATATGGGCTTTACAGAAGCTGAAGCAGTAAAGCTTTTTGCGAATACTTATCTTGCTCTGCGTGTTTCTTATTTTAATGAGCTGGATACTTATTCTGAGATGAAGGGGCTAGACACTCAAGCTATTATTGATGGAGTTTGTTTAGATCCACGGATTGGTTCTCACTATAACAATCCTTCCTTCGGTTATGGTGGCTATTGTCTTCCTAAAGATACCAAGCAACTTCTTGCCAACTATGAAGATATACCAGAAGAACTTATAGGAGCCATAGTACGGAGCAATTCGACACGTAAAGACTTTATTGCTGATCAGGTTCTTAAGATGGTAGATTATTATGATTATTCAGCCTATAATGTTTTCGATGAGAGAGTAGAAAAAGATATTATTATTGGCATCTATAGATTGACTATGAAGAGTAATAGCGATAATTTTCGTCAAAGCTCTATTCAAGGTATTATGAAACGTATAAAAGCTAAGGGAGTAAGAGTAGTTATTTATGAACCCACTTTAGAAAGCGGGAGTACATTTTTTGGAAGTTCCGTTATCAATGATTTAGAGGAATTCAAACGACTGAGTAATGCCATTGTTGCTAATCGCTATGATAACTCATTAGAAGATGTTAAGGAAAAAGTCTATACACGTGATATTTTTGAAAGAGATTAATTTAGTATAATAAAAATGGAAAAAATAATTGTTAGAAGTGGTCCATACTGAGAAGCAATGGGAACGCTCAGCGACAGAACTTCCTCCATTTATCATTAAACGCCTTCCAGTTCGTTTAACCTTTGATAATAATTATTTTAACAACCGTTATCAAGTGATTCCTATTGGTGGATACAATGTGATTATTGAAATTATACTTAAAGACGTAGAAGTTTAGCTAGGAGTGGATTGCTTTGACTATCGTGAAGAGCTGGAAGCATCTGCTAACAAAGTTGCTTTTACAGGAATGATTGACCAGTATTTTGATTATAAGCATGGTGAGCTAGAGTATCGCAGTTTACGTTTTAAGCACGAAGTGCTTGATGAGGAAAATCACCAAGGAAATGCTGTAGTGAACTATACAGATCGTGAGATTCCTTATACTCGTATCATTGAGCATAAAAAATTTGAGTATGGTCTGCAGCCTAAGACAGGCATCACGCGTGAATATCCAGCTGACTGGAAACGTGGAGATGAACCATATTATCCAATTAATGGTGAGAAAAATAATGCTATCTTTTCTAAATACCACGAAGAAGCTTCACAGAATGATAAGGTTATCTTCTGTGGACGTTTAGCAGATTATAAATATTAGTGGTGATTGAACGGATACTTAGTGTAGTAGAGGAAGAATTTAGTAATTAAAAACAACGAAGAAAGGTTATTCCATTATGAAAGGTATTATTCTTGCGGGTGGCTCAGGTACCCGACTGTACCCCCTTACACGCGCTGCGTCAAAACAGCTGATGCCGGTTTATGATAAACCCATGATTTACTATCCTTTGTCAACCTTGATGTTGGCCGGGATTAAGGACATTTTGATTATCTCAACACCACAAGATTTACCCCGTTTTAAGGACTTGCTCTTGGATGGCTCCGAATTTGGGATTAAGCTTTCTTATGCGGAACAGCCAAGTCCAGATGGACTTGCTCAGGCTTTTATTATCGGTGAAGAATTTATCGGTGACGATAGCGTTGCCTTGATTTTAGGCGACAATATCTACCATGGTCCTGGTCTGAGCACAATGCTTCAAAAAGCAGCCAAGAAAGAGAAAGGTGCGACTGTTTTTGGTTACCACGTTAAGGATCCAGAACGTTTTGGTGTTGTAGAATTTGATGAAAATATGAATGCTATCTCCATCGAAGAAAAACCAGAACAGCCGCGCTCTAACTATGCAGTGACAGGACTGTATTTCTATGATAACGATGTTGTCAAAATTGCCAAGAGTATCAAACCAAGTCCTCGCGGAGAATTAGAAATCACAGATGTCAACAAGGCTTACTTGGATCGTGGTGATTTGTCTGTTGAGCTTATGGGACGTGGTTTTGCTTGGTTGGATACAGGAACACATGAGAGCTTGTTAGAGGCCTCACAATATATCGAAACGGTTCAACGGATGCAAAATGTTCAGGTTGCCAATCTGGAAGAAATTGCTTATCGAATGGGTTATATCAGCCGTGAAGATGTGCTGAAGTTGGCGCAACCTCTAAAGAAAAATGAATACGGGCAGTACCTGCTCCGTTTGATTGGAGAAATCTAGATGACAGATAATTTTTTTGGAAAAACACTTGCAGTGCGTAAGATTGATGCAATTCCAGGTTTGTTAGAGTTTGATATTCCAGTTCATGGAGACAATCGTGGCTGGTTTAAGGAAAATTTCCAGAAGGAAAAGATGGTGCCACTTGGCTTTCCTGAAAGCTTCTTTGCTGAAGGGAAACTGCAAAATAACGTCAGCTTTTCTCGCAAAAATGTTCTTCGAGGCCTCCATGCTGAGCCTTGGGACAAGTACATCTCTGTTGCAGATAATGGGAAGGTTCTAGGATCATGGGTTGATTTGCGTGAGGGTGAAACTTTTGGGAATGTTTACCAGACAGAGATTGACGCTAGTAAGGGAATCTTTGTCCCTCGTGGCGTAGCCAATGGATTTCAAGTCCTATCTGATACAGTTTCTTATAGCTATCTGGTTAATGACTATTGGGCGCTTGAACTCAAACCTAAGTATGCCTTTGTTAACTACTCTGACCCAGAATTAGGAATTGAGTGGGAAAATCTGGAAGAAGCAGAGGTATCTGAAGCGGACAAACATCATCCCCTACTTAAGGACGTGAAGCCTTTGAAAAAAGAAGATTGGGAATAAGGAAGTAATATGACTAAATATAAAAATATCATCGTGACAGGTGGGGCTGGTTTTATCGGTTCTAACTTTGTCCACTATGTTTACAATAACTTTCCAGATGTGCATGTGACAGTGCTGGACAAGCTGACTTATGCAGGTAATCGTGCCAATATTGAAGAAATTTTAGGCGACCGTGTTGAGTTAGTTGTTGGAGATATTGCTGATGTAGCCTTGGTAGATAAGTTAGCAGCTGAAGCGGATGCCATTGTACACTATGCGGCAGAAAGCCACAATGACAACTCGCTCAATGACCCGAGTTCCTTTATCCACACCAACTTCATTGGAACCTACACACTTTTGGAAGCGGCTCGTAAATACGACCTTCGTTTCCACCATGTGTCAACTGACGAAGTCTATGGGGATCTCCCTCTGCGTGAAGATTTGCCAGGTCATGGAGAAGGGCCGGGTGAGAAATTTACGGCTGAAACCAAGTACAATCCAAGTTCGCCTTACTCATCGACTAAGGCAGCCTCAGATTTGATTGTCAAAGCTTGGGTGCGCTCATTTGGTGTCAAAGCGACGATTTCTAACTGTTCAAACAACTATGGTCCTTATCAGCATATTGAGAAGTTCATTCCACGACAAATCACCAATATCTTGAGCGGTATCAAGCCAAAACTCTACGGTGAAGGTAAAAACGTCCGTGACTGGATTCACACCAATGACCATTCTTCAGGTGTTTGGACGATTCTGACCAAAGGCCAAATCGGTGAAACCTACTTGATTGGTGCGGATGGTGAGAAGAACAATAAAGAAGTGCTGGAACTCATTCTCAAGGAAATGGGACAGCCAGCTGACGCTTATGATCATGTGACAGACCGTGCGGGTCACGACCTTCGCTATGCTATTGACGCTAGCAAGCTTCGCGATGAGCTAGGGTGGAAGCCAGAGTTCACCAACTTTGAAGCAGGTCTCAAAGAGACCATCAAGTGGTACACGGATAACCAAGACTGGTGGAAATCAGAAAAAGAAGCAGTCGAAGCTAACTATGCTAAGACACAACAAGTGATTAAATAAATGCAAACAAAAAAGCAAGAGAATTCAAGATCTCTTGCTTTTTATGTGTGTCGTAATCTTTTATTTTCTTACTTCTTGTTTATAAAACTCTTTAAGGGCATCTTGCCAGGTTGGAATGACGAAACCTGTCGCCTTTGCTTTTGCCAAGCTCATGGTTGAGTTGAGGGGACGTTTGGCCTTTGCAGGAAACTTGCTGGAGTCTACTGGCACAACCTGAACATCACTGCCTTTAAGAATCTCGACAGCAAAGTCATACCAAGTGGTATCTTCAGTTGAGTCATTTGATAAGTGGTAGTAGCCATATTCTTTTTGATTTTCAGTCAAGTAGGTCATAAATTCGGCCAAGGTACGTGTCCAAGTTGGGCGACCGTGTTGGTCGTTGACTACAGTAAGAGTTTTATGGGTTTTGGCTAGATTTTGCATGGTAAAAACAAAGTTTTTTCCATAATTTCCAAAGACCCAAGCAGTGCGGATAATGTAATGCTGTGACGTAAGGTTTTCAACAAGCTCTTCACCCATTCGCTTGGTACGTCCGTACTCTGTCTGCGGATCAGGTAGGTCATCAACTTCCCATTCTTGTCCGACGGGTTTCTTTCCATCAAAGACGTAGTCTGTTGAGATATAGACCAGAGTAGCTCCGTATTTCTCAGAGGCCTTAGCAACATTTTCAGTTCCAGTTACGTTTATGGCAAAATCCAGTTCTTTTCCTTCATCTTCAGCTGCATCAACAGCAGTATAGGCTGCACAATGATAGACTAGAGTTGGCTTGACCTCAGCAAAAACCTTTTCAACCATTTCAGAATCAGTGATATCCATTTCGGCCACATCCACTGCAACATAGTCCACATTTCGTTCATCTAGCAGATAACGTAGTTCTGTACCAAGTTGACCATTGGCACCTGTAATTAAGATCATATCTTTCTCCTTGATTTTTCTTATATTTAATTATATCAAAAATATAGAAAAATCGGTTTTTAGTGCCCCCTTTTTCGGTATAAACTTTGTTAGTGAAGCCCAAGAGAGACGAATAATTATTACTTTAGAATATCCTTAAAATTATTTTTCAGAATATACCAAATTAACACAAAAATTCTGAAAATTCTGTTGACATCTTTCTGAAAAGAGTCTATAATGGAGAGAAAGTTTTAAAGGAGAAAATGATGAAAAGTTCAAAACTATTTGCCCTTGCGGGCGTGACATTATTGGCAGCGACTACTTTAGCTGCATGCTCTGGATCAGGTTCAAGCGCCAAAGGTGAGAAGACATTCTCATACATTTATGAGACGGATCCTGACAACCTGAACTATTTGACAACTAATAAAGCAGCTACAGCAAATATTACCAGCAACGTGGTTGATGGTCTGCTAGAAAATGACCGCTACGGAAACTTTGTGCCGTCTATGGCTGAGGATTGGTCTGTATCGAAGGATGGATTGACTTACACTTATACTATCCGTAAGGATGCAAAATGGTATACTTCTGAAGGTGAAGAATACGCCGCAGTCAAAGCTCAAGACTTTGTAACAGGACTTAAATATGCTGCTGATAAAAAATCTGATGGTCTTTATTTAGTTCAAGAATCAATCAAAGGATTGGACGCCTATGTTAAAGGAGAAATTACAGACTTCTCTCAAGTAGGAATCAAGGCCCTTGATGATTATACAGTTCAGTACACATTGAACAAGCCAGAAAGCTTCTGGAATTCTAAGACAACGATGGGAGTTTTGGCTCCAGTAAATGAAGAGTTCTTGAACTCCAAAGGGGATGACTTCGCCAAAGGGACAGATCCTAGTAGTATTCTCTATAATGGACCATTCTTGCTCAAATCGATTGTAGCCAAATCTTCTGTTGAGTTTGAAAAGAATCCAAACTATTGGGATAAAGATAATGTCCACATTGGCAAGGTGAAATTGTCATACTGGGATGGCCAAGATACCAACAAACCAACTGAAGCCTTCAAAGATGGCAGCTTTACAATGGCACGTCTCTTCCCAACAAGCGCGAGCTACCCAGAGACTGAAAAAGCCTTTAAAGACAATATTGTTTACACACAACAAGATTCAACAACTTTCTTAGTTGGTATCAATATCGACCGTCAGTCTTATCAACATACTTCTAAGACAGCTGATGAACAAAAAACATCTACCAAGAAAGCTCTTCTAAATAAAGATTTCCGTCAAGCGCTTGCCTTTGGTTTTGATAGAACTGCCTATGCCTCTCAAGTAAACGGCGCAAGTGGTGCGACTAAACTGCTTCGCAACTTGTTTGTCCCACCTACATTTGTTCAAGCAGATGGTAAAAACTTTGGTGAGTTGGTCAAAGAAAAATTGGTGACATACGGTGACGAGTGGAGCAACGTGAACTTGGATGATGCCCAAGATGGTCTCTACAATCCAGAAAAAGCCAAAGCAGAATTCGCCAAGGCTAAGACAGCTCTTCAAGCAGAAGGAGTGAAATTCCCAATCCACTTGGATATGCCAGTAGACCAAACAAACACAACAAAAGTTCAACGTGTGCAATCTTTGAAACAGTCACTTGAAGCAACTTTGGGAACAGATAATGTAGTTGTGGATATCCAACAACTTCAAAAAGACGATGTCTTGAACATCACCTACTTTGCCGAGACTGCTGCTGGTGAAGATTGGGATATCTCAGATAATGTTGGTTGGTCTCCAGACTTTGCGGATCCATCTACCTACCTTGATATCATCAAGCCATCTGTCGGAGAAAATACGAAGACTTACCTAGGATTTGACTCTGGAACAAACAATGCTGCGGCTAAGCAGGTTGGTTTGGAAGACTACGAAAAAATGGTTGTGGAAGCTGGGGAAGAAACTACTGACGTTTCAAAACGTTATGAAAAATATGCTGCTGCCCAAGCTTGGTTGACAGATAGTGCCTTGATCATCCCAACAACTTCTCAAACTGGTCGTCCAATGTTGTCTAAGATGGTACCATTTACACTTCCGTTTGCATACTCTGGTAACAAGGGTATGAGCGAAGCCCTCTTGTATAAATACCTAGATGTACAAGACAAGGCGGTAACAACAGAAGAATATCAAAAAGCCCAAGAAAAATGGATGAAAGAAAAAGAAGAGTCGAATAAAAAGGCTCAAGAAGAGCTTGTAAACCATGTGAAATAATGCAAAAGAGCTAACGATAAGTCAGCTCCAGATTGAAGAAAAAGTCCATTTTGGACAATTTTCTTCAATCTTTTTCTTTTACTCAAGTCTGAGTAGCAGACAGATAGAATAGTGTATCAGACGACCAAAAACTCCTGAGATTATACTGATCTCAGGAGTTTTCTTGTAATTATGGTTGTACTGGTTGGGGATTTTGTTGACCAGGGATGATATTTGATTGTTGCGTATTATTATTGTTAGGATTGCTATTTGCGCTACTACTTGTGCTTGGAGAAGTTGCGCTTGACTGAGAAGTCGAGCTCTCAGATGTTGAGCTAGAACTTTCAGATGTCGAACTTTGTTGTGTAGATGATGAAGGGGTCCACGTATTGCGTGCTCCATTCTTAAAGACAAATTCTCCGCTTCTGTAAAGGCCTTCAGGCATGGTCCAATCCCCTGGATGGTCATCTGTTGAGAGGTAGGTCATCATCGAACGATAGACCTTAGCAGCAACGTAGAAGCCATCACCAACGATAGGAGTAAGTCGGTTAGAGTAACCGGTCCAGACAGCCATTGAATATTTACGAGTATAGCCGACAAACATTTCGTCTGGAGCTACATAACCAGAGTTCTTAATGTATTTCTCAATTTCATCATCTGTATAGTTTGATGTACCAGTCTTACCAGCTTGTGGTAACCATGATAGGTAGGCTCCACGTCCTGTTCCATAAGTCAGAACTGTTTTCATCATCTCTGTCATCATGTAGGCAGTTGTTTCTTTCATAGCCCGAGTACCAGGGTCAGAGAATTCTTTTGAGCTACCGTCACTAAAGACGACCTTGTTAACATACATCGGTTTGCGGTAGATACCACCGTTTGCAAAAGCAGCATAAGCAGCAGCCATTTTCTCGCTACTTGCTCCATACTTTTTGTTAGATTCGGTTGTGTTACTTGAAATCGCGTTGGCATAGTGCATATCTGGATAGTCAATACCGAGTCCATTTAGGAAGGTCTTAGCACGATCTAGTCCAACCTTATTCAAAGTTTCAACGGCTGGGACGTTTCGTGACTGTTGAAGGGCATACTGTAATGTAATATTTCCAAAATAACCTCTATCCCAGTTATAAACAGGTGTGTTGGTGCCAGGATAGTTATATGGTACGTCATGAACGATAGAAGCAGTTGAGTCGTAGATGTCATACTCCAAGGCTGGCGCGTAATCTGTGATGGGTTTCATGGTTGAACCCCAGTCACGGTTGGTTTCAACAGCTTGGTTCATACCGAAGGAAACATTGCTTGATTGGTGACGGGCACCTAATTGAGCGATGACTTTCCCGTTTGTGACATCTACGATAGTTGAAGCCACTTGCAATTCATCATCTGGGTAATTAACATATTCGTCGGTATTGTAGATATCCCAGAGACGTTGTTGGACTTTAGGATCGACATTGGTATAAACTTCCATTCCCGTTGTCAAAAGGTTGTAGCCCGTTTCTTGTTCGACTTGGTCAATTACTTCTTTGAGGTAATTGTCCATATACGGAGGATAGCTATTAGCAGATTTTAGACTTTGAAGTCCGTCTGTAATCGGAGTGTTAATAGCTTTTTCGTATTGTTCGGCAGTAATGTAACCTTGTCCCTTCATCTCGGAGAGAACCAGATCTCGGCGTTCTTGTGCCGCTTCTGGATGAGAGTAGGGGTCATACTGATTTGGAGCTTGGGGCATTCCAGCTAGGAGAGCCAATTGTGGCAAACTTAAATCTTTGAGGTCTTTGCCATAGTAATTTTGAGCAGCTGTCTGCATTCCGTAGTTACCATTTGACATGTAGACCTTATTGATGTAGTAAGTTAGAATCTCTTGTTTGGTCGCTTTTTGTTCTAGCTGAAAGGCTAACCAGGCTTCCTGTGCCTTACGAGAAAGGGTCTGATCAGAAGTTGACGTAGAGAAATAGGTCAGCTTGATTAACTGCTGTGTCAAGGTAGAACCACCCTGAAGACCACCACCACCTCGAAGATTTCGTAAGGAAGCACCGAGGATACGAATGGTATCTATTCCACGGTGATTAAAGAAACGATGGTCTTCAATCGAAACAATCGCATTGACCAGCTCCGTAGGGATTTCATTAGCCTGTGCATTGACACGGCGCTCTGACCCAAGATCAGCGATAAGTTCATCATTGCTGTCATAAATCTTACTAGAAGTCGTTGCGACTAGCTTGCTTTCGGATAGGGCTGGAGCCTTGCTCACATAGTAGAGAAAGAGGCCTCCGCCTAGCATAATAGCTGCGATAAATAAGGTCAAAAGGCAGATACTGACATACTTAGCTATCCGCAGGAAAGTTTGTTTGTTCATCTTGTTTTACCACCTAGTAAATGTTCTTTGATAACGTCGAGATAGGGAATTTGAGGAAAAGCGCCTTGTTCAATCTTATATCCATTTTCTCGAATATATCCAAGTGGCATTGACTTTTGTCCTCTATCTTGATGATAGAAACGAATCAAATCAATGGCCGGCAATAAGTAGGTTTCTTGCTGAGAAGAAAAGTGAAGGAGGACAAAGCAGATTCCTTGCTGGGCAAGAACTTGTTCCATATGCTGGATCTGATGGAGATGAAAATTCTTCATCGGAATCGCATGTTTTTGCCTGGTTTCCTTTGCTTCAAAGTCGATGTAGTATCCATCATAAACCCCTGAATAGTCAGTCGTTGAGGCCTGTCTAAAGTAGGCTTCAACAATCTTGGCTCGACTTCGTTGGGGATAATCAACACGTACGATTTGGATGGGAGTCGGTTTCTTGTGAATAACTGCTAACCCATGCGACAAATAGTAGTCGTTCGTAGCGTTGATCATCTTTTCAAAAGACATTCCCCGATTTGCGAAATTTTTAGTTTGTGACGGGGGTACTTGTCTCTTCTGTGATGAAAGTTTATGTGGATAGTTGACCATAATTCTCCTTATTGGTACAATAACATCACTCTATTATATCATAAATTTACAAAGAAAGGGTTAAAAATGACAACAGCCTTGATTTTAGGTTATTCAGCCTTCGACCTTGGTCTCTTTAATGACAAGGATATTCGCGTTGATATTATCAAAACAGCAATTCGGAGAGATCTAGAACGTCTAGCAGAAGATGGGGTGACCTGGCTTGTCTTTACAGGAACTCTGGGCTTTGAGTACTGGGTGCTTCAAGTGGCAAAAGACATGCAAGCAGACTATGGCTTTCAGCTGGCGACCATTTTTGATTTTGAAACCCATGGTAGTAACTGGAATGAGGCCAATCAAATCAAACTCAGTGAGTTTAAGCAGGTTGACTTTGTCAAATATGCCTATCCACAATATGAGCACAAGGGGCAACTACGTGATTATCAGAAATTTCTGCTGGAAAATACGGATGGATGCTGCCTGTTTTATGACGAAGAAAATGAAACCAAGTTACAGTATTTTTACCAGATGATGAAAAATCAAGGAGGCTATATTACAAAAAGATTAACATTTGAGGATCTGAACGAAATAGTGGAAAATTTTTCCGAAAAGTGAGGCTTTGACCTTGATTTTTGTTTGTCTTTTTTTATATAATAAGAATAGCAATCAAGAATGGAGAGAGAAATGGCAAGTATTATTTTTTCAGCAAAAGATATTTTTGAACAAGAGTTTGGACGTGAAGTTCGCGGATATAGTAAGGCAGAGGTAGACGAGTTCCTAGATGATGTGATCAAGGATTATGAGACTTACGCAGCTTTGGTCAAATCTCTTCGTCAGGAGATTGCTGATTTGAAGGAGGAATTGTCTAACAAGCCACAGGCAAGTTCTACTCAACAAAGTTCTATCGAAGTAACAAGTTCTACTCCAATGACAAATTTTGATATTTTGAAACGATTGAATCGACTTGAAAAAGAAGTATTCGGTAAACAAATCGTAGACAATTCTGAGTTATAATTAGGTGTCCATTAGATGCAATTTTTGGATAATCGCGTGAAGAGAATCCCTTTTCATGAGGAAAGTCCATGCTAGCACAGGCTGTGATGCCTGTAGTGTTTGTGCTAGGCGAAACCATAAGCCTAGGGACGAGAGATCGTTACGGCAGTCGAAATGGCTAAGTCTTCGGATAAGTCAGAGTAGGCTTGAAAGTGCCACAGTGACGGAGTCTTTCTGGAAACAGAGAGAGTGGAACGCGGTAAACCCCTCAAGCTAGCAACCCAAATTTTGGTCGGGGCATGGAGTGCACGGAAACGAACGTAGTACTCTGACTGCTATCAGTTATAGGCTGTTAGCGGTAGACAGATGATTATCGAAGGAAGTGGTCCTAGTCACTTCTGGAACAAAACATGGCTTATAGAAAATTGCATATAGGTTGGGGCTGAGAATTTTTTCTCAACCTCATTTTTTAAAGTGAACAAGAGAAAGGTCTTGCAAGACTGTAAAATGAAAAAAGAATTTAATTTAATCGCAACTGCTGCAGCGGGTCTTGAAGCTGTTGTGGGTCGTGAGGTGCGAGAGTTAGGCTATGATTGCCAGGTTGAAAATGGCCGTGTCCGTTTTCAAGGAGATGTGAAGGCAATCATCGAGACCAATCTGTGGCTTCGCGCAGCTGACCGTATCAAGATTGTAGTTGGAAGCTTTCCAGCTAAGACCTTTGAAGAACTCTTTCAAGGAGTTTTTGCTCTAGATTGGGAAAACTATCTCCCGCTCGGGGCACGTTTCCCTATCTCAAAGGCCAAATGTGTCAAGTCTAAACTTCACAATGAACCTAGTGTTCAGGCGATTTCCAAGAAAGCAGTTGTCAAGAAACTGCAAAAACACTATGCCCGCCCAGAAGGTGTTCCCTTGATGGAAAATGGTCCTGAGTTTAAGATAGAGGTGTCCATCCTTAAGGATGTGGCAACTGTCATGATTGACACGACAGGTTCTAGCCTTTTTAAACGTGGTTATCGTACGGAAAAGGGTGGGGCGCCGATCAAGGAAAATATGGCAGCGGCTATTTTACAACTATCTAACTGGTATCCAGACAAGCCCTTAATTGATCCGACCTGTGGTTCAGGAACTTTCTGTATAGAGGCGACTATGATTGCTAGAAAGATGGCCCCTGGGCTTCGCCGTTCCTTTGCTTTTGAAGAATGGAACTGGGTTAGCGATCGGTTAATTCAAGAAGTGCGTACTGATGCTGCCAAGAAAATTGACCGTGAACTTGAACTGGATATCATGGGCTGTGATATAGACGCTCGTATGGTTGAAATTGCTAAAGCCAATGCCCAAGCAGCAGGTGTGTCAGGTGACATCACTTTTAAACAAATGCGGGTACAGGACTTGCGCTCAGACAAGGTAAATGGTGTCATCATTTCCAATCCACCATATGGAGAGCGTTTATCTGATGATGCAGGAGTCACCAAGCTCTATGCTGAGATGGGACAAGTCTTTGCGCCATTGAAAACCTGGAGCAAATTTATCCTGACTAGTGACGAAGCTTTTGAAAGTAAGTACGGAAGTCCAGCGGATAAAAAGCGCAAACTTTATAACGGAACCTTAAAAGTGGATTTGTATCAATACTTTGGTCAGCGTGTGAAGCGCCAAGAGGTAAAGTAGAAAGGAAGACAGATGAGTAAAAAAAGACACAATCGTCATAAAAAAGAGCATCAAGAATCCAAATTTGATTTTGACGAGGCGAAAGATCTGACAGTTGGTCAAGTCATCCGTAAAAATGAAGAAGTTGAAGCTGGAGTATTGCCTGAGGACAATATCTTGGATAAATACATCAAACAGCACCGCGAGGAAATCGAAGCCGACAAGTTTGAAACACGTCAATTTAAAAAAGAAGAACTGCAGGAAGCTCAGGCTCAAGAAGAATTGACACAGGAAGTCTCAGAAATCACTGGAGAGTCGGCGTCAATCATGGAGGAACCCGATACAGTTTCAGAAGAAACGGTGTCAGACTCAGTGGAAACTACAAGCTCGGATGTGATTTTGCCTCCTTTGGGAGAAGAAAATCAAGACTTGGAACCGCTTGTGTTGGAAAAGCAAACGCCAGCAGAGGTTGCTGATGAGAAAGAAGAGGAAGAGACAGCTCTACTTTCACGCTCAGCTCAGGCAGAACCAGAAACAGTTTCTAATTCTAAAAAGAAGCGCGTGTTTATTATCGGTTCAGCCTTGGCAGCAGCCCTTATCTTGGCAGGTAGTTACTATATCTATCGTCAAGTAAATCGCTCCAACCAAGCCATCCAGTCTTCTCAATCATCTTCTAGTAATCAAGAAACACAAGCGGCTTTACAAGAGTTTAATACCCTCTACGATGCCTTTTATACGGATGCTAATAAAACAGCCTTGAAAAATAGTCAGTTTGACAAGTTGAACCAACTCAAGGCTCAACTAGATAAACTCGAAGGCAGTCGAGAGTATACCCTTGCAAAATCTAAGTATGATAGTTTAGAAACTCAAATCAAGGCTGTGCAAGAAGTGAATAATCAGTTTGAAACTCCAGCAATTACTGATGGTGTCTTGGATACCAATGCGAAGGTCAAGGCAGATGCTAAATTTACAGAAATTAAAACAGGAAATACAGAGCTAGATAAACTGTTAGATAAGGCCATTAGCCTTGGTAAGAGCCAGCAAACAAGCGCCTCTAGTTCAAGTTCAAGTAGCAGTAGCCAAGAAAGTTCAAGCACAACGACTGATAGCAGTACGAGCAGTTCGTCTGCTTCATCGAGTTCGGCACCTGCCAGCAGACCAGAAAGCGGAGGCTTGTCTAGCGAAGGTGCCAATCTTCAAAGAAGTGCTAGTCGTGTACCATACAACCAATCCGCTGTAGAGGATAGCAACAATCCTGCCTGGACTTTTGCGGACGGTGTCCTTGAACAAATCTTAGCAACATCGCGTGCTCGTGGCTATATCACTGGTAATCAATATATCCTAGAACGGGTCAATATCGTAAACGGAAATGGTTATTATAACCTCTACAAACCAGATGGAACCTATCTCTTCACCCTCAACTGTAAGACTGGATACTTTGTTGGTAATGGAGCTGGTCACGCGGATGACTTGGACTACTAGGAGTCCGTTACAAAATTCTTTCCTTTCATAGGTAAAAATGATAAAATAAAACATATTAAACAAGAGGAGTGTCACATGACAAAAGCTAACTTTGGTGTCGTTGGTATGGCCGTAATGGGTCGTAACCTTGCCCTAAATATCGAATCTCGTGGTTATACAGTTGCCATTTACAATCGTAGTAAAGAAAAAACAGAAGACGTAATTGCTTGCCATCCTGAAAAGAACTTTGTACCTAGCTACGATGTAGAGTCTTTCGTTCAATCTATCGAAAAACCTCGTCGTATCATGCTCATGGTTCAAGCTGGACCTGGTACAGATGCAACTATCCAAGCCCTTCTTCCACACCTTGACAAGGGTGATATCTTGATTGATGGAGGAAATACTTTCTACAAAGATACCATCCGTCGTAATGAAGAATTGGCAAACTCAGGCATCAACTTTATCGGTACAGGGGTTTCTGGTGGTGAAAAAGGTGCCCTTGAAGGTCCTTCTATCATGCCTGGTGGACAAAAAGAAGCCTACGAATTGGTTGCTGATGTTCTTGAAGAAATCTCAGCTAAAGCACCAGAAGATGGCAAACCATGTGTGACTTACATCGGTCCTGATGGAGCTGGTCACTATGTGAAAATGGTCCACAACGGTATCGAGTATGGTGACATGCAATTGATCGCAGAAAGCTACGACCTCATGCAACACTTGCTTGGTCTTTCTGCAGAAGACATGGCTGAAATCTTCACTGAGTGGAACAAGGGTGAATTGGACAGCTACTTGATCCAAATCACAGCTGATATCTTGAGCCGTAAAGACGATGAAGGTCAAGAGGGACCAATCGTAGACTACATCCTTGATGCTGCAGGTAACAAGGGAACTGGTAAATGGACTAGCCAATCAGCACTTGACCTTGGTGTGCCATTGTCACTTATCACTGAATCAGTATTTGCCCGCTACATCTCTACATACAAAGAAGAGCGTGTGCATGCTAGCAAGGTGCTTCCAAAACCAGCTGCCTTCAAATTTGAAGGTGACAAGGCTGAGTTGATCGAAAAGATTCGTCAAGCTCTTTACTTCTCAAAAATCATTTCATACGCACAAGGTTTTGCTCAATTGCGTGTGGCTTCTAAAGAAAACAACTGGAACTTGCCATTTGCAGACATCGCATCTATCTGGCGTGATGGCTGTATCATCCGTTCTCGTTTCTTGCAAAAAATCACAGATGCCTACAACCGCGATGCGGATCTTGCAAACCTTCTCTTGGATGAGTACTTCTTGGATGTTACTGCTAAGTACCAACAAGCAGTGCGTGATATCGTAGCTCTTGCTGTTCAAGCTGGTGTACCAGTGCCAACCTTCTCAGCAGCTATTACTTACTTTGATAGCTACCGTTCAGCTGACCTTCCAGCTAACTTGATTCAAGCGCAACGTGACTACTTTGGTGCCCACACTTACCAACGTAAAGACAAAGAAGGAACCTTCCACTACTCTTGGTATGACGAAAAATAAGTAGGTCTGCCATGGGGAAACGGATTTTATTACTTGAGAAAGAACGAAATCTCGCTCATTTTCTCAGTCTGGAACTTCAAAAAGAGCAATACCGTGTTGATCTGGTCGAGGAGGGACAAAAAGCCCTCTCCATGGCTCTCCAGACAGATTATGACTTGATTTTACTGAATGCTCGTCTGGGGGATATGACGGCCCAGGATTTTGCAGAGAGGCTGAGTCGGACAAAACCTGCCTCAGTGATCATGGTCTTGGACCATCGCGAAGAATTGCAAGACCAGATTGAGACAATCCAGCGCTTCGCCGTTTCTTACATCTATAAGCCAGTGATTATTGATCAGCTGGTGGCTCGTATTTCAGCGATTTTCCGAGGTCGGGACTTTATCGACCAACACTGTAGTCAGATGAAGGTCCCAACGTCTTACCGCAATCTGCGTATGGATGTAGAACATCATACCGTTTATCGTGGCGAGGAGATGATTGCTCTGACGCGCCGTGAGTATGACCTTTTGGCCACTCTCATGGGAAGCAAGAAGGTCTTGACTCGTGAGCAGTTGTTGGAAAGTGTTTGGAAGTACGAAAGTGCGACAGAAACCAATATCGTGGATGTTTATATCCGTTATCTACGTAGCAAGCTTGATGTAAAAGGTCAAAAAAGCTACATTAAAACCGTGCGTGGTGTTGGGTATACCATGCAAGAATAGAAAAGCAGTTGCAGTTGTGTGACTGCTTTTTTTTGAGGAATTCCTATATATTGACATACGGTAAGGTCTTTGCTACAATCAGTTGCGGAGGATACTAAAATGAAATTCTTGAAAAAAATCATGCGAGTTGGACTAGCAGCCTTCTTTCTTGGTCTGTTAGCGACCAGTACAGTATTGGCGGATACCACAGGTGGACAGTTTGTTGATAAGGACAATAGAAAATACTATATAAAAGATGACCATAAAGCAATCTATTGGCATAAAATAGACGGTAAAATGTACTATTTTGATGATGATGGAGAAATGGTAGTCGGCTGGCAATACTTAGAAATTCCTGGGACGGGTTATCGTGATGATTTATTTGATAATCGTCCAGTTTTCGAAATTGGCCTTCAATATAAATGGTACTACTTTGATCAAGATGGGGTACTACAAGAATTTGTTGGCTGGCAACAATTAGAGGTTAAGGATTCATTAACTGTTGGTAAAAAACATGGTGAAGGCTTTGAAGGCCCAGAAGTTCTTAAATTAGCAAATTATTACTTTAATGAAGATCATTCTTTAAAGACAGGTTGGCTCTACGATCAATCTAACTGGTACTATCTAGCAAAAACAGGTCATTTAGGGAAAGACTACCTTGGTGGTGAAAGACGTGCGGGTTGGATAAACGATGATTCGACTTGGTACTACCTAGATCCAACAACCGGTATTATGCAAACTGGTTGGCAATATCTAGGTAATAAGTGGTACTACCTCCGCTCATCGGGAGCTATGGCAACTAGTTGGATTAAAGATGGTTCAACTTGGTATTATCTAGATGCTAAAAATGGAGATATGAAGACAGGCTGGGCTTATGTCGGTAACAAGTGGTACTATCTCCGTTCATCAGGAGCTATGGCAACTGGTTGGATTAAGGATGGTTCGACTTGGTATTATCTAAATGCAAGTAATGGCGATATGAAGACAGGTTGGTTCCAGGTTAATGGCAAATGGTACTATGCTTATAGCTCAGGTGCTTTAGCAGTTAGTACAAAAGTGGATGGCTACTACGTCAACTATAATGGCGAATGGGTCCAATAATGAAAGAGGCGATTGTGAAGGAAACAATCGCTTTTTTTGTGAAAATATAATAAAATAGATAGGAGAAAATACTACTGTATGAAAAGTAAGACGGTCTTTTCGTCTGGTTGAAGGAAAACATGACAAAAAAAGTTGGTGTCGGTCAGGCACATAGTAAGATTATTTTAATAGGGGAGCACGCAGTTGTCTACGGCTATCCTGCCATTTCCCTACCTCTCGTAGAGGTGGAAGTGACTTGCAAGGTGGTCCCTGCTGAAAGCCCGTGGCGTCTTTATGAGGAGGATACCTTGTCCATGGCGGTGTATGCTTCACTGGAGTATTTGGATATCAAAGAAGCCTGCATTCGATGTGTGATTGACTCGGCTATCCCTGAAAAACGGGGGATGGGTTCGTCAGCGGCTATCAGCATAGCAGCCATTCGAGCTGTTTTTGACTACTATCAAGCCGACCTGCCTCATGATGTACTAGAAATCTTGGTCAATCGGGCTGAGATGATTGCCCATATGAATCCAAGCGGGTTGGATGCCAAGACCTGTCTCAGTGACCAACCTATTCGCTTTATCAAGAACGTTGGATTTACAGAGCTAGAGATGGATCTATCCGCCCATTTGGTGATTGCAGATACAGGCGTTTATGGTCATACACGCGAAGCCATCCAAGTGGTTCAAAGTAAGGGCAAGGATGCTCTCCCTTTTTTGCATGCTTTGGGAGAATTGACCCAGCAGGCAGAAGAGGTGATCAGACAAAAAGATGCTGAAGGATTGGGGCAAATCCTCAGTCAAGCGCATTTACATCTAAAAGAAATTGGTGTCAGTAGCTCTGAAGCAGATTCCCTTGTTGAAACGGCTCTTAACCATGGTGCTCTGGGTGCCAAGATGAGTGGTGGTGGACTAGGAGGCTGTATTATCGCCTTGGTAGCCAATCTGGACCAAGCACAAGAACTAGCAAAACGATTAGAAGAGAAAGGAGCTGTTCAGACATGGATCGAGAGCCTGTAACAGTACGTTCCTACGCAAATATTGCCATTATCAAATACTGGGGAAAGAAAAAAGAAAAAGAGATGGTTCCTGCTACTAGCAGCATTTCTTTGACTTTGGAAAATATGTACACAGAGACGACCTTATCGCCTCTACCGACGGATGCGACTGCTGATGCCTTTTATATCAATGGTCAACTTCAGAGTGAGGCCGAGCATGCCAAGATGAGCAAAATCATTGACCGCTACCGTCCAGAAGGTGAGGGATTTGTCCGTATCGATACTCAAAACAATATGCCGACGGCAGCTGGCTTGTCCTCAAGTTCCAGTGGTTTGTCCGCCTTGGTCAAGGCTTGCAATGCTTATTTCCAGCTTGGCTTGAATCGGAGCCAGTTGGCGCAGGAGGCTAAGTTTGCCTCAGGTTCTTCCTCCCGCAGTTTTTATGGACCACTGGGTGCCTGGGATAAGGATAGTGGGGAAATTTACCCTGTAGAGACAGACTTGAAACTAGCTATGATCATGTTGGTGCTAGAGGACAAGAAAAAACCAATTTCTAGCCGTGATGGAATGAAACTTTGTGTGGAAACCTCGACGACTTTTGACGACTGGGTGCGCCAGTCTGAGAAAGACTATCAAGATATGCTGGTTTATCTCAAAGAGAATGACTTTGCCAAGGTTGGGGAATTAACGGAGAGAAATGCGCTTGCTATGCACGCTACGACCAAGACTGCTAGTCCAGCCTTTTCTTATCTAACGGATGCGACTTATGAAGCGATGGACTTTGTCCGCCAACTTCGTGAGCAAGGAGAGGCCTGCTACTTTACTATGGATGCTGGTCCCAATGTCAAGGTCCTCTGTCAAGAAGAAGACTTGGAGCATTTGTCAGAAATCTTCGGTCAACGTTATCGCTTGATTGTGTCAAAAACAAAGGATTTGAACCAAGATGATAGCTGTTAAAACTTGCGGGAAACTCTATTTGGCAGGGGAGTATGCTATTCTAGAACCAGGACAGTTAGCCTTGATAAAGGCTATCCCCATCTATATGAAGGCTGAGATTGCCTTTTCTGATAACTACCGTATCTACTCAGATATGTTTGATTTTGCAGTGGACTTGACGCCAAATCCTGCCTACAGTTTGATTCAAGAAACGATTGCTCTAGTGGAAGTTTTCCTGACTTATCGAGGTCAGGAGCTAAGACCTTTTTCCGTGGAAATCCGTGGCAAAATGGAACGGGAAGGCAAAAAGTTTGGTCTGGGTTCGAGTGGTAGCGTCGTTGTCTTGGTGATCAAGGCCCTGCTGGCTCTATATGATATTACGGTTGATCAGGAACTCTTGTTCAAGCTGGCTAGCGCGGTCTTACTCAAGCGAGGAGACAATGGATCTATGGGAGACCTTGCCTGTATCGTGGCAGAGGATTTGGTTCTCTATCAGTCTTTTGATCGCCAGAAGATAGCTGCTTGGTTGGAAGAAGAAAGCTTGGCGACAGTTTTGGAGCGTGACTGGGGCTTTTCCATCTCACATGTAAAACCTGCTCTAGAATGTGATTTCCTAGTGGGATGGACCAAGCAAGTAGCTGTATCGAGCCAAATGGTCCAGCAAATCAAACAGAACATAGACCAGAATTTTTTAACTTCCTCAAAAGCAACAGTGGCTACTTTGGTAGAAGCCTTGGAGCAGGGGAATGCAGAAAAAATTATCGAGCAGGTGGAAACAGCCAGTCAGCTTTTAGAAGGCTTGAGCGCAGATATTTACACACCTTCGCTGAGACAATTGAAAGAAGCCAGTCAAGATTTGCAGGCTGTTGCCAAGAGTAGTGGAGCTGGTGGTGGTGACTGTGGCATTGCCTTGAGTTTTGATGAGCAATCAACTGAAACCTTAAAAAATCGCTGGGCCGATCTGGGGATTGAGCTCTTATACCAAGAAAGGATAGGACATGACGACAAATCGTAAGGACGAGCACATCCGCTATGCCCTTGAGCAGAAAAGTTCCTATAATAGCTTTGATGAGGTGGAGTTGATTCATTCTTCCCTGCCTCTTTACGATCTGGATGAGATTGATCTTTCGACAGAATTTGCTGGTCGAAAATGGGACTTTCCTTTTTATATCAATGCCATGACAGGTGGGAGCGATAAGGGGAGAGAAATCAATCAAAAGTTGGCTCAGGTGGCAGAAGCCTGTGGGATTTTGTTTGTGACGGGATCTTATAGCGCAGCCCTAAAAAATCCTACAGATAATTCTTTTTTTGTCAAATCTAGCCATCCAAATCTCCTCCTTGGAACCAATATTGGCTTGGACAAGCCTGTTGAACTTGGTTTGCAGACTGTGACGGAGATGAATCCGCTACTTTTACAAGTGCATGTCAATGTTATGCAGGAATTGCTCATGCCTGAGGGAGAAAGGAAGTTCAGAAGCTGGTATTCGCATCTGGCAGACTATAGCAAGCAAATCCCTGTTCCTATTGTCCTAAAGGAAGTGGGTTTTGGGATGGATGTGAAGACCATCGAGAGAGTCTATGAACTGGGCGTTCGAACGGTTGACCTGTCGGGTCGTGGAGGTACCAGCTTTGCTTACATTGAAAACCGTCGCAGTGGCCAGCGTGACTACCTCAATCAATGGGGCCAGTCTACTATGCAAGCCCTCCTCAATGCCCAAGGCTGGAAAGACAGGGTCGAACTCTTGGTCAGTGGAGGTGTTCGGAACCCGCTAGATATGATTAAGTGCTTGGTCTTTGGTGCCAAGGCTGTAGGACTGTCACGTACCGTTCTTGAGTTGGTTGAAACATACTCAGTCGAGGAAGTGATTAGCATCATCCAAGGATGGAAAGACGATCTGCGTTTGATCATGTGTGCCCTTAATTGTGCAACCATAGCGGATCTGCAAAACGTAGACTATATTCTTTATGGCAAACTCAAAGAAGCAAAAGATCAGATGTAGAGAGGTCGGGACAAGAATCCCGCCCTTTTTGTATCTCTTTGTCAACCATAGTGGGCTGAAAGAGCCTAGCTTCTACGAGCGATTTCTGTCCTATTGTCTTTTTCCATCCTCAGACCGAGGGTGACTTTTTTGAATTGTGATAAAATAGAAGGGAGAGGATGCGTCTATGAAAAAATTTCAAATCTTTTTATTTATTGAAGCCTGTTTATTGACGGGAGCTCTGATTTTGATGGTATCAGAGCATTTTTCGCGTTTTCTGCTGATTCTATTCCTCTTTTTGCTCTTGCTCCGCTATTATACAGGTAAAGAAGGCAACAATGTTTTCCTCCTTGTGGCAACCATTCTTTTCTTTTTTATCGTCATGCTCAATCCCTTTGTGATTTTAGCTATCTTTGTAGCGGTCATATACAGCCTCTTTCTTCTCTATCCAATGATGAATCAAGAAAGAGAGGAGACCGACTTGGTCTTTGAAGAGGTGGTGACGGTTAAAAACGAACGCAATCCTTGGTTTGGCAATCTCCATCATTTCTCTAGCCATCAGACCTGCCAATTTGACGATATCAATCTCTTTCGCCTCATGGGCAAGGACACTATTCATTTAGAAAGAGTCATTCTAACCAATCATGACAATGTCATTATCCTTAGAAAGATGATCGGAACGACTAGAATTATCGTGCCCGTAGATGTGGAAATCAGTCTCAGTGTCAACTGTCTCTATGGAGATCTAACCTTCCTCCATCAACCCAAGCGAGCACTTCGTAATGAACACTATCATCAGGAAACCAGAGACTATCTCAAGAGTAACAAGAGCGTCAAGATTTTCCTAACTACTATGGTTGGCGATGTGGAGGTGGTCAGAGGATGAAAAAGCAATCTTATCTGTTAATCGGCCTGACTTCTTTCCTCTTTATCCTCTTTTTGACTAATAGTTTACTTGATATTTTTGAACTAGACTGGTCCTATTTGCTACAGGATATCGAGAAAACAGAGAAACTCATCTTCTTGATCTTGGTCTTTAGCCTCTCCATGACCTTCTTTTTTGTCCTTTTTTGGCGCGTGATAGAAGAAATCTCTCGCAGAAAAATGCAGGTTAATCTCAAGCGACTGCTAGCAGGGAAAGAGGTAATTTCCTTTGCAGATCCAGATTTAGATACTAGTTTCAAGACTTTATCTGGCAAGCTCAATCTTTTGACAGAAGCTGTTCAAAAAGCTGAAAATCAAAGCTTGGTCAAGGAAGAAGCAATCATCGAGAAAGAACGGAAGCGGCTAGCACGTGACTTACACGATACGGTTAGCCAGGAGTTGTTTGCGGCCCATATGATTTTATCAGGTGTCAGCCAGCAGGCTTTGAAGCTTGATAGAGAAAAGATGCAGACCCAGTTGCAAAGTGTCGCAGCTATCCTTGAAACAGCCCAGAAAGATTTGCGGGTTTTGCTTCTTCATTTGCGACCAGTTGAGTTGGAAGAGAAGAGTTTGGTTGAGGGGATTCAAATCCTCTTAAAAGAACTAGAGGACAAGAGTGATCTCAAGGTTAGTCTCAAGCAAAACGTGTCTAAATTGCCTAAGAAGATTGAAGAACATATCTTCCGTATTTTGCAGGAGTTGATCAGCAATACCCTACGCCATGCTCAGGCATCTTGTTTGGATGTTTATCTCTATCAAACAGATGTTGAATTGCAGCTGAAGGTGGTGGACAACGGAATTGGTTTCCAGTTAGGGAGCTTAGACGACTTGAGTTATGGACTGCGAAATATCAAGGAGCGGGTTGAAGATATGGCAGGAACAGTTCAACTCTTGACAGCTCCCAAGCAAGGACTGGCGGTTGATATCCGTATTCCCCTGCTAGAAAAAGAATCATAAAGGAGTAAAGATGAAAATTTTACTGGTAGATGACCATGAAATGGTCCGATTGGGCTTGAAAAGCTATTTTGAACTCCAAGACGATGTAGAAGTTGTGGGCGAGGCTACCAATGGGGCTCAAGGTATTGAGTTGGCCTTGGAACTGCGTCCAGATGTCATTGTCATGGATATTGTCATGCCTGAGATGAATGGGATTGACGCGACCTTGGCCATCCTCAAAGAATGGCCTGAAGCCAAGATTTTGATTGTGACCTCTTACTTGGACAATGAAAAAATCATGCCGGTCTTGAATGCAGGTGCCAAAGGTTATATGCTCAAGACTTCTAGTGCAGACGAACTGCTTCATGCCGTTCGTAAGGTTGCTGCTGGCGAGCTGGCCATTGAGCAAGAAGTTAGTAAGAAGGTCGAATACCACCGCAATCATATCGAACTTCATGAGGATCTGACTGCGCGTGAGCGAGACGTGCTCCAACTGATCGCCAAGGGCTATGAAAATCAACGCATTGCAGATGAACTCTTTATCTCTCTCAAGACGGTCAAGACCCATGTGTCCAATATCCTTGCCAAACTTGAGGTCAGCGATCGCACTCAGGCGGCGGTCTACGCCTTTCAGCATCACTTGGTCGGGCAGGAGGACTTTTAGATGAGTCTTGCAGATTTACTTGAGGAGCTAGAAGCAGCAAAAGACCCTGAGAAAGCAGGCTCCATGGAAGCCTATATGCGTCATCAATTTCCCTTTCTAGGCATTGCAGGTCCTGAAAGAAACGCCCTCTATAAAAAGCATTTTCCAGAAGCGAAAAAAACAAAGATCATCGATTGGGATTTTGTAGACACTTGCTGGGAAAAGGAACCTAGAGAATACCAATATGTGGCGGCCAACTATTTGAAAGCCATGCAGTCTTATCTAACGAAGGACTATTTGCCTAAGCTTGAGCGTCTGGTCGTGACCAAGTCTTGGTGGGACACAGTAGATATCCTAGACAGAGTAGTAGGAAGTTTGGTAGCCGACTATCCGGAACTTGAAGAAGTGCTTTTAAAATGGAGCCTATCAGACAATATCTGGCTGAGACGCGTCGCTATTGATCACCAGTTGTTAAGAAAAGAGAAAACGGATGTTCGACTGATGGAAAAGATCCTACTAAACAATCTGGACCAGACAGAATTTTTTATCAACAAAGCCATCGGCTGGGCTCTAAGAGACTACTCCAAAACGAATTCAGCTTGGGTAGCAAGCTTCATCGAAAAAAATAAGGAAAGAATGGCTGAGCTCAGTATCAAGGAAGCGAGCAAGTATCTCTAGCACTATTGAAAAGCGCATTCATTACTTGAAAAAAGTCACCCATTTATGTTATAATAGACTGTATTTAAAAAATTTTAAGGAGAAATGACAGAATGTCTGTATCATTTGAAAACAAAGAAACAAACCGTGGAGTCTTGACTTTCACAATCTCTCAAGACCAAATCAAACCAGAATTGGACCGTGTCTTCAACTCAGTAAAGAAAACTCTTAACGTTCCAGGTTTCCGTAAAGGTCACCTTCCACGTCCTATATTTGATAAAAAATTTGGTGAAGAAACACTTTACCAAGATGTTTTGAACGCTCTTTTGCCAAACGCTTATGAAGCAGCTGTAAAAGAAGCTGGTCTTGAAGTCGTTGCACAACCAAAAATCGATGTGACTTCAATGGAAAAAGGTCAAGACTGGGTTATCACAGCTGAAGTCGTGACAAAACCTGAAGTAAAATTGGGCGACTACAAAAACCTTGAAGTATCAGTAGATGTAGAAAAAGAAGTAACAGACGCTGACGTTGAAGAGCGTATCGAACGTGAACGCAACAACTTGGCTGAATTGGTTATCAAAGAAGGCGCTGCTGAAAATGGCGACACTGTTGTCATCGACTTCGTTGGTTCTATCGACGGTGTTGAATTTGACGGTGGAAAAGGTGAAAACTTCTCGCTTGGACTTGGATCAGGTCAATTCATTCCTGGTTTTGAAGACCAATTGGTTGGACACTCAGCTGGCGAAACTGTTGACGTTGTCGTAACATTCCCAGAAGATTACCAAGCAGAAGACCTTGCAGGTAAAGAAGCTAAATTCGTAACAACTATCCACGAAGTAAAAGCAAAAGAAGTTCCAGCTCTTGATGATGAACTTGCAAAAGACATCGACGAAGAAGTGGAAACACTTGACGAATTGAAAGAAAAATACCGCAAAGAATTGACTGCTGCGAAAGAAGAAGCATACAAAGATGCCCTTGAAGGCGCAGCAATCGATAAAGCTGTAGAAAACGCTGAGATCGTAGAACTTCCAGAAGAAATGATCCACGAAGAAGTTCACCGCTCAGTAAATGAATTCCTTGGAAACTTACAACGTCAAGGTATCAACCCTGATATGTACTTCCAAATCACTGGAACTACTCAAGAAGACCTTCACAAACAATACGAAGCAGAAGCTGAGTCACGTACGAAGACCAACCTTGTTATCGAAGCAGTTGCGAAGGCTGAAGGATTTGACGCTACTGAAGAAGAAATCCAAAAAGAAATCGAACAATTGGCTGCGACTTACAACATGGAAGTGGCACAAGTACAAAACTTGCTTTCAGCTGATATGTTGAAACACGATATCGCAATCAAAAAAGCTGTTGAATTGATCACAAGTACAGCAACAGTAAAATAATCTTAAAAGAGAAAAAGCCCACCTAACTAGGTGGGTTTTCTGATGCACTATTTTCCAAAAATCTCTTTGAGGTCTGCATCTGTAATCCCAATCATAGCGGGGATGCTAGACCAGTTTTTCTCGGTGAGGATGTAGGATTGTTCAGAGTCACTTGATGTGGCAGTTTCAGAGAAGGCTTGTTTACTTTCTTCAATATTATTTTCAATTAAATCACTGAAGCGCTCAATCAGATAGGTCTTACGGGCAGTCCCAATATGTTTGACTGCATAGTCAAAGGCCTGTAATTCGCCAAGAAGGATGAGCTTGCTCTTGGCCCGTGTAATGGCTGTATAGATGAGATTGCGTTCCAGCATGCGCTTGCTAGCACTGGTGATGGGCAGGATGACAACAGGAAACTCACTTCCCTGAGACTTATGAATACTCATGGCATAGGCTAGTCGAATTTTGTACCATTCGTTACGTGGGTAGATGACCTCATTGCCATCAAAATCAATGACAATCTCGTCTTGTTTGGACTCGGTGTATTTTCCAGGAATTAGGTCTGTGATGTAGCCTAGGTCTCCGTTAAAGACATTGACTTCGGCATCGTTGACTAGGTGAATAACCTTGTCCCCTGTTCGATAGTGACACTGAGTTGCTTCAAAGTTCACTTGCCCCTTTTGCTGAGGATTGAGCAGGTCTTGCATGAGCTGGTTGATGGCGTCAATACCAGCAGTTCCTCGATACATAGGCGCCAGTACCTGAATATCACGAGCAGCAATGCCACTTCTGAGGGCAGCACCAAGAATTTTCTCAATGGTAGCTGGGATATGGCCACTAGCGATTTCAAAGTAGGAGCGGTCTGCTTTTTTCTGAGTAAAGTCAGCTGGCAAGATGCCTTGTCGAATCTGACTTGCCAAGGTAACGATAGTTGATTCTTCACTCTGACGGTAAATCCGTTCCAAGCGAGTCTGCGGAATCAGTGGTATCTGGAGCAGGTCAGCCAGGACTTGTCCGGGACTAACAGAAGGTAACTGGTCGCTATCACCTACGATGAGAATTTTACTGTTAGAAGAGATGTTGGAAAAAAGTTGGTTGGCTAGCCAAGTGTCCACCATGGAGAATTCATCCACGATAATAAAGTCGGCATCCAGATAATCTTCCAGATGACTGGTATCATCGTCACCCGTCATTCCCAAATGACGATGTATGGTCGCGCTAGGCAAACCTGTCAATTCATTCATGCGCCGAGCTGCTCGACCAGTTGGAGCTGCTAGAAGGATCGGCAGGTTGCTTTTTTTCCTGAGGTCAAGTCCTTCTAAGAGGGCATAAACAGCGATAATCCCATTGATAACAGTCGTCTTACCCGTACCAGGTCCACCTGTTAGGATAAAGACCTTGTTCTGGATAGCATCGCAGATAGCCTGTTTTTGGATGCTATCGTATTGGATACCCAGTTCCTCCTCGACAGTAGCGATATGCTTTTGAATGGTTTCTAAATCCTGGCTTTTCTGCTTTCCTTTTTCAAGGATACGAACCAAGTGACTGCGAATGCCTTCCTCAGCGAAAAAGAGGCTGTTATCAAAGATTTTGGTATCAATCTGCTGAACCTTGTCTTCTTCGATGAGGTAGGAGAGTTCTTGAGCAACTTGGCTGGGATCCAGTTCTACGGGTCGGGAAGACTCGAGGAGGGTCAGGGTCTGTTCCAGCAAATCTCGGGCTTCCATGTAGGTATCGCCCGTATCCATACAGCCTTGAAAGAGACTGTGGACAAGGCCAGCACGAAAGCGCTCGGGAGCCTGACTTTCGATACCAAGTTCCTCCGCTAATTGGTCTGCAATGGTAAAACCCAAGCCCTTGATATCCTCAACTAGTTGGTAGGGATAGTTTTCGACAATATCCAGCGTTTCTTCCTTGTAAAAGTCTTGAATCTGAAAGGCTAGTTTATTGGGAATGCCGTAGTTGGCCAGTTTTGCCAAGACCATCTCTGTCCCATAGTTGAGACGAAGGGTAGAAACAAAAGCCTCACGGTTTTTGGCAGAGAGTCCTACAATGCTTTCTAGCTTTTCAGGATGTTCCAGAATTTCGTCTATGGTATTTTCACCATAGATATCAACGATTTTTTGGGCCGTTTTGAGACCAATTCCCTTGAAATGGCTGCTAGAAAAGTATTTGACAAGCCCTTTTCGAGTCGGTTTTGCTCGCTCATAGCGGCTGATTTGCAGTTGTTCTCCGTACTTGGAGTGTTGAACGATTTGTCCCCAAAAAGTGTAGTCTTCGCCCTCAATCACGTCAGCCATGGTTCCCGTAACGATGATTTCAAAATCGTCAAAGTCCTCAGCGTTGGTATCTTCGATATCTAGGAGGAGGATGCGATAAAAATTACTGGGATTTTCAAAAATAATACGTTCAATGGTGCCTGAAAAATAAACTTCCATAGGTTTCCTTTTTGATAGAAAAAGAGCTGGGATAGAGCTCTTAGTTAGGTTTTTCTTGGATTTGGGACTTGGTACAAGATATTGCCAAGTTGCAATCTAATCCTAAAAGCTAACTCAAAAAGACTATCACAGCATCTAGTTGCTGGTTTTAAAAGATTCCGATACGGTTGAGTGGCCAGAAACGGAATTTGGCTTCTCCTTTGATTTGACTGGCCTTAAAGGTTCCGACATGGCGACTGTCACTGGAAACCAAACGGTCATCTCCAAGGAGGAGGTACTCACCTTCAGGTACGGTAAAGCTGAAACTGGTGTTGAAATTTACATCGACAGTAAAGGCTTGAGCTTTCTGGGCTAGACTTCTAAAATAGACCCCCTTATCCCCTTCAAAGCCTTTCCCCGAATAGGTGCTTTGTAGTTTATCATTTTTAAACTGTTGGAGGTAGTCTGCTAGGTAAGGTTCGTCGGTTTCTTGATTGTTGATAAAGAGCTTGTCGTTTTCATAGCGAATGGTATCACCAGGCATGCCGATGACGCGTTTAACGATGTCTTTATTTCCATCATCTTCATGGGCAACTACAATGTCAAAGCGGTTAATAGGGAGGTGCTTGACGACAAATAGAATCTCTCCATCAGCTAGGGTCGGATCCATAGAGTGTCCTTCCACGCGGACATTGGTCCATAGAAAGAGACGACTGAGACCAACGAGTATAATGATAAGGAACGTAAGTCCCCACTCTTTTAGAAATGTTTTAAAATAATTCATAACTTACCTTTCTAGCAGTGCTTTGGCTTTTTCAGTATTTTTAAAATGAAGCTTGGCACAGAAGTTGAGCCCTTTCATGCCATAGGCTTGAAGGATTTTGCTAGCAACCTTATCAGAAGCAGTTCCTGCGCCACTTGGCAGTTGATAGCCTAGTTCTCGTCCAAGATTTTCCAAGTTTTCGAGGAAGAGATCCCGCGCGATGATAGAGCTAACCGCAACAGCCAGGTATTTTCCCTCGGCTTTTTCTTCTAAGCTAATTTTGTTTGGAAAACGGTTGGCTTCTTGCGCCAAGTACTTGTCATAGTTTTTAGCGCTTGTAAAAGCATCAATCACGATTTTTTCTGGCTGGACTCCTTTTTGAAGCAGGAGAAAGATGGCCTGATTGTGAAGGGCAACCTTTACAGAAACAGCATTGTAACGCTCCCCGATAACTTCGTTGTACTTGCTCGGTGAAAGGAGGAGCGCTTGATGCTGGATTTTTTCCTTAAGGATAGGGGCAATCTGACGAATCTTTTGATCTGTTAGGGTCTTTGAATCCCCCACACCCAGTTTTCGTAAGAAGTCATGCTGGTCAGGTGTCACGAAGGAAGCCACGACAGCAAGCCCACCAAAGTAGGAACCATTTCCCACCTCATCAGTCCCAATCATAGGAAAATCTTGTCCACTGTTTTCCTCTACAACTTGATAGCCAAAGAAACTGGCGTATTGCTCAGCAGCTTCGCCCTGCAGGAGGACTTTTCCAGAAGTATAGATGGAAACTGTTACCTGATGCAGTCGCAAAAAATAGCGAATATAAGGATTTTTACTAGGACTGAGAGCCTTCTGATACTGGCTTAAAAAGCTCTGAATTTCCTGTTCACTTGGTGTGAGTGTGATACTTGCCATAGTCTCTATTGTACCACAAAAGCAGGAGAATTGGTAAAAACTGACAAAATTAGCGAAATTTGGTATAATATCGTGAGGTGAATTTTATGGCAAATCTAAATCGATATAAGTTTACATTCGGGAAAAAGACATTAACCTTGACAACCGAGCATGACAACCTCTTTATGGAGGAAATTGCCAAGGTTGCGACTGAAAAATACCAAGCAATTAAGGAACAAATGCCTGGAGCGGATGATGAAACCATTGCCCTCCTTTTAGCGATTAACAGCCTATCGACGCAGCTCAGTCGCGAGATTGAGTTTGACGATAAGGAGCAGGAGCTTAAAGACCTTCGAAATAAGTTAGTGGCTGTCAAGCAAGAGCAGAGCAAAATTGAGGATTCCCTATGATTTCGATCCTTCTCTTACTGGTTCTAGCTTGGGGTTTTTACATCGGCTACCGTAGAGGTTTGGTGCTACAAGTTTATTATTTCCTCGTGGCAGTGATTTCAGCCTTTGTTGCTGGGCAGTTTTATAAATCGCTGGGAGATCAATTTCACTTGCTTGTCCCTTATGCCAATCCTCAGGAAGGGCAGGGTACCTTTTTCTTTCCTTCAGACCAGCTTTTTCAACTAGATAAAGTCTTTTATGCGGGTCTGGCCTACCTTCTAGTTTTTGGGATTTGTTACAGTATTGGACGTTTTATCGGTTTGTTCCTACACTTGATTCTGACTAAGAAGCTAGGGGGCACTTGGTTTCGTATCGGAGCAGGTGTCTTGTCTCTATTGGTAACCTTATTTGTCTTGCAAATGGCTTTGACCATTCTTGCAACGGTGCCTATGGCAGCCGTTCAAAATTCACTTGAAAAGAGCGTGGTAGCTAAACACATCATCCAAAGTATCCCTTTTACGACAAACTTTATCAAACAACTCTGGGTGACAAATTTAATCGGATAAAAAGGGCGGGATTTTTCCTAGCCCTTTGTTTACAGATTGGAGGACTAGGTCAAAACCTCTAGTTGCTACGATTTTGTAAACAAATACACAAGGAAAAAATATGAATACAAAAATACTAGAAACTTTAGAATTTAATAAAATCAAAGCCTTGTTTGAACCTCATCTTCTGACAGAACAAGGACTAGAGGAGTTAAAAGGTTTGGCTCCAACTGCCAAGGCGGATAAGATCAAACAAGCCTTTACAGAGATGGAGGAAATGCAGGCGCTTTTTGTGGAGCAACCTCACTTTACCATCCTAGCGACACGTGAGATATCAGCGATTTGTAAGCGTTTGGAGATGGGAGCAGACCTCAATATTGAGGAGTTCCTACTCCTTAAACGGGTCTTACTGGCTAGCAGAGAGTTGCAAAGTTTTTATGCCAATCTTGAAAACATACGCTTGGAGCAGTTGGCGAGATGGTTTGAAAAACTACATGATTTTCCACACTTGCAAGGGAGTCTTCAATCCCTAAATGATGCAGGGTTTATCGAAAATTTCGCCAGTGAAGAGCTAGCACGCATCCGTCGGAAAATCCATGATAGCGAGAGTCAAGTTCGAGATGTCTTGCAAGACTTACTCAAGCAAAAAGCTCAGATGTTGACCGAAGGAATCATTGCTAGCAGAAATGGCCGTCAGGTTTTGCCTGTCAAGAACACCTATCGTAATAAGATTGCAGGTGTTGTCCATGACATCTCTGCTAGTGGGAATACGGTCTATATCGAGCCACGTGAGGTGGTCAAGCTGAGCGAAGAAATCGCTAGTCTGCGAGCAGACGAACGCTATGAGATGATTCGTATCCTGCAGGAACTATCGGAACGGGTCCGTCCTCATGCTGCTGAGATTGCTAATGACGCTTGGATTATCGGCCATTTAGACTTGATTCGTGCCAAGGTGCGTTTCATCCAAGAAAGACAAGCAGTTGTTCCTCAACTTTCAGAGAATCAAGAGATTCAACTCCTTCATGTTCGCCATCCTTTGGTCAAAAATGCTGTTGCAAACGATGTACACTTTGGTAAGGAATTAACAGCCATTGTCATTACAGGTCCCAATACAGGTGGGAAGACCATCATGCTCAAAACCTTGGGTTTGAGCCAACTCATGGCCCAGTCAGGCTTGCCCATTTTAGCTGATAAGGGAAGCCGTGTCGGTATTTTCGAAGAAATCTTCGCAGATATCGGGGATGAGCAGTCTATCGAGCAAAGCTTGTCTACCTTCTCCAGCCACATGACCAATATCGTAGATATTCTTGGCAAGGTCAACCAACACTCGCTCTTATTGCTAGATGAGCTTGGGGCAGGTACCGATCCGCAGGAAGGAGCAGCCCTTGCTATGGCCATTCTGGAGGATCTTCGTCTGCGTCAGGTCAAGACTATGGCGACGACCCACTATCCAGAGCTCAAGGCCTATGGTATTGAGACAGCCTTTGTGCAAAATGCCAGCATGGAGTTTGATACAGCCAGTCTGCGTCCGACCTATCGCTTTATGCAGGGAGTTCCTGGTCGAAGCAATGCCTTTGAAATTGCCAAACGTCTGGGCTTGTCAGATGTCATCGTAGGAGATGCCAGTCAGCAGGTCAACCAAGATAATGATGTCAACCGTATCATTGAACAATTGGAAGAGCAGACGCTAGAGAGTCGCAAACGCTTGGACAATATCCGTGAGGTCGAGCAAGAAAATCTCAAGATGAACCGGGCACTCAAAAAACTCTACAACGAACTCAACCGTGAAAAGGAAACTGAGCTCAATAAGGCGCGTGAACAGGCTGCCGAGATTGTGGAACTCGCTCTAAGTGAGAGTGACCAGATTCTCAAGAACCTTCACAGTAAGTCTCAACTCAAACCCCATGAAATCATTGAAGCCAAGGCAGAGCTGAAAAAACTGGCTCCTGAAAAAGTCGACTTATCTAAAAACAAGGTCCTTCAGAAGGCCAAGAAAAAACGAGCTCCAAAGGTTGGAGATGATATCGTGGTTCTCAGTTATGGGCAACGTGGAACCTTGACCAATCAGCTTAAGGACGGGCGTTGGGAAGCCCAAGTCGGTTTGATCAAGATGACCTTGGAAGAGAAAGAATTTGACCTTGTTCAGGCTCAGCAAGAAGCCCCAGTCAAGAAAAAACAAGTCAATGTCGTCAAACGTGCTTCTGGTCGTGGTCCGCAAGCGAGGCTGGATCTCCGAGGCAAACGGTACGAAGAAGCCATGAATGAGCTGGACGCCTTTATTGATCAAGCCTTGCTCAATAACATGGCACAAGTAGACATCATTCATGGTATCGGAACAGGAGTCATACGCGAGGGTGTTACCAAATACCTACAAAGAAACAAGCATGTTAAGAGTTTCGGCTATGCTCCACAGAATGCTGGAGGCAGTGGCGCAACCATTGTGACCTTTAAAGGATAGAGAGAAGAAGGAGTCAATCTTTCTGAAAAAAAGAAATGAAAACTAAAAATTTTCATAGAAAACATTGACAAAGGCTAACTTTTCTTGTAGAATAATAAAAAATAAAATACCAACACCGAATGAAGTTTAATAGAAATGGAGAAAGGTTTGTTTTCCATGACTGTAAATGGACGGAACTCTGGAGAGACCGTAAAGGCACCGAAGGGGCAAGGCAGGCAACTGCTCAAACTCTCAGGTAAAAGGACAGAGCTAGGATAGACCGCTTTTAGGCATTTATCTAAGCATTCCAGAGTACATGTATCTTACATGTGCTCTTTCTTTTGGGGTTGAAAGATAGGAGAAGGATATGTTAGAATTGCTTAAAGCGCTTGATGCTTTCGTTTGGGGGCCTCCCCTCTTGATCTTATTGGTCGGAACGGGTATCTATTTGACCATCCGACTAGGCCTTTTGCAGGTGGCTCGTCTCCCCAAGGCCTTTCAGTTGATCTTTACCAAGGACAAGGGGCACGGTGATGTGTCGAGCTTTGCTGCCTTATGTACAGCCCTTGCAGCTACTGTTGGGACGGGAAATATCATCGGGGTCGCGACAGCCATTAAGGTTGGGGGACCAGGGGCCCTCTTTTGGATGTGGATGGCTGCCTTTTTTGGGATGGCGACTAAGTATGCCGAAGGCTTGCTGGCCATCAAATACCGTAGCAAGGATGCAAACGGCGCTGTAGCTGGAGGGCCCATGCACTACATCCTTTTGGGAATGGGGGAAAAGTGGCGTCCACTTGCTATCTTCTTTGCCCTAGCGGGTGTATTGGTAGCTCTTCTAGGGATTGGTACCTTTACCCAAGTCAATTCGATTACAGAATCCATTCAAAATACAGCCCAAGTTGAACCAGCTATCACAGCTCTGATTTTATCCATTTTTGTAGGGATTGCTGTCTTTGGTGGACTCAAATCCATATCTAAGGTTTCGACAGCAGTTGTTCCTTTTATGGCTATTGTCTATATTTTGGGAACTCTTACAGTTATTCTCTTTAATATCGAGAAAATCCCAGCCACACTTACCCTCATCTTTACTTCAGCCTTTAGTCCAGCTGCTGCGGTAGGTGGTTTTGCAGGTGCCAGCATTCGGATGGCTATCCAAAATGGTGTGGCGCGAGGAGTCTTCTCTAACGAATCTGGTCTTGGTTCAGCTCCCATTGCAGCGGCTGCAGCTAAGACAAATGAACCAGTAGAGCAAGGCTTGATTTCCATGACAGGAACCTTTATTGATACTTTGATTATCTGTACTCTGACAGGTCTGACGATCTTGGTAACTGGTGTTTGGAGCGGAGATTTAAATGGTGTTGCGCTTACCCAGTCAGCATTTTCAACAGTTTTTTCACACTTTGGACCTACTCTTTTGACCATCTTCCTTGTGCTCTTTGCCTTTACGACGATTCTCGGATGGAACTACTACGGAGAGCGCTGTTTTGAGTTTCTCTTCGGTGTTCGCTTTATCTGGCTCTACCGTGTGGTCTTTGTACTCATGGTCTTGTTGGGAGGATTTATCGAGTTGGATATGGTTTGGATTATCGCAGACATCGTCAATGCCCTGATGGCTTTGCCAAACTTGATTGCCCTCTTAGTCTTGTCGCCAGTCGTCATTGCTGAGACTAAAAAGTATTTTAAACACTAACCCAATCACACTTTTGGTGTGATTTTTTCATTTCATAAACATTTCCTATCAAGGCGATTGAAAATATATATTATCCAAGTGGAAAATTCTATGATAGACTAAATGACAATAAAATGAAAAGAGGTTTCTTATGGCAACATTTACAATCCACACAGTAGAATCAGCACCAGCAGAAATAAAAGAAGTTCTTGAAACAGTACAAAAAGACAACAACGGCTATATTCCCAACCTAATCGGTCTCTTGGCCAATGCCCCAACCGCGCTTGAAGCCTACCGAACTGTCGGAGCCATCAACCGTCGCAATAGCCTGACACCCGTTGAGCGTGAGGTGGTGCAAATCACAGCTGCCGTAACTAATGGTTGTGCTTTCTGCGTCGCAGGTCATACAGCCTTTTCAATCAAACAAATCCAGATGAATGATGATCTTCTCCAAGCCCTCCGCAACCGTACTCCAATCGAGACAGATCCAAAACTAGATACTCTAGCTAAGTTTACCTTGGCGGTCATCAATACCAAAGGGCGTGTGGGAGGTGAAGCCTTGGCTGAATTCTTAGAAGTCGGCTATACACAACAAAATGCCTTGGACGTGGTTCTCGGTGTCAGCCTAGCCAGCCTTTGCAACTATGCTAACAACCTAGCCAATACGCCAATCAACCCAGAGTTGCAACCCTATGCCTAGTTCGAATCATAAATAAAAAATGAAGGCTGATCTACCCAGTCTTCATTTTTCTATGCTATTTTAAAGGCTTTTATGCTATACTGATAATAATATGATTAACGGAGGTTGCCATGAAAAAACTCCCCTTGGTATTTTCTGGTTGTTTGCTAGGTTTGGCAGGTGCAGGAAACTTGATTGCGGATACTTGGCCTGTTCTTTCGCACCTATTTAGTTTGACTGGATTGGTCTTATGGATTTTCTTTCTGATTCTTCATCTTTTTAATTGGGAAGAAACCAAGAAAGAATTGACCAAGCCCCCTCTTTTATCTGGAATGGCTACCTTTCCCATGGCTGGGATGATTTTATCGACTTATGTCTTTCGTTTGTTCCCTCATCTTCTTTTGATATCACAAGGGCTCTGGTGGTTTTCCTTTCTCTTGGACCTCGCTTTAATCACTTACTTTACCATCAAATTTGCCTGTCCGGGTCGGAGGGTCAAAGCGACTCCAAGCTGGACGGTGCTCTATGTGGGGATAGCAGTAGCTGCCCTGACCTATCCTCTGGTAGGCATCGTTGAAATTGCCTATGCAACCTTGAGTTTCGGTTTTGTCTTGACCTTCTATCTTTATCCCCTTATTTATAGGGATTTAAAGAAAACTCCACTCCCAGTAGCCTTGCTTGGACAAGAAGGAATCTACTGCGCTCCCTTTTCCCTACTCTTGGCTTCCCTAGTTCGGGTTGGAGGGGCAAGCTTGCCGACTTGGCTCTTGATCGTCATGATTTTGGCGTCTCAATCTTTCTTTTTCTTCGTTTTAACTCGCCTGCCCAATATTTTAAAACAAGGCTTTCAACCAGCCTTCTCAGCCCTGACTTTTCCAACCATTATCACAGCTACCTCGCTTAAGATGGCTCAGGGAATTTTGAAACTGCCTTTCTTAGACTATCTTGTGTTTGCGGAAACCCTCCTTTGCTTAACTATTTTATTCTTTGTATTGGGTGCTTATCTGATTTGGTTACGAAAAAAGGTCTAGCTATCTTCTAGCTAGGCCTTATTTTTTATGGTTTGATAACTTCAGCTCCACCCATGTATGGACGAAGTGCTTCTGGAATAGTTACAGAACCATCAGCGTTTTGGTAGTTTTCAAGAATAGCAGCCACCGTACGTCCAACTGCAAGTCCAGAACCGTTCAAAGTGTGAAGTAATTTCACCTTGCCGTCTGCTTCGTCACGGTAACGGATTTGGGCACGACGAGCTTGGAAATCTTCTGTATTTGAACAGCTTGAGATTTCACGGTAAGTATTTTGTGCTGGGATCCAAACTTCCAAATCGTAAGTCTTGGCAGCTGAGAAGCCCATGTCCCCAGTAGAGAGCGCAACGACACGGTACGGAAGGTTGAGTTTTTGAAGGATATTTTCAGCGTTGGCTGTCATTTTTTCTAATTCTTCGTAAGATTCTTCTGGTTTGGCAAATTTGACCATTTCAACCTTGTGGAATTGGTGCAGACGAATCAAACCACGTGTATCACGACCAGCAGAACCAGCTTCAGAACGGAATGATGGACTCATAGCTGTGAAGTAAATTGGTAGGTCTTTTCCATCAAGGATTTCATCACGGTAGTAGTTTGTAAGAGGCACTTCAGCAGTAGGAATGAGTACATAGTTGGTGTCACTCAATTCAAAGGTATCTTCCTTGAATTTTGGATATTGACCAGTACCAAACATAGAATCATGGTTAACCATGTAAGGCGTGATGACTTCTGTGTAGCCTTCCTTGCCATGCTCATCCAACATAAAGTTGTAGATGGCACGTTCCAAACGAGCTCCAAGTCCTTTATAGAAGAGGAAGCGAGCGCCCGTTACTTTACCACCGCGTTCCCAGTCAAGGATACCAAGGTCTTCCCCAAGATCCCAGTGAGCTTTTGGCTCAAAGTCAAACTCGCGTGGAGTACCCCAACGACGGACTTCAACGTTGTCATCCTCATCAGCTCCAACAGGAACGCTGTCAGCTGGGATGTTTGGAAGAGTAGTGGTAAATTCTGTCAATTTAGCATCGATTTCTGCCAATTCAGCATCGAGAGATTTTACTTCAGCAGAGAGAGCTTGCATAGCAGCAATCTTGTCATCAGCATTTTCCTTATTGCGCTTGGCTTGAGCAATCTCTGCAGAAACTGTGTTGCGTTCAGCCTTGAGGTTTTCGACCTTGACCAAGATATCACGACGTTTAGCGTCGATTTCTTTCATTTCGTTAAGGATAGCAGCATCTACACCACGTGTAGCCAATTTTTCAGCGACAGCATCAAAGTCTGTACGAATACGTTTGATATCTAACATAAGAACTCCTTTATGAAAAAAGCACACCTAACAAAGCGTTGGAGTGGCAGGGCCACGGTTCCATCCAACTTCACAGGTGTGCACTTGATTCTGTATTTAATTGTTGATAACGGTAGAATTTCACTTATCTCCCCTATCTGCTCGCAGCACCCGCAGACTTTCTGAAAGAAGAGGATAACCTACTTATCCGTTGCTATGATTATACTAAAGTTTCTACTTTTTTGCAAATAGATTTTTAAATTTTTGTCCAATGGTCTGGAGCAGAGTCGGAAGTTTCACGACCTTGTCGTTTCCTAATTTTTCCCGAGCGATTTTGAGGATAGCCCCAGAGTCTTTTGAGGCAAAGAGGAATTTACCTTGATCGGTGAAGACTTCAAAGTGGCGGCTAATCTTGCGACCACTTACGTTAGCTCCGATCTGCTGAATGCTGGACCAGGGGATTTGGATATATTGTTCAACATTGACATCGGGATAAAACTCTAAGGCTTGATCCCCGACTAGAAATTTCCCAACCTTTCCAGAGATAGAGAGGTAAGAAGTTCCAGTAGTTTGCAGGTCAATGACTTTATTGAGTGATTGGGCCATGATTAGTCTTCCTTACTTTCACCGAAAAAGGCATGATAGAGCGCCTTAATAGCGGCCTTTTCTTGGTCTTTATTGACAACAAACATGATGGAAACTTCACTTGACCCTTGGGACATCATCTGGATGTTGATTTTATTTTCAGATAAGGCACGTGTCGCTGTAGCTGTTACACCGATGTGACTCTTCATTTTTTCTCCGACAATCATAATGATTGAAAGGTCATGTTCGATTTCGGCATGGTCCACTTCAGCCTTTTGAACGAGTTGACGCAGAATTTCTTCTTCCTTGATAGGAGTCAATTCGCGAGAACGGAGAATGATTGAAAGATCATCGATACCTGTTGGCATGTGTTCCCATCCGATGTTAAGATCTTCGAGGATTTGCAGAACCTTGCGTCCAAATCCAACTTCACGGTTCATGAGGTATTTCGACATGTTGATGCTGACAAAGCCAGAATCACCAGCGATTCCAACGACTGGGAATTTATCACTGCTATGCTTTAGAACGATACGAGTACCCGGATGGTCAGGGTTATTGGTATTCTTGATAACGAGAGGGATTTTCCCCCGGTAGGCAGGGAGCAGAGCTTCATCGTGAAGGACTGAGAAACCTGCATAAGCCAATTCCCGCATTTCACGGTAGGTCAATTCAGGGATAGAATGAGGCTGGTGAATGATACCTGGATGGGCAGCAAAGATACCATCGACATCTGTAAAGTTTTCATAAAGGTCGGCTTTGACACCTGCAGCTATGATAGAACCTGTGATATCGGATCCACCACGTGAGAAGGTACAGATTTGATTTTCTTTCGTAACTCCAAAGAAACCAGGGATGACAAGGACTTCGTTGCTATCAGCCAAGCCTTCAATCTTGTCATAACTAGATGGAATGATACGTGCGTTTCCTGGTTCACTTGTGACAACGATTCCAGCCTCTCTTGGATGAACATAGCGTGCATCGATGCCGTTTTGGTTAAAGTAAGCTGCGATAAGTTTGGCATTGTTGTTTTCTCCAGCCGCTAGGAAGGTGTCATAGAGAAAGTCATTTTCTTCAATAGGAAGAGTCGCTAAGGCACGGATGCTTTTAGAAATTTTTTCTAGAACTGATGGTTTTAAGCCTAGTTCGCTCACCATAGCCGCATAGCGATCGATGATCCAGTTTTGGCTCTTGCTGATATCATTTCCCGCTACATAGTCACGATAGTATTTGATCAAAGCGTCGGTAACCTTGGTATCATCAGCATTGCGTTTTCCGGGTGCAGAAACGACTACAAAACGGCGTTCTTTATCACTTTTAACGATGTTTAAAACTTTTTCTAACTGACTAGCAGAGGCAAGAGAGCTTCCGCCAAATTTTACAACCTTCATAGGGACTCCTCAAGTAAGTATTTTATACGATTATAGCAGAAAGAGGGGCTTTTTTCAATGAAGAAAATAGTATAGTCTTTAGGATAAAGTGAGCGTTTTGATCAGCCGAGACACTTTCGATTGGTTTTCTCTTGCCTCTTTATCTAAAAAAAGGTATACTTTGATAATGAAATAATTTTATCACCTTATAAAAGGAGAAGCTATGAATCATATCTTATATCAGATCGTAGATGATCTTGCTATCATCACTTTGAATCGTCCCGAAGTGGCAAACGGTTTCCATATCCCAATGTGTGAGGAAATTTTAGAAGCTTTGACTCTAGCAGAGCAGGATCAAACTGTTCAGTTTATCTTGATTAACGCTAATGGGAAGGTCTTTTCAGTTGGGGGAGATCTGGTTGAGATGAAGCGTGCAGTGGATGAAGATGATATCCCTTCTTTGAATAAGATTGCAGAATTGGTCAATACAATTTCTTTTAAAATCAAGCAAATTCCTAAACCTGTTTTGATGGAGGTAGATGGAGCAGTTGCTGGTGCTGCAGCAAATATGGCAGTAGCAGTCGATTTTTGTTTGGCGACTGATAAGGCAAAATTCATCCAAGCCTTTGTTGGAGTTGGATTGGCGCCGGACGCTGGTGGAATTCATCTCTTGAGTCGTAGTATCGGGGTAACACGAGCTGCGCAACTTGCCATGACAGGAGAAGCTTTGACTGCGGAAAAAGCACTGGAATGGGGCGTGGTATACCGTGTCTGCGAAGCTGATAAATTAGAAAAAACTAGAGAACAAGTTCTGAAGAAATTAAGACGAGGCTCAGCAAACTCATACGCAGCCATTAAAAAGTTGGTTTGGGAAAGCCAATTTAAGGATTGGCAGAATTATGCTGAATTGGAATTGAAACTGCAAGAATCTTTGTCTTTGACTGAAGATTTTAAAGAAGGAGTCCGAGCTCATTCTGAAAGAAGACGACCAAAATTTTCAGGAAAATAAAAAAATACTTGCACAATTCTTTGAAGTTTGATATACTTTTTGTGTCAAATGTTTTGAATGCAAAAGTTTTTTTGAGAAGGAGGGAATACTTTGGACTACCAACAAGTGAATGAGTATTTAACATCTATTTTTAATAATGTCCTTGTGATTGAGGAGGTTAGCTTACGAGGTAGTCGTTTCAAAGACATCTCCATCAAAGAAATGCACACGATTGATGTGATTGGCAAGTTCCCAGAGGCAACACCAAGTAAGGTTTCAAAAGAACTGATGGTAACTCTTGGAACTGTTACGACCAGCTTGAATAATCTCGAAAGAAAAGGTTATGTTGAGCGCATTCGTTCTGATCAGGATCGTCGTGTGGTCTATCTGCATTTGACAAAGAAAGGTCGTTTGGTTCACCGCCTTCATAAACGTTTCCACAAGGCCATGGTCGAGAAAATTATCGATGGTATGAGTTCTGAAGAAATAGAAGTGATGGGCAGGGGCTTGACTAACCTTTATCAATTTTTGGAGGATTTGAAATAATGGCTTTTGCAAAAATAAGCCAGGTTGCTCATTATGTTCCAGAGCAAGTGGTCACTAATCAGGACTTGGCTCAAATCATGGATACAAGCGATGAGTGGATTTCAAGTCGGACAGGAATTAAACAGAGACATATTTCAAAAACGGAGTCAACGAGTGATTTGGCGACAGAAGTTGCCAAAGACTTGCTGGCTAAGGCGAGCATAAAAGCGGATCAGATTGATTTTATCATTGTAGCGACGATTACTCCTGATTCGATGATGCCTTCTACGGCAGCTCGGGTTCAGGCAAATATCGGAGCGCATAGAGCTTTCGCCTTTGATCTGACGGCAGCTTGCAGTGGCTTTGTATTTGCTCTCTCAACTGCTGAGAAGTTTCTGACAGCTGGACAGTTCCAAAAAGGGATTGTTATCGGAGCTGAGACCTTGTCTAAGGCGGTTGATTGGTCAGATCGTTCGACAGCTGTTCTCTTTGGAGATGGTGCAGGTGGGGTTCTCTTGGAAACGAGCGAAACACGGCACTTCCTTGTGGAAAGTCTCTATACGGATGGCTCTCGGAGCGAGTGTTTGACCTATGGCCAAACGGCTTTGGCTTCTCCTTTCTCAGATCAAGAGGCAGTTCCTGCTTTTTTGAAGATGGATGGACGAGCAGTTTTTGATTTTGCAAATCGTGATGTTGCTAGATCGATCAAAGAAACCATTGAAAATGGTCCAATCGCAGCATCGGAATTGGATTATCTCTTGCTTCATCAGGCAAATATCCGCATTTTGGATAAGATGGCTAAGAAAATCGGTGTAGACCGAGACAAGCTTCCTGCCAATATGATGGAGTATGGAAATACCAGTGCAGCAAGTATCCCGATTTTGCTCTCAGAGTGTGTGGAGAATGGCATGATCCGTTTAGATGGTAGCCAGACGATTCTCCTATCAGGCTTCGGCGGAGGTTTGACATGGGGCACACTCATTCTTACAATCTAGGTAATCATGTGGTAAACACATAGTTATAAATTTTTTATATTTTAAAGGAGTCCTATCATGGCAGTATTTGAAAAAGTACAAGAAATTATCGTTGAAGAACTTGGAAAAGACGCATCAGAAGTAACACTTGAATCTACTTTTGATGATTTGGATGCAGATTCATTGGACTTGTTCCAAGTAATCTCTGAAATTGAAGATGCTTTCGATATCCAAATCGAAGCAGAAGATAACTTGAAAACAGTTGGTGACTTGGTTGCCTACGTTGAAGAGCAAACAAAATAATTAACATATTACTAGAAGGAGTAGGGGAGACCCGCTCCCTCTTGTTTAGGTAATAGTTTGAGACTCAAATGATAAACTCATCGAACTATTACGTAAGCAAGGAATGATGGAGGCACTATGAAAACACGTATTACAGAATTATTGAACATTGATTATCCTATTTTTCAAGGAGGAATGGCCTGGGTTGCAGATGGTGACTTGGCTGGTGCGGTATCAAAAGCTGGTGGTCTAGGGATCATTGGTGGTGGGAATGCACCTAAAGAGGTCGTAAAGGCTAATATCGATAAAATCAAATCACTTACGGACAAACCTTTTGGTGTCAACATCATGCTCTTGTCACCTTTTGTAGAAGACATCGTTGATCTCGTGATTGAAGAAGGGGTCAAGGTGGTTACAACTGGTGCAGGAAATCCAAGTAAATACATGACTCGTTTCCATGATGCAGGAATTACAGTTATTCCTGTTGTTCCAAGTGTTGCTTTGGCAAAACGCATGGAAAAAATCGGTGCAGATGCAGTTATTGCAGAAGGAATGGAAGCCGGTGGACATATTGGGAAATTAACAACGATGACCTTGGTACGCCAAGTTGCTGCAGCTGTTTCAATTCCAGTTATCGCAGCTGGAGGAATTGCGGACGGTGAAGGTGTCGCTGCAGGCTTTATGCTTGGTGCTGAGGCCGTTCAAGTTGGTACACGTTTCGTAGTAGCTAAGGAATCAAACGCTCATCCAAACTACAAGGAAAAAATCCTCAAAGCGCGTGATATCGATACGACAATTTCCGCTCAACACTTTGGACATGCTGTTCGTGCTATTAAAAATCAGTTGACACGTGACTTTGAGCAGGCTGAAAAAGATGCCTTTAAACAAGAAAATCCAGATTTGGAAATCTTTGAACAAATGGGAGCTGGTGCTCTTGCTAAAGCCGTTGTTCATGGAGATGTAGAAGGTGGATCTGTCATGGCAGGTCAGATCGCTGGTTTGGTTTCTAAAGAGGAAACTGTCGAAGAAATCCTAAAAGATCTATACTATGGCGCAGCCAAAAAAATTCAAGAAGAAGCCTCTCGTTGGGCAGGAGTTGTAAGAAATGACTAAAACAGCCTTTCTATTTGCGGGTCAAGGTGCTCAGTATCTAGGGATGGGACGAGACCTCTATGACCACTATCCTATCGTCAAGGAAACACTTGACCAAGCCAGTCAGGTTTTGGGTTATGACCTTCGTGATTTGATTGATAAGGAAGAAGCCAAGTTAAACCAGACTCGCTATACGCAACCAGCTATTTTAGCGACTTCGGTTGCTATTTACCGACTATTGAAAGAAAAAGGCTACCAGCCAGATATGGTAGCAGGATTGTCTCTTGGAGAATATTCTGCTCTTGTAGCAAGTGGTGCCTTGGACTTTGAGGATGCAGTTGCCTTGGTTGCTAAGCGTGGTGCTTATATGGAAGAGGCTGCACCTGCAGGCTCTGGGAAGATGGTTGCCGTTCTTAATACTCCAGTTGAAGTGATTGAGGAAGCTTGCAAAACTGCTTCTAAAGTCGGCATAGTGACTCCAGCTAACTACAATACTCCAAGCCAAATCGTCATTGGTGGAGAGGTGGCTGCAGTTGACCATGCGGTCCAACTCTTGCAAGAAGCAGGAGCCAAACGATTGATCCCCCTAAATGTATCTGGTCCTTTCCATACAGCCCTTCTTGAACCAGCCAGTCAGCAACTAGCTGAAGCTCTTGAGGGAGTGAGTTTCGCTGATTTCACTTGCCCACTAGTTGGCAATACGGAAGCTACTGTTATGGAAAAAGATCGAATCCAAGAGCTTTTGACGCGTCAGGTCAAAGAACCTGTTCGTTTTTATGAAAGTATTGCTGTGATGCAGGATGCTGGGGTAACCAACTTTATTGAAATTGGCCCTGGAAAGGTCCTGTCAGGCTTTGTCAAAAAAATCGATAAAACAGCTCAGCTAGCTAACGTTGAAGACCAAGCAAGCTTGGATGCTTTGTTAGGAAACTAATGATCCCTTCTCCCACAAAATACAACAGGAAATAGGAGAAATAGAATGCAACTTACAAACAAAAATGTCTTTGTAACAGGTTCAAGTCGTGGTATCGGACTTGCCATTGCTCACAAATTTGCCCAACTAGGTGCGAATGTAGTCTTGAATAGTCGCGGAGCAATTTCAGAAGAATTGCTGGCTGAGTTTTCAAACTATGGTGTCAAAGTAGTACCGATATCAGGTGATGTTTCAGACTTTGCAGATGCCAAGCGTATGGTAGATCAAGCGATTGCAGAACTCGGTTCTGTTGATGTTTTGGTCAACAATGCTGGGATCACTCAAGATACGCTTATGCTCAAGATGACCGAAGAAGACTTTGAAAAAGTGATTAAGATCAACTTGACAGGTGCCTTCAACATGACGCAAGCAGTCTTGAAACAGATGATCAAGGCACGTGAAGGTGCGATCATCAACATGTCTAGTGTGGTCGGTTTGATGGGAAATATCGGACAAGCCAACTATGCGGCTTCTAAAGCAGGTTTGATTGGTTTTACCAAGTCGGTTGCACGTGAAGTTGCCAATCGTAATGTGCGCGTAAATGCTCTTGCACCAGGAATGATCGAGTCGGATATGACTGCTGTTTTGTCTGATAAGGTCAAGGAAGCGACATTGGCCCAAATCCCAATGAAACATTTCGGTCAAGCAGAACATATCGCAGATGCTACAGTGTTCCTGGCTGGACAGGATTATTTGACTGGACAAGTTCTCGCTGTTGATGGCGGACTTAGCATGTAAAAAATAAGGAAAGATATAGGTAAGACAGATGAAACTAAATCGAGTTGTAGTAACAGGTTACGGATTGACCTCTCCAATCGGAAATACTCCAGAGGAATTTTGGAACAGTTTGCAAACTGGGAAGATTGGAATTGGAGAAATCACTAAGTTTGACCACAGCGACTTTGCTGTGCACAATGCGGCAGAAGTTCAAGATTTCCCATTTGATAAATACTTCGTCAAAAAAGATACCAACCGTTTTGACAACTATTCTTTGTATGCCTTGTATGCGGCTCAAGAAGCGGTGACAAATGCTAATCTTGATGTAGAAGCAATCGATAAAGATCGCTTTGGCGTCATCGTGGCTTCTGGCATTGGGGGAATTAAAGAAATCGAAGATCAGGTTATCCGTCTTCATGAAAAAGGTCCAAAACGCGTTAAACCAATGACACTTCCAAAAGCCTTGCCGAATATGGCTTCAGGAAATGTTGCGATGCGTTTCGGAGCAAACGGTATCTGTAAATCAATCAATACAGCCTGTGCCTCATCAAATGATGCGATTGGGGATGCCTTCCGCTCTATCAAGTTTGGTTTCCAAGATGTCATGTTAGTTGGAGGATCAGAAGCTTCTATCACTCCATTTGCCATTGCTGGTTTCCAAGCTCTGACAGCTCTTTCTACGACAGAAGATCCTACCCGTGCTTCTATTCCATTTGACAAAGATCGTAATGGTTTTGTGATGGGAGAAGGATCTGGTATGTTGGTGCTTGAAAGTCTGGAACACGCTGAAAAACGTGGTGCAACTATCTTGGCTGAAGTGGTTGGTTATGGAAATACTTGTGATGCTTATCATATGACTTCACCTCATCCAGAAGGTCAAGGTGCCATCAAGGCAATTAAATTGGCTTTGGAAGAGGCAGAGATTTCTCCAGAGCAAGTGGCTTATGTCAATGCCCACGGAACTTCAACTCCTGCTAATGAAAAAGGAGAAAGTGGTGCGATCGTAGCTGTTCTTGGTAAAGAAGTACCTGTATCTTCAACCAAGTCATTTACAGGACACTTGCTTGGAGCTGCAGGAGCGGTAGAAGCAATCGCTACAATCGAAGCAATGCGCCATAACTTCGTGCCAAAAACAGCTGGAACAAGCGAGTTGTCAGACTATATCGAAGCGAATGTCGTTTATGGACAAGGCTTGGAGCAAGAAATCCCTTATGCTATTTCAAATACTTTTGGTTTTGGTGGACACAATGCGGTTCTTGCTTTCAAACGTTGGGAGAATAAATAATTATGAATTTAAATGAGATCAAGGACTTGATGGCTCAATTTGACCAATCAAGTTTGAGAGAATTTTCTTATAAAAACGGAGCGGACGAATTGCAGTTCAGTAAGAATGAAGCAAGAATGGCTTCTGAAGCTCCAGCTCAAATTGTTCCAGCGCCAGCTGCAGTGGTTGCTAGTCCAGTAGTTTCTGCCCCTTCAACTCCAGTAGAGAGTACTGTGGAAGAAGCTCCAGCACCAGCTGAAACGACGGTTGCTCCGGAGGGTGATGTTGTTGAGAGCCCACTTGTAGGGGTGGCTTACTTGGCTGCTGGACCAGATAAACCTGCCTTCGTCACAGTTGGAGACAGTGTTAAAAAAGGCCAGACTTTGGTGATCATCGAAGCCATGAAGGTCATGAATGAGATTCCTGCACCTAAGGATGGTATGGTGACAGAAATTCTCGTTTCAAATGAAGAAATGGTTGAGTTCGGTAAAGGATTGGTACGTATCAAATGATCGATATTCAAGGAATCAAAGAAGCTCTACCCCATCGCTACCCTATGCTCCTAGTGGACCGTGTCTTGGAAGTGAGCGAGGATACCATTGTTGCCATTAAAAATGTGACTATCAACGAACCTTTCTTCAATGGTCATTTTCCTCAATACCCAGTCATGCCAGGTGTTCTTATCATGGAAGCCTTGGCCCAGACTGCTGGTGTCTTGGAATTGTCCAAACCTGAAAATAAAGGGAAACTGGTCTTCTATGCTGGCATGGACAAGGTTAAGTTCAAGAAGCAAGTTGTACCAGGTGATCAATTAGTCATGACAGCTACTTTTGTCAAACGTCGTGGTACGATTGCTGTGGTTGAAGCAAAGGCTGAAGTAGATGGTAAGCTTGCAGCGAGTGGTACTCTTACCTTTGCAATTGGAAACTAAGGAGGTTCTCCATGTTTCGTAAAATTTTGATTGCCAACCGTGGTGAGATTGCGGTTCGCATTATTCGAGCTGCGCGTGAATTGGGCATTGCGACCGTGGCAGTTTATTCAACTGCTGATAAGGAAGCTCTTCACACACTCCTAGCGGATGAAGCTATCTGTATCGGACCTGGTAAGGCGACAGAATCTTATCTCAATATCAACGCTATTTTATCTGCTGCAGTCTTGACTGAAGCAGAAGCCATCCACCCAGGTTTTGGTTTCCTTAGCGAAAACTCCAAGTTTGCCACGATGTGTGATGAAGTAGGGATTAAGTTCATCGGTCCTTCTGGAGCTGTGATGGATACCATGGGAGATAAGATCAATGCGCGTGAGCAAATGATCAAGGCTGGTGTTCCAGTTATTCCAGGATCTGATGGTGAAGTCCACACGGCTGAAGAGGCCCTTGCAGTTGCAGAAAAAATTGGCTATCCAGTCATGCTTAAGGCATCGGCAGGTGGTGGTGGAAAAGGGATTCGTAAGGTTGAAAAGGCAGAAGACTTGGTCGCAGCCTTTGAGACAGCATCTAGTGAAGCCAAGGCCAACTTTGGAAATGGCGCTATGTATCTTGAGCGTGTGATTTATCCAGCTCGTCATATCGAAGTTCAGATTCTTGCAGATCAAGAGGGTCATGTTGTCCATCTTGGTGAACGGGACTGTTCACTCCAACGGAATAACCAAAAGGTCTTAGAAGAAAGCCCATCTATTGCGATTGGCAAAACCCTTCGTAATGAAATTGGTGCAGCAGCCGTTCGTGCAGCAGAGTCTGTAGGCTATGAAAATGCAGGGACGATTGAATTTCTTCTTGATGAAGCGAGTGGCAATTTCTACTTCATGGAAATGAATACTCGAGTGCAAGTTGAACACCCAGTCACAGAGTTTGTTTCAGGTGTTGATATCGTGAAGGAACAGATTCGCATTGCGGCCGGGCAACCTTTACCTTTCAAACAAGAAGATATCGTCCTACGAGGTCATGCTATCGAGTGCCGGATCAATGCAGAAAATCCAGCATTTAACTTTGCCCCAAGTCCAGGGAAAATTACCAATCTCTATCTACCAAGTGGTGGAGTTGGCTTGCGCGTGGACTCGGCAGTCTATCCAGGCTATACCATTCCTCCTTACTATGATAGTATGATTGCTAAAATCATTGTTCATGGGGAGAATCGTTTTGACGCTCTTATGAAGATGCAACGGGCACTTTATGAACTTGATATTGAAGGAGTGCAAACCAATGCAGAGTTCCAGTTGGATCTGATTTCAGACCGCCGAGTTATCGCTGGTGACTACGATACTTCCTTCTTGATGGAAACTTTCTTGCCAAAATACCAAGAAAAGGAATAGACTTTCAAATAGTATGAGAACTAAAAGGGGGAGTTATGGCTCTATTTAGTAAAAAGGATAAGTATATTCGGATCAATCCTAACCGTTCCGTAAGGCAGAAACCACAAGCCAAGCCTGAGGTTCCGGATGAACTCTTCTCTCAGTGTCCTGGTTGTAAACACACCATTTACCAAAAGGATCTTGGGAGCGAACGAATTTGTCCCCATTGTAGCTATACTTTCCGTATTTCAGCTCAGGAACGCTTGGATTTGACGATTGATTCTGACAGCTTTGTGGAAATGTTTACAGGTATTGAAACTCAAGATCCATTAAACTTTCCTGGTTACCAGAAAAAACTAGCTACTATGCGTGAAAAGACAGGTTTGGATGAAGCAGTACTGACTGGTACAGCTAGCATCAAGGGACAAAAAGTTGCCCTTGGGATCATGGATTCTAACTTTATCATGGCTTCTATGGGAACCGTTGTGGGTGAAAAAATCACGCGCTTGTTAGAGTATGCAACGGTAGAAAATTTGCCAGTCGTACTTTTCACAGCTTCTGGTGGAGCCCGTATGCAAGAAGGAATCCTGAGCTTGATGCAGATGGCTAAGATTTCTGCGGCAGTTCAACGTCATTCCAAGGCAGGACTTTTTTACCTAACTATTTTAACCGATCCGACAACAGGTGGGGTGACCGCTTCTTTTGCTATGGAAGGTGATATTATCCTGGCGGAGCCTCAGAGTTTGGTTGGTTTTGCTGGGCGTCGTGTTATCGAAAATACAGTTCGTGAGACCTTGCCAGATGACTTCCAAAAGGCAGAATTTTTGCTTGAACATGGATTTGTTGATGCAATTGTTAAACGGAGAGAATTGCCTGAAGCAATTGCTAAATTAGTAAGATTGCATGGAGGAAGTCGCGGATGAATATTGCAAAAATAGTCAGAGAGGCACGCGAGCAGAGTCGCTTGACCGCACTTGATTTTGCCAATGGAATCTTCGATGAATTTATCGAATTGCATGGAGATCGCTCTTTCCGAGACGATGGTGCGGTCATTGGTGGAATTGGCTGGTTAGGTGACCAAGCAGTCACAGTCGTCGGTATCCAAAAGGGGAAAAGTCTTCATGACAACCTCAAACGAAATTTTGGGCAACCTCATCCAGAAGGCTATCGCAAGGCTCTTCGCCTGATGAAACAGGCAGAGAAGTTTGGCCGTCCAGTTGTGACCTTTATCAATACGGCGGGTGCTTACCCAGGTGTTGGAGCTGAGGAACGTGGACAAGGGGAAGCAATTGCCCGAAACCTGATGGAAATGAGTGACCTCAAGGTTCCAATCATTGCGATTATTATTGGTGAAGGAGGATCTGGAGGTGCATTAGCACTAGCCGTAGCTGACCGTGTCTGGATGCTGGAAAATTCGATCTATGCCGTGCTCAGTCCAGAAGGCTTTGCCTCTATCCTTTGGAAGGATGGGAGTCGTGCCATGGAGGCGGCAGAGTTGATGAAAATCACTTCACACGAACTCCTAGAAATGGGAATCGTAGACAAGGTAATCTCAGAAGCAGGCCTCTCCAGTAAGGAACTGCAAGCTCGTGTTAAAAATGAATTGCGTGCAGAACTAGATAGGTTGCAAGAACTACCACTCGACCAACTTATCGAAGAACGTTACCAACGCTTTAGAAAATACTAAGAATGACTAAATGAGACTAGAAAGGTCTCATTTTTTATGGAAAAATGCAATTCAGGACGAAAAATTGTCAGATGAGGAGATGGACTATAAAATAGACAAAAAGATGTATACTGTAGATGTGAGCCTACAACAATATTTTAAGAAGGTACTTAATATGACAGGTACAGAAACATTTACAGTTCTTTCGTCTGAAGACTTAGACCAAGTTCCAGATGGTCTTGCTGTTTGGGAAGATGGTTATGGTAGGCGGTTATATTATAGAGAATTTGCACCCTATATGGGGCAAGAGGCACTTAATTCTTATAGAGATGCTTGGAAGTACGGCTTCCGAGCAGGAGAATCTTTCAAAAAAAGTACGATGAGAAACACAAAGAAACTAAGACAATTTGGAATATTTTTGCTTATTATTTTACTATCTACCTATTTACCACAAACAATTGGATTGTATGTGGCAATCATTTTAGGGTTAGGCGCTGATGTCTATTCTCTTATTTTAACAATAGGATTAGTAGGAATTTGCCTTCTATTAATTTGGTGGTTAAAAAAGCAAAAGATGCTCTTTATCTTTGAGAAAAAGAGCTGGAACTGGTCAACTATCTTTTACTTATTTGCATGTTATGTGGTTCATCAGATTCTCGGTAATTTTTGGACACGCTATGCTCATTTGATTAATGCTAGGAATATTCATGATGTCTATTTTGCGGTGATTCTTTCAAATGGACAACCAACTTTTTTATCTACAGTTCTTAGTTTTATCTTAACAGTCGTTATTGGTCCTATTTTGGAAGAGACGTTTGATCGTGGGTATTTTATGAACACCTTCTTTCCTAAGTCAAAGTACTATTTAGATGTCATCTTATCAGGCCTTATCTTTGGGCTTAGTCATTTGATACTATCTCACCGAGACCCAATTAGTTTATTATATTATAGTCTGATTGGTTTCTTTTTCGCTCTTGTCTATCGTTCTACAGACAATCTTCGATTGACCATCCTGTGCCATAGTTTTTTCAACTTTCTCAACTATGCAAAACCTATATGGATTTTTATTTACAATTACATCTATTACCACTTTTTAAGATAGTGGGTAGCAAAAAAAGTGTTTGATATTTGTCAAACACTTTTTCTATTTACTGTTCTTCTGTTACAAACTGGCTGAGCAGCCCATTGATAAAACGGGCAGATTTTTGATCTGAGAAGTTCTTTGCAAGCTCGATAGCTTCATTAACAGCAACTAGCTGAGGGGTGTCAAATGAAGTGATTTCAAAGACTCCCAAGCGAAGGAGGTTTCTCTCCACGAGCGTTAAACGTTCAATGGTCCAACCTGCTTTTAAATGCTGTGTGATTTGCTTGTCTAGCTCTTCCTTTTTAGTTTGAACACCAGAAACGAGCTCTGTCAAAAAGGCTGGAAGTTGCACATCCGTATCTTCATGATCGTGTGTGTAGGCGAAACGACAAGCAGTTTCGACATCTGTATCAAACTCCAAGCTCATGAGAGCTTGAAAAGCGCATTTACGGAGCTCACGTCTAGATTCTAATAGTGGACTAGTCATTGAGGAAGTCCTCGTCAAACAAGTCTTTCAAGTCAGGTTTTGGTGTTTTATCTGGAACGATACCTGCAACGTGGATATTGATAGCAGTGAGTTCTACATCAGCCATATTGCGGACTGCATCTTTGACAGCTTTCTGGATAGCAACAGCTACCTTAGGAACTTTTACTCCATACTCAAGATAGAGGTAGATATCTGCTGTGAGTTCTTCGTCCACGTTTTTAAGATAAACGCCACGACCGAGAGAAAGTTTTGAAAGGGTATCAGACACTGATTTGTTTGAAAAAGAGTGTACACCCTCTACTTTTGCTGTAGCAATAGCAATGATTTTTTCAAGTACACGTGGGGCGATAACGATTTCGCCAAGTTGTTCTTCAATTCCCATAGAATGACCTCTTTCTAGAGATTAGGCACGAGAAACGTAAGTTCCTTCTGCAGTGTTGATAACGAGTTTTTGTCCTGCTTCGATGAAGTCTGGAACGTTTACGACAAGTCCAGTTTCCATAGTTGCTGGTTTACCAGAACCTGTAACAGTAGCACCTTTGATAGATGGTTGAGTTTCTGCAACTGTCAATTCGACAGTAGTAGGAACGGTAACACCGATCACTTCAGTTCCGTAGAATTGGATCTTCACTTCTGAGTTTTCAAGGATGTAAAGCAATTCATTTTCAACGTTTACGACTGGAATTTCGTATTGGTCGTAAGTTTCTGTATTCATGAAGTAAGCTGTGTCATCCATTTTGTACAAGTATTGAGCTGGAACAGTCTCGATGATGGCTTGTTCAAATTTTTCCTCTGGACGGTAGCTTGTGTCAAATGTAGAACCAGTACGGACATCACGCAATTTCATACGCATGATTGTGTTTCCTTTACCTGGTTTGTGGTGGCTAGCTTCCAAAACGCGGATCAATTTTCCGTCAGCTGTTTCAAAGGTCATACCAGCTTTTAATTTACTTGCTTCAATCATGTTTTTACCTCTTTAATAAATATTATTACTCTTCATTTTACCATAAAATGCTCTGGAAATAAAGCCAAAATAGTTATTGGGAGTTGGTAGAGAAGAAAAAACCAACCTTAGGGCTGGTTTTTTCTGTCTAGTTCTCTTTCAACTTGGCCAATTCCTGGGCGAGTAGTTTAAGGGCAACTTGTGGGTTGGCTTGTCCTTTGGTTGCCTTCATGAGGAAGCCTGTGAAGGCCTTGTCTGCGTTGCGTTTACCGGACTTGAAGTCGGCAACGGCTGCTTCATTATCTGCGAAGATTTGGTGAATGATTGGAATCAGAATATTTGGATCAGAGATTTGCACCAAGCCCGCTTTTTCCACGTATTCACGCGCGCCACCGCCATTTTTAGCTAGGTGGACAAAGACTTTCTTGGTAGTAGCTGAGGTCTTTAAGAAAGATATTGGTTGCTTCAATCCCGTAGAGACCTGTCCAAACCTTGTTGACCTCTCGTTTAGCAAGTTCGCTAAAGGTATCTTGATTGTCATTGGGGTTATTGAAAAGGTGGATTTTATAACTCGAATGATTATTAAACTATTTAATAACCTTTAAAAATCATCTAATATATACTAGGCGTTATTTACTAGCATTTAGCTTCTTTATGGAATGGCGCTCGATGAGCCATCCCACAATCCATCCTATTACTAGCAAGTAATTTTCAAAAGCACCGATAGCATTTACAGGAGAGTGATACTCCATATAATTGAGTAAGTGATTTGTTCCTATTCCAATTCCGCCAATAATGAGAGCAAGAAGTGCGATTCGTAGATAGAACCAATCGTATTTAATATTGACAGCGAGAATAATAATCAATACAGCTAAATTCCATATTCCAATTTCTCGTTGCCAACCAGCAGATATTCCGTACCCGGAGTGGCTTCCCATGTACGATGGAAAGAAAATTTGTAGTATAGAAGCGCCTAACATAGCGATGATGACTAAGACAAATAGCAATCGTAAAAATTTGTTCATTTATTCTCCTTGTCTCATTCTCGTCTTAAAAGTAGAAAAAAGTGTATAAAGAGTAAATTACTCACTTTCTTTCAACTTCGTCAATTCCTGTGCAAGGAGTTTAAGGGCGACTTGTGGGTTGGCTTGGCCTTTGGTTGCTTTCATAAGGAATCCTGTGAAGGCCTTGTCTGCGTTGCGTTTACCTGATTTGAAGTCGGCAACAGCTGCTTCGTTATCCGCAAAGACTTGGTGGATGATTGGAATCAGAACATCTGGATCAGAGATTTGCACCAATCCAGCTTTTTCCACGTATTCACGCGCGCCACCGCCATTTTTAGCCAGATGGACAAAGACTTTCTTGGCAATCTTAGAGGAGATGGTACCATCTTCGATGATGGCAATCATTTCAACCAAGTTTTCTGGTGTCAATTCGATTTGTTCTAGTGTTTTGCCTTCAGCATTCAAGAACTGAGCGACTTCACCTTGGAGCCAGTTAGAGACTTGTTTGGCATCGCCACCGAGGGCAACAGCTTTTTCAAAGAAATCAGAAGTGACTTTGTTTGCAGTTAACTGGCTAGCGTCATAGTCTGACAAGCCAAGGTCAGCAACGTAGCGCGCACGGCGTTCTTTTGGAAACTCTGGCAATTCAGTGCGCATTTCCTCAATCCACTCGTCTGAGATTTCAAAGAGTGGGAGGTCTGGTTCTGGGAAGTAGCGGTAGTCTGCAGCACCTTCTTTGACACGCATGAGGATAGTTGCCTTGTTAGCTTCATCGTAACGGCGTGTTTCTTGGCGGATTTGACCACCTGAGCGAAGGATTTCAGCCTGACGTTGGACTTCGTATTCGAGACCCTTGCGAACATTTGAGAAGGAGTTGAGGTTTTTTAACTCAGTCTTGGTACCGAATTTTTCTTGTCCATAAGGACGAAGGGAGATGTTGGCATCCACACGCATAGAGCCTTCTTCCATCTTAACGTCAGAAATACCAGCGTACTGGATGACTTCCTTTAGGGCTGTTAGATAAGCATAGGCTTCTTCTGGCGAGCGCATGTCAGCTTCAGATACAATCTCAATCAATGGTACCCCTTGGCGGTTGAGGTCAACATAAGAGTAGCCATCTGTACCGTGGGTGTTTTTACCAGCATCTTCTTCTAGGTGGGCGCGTTCGATACCGATTTTCTTGGTCGTACCGTCTTCTAGCTCCACTTCAATCCATCCGTTGTAGCCGATTGGCTCATCAAACTGAGAAATTTGGTAGGCTTTTGGATTATCAGGATAGAAATAGTTCTTGCGGTCAAAGTGCATCTTTTTGTGGATGTCCATGTTGAGGGCAAGAGCTGCCTTGATACCGGCATCGACGACACCTTTATTGAGGACAGGTAGTACGCCAGGGAAAGACCAGTCAATCACGTTGGTGTTGGCATTTTGGTCGTTTCCGAAGTGGGCAGAAGTAGGTGAGAAGATTTTTGAATTGGTGTTGAGCTCTACGTGGACTTCAAGTCCAATGACTGTTTCAAAGTTCATTAGTTGTCACCTCCAAAAATCACGGGTTGTTGTTTGTGGTAGTCTGTTGTTGCTTCAAAAGCAGCAGCAGCTTGGTAAATGGTTTCCTCAGAGTACTTAGGACCGATCAATTGGAGACCGACAGGTAGACCTTGAGAGAATCCAGCAGGAATCGAAATTCCTGGGAGACCAGCCAAGTTGACAGGGATGGTCAAAAGGTCAGCCAAGTACATGGCAACTGGGTCGTGGTTGAGTGAGTCCAAATCATAGGCAACACTTGGAGCGGTTGGTCCCAAGATCAAGTCGTAATCCGCAAAGACTTTTTCGAAATCTTGGATGATGAGGGTACGGACTTGACCAGCTTTCTTGTAGTAGGCATCGTAGTAACCTGATGAAAGACTGAAAGTACCTAGCATGATACGGCGTTTCACTTCTTCACCGAAACCTTGGCTACGGCTGTTTACATAGATTTCATCAAGGTTGCTTGCATTTTCTGCGCGGTAGCCGTAACGGATACCGTCAAAGCGTTGCAAGTTTGATGAGGCTTCTGATGAAGCGATAATGTAGTAAACGGCAACACCGTATTTAGAGTGAGGAAGGCTAACTTCTTCGACGATGGCACCAAGTTTTTCAAAGTGTTTAGCGGCATTCAGAATGGTTTCCTTAACCTCTGGGTCAATCCCTTCACCAAGGTATTCCTTAGGCAAAGCGATTTTCATGCCTTTGATATCTTGACCGATTTTTGAAGTAAAGTCAGCAATGCGGACAGGAGCAGAAGTAGAGTCTTTAGCATCTTCGCTAGCAATCGCGTTGAGCAAGAGGGCATTTTCTTTAACAGTTGGAGCAAAAGGTCCAATCTGGTCTAAAGAGCTACCAAAGGCAATGAGACCGAAACGAGAAACTGTTCCGTAGGTTGGTTTGAGACCAACGATCCCGTTAAAGGCAGCAGGCTGGCGGATAGAACCACCAGTATCAGAACCAAGTGACAAGCGAACTTGACCTGAAGCTACAGCTGCAGCAGAACCACTTGATGAACCACCAGGAACCTTGCTGTGGTCCCAAGCATTTTTAGTGGCACCGTAGTGAGAAGTTTCACCTGATCCACCCATGGCAAACTCGTCCATGTTGGTTTTTCCAACAACGATCATGCCCTTGGCTTTTGCATTGGCAACGGCTGTTGCATCAAAGATTGGCTCGTAGTTGTAGAGCATTTTTGAGGCAGCAGTTGTGAGGATGCCGTCGGTAGAGATATTATCCTTAACAGCCAGTGGAATTCCTGAAAGAACATTATCCGCGTCGATTCCAGTCTCGTCAATAGCTTTAGCTTGAGCAAGGGCTTGGTCTTCAGCAATGGTGACAAAAGCGTTGATAGCTGTCTCGCGAGACTTGATATCTTCAAGCGTGGCTTGGGTCAATTCAGTTGCTGAAATTTCCTTAGAGACAAGGAGATTGTGCAACTCTTCAATGGTTTTGTTATTAAAAGTCATTAGGCATCTCCTCCATCATCTAGGATAGCTGGTACCTTGATATAGTAGTTTTCTTTTTCAGGTACGTTTTTAAACAAGCGGTCACGGTCTGTCCCTTCTTCGGCCACATCAGGGCGAAGTACGGTCTTGCGGTCAGCCATGGTCGTAGTAGGTGCGACACCAGTTGTGTCGACTTCGCCCAGCAATTCAACCATGTCAACAATTTTAGACAAGGTTGTCGCAAAGGCAGCAGTTTCTTCTTCAGAGAATCTTAATTTTGAAAGATTGGCAACGTGTGTCACCTCTTCTTGCGTAATTTTCATCTTGCATCCTTTCGTGAAATGATGATTTTTAGTCTGTTCTATTTTACCATATTTTCCTATAAATAAGGGAGCCGAACTGAAAAGAAATAGAAATTGAAAAATCGCTTTTAATTCGCTATAATGGTTAAACTAGAGAATAGAGAAAATAAGGGTTAGGATAAAAATATGTTCCATCAATTTATCACTAGATCTCAGACGGTTCCTCCTCCCATTTCCCTCTTTTGGTATGGGATTATGATGCTTACTCTAGTGCTTTGTATTTATGGAGCACTTGCTTATCACAAAAATCCGAAATTTGTCCGCTTGTTTAAGGGGATTCAGATCCTCCAGTTACTAGCCCTATATAGCTGGTATGTTGGTTTTGGGATTCCATTTTCAAACAGTCTCCCTTTTTATCATTGCCGTTTGGCTATGTTTGCGGTGGTTTTCTTGCCAGATAAATGGCGGAGCAAGCAATTTTTTGCCCTCTTAGGAGCAAGTGGAGCGGTCTTTGCCTTGGTTTACCCCGTTTTTGACCCCTATGACTTTCCCCATATCACCAGTTTTTCATTTTTGATTGGACACTATGCCCTTTTGGTCAATTCCTTGATTTACTTGATGAATCACTATGACAAGACCTTACTTAAGAAATATATGATTGTAGCCTATACCTTTATCCTCAATCTCTTTCTAGTTGGGGTTAATCAGGTGACTGGTGGAAATTATGGCCTCTTAAGGGATACACCATTTATCTCGAATGCTCCTCTATGGATAAAGTACCTCCTTGTGTCGGTTATTCTTTCTCTAGCTTTGCTTCTTTTTGATATCTTGTTCAAAAAACGGTGGAAAAAGAGAAAGGATGTCAAAGTCTAGCCTCGTTTTTGGTCTGATGGATGATTGAAAAACTCCCCAAAATCCGATATAATGGAGAGTTGAAAGGAATGGTAAAATCCAATGTAAAAATCATTCTTAGCTACTGAAACAACTAAAATAGAAAATCAAAGAAAGAGAACTTATGACTATTCAAGAAGAAATCAAGAAACGCCGTACTTTTGCCATTATCTCTCACCCGGACGCGGGTAAAACGACTATTACAGAGCAATTGCTCTATTTTGGGGGAGAGATTCGTGAGGCTGGTACCGTAAAAGGTAAGAAAACAGGGACTTTTGCTAAGTCTGACTGGATGGATATCGAGAAACAACGTGGGATTTCGGTCACTTCATCTGTTATGCAGTTTGACTACGACGGCAAACGCGTCAACATCCTAGACACGCCAGGGCACGAGGACTTCTCAGAAGACACCTATCGGACCTTGATGGCGGTGGATGCTGCGGTCATGGTCGTGGACTCTGCCAAGGGTATTGAGGCCCAAACCAAGAAATTGTTTGAAGTTGTGAAGCACCGTGGCATTCCAGTCTTTACCTTTATGAACAAGCTGGACCGTGACGGTCGTGAGCCACTGGATCTCTTGCAAGAACTAGAAGAAGTACTAGGTATTGCGAGTTATCCAATGAACTGGCCAATCGGGATGGGGAAAGCTTTTGAAGGCTTGTATGACCTTTATAACCAACGCTTGGAACTTTATAAAGGGGATGAACGTTTTGCCAGTCTGGAAGAAGGGGACAAACTCTTTGGAAGTAACCCATTTTATGAGCAAGTCAAGGATGATATTGAGCTTTTGAACGAAGCAGGAAATGAGTTTTCGGAAGAAGCTATTTTAGCTGGTGAGCTAACCCCGGTCTTCTTCGGTTCAGCCCTCACTAATTTTGGAGTGCAGACTTTCCTTGAGACCTTTCTCAAGTTTGCTCCAGAACCTCATGGACACAAGAAGACAGACGGAGAGATTGTCGATCCTTATGACAAGGATTTTTCAGGCTTTGTCTTTAAAATCCAAGCCAACATGGACCCTCGTCACCGTGACCGTATCGCTTTTGTCCGTATCGTTTCGGGTGAATTTGAGCGTGGCATGAGTGTCAATCTGCCTCGTACTGGGAAGACTGCCAAACTATCTAATGTCACTCAGTTTATGGCGGAAAGTCGTGAGAATGTGACCAATGCCGTGGCAGGTGATATTATTGGGGTTTATGATACAGGTACTTATCAAGTTGGGGATACGCTAACTGTTGGGAAAAACAAGTTTGAATTTGAACCACTGCCAACCTTTACTCCTGAGATTTTCATGAAAGTTTCTGCCAAGAACGTCATGAAACAAAAATCCTTCCACAAGGGGATTGAACAATTGGTGCAGGAAGGAGCTATTCAGCTTTATAAGAATTACCAAACGGGCGAGTACATGCTAGGCGCTGTTGGTCAACTCCAGTTTGAAGTCTTTAAGCACCGCATGGAAGGCGAGTACAATGCGGAAGTGGTCATGAGCCCAATGGGTAAAAAGACCGTTCGTTGGATCAAGCCTGAGGACTTGGATGAACGGATGTCATCAAGCCGAAATATCTTAGCCAAAGACCGTTTCGACCAACCAGTCTTCCTCTTTGAAAACGATTTTGCCCTCCGCTGGTTTGCGGATAAATATCCAGATGTAGAGTTGGAGGAAAAGATGTAAATCGTTACAAATGACTAGCAACATAAAGTTGCTGTCATTTGACGGTAACCGCTATGGCGGTCTACCTAAACGCTTCACTAGGAAAAATCCACGAATATTATCGATTCGTGGATTTTTCCGTCGTAACCACGTTTTACAAATGAAATCGATTTGTAAAACTCAGTGTCGTAGTTCAGTAAATTTATTTGAATGTGTAACAACCTAAGTAACTAACGCCAAGTTTCTATGGAACTTGGCTAGGCGCTCCACTAATAAAGTTTTACGAATAGTATCGATTCGTGGATTTTTTCATATAGTAAAGGTAATTGAAGTCAAAGGTAAATTAAAAACCCCAGAGAAATCATGGTATGTGAGTTCTTCTGAGGTTTTTCTAGTTTCCATATTTCTGGTAAAAATCAACTTTGACTTGAATGAAGGTTTCAGCTTCGCGTAGTAGTTGCAGGAGGGTGGCACGGGTCTCAAACTCCTCGCGTGTTTTAGGGAGATTCCGGTTGCGGAAGACTTGCAGATAGCGTTCGATGTCACCAAGTAGGTCATGAGCAGGATTGGTCTGGCTTAGCTGGGCAGCAATCTTTGAAAAGAGCTGTGCCAAGATCAAACTCTCACTTGCGGCCAGGTGGCAGGTATTGATCTGCTGGGCCATATTTCGCAGGATACGACTTTGCCGCTGTCTCATCTCAAAGTAGTGGATGTGATAGTCTGTCTGGTGAAAGAGGTGGTCTGAGTGATCCAGATAGACAAGCTTAAGGGCTTCATCAAGGAGCTCATCTAATTCATCAACGAGTTGGGCTTGATTGCGTCCGTCTCCTCTTGACAGATAGTATTTAAAACGAAGCAGGATGTCTTTTAACTTTTCTTCGACCTGAAGGTGGTAGCTTTGGATGGCTTTCTCACGAGAGGGCATATAAAGGTTGACCAATAGAGCAAAGCTTGTCCCGATGAGAAAGAGGAGCACTTCATTAAGCAAGAGCTCTGGAGAGGTAGACTTCTGTACCAAGAGATGACTGACCAAGACACTGCTAGGTGTGATGCCGATTTCCCAGCCCATTTTATAGGCTAGGGGCACGTAGAGAGCCAGATAGAGGCCGAGACTCCAAATGTGATAACCTGTCATTTGAAAGACTAGAACACCTATAGCCAGTGCTAGGAGCATGGAAAAGAGGCGGTTACAGGCTAATTTCAGCGTGCTTCTGCGCGTGTCGGAGAGGCTTAAGAGAGCGATAATTCCAGCTGAAACTGCTGACGATAAATCTAAAAAATAAGCGAGAAAACAAGCAAGGCAGGTCGCTAAGATCAGTTTTGTCGTACGTTGGGTGATAGACATGAGAATTTCCTATAATACTAGAATAAGAGTATAAAAGACAAGGCTTGGAAGACTTGTCTTAAAAAATCTATTTTTTACGTGCCGACGCGTACTCAGCTACTGCTGTAAAGAGGACGTCGGTAGAAGAGTTCAGGGCAGTTTCGCAGGAATCTTGGACGACACCGATGACAAAACCAACTCCGACTACCTGCATAGCAACGTCATTTGAAATCCCAAAGAGACTACAAGCGACGGGAATGAGGAGGAGTGATCCACCAGCGATTCCAGAGGCTCCGCAGGCAGAAATGGCAGCCACTACACTGAGCACAAAAGCTGTACCAAAGTCGACAGAGATTCCTAGCGTATTGACTGCAGCTAGAGTCAGAATGTTAATGGTTACGGCTGCGCCAGCCATGTTAATAGTGGAGCCAAGGGGAATAGAAACAGAGTAGGTATCTGGATTGAGTCCAAGATCTTGGCAGAGTTTCATGTTGACAGGGATATTAGCGGCAGAACTACGAGTAAAGAAAGCTGTAATTCCACTGACACGCAAACATTTAAAAACAAGGGGATAAGGATTTTTTCTCATAAGGAGAAAGGCAATGAGGGGATTGATGACAAGGGCCACAAAAGCCATAGTTGCAATCAAGAGTCCTAGCAAAATTCCGTAGTTAGCAAGGCTGGTAATTCCTTTATCAGAGATGGTCTTGAAGACCAAGCCCATAATTCCGAAAGGTGCCAAATTGATAATCCACTCCACAATCTTGGAAGTTACACCAGCCATGGTTTTGAGCAATTCCTTGCTGTTTTTGCTAGCTTCTCTCATAGCAAGTCCAAAGACAACAGCCCATGATAGAATTCCAATATAGTTAGCTTTGACGACGGCGTTGAGGGGATTGTCTACGAGATTTAGCAGGAGGTTGCTGAGAACTTGACCGATGCCGTCTGGTGGGGCAATCTCTGTGCTCGCACTGCTGAGAGTAATCTGGACTGGGAAGAGAAAACTAGCCAGTACAGCAATCAAGGCAGCTGCAAAGGTACCGAGTAGATAGAGAAAAATAACGGTCTTCATATTGGTATCTTGCCCTTTTTGATGTTGTGAGAGGGCATTTGCGACGAGGGTAAAGACCAAGACAGGAGCGATGGCTTTCAGACCCCCAACGAATAGGTCACCGAGAATGCCGAGCCCCGACAGACTAGGAAAAAGTAGCCCTAGAGAGGCTCCGAGAAGCATGCCGATTAGGATACGTTTGATGAGGCTGGCCTTGTTCCAGGCTCGAATGATTCTTTTCATAATAGTCTCCTTCAAAGTGTATTGTTTATGATTATAGTATAAATATGCCGTTGAGGCAAGTCTTTTTTTGAGTTTGGGGGAATATCGGAATATTTATGAGGGATTTGAACGGGATGATTTGTGGTATAATACTAAAAAGGAGTTTTGTATGCAAGAATTTTTTCAACGTTATCTTGATAAATTGGATGTAACAACTGTATTAGAGAATGTCTTGACCAAGGTGATCTCTCTTTTGATTCTCTTTCTGTTGTTTTATATAGCTAAAAAGATGCTTCATGCGACTGTCCGAAAGATTGTCAAGCCCTCGCTTAAATTTTCAAATCGGGATGCAGGCAGACAAAAGACCATTTCTCGTTTACTTGAGAATATTTTTAACTACACCCTTTATTTCTTTTTGATTTACTGTATCTTGTCCATTTTAGGATTGCCAGTTTCCAGCCTCCTTGCTGGGGCAGGAATTGCTGGGGTTGCCATTGGGATGGGGGCACAAGGCTTTCTATCCGATGTCATCAACGGCTTTTTCATCCTCTTTGAACGCCAGCTCGATGTGGGCGACGAAGTGGTCCTCACAAATGGTCCTATTACCGTATCTGGAAAGGTTGTCAGTGTAGGAATTCGTACGACCCAACTTCGCAGTGACGACCAAGCCCTTCATTTTGTTCCTAACCGAAATATCACTGTTGTTAGCAACTTCTCTCGTACAGAGTAGGTCTGCTATTTTAGCAGATTTGTGGTACAATAGAAAGAGTTTGGTAAAGGAGAGAGTATGCTATTTGTAGAGAAAAAACTAGGTCACAATTGTACCTGGATAGACCTTGATGTGGACAAGATTAAAAACATGGAAGATCTTTCTGACGTCTATGGATTGGACAAGGAAACCATCGAGTATGCTCTAGATAGAAATGAACGAGCCCACATGGATTATAACCGTGAAACGGGGACGGTAACCTTCATTTATAATGTTCTTGATTTAGAAAAAGACAAGGAATATTATGAAGCGATTCCGATGACCTTTATCGTTGAAAAACAACGGTTGATCACTATCAGCAATCACAAGAATACTTATGTGATTAAACGCATGGCGACCTATCTTGAAAGCCATGAAATTATTTCAATCTACAAATTTCTTTTTGCCAGTTTAGAGATTATTAGCAATGCTTATTATCCAGTTATTGAAGAGATGGATAAAAGTAAGGATGAAATCAGTGCACTTCTTCGTCAAAAAACAACTAAAAAAAATCTCTTTGCCCTTTCTGACTTGGAAACCGGTATGGTTTACCTGACAGCTGCTGCTAAACAAAATCGTCTCCTCTTGGAACACATACAAGGGCATGCTCTTTATCGCAATCTTAATGAGGTAGAAAGAGAGCAGTTTGATGATGCTATGATTGAAGCGCATCAGTTGGTTTCGATGACAGACTTGATTTCTCAAGTTTTGCAACAACTCTCAGCCTCTTACAACAACATCCTAAATAATAATCTAAATGACAATTTGACAACTTTGACAATTATCTCAGTCTTGCTGGCTATCCTTGCGGTTATTACAGGATTCTTCGGAATGAATGTCCCTTTACCGTTTACAGATGAACCAAATGCTTGGATTTATATTTTGATAGCTAGTCTCATTTTATGGGCAGTCTTAGCCCAATGTTTAAAGAAAATTGCTAGAAATTAAAAAGAAAAGGAGCCAGAATGGCAATTGAAAATTACATGCCAGATTTTGCTGTGGAAGCGGTCTATGATCTGACAGTCCCAAGCCTGCAGGCGCAGGGGATCAAGGCTGTTTTGGTCGATTTGGATAATACCCTCATTGCTTGGAACAACCCTGATGGGACGCCAGAGATGAAGCAATGGCTACATGACCTTCGTGACGCAGGTATTCGTGTCATCGTGGTCTCAAATAACACCAAAAAACGAGTTCAACGTGCAGTTGAGAAATTTGGAATTGATTACGTTTATTGGGCCTTGAAGCCTTTCACATTTGGGATTGACCGTGCCATGAAGGAATTTCACTATGAGAAAAATGAAGTGGTCATGGTCGGCGACCAGCTCATGACGGATATTCGCGCAGCCCATCGTGCAGGCATTCGCTCAATCTTAGTCAAACCTTTAGTCCAACATGACTCGATCAAAACGCAAATCAACCGAGCTCGTGAGCGCCGTGTTATGCGAAAAATCACTGAAAAATACGGACCGATTACATATAAAAAAGGAATTTAACTATGGAAGAAATTCTCTGTATTGGTTGTGGAGCAACCATTCAGACGACAGACAAGACTGGTCTTGGATTTACTCCTCAGTCAGCACTTGAAAAAGGGTTGGAGACTGGTGAAGTCTATTGCCAACGCTGTTTTCGTCTCCGCCATTACAATGAAATCACAGATGTCCAGTTGACGGACGATGATTTCCTCAAGCTCTTGCACGAGGTGGGAGACAGTGATGCCTTGGTGGTCAATGTCATTGATATCTTTGACTTTAATGGCTCTGTCATCCCAGGCTTGCCACGTTTTGTATCGGGCAATGATGTCCTCTTGGTCGGAAATAAAAAAGATATTCTGCCCAAGTCAGTTAAACCGAGCAAGATTAGCCAGTGGCTCATGGAGCGTGCCCACGAAGAAGGGCTTCGTCCAGTGGATGTCGTCCTAACTTCGGCTCAGAATAAGCATGCCATCAAGGAAGTCATTGACAAAATTGAGCACTACCGTAAGGGGCGTGATGTCTATGTGGTCGGTGTGACCAATGTTGGAAAGTCAACCCTTATCAACGCTATTATCCAGGAAATCACGGGCGACCAGAATGTCATCACGACTTCACGTTTCCCAGGAACAACCTTGGACAAGATTGAGATTCCGCTTGACGACGGATCTTATATCTACGATACACCGGGGATCATTCATCGCCACCAGATGGCTCACTACTTGACAGCCAAAAACCTCAAGTATGTCAGCCCTAAAAAGGAAATCAAGCCTAAAACCTATCAACTTAACCCTGAGCAAACCCTGTTTTTAGGTGGTTTAGGACGGTTTGACTTTATTTCAGGAGAAAAACAAGGCTTCACAGCCTTCTTTGACAATGAACTCAAACTCCACCGTACTAAGCTAGAAGGCGCTAGTGCCTTTTATGACAAGCACCTTGGAACCCTTCTGACACCACCAAATAGCAAAGAAAAAGAAGATTTCCCAAAACTAGTCCAGCATGTATTTACCATTAAGGACAAGACAGACCTGGTCATCTCAGGCCTAGGCTGGATCCGCGTAACAGGCAACGCCAAAGTCGCCATCTGGGCACCAGAAGGCGTCGCAGTCGTCACACGAAAAGCCATTATTTAAACACAGAAAGGAAAGGGTTGTTTTTATTAAGGCGAGCGTTGCGAGCCCGTAGAGAATACTTTTCACCGTGGTGTCAGTTGGTACAAGTGATTGTACCAACTGCGGAAAATTTGAGACCTCAGGCTCAAATTTTAGTCATGAAAGTCCGAAGGACTTTGCTGACGTCCGTCACCACTTTAGAAAAGTATAAAAAGAAACTCTTTTAAAGAAATTATGTCATTAACATCAAAACAACGTGCCTTCCTCAACAGCCAGGCACACACCCTCAAACCCATCATCCAAATCGGGAAAAATGGACTTAACGACCAAATCAAAACAAGTGTTCGTCAGGCTCTTGACGCCCGCGAATTGATTAAAGTCACGCTCTTACAAAACACAGATGAAAACATCCACGAAGTAGCTGAAATCTTGGAAGAAGAAATCGGTGTGGATACGGTTCAAAAAATCGGACGCATCTTGATCTTATTTAAACAATCTAGCAAGAAAGAAAATCGCAAGATTTCTAAAAAAGTCAAAGAAATCTAAAACCCTACTCCAAGAACTGTTTTTACAGAGAATTAAAGGAAGACGAGCCTATGGCAATCGAATTATTGACTCCCTTTACCAAGGTAGAGTTGGAGCCAGAAATCAAGGAGAAAAAACGCAAACAAGTCGGGATTCTAGGTGGGAATTTTAACCCTGTTCACAATGCCCATCTTGTTGTGGCGGACCAAGTACGACAACAGTTAGGACTGGATCAAGTTCTGCTCATGCCCGAATACCAACCACCTCATGTAGATAAAAAGGAAACCATCCCCGAGCGCCATCGGCTCAAGATGCTTGAGTTGGCGATTGAGGGGATTGAAGGCCTGGCCATTGAAACCATTGAGTTAGAGCGCAAGGGCATTTCCTACACCTACGACACCATGAAGCTTCTAACTGAGAAGAATCCAGATACGGATTATTACTTCATTATAGGGGCTGATATGGTGGACTATCTGCCTAAGTGGTACCGAATTGATGAGCTGGTCGACATGGTTCAGTTTGTTGGAGTTCAGCGCCCACGCTATAAGGCAGGAACTTCCTATCCAGTTATCTGGGTGGATGTGCCTCTCATGGACATTTCCTCTAGCATGGTGCGTGACTTCATTGCCCAAGGTCGGAAACCTAACTTTCTCCTACCTCAGCCAGTGCTAGACTACATCGAGAAGGAGGGGCTTTACTGATGGCATACCAAGACTATATCAACTGTTCCCGTGAGGTTTTGTTGGAAAGAATGGCAGAGCTTCTACCTGAAAAACGTTTAACCCATTGTTTGGGTGTGGAGCGTGCAGCCATAGAACTAGCCCAGCGATTTGGAGTCGATGCCGAGAAAGCAGGTCTAGCAGGCCTTCTTCATGATTATGCTAAAAAGCTGTCAGATCAGGAATTTCTAGACTTGATTGACCGATATCAGCTAGATCCTGACCTCAAAAACTGGGGCAATAATGTCTGGCATGGAATGGTTGGCATCTACAAGATTCAGGAAGATTTGGATTTGCAAGACTCTGAAATCCTGCGAGCCATTGAAATTCATACAGTTGGTGCTGGTCAGATGACAGACCTAGATAAAGTTGTCTACGTCGCAGACTATATCGAGCACAATCGTGCCTTTCCAGGCGTGGACCAGGCGCGTGAAATTGCAAGTTTGTCACTCAATAAGGCAGTGGCCTATGAAACAGCTCGTACCGTGGAGCATCTAGCTCATCAGGGATTCCCTATCTATCCCCAAACCCTTGAAACCTATAACGCCTTTGTGCACTATTTGAAAGAGGACTAAATGAACGAAAAAGAATTACTAGAACTAGTCGTGAAAGCGGCTGATGAGAAACGTGCGGAGGATATCCTTGCACTTGACGTACAAGATTTGACCAGCGTGACGGACTACTTTGTTATCACTAGCTCGATGAATAGCCGTCAGTTGGACGCTATTGCTGATAACATTCGTGAAAAAGTAGCTCAAGCAGGCTTTAAAGGCAGCCATGTTGAAGGCGATGCAGCTGGAGGCTGGGTTTTACTAGACCTCGGTGGTGTTGTTGTGCATATCTTCTCAGAAGAAATGCGTGCCCACTATAACCTAGAAAAACTATGGCATGAGGCGGATTCTGTAGATATTTCTGAAGCCTTGGCCTAGTAGATGAACTCAGTTGCAGTCAACTGGGTTTTATTTGCTTATTTTAGAAGGAAAGTGATAGAAAGGTAAGGGCGTTGTGTTTAGTTCATCTCGAAACTGAACACGAGCTAAAAGCTCCGAGAAAAAGAGTAACTTCCTTTGTATCTGACGATACAGCAGAAAGTTACCTATTTTATCCGTGCTTTTAACGCTCTTTGTATCTTAGAAAGGATTTGAACCCGTCCTGTAATTCTCGGAAAATAGACAGCCTTCCTTGGAGCTCGGCTCCATCGTCAGGCTCCTAATTTTCTATCGAATTACAGGCGGACTTGGTATCATGATTTATGGCGACTTATGAAACCTTTGCGGCTGTTTACGATGCTGTGATGGACGATAGTTTATACGATAAATGGACGGATTTTTCCCTCCGTCATTTGCCAAAGACCAAGGAGAGAAAGAAACTCTTGGAATTGGCTTGTGGGACAGGTATCCAGTCTGTGCGCTTTTCTCAAGCTGGTTTTGATGTAACTGGACTTGATTTGAGCGCGGATATGTTGAAGATTGCTGAAAAGAGAGCTACTTCAGCCAAGCAAAAGATTGATTTTATTGAAGGCAATATGCTGGATTTATCTAAGGCAGGTAAATATGATTTTGTCACTTGCTATTCGGACTCTATCTGCTACATGCAGGATGAGGTGGAGGTAGGAGACGTCTTTAAGGAAGTGTATAATGCCCTCAATGAAGACGGAGTTTTCATCTTTGATGTGCATTCGACCTACCAGACGGATGAGGTTTTTCCAGGCTATTCCTACCATGAAAATGCGGAAGATTTTGCCATGCTTTGGGATACCTATGAGGATGCGGCTCCTCACTCCATCGTGCATGAGTTGACTTTCTTTGTCAAGGAAGCGGACGGTTCCTTTAGTCGCCACGATGAGGTGCATGAGGAGCGGACTTATGAAGTTTTGACCTATGATATTTTGCTGGAGCAGGCTGGTTTCAAGTCCTTCAAACTCTATGCGGACTTTGAGGACAAGGAGCCAACAGAAACCACTACCCGTTGGTTTTTTGTCGCGCAGAAGTAGGAGAACATCATGACCATCACAGGTATTATCGCGGAGTTCAATCCTTTTCATAATGGGCACAAATACCTACTGGATCAGGCAGAGGGACTGAAAATCGTTGCCATGTCTGGGAATTTCATGCAGCGTGGAGAGCCTGCTATCGTGGACAAGTGGACACGGACCCAGATGGCGCTTGAAAATGGAGCGGATCTGGTAGTGGAATTGCCCTTTTTAGTCAGTGTTCAGGCGGCGGATTTCTTCGGTCAAGGGGCTGTGGATATCTTGGCTCGGTTAGGCATTGATAGGCTAGCTTTTGGAACAGAGGAACTTCTGGATTACCAGAAAATTGCTGACTTATACACAGAGAAAGGTACCGAGATGGAGAATTTTGTGGAAAATCTGCCTGATGCCCTCTCTTATCCTCAGAAAACCCAAGCCATGTGGAAGGAGTTTGCTGGTCTTGATTTTTCAGGCAACACGCCTAATCATGTTCTAGCTCTTGCTTACGCCAAAGCCGTTGCAGGACGAAACATCAAGCTTCAGTCGATTCAGCGTCAGGGAGCTGGCTATCATTCTGTGGACAAGGATGTGGACTTTGCCTCGGCGACAGCCCTCCGTCAGCACCTATCAGACCAAGATTTCTTAGAACGCTTTATGCCTTCGGTTGCCCTCTTTGAGCAGGCTAGTAAGGTGAGCTGGGATGATTATTTTCCCTTGCTCCGCTATCAAATCTTGTCCAATCCAGACCTAACCACCATCTATCAGGTCAATCAAGAAATGGCAGTGCGTATCAGGGATGCCATCAAGACAGTCCAGTCTGTTGACGAATTGGTCGAGGCGGTTGCGACCAAGCGTTACACCAAGGCGCGTGTCAGACGCCTCTTGACCTATATCTTGGTGCAGGCCAGAGAAAGCGACTTGCCAGAAGGCATCCATGTCCTTGGCTTTACCGAAAAAGGCAGACAACATCTCAAGTCTCTGAAAGAGCAGGTCCATTTAGTCAGCCGAATTGGCAAAGAACCTTGGGATACCATGACTCAAAAGGCAGATCAGATTTACCAACTAGGACAGCCAAGTATCTCTGAGCAGAATTTCGGCAGAGTGCCTATCAAAATCGAATCAAACTAAGTCTACTGAAAGGTGGACTTTTTTATTTTAGAAATTTTAGATAGCAAATTGAAGATAAAGTCTTTGGAAAATGATAGACTTCCTAAGTTAAAAAATCAGTGAAAAATTATTAGTATAATAACTAGATTCTTGTCCCTTGAATCCGCTTTATAACTCTTATTTTGTGGTATAATCATGATAATATAGATTAAAAGGGGTATATATGAAAAATATAATGACGAGGATTCTTAATTTTTTTCTGAATTTCAAACCATTGAAATATTTATTGAAAAGGCCATCATGGAGTAGTAATGTTAGAATTGTAGAATGGTACAAAATATTTATAGCCAGTATATGGGTACTGTATCTTGCACTTGAGATTGAACAATTTAAACGCTTTGCTTTACCTATCTATAAATTTGTATCTAATTATAATTTTTTAAAAGATATTATTTCAATATTGTATGAGAATCGTGTAATAATATTGTTAGCACTGACTATACCAACAATACTGTTCTTGTTTTTAGACATAATTTTTAAAATAGTTAGTTATAAGAAACTGGACCCAGATCTATTTCCAGAATATGACTTGAAGGGCTATCCTTATCAAGCTCATCTGGTGGAGTTTTTAAATAGTTCAGACTCTATTCATAATGTTTTCTGGCTGGATGGTTCTTGGGGGAGTGGGAAAACATTTTTTATAAAGACGTTTTTTGAAAATCAAATTTACAAAAAGAAAGAAATCTACTATATTTCCTGCTTTGGGATAAAAACAAGAGAGCAAGCCGAGAAAATATTGATCAATGAAATAGAAAAACAATCCATACTCGGAAATTTGGACTTTATTCCACTTGTTGGAGGAGTTTTTAAATGGTTTTTTAAAACAGTTGGAACAGATTTGATGAAGCGAGATTCTATCATTATTTTTGATGATTTTGAACGGGTCTCATATGCAGAAACATCAGATAACCCTTCAGATTATAATGATTTATTAGGTTATATTGACTATCTTTCTGAGAATAAAAGGTTTAAAATTATTGTAATTTTAAATAGTGAGGAAATAAAATCAACAAAGAAAAATCTAATTGATAATAAATTTAAGCTAAATCATAATCAAATGGTATCTACAGAAGAAGTTATTGATAACATTTTGAGAAAAAGTAAGCTGAAGGATGATAGTTTTGGGAAGATTTTAGCGATAATTTATAAAATTTATTATGTAGATATAGATGAGAGAGTTGCACAGAGTAAAAACGAAGATTCAAAAGTAAAAAAACCAAGTTTGAGAGTATTTCAGCAATCATTAGAAGAACTTTCAAATATAATTGAGAGTGATTATAGAGCGAATAAACTTCCACCATATTCTAGTGGAAAGATATCAAATTATATCGTTGATTGCATGAATGAACGCATAGGAACTGATAGTATTCTAGTATCATTTTTTAAATTTTATATCACTTATGAAGGAAATTATAAAATAGATGAGTGGTACAAGTTCTATGAGTCAGGTGCATATTTTCATTTTGAGATGTTAGAGAAGATTGTAAGTTTAAGTTTTGTGCATGCTTCACTTACTGCAGAGGAAGAAATATATCCTGAAATTATTTATATTTTCGGACTTAAATATTATTTTAAATTGTTATCGTGTCTCTGGGAAGCAAGACTAAGGAATCTGTTTATAATAGACAAAAATGTTTATTTTAAAGAATGTAAATCTTCTAGCTTTGATAAAGAGGAGTGTCTAGTTGAAATTTATTATGATATTTTGAACAATAGAATAAAAGACAATTATCAAATGAATGACTTAGACTTAAATGAATTGGAAGAAATAAAATATCAGAATTTTATCAAATATTGCCTGCCTATGGAGTTAAATAAACAAATTAAAATTAATCATATTCCATTAGATGAATTAATACAAGAGAGTTTTGAAATAAATAGATCTTTGTCTGAACTTCAAGCTAAATTTCTATAGTTCATATTCTATTTTGGGTTTGTGAAAATCGGTTTTTTATGATAGAATATTAAGGAATGTATGTCATTCGATAAACAAATTTAATGAGGTAAAAACATGGAAATCATGACACTTGCGATTGCTGTTTTTGCCGTCATCATTGGTTTAGTCATTGGATATGTCAGCATCTCAGCTAAGATGAAATCATCTCAAGAGGCTGCAGAGTTGATGCTTCTAAATGCTGAACAAGAAGCAACTAATTTACGAGGACAAGCTGAGCGCGAAGCGGATTTATTACTAAATGAAGCTAAGAGCGAAAGCAAGTCTCTTAAAAAAGAAGCACTATTGGAGGCCAAAGAGGAAGCCAGAAAATACCGTGAAGAAGTGGACGCTGAATTTAAGTCAGAACGTCAGGAGCTCAAGCAAATTGAAAGTCGTTTGACGGAGAGAGCTACGAGCCTTGACCGTAAGGACGACAATTTGACGAACAAAGAAAAAACACTTGAACAAAAAGAACAAAGTATTTCTGATAGAGCAAAAAACCTTGATGCACGTGAAGAGCAATTAGAGGAAGTCGAAAGACAAAAAGAAGCTGAACTTGAGCGTATCGGTTCCCTTTCCCAAACTGAGGCTCGAGATATTATCTTGGCTCAGACAGAGGAAAATTTGAGCAAGGAAATTGCTAGCCGCATTCGTGAGGCTGAGCAAGAAGTGAAGGAACGTTCAGACAAGATCGCTAAAGATATCTTGGTTCAGGCTATGCAACGTATCGCTGGTGACTATGTAGCAGAGTCAACAAACTCTACAGTTCACCTACCAGATGATACCATGAAGGGACGTATTATCGGTCGTGAAGGGCGAAATATTCGTACCTTTGAAAGTTTGACAGGGGTCGATGTGATCATCGACGATACGCCAGAAGTGGTAACCTTGTCAGGGTTTGATCCGATTCGTCGTGAAATTGCTCGTATGACCATGGAAATGTTGCTCAAGGATGGTCGTATCCACCCAGCTCGTATCGAGGAGTTGGTGGAGAAAAACCGTCAAGAGATTGACAATAAAATCCGTGAATATGGTGAGGCTGCTGCCTATGAGATTGGTGCGCCAAACCTTCATCCAGACTTGATGAAGATCATGGGACGCTTGCAGTTCCGTACTTCATATGGACAAAATGTCTTGCGTCATTCGATTGAGGTTGCTAAGTTATCTGGTATCATCGCCAGTGAACTTGGTGAAAATGCAGCTCTTGCCCGTCGTGCTGGATTCCTTCATGACATCGGGAAGGCTATTGACCGCGAGGTTGAAGGTAGCCACGTTGAGATTGGTACAGAATTGGCTCGTAAGTACAAGGAACACCCCGTTGTGGTGAATACCATTGCTAGCCACCACGGCGATGTCGAAGCCGAAAGCGTCATTGCAGTGATCGTTGCTGCAGCAGATGCCTTGAGTGCAGCGCGTCCAGGTGCTCGTAGTGAATCTCTTGAAAGCTACATCAAACGTCTCCATGATTTGGAAGAAATCGCCAATGGCTTTGAAGGAGTGCAAAATAGCTTTGCCCTTCAAGCAGGACGTGAAATCCGTATCATGGTAAATCCAGGACAAATCAAAGACGACAAAGTCACAATCTTGGCTCACAAAGTTCGTGAGAAAATTGAAAATAATCTCGATTACCCAGGAAATATCAAGGTAACCGTGATCCGCGAACTACGTGCAGTAGATTATGCTAAATAAATAAGAAAGAGCAGTTGAAAAATTACTGCTTTTTTGTTACACTAGATAGAAAGACTGTAGAAGGATAACTGACGCTATCATCACTATCCGAGAGAAATTTTACTTTATTTCACAGACTAACTAAAGGAGACATAATGGCAGACCGAGGCTTGCTAATCGTTTTTTCTGGTCCTTCAGGAGTTGGGAAAGGAACGGTTAGAAGAGAGATTTTTGAGAGTTCTGAGAATCAATTTCAATACTCTGTATCGATGACGACGCGTGCGCAACGTCCTGGTGAAGTGGACGGAGTGGACTATTTCTTCCGTACTCGTGAAGAGTTTGAAGAGCTGATCCGTCAAGGTCAGATGTTGGAATATGCAGAATATGTCGGTAACTACTATGGAACTCCTCTGACCTATGTCAACGAAACCCTAGATAAGGGAATCGATGTCTTTCTTGAGATTGAAGTCCAAGGAGCTCTTCAGGTTAAGAAAAAGGTTCCAGATGCTGTCTTTATCTTTCTAACACCACCAGATTTGGATGAATTGCAAGATCGTTTGGTAGGTCGTGGAACAGATAGTGCGGAAGTGATTGCCCAACGAATCGAAAAAGCCAAGGAAGAAATTGCTCTCATGCGTGAGTATGATTATGCCATCGTCAACGATCAGGTGCCCCTCGCTGCTGAACGTGTCAAGCGTGTGATCGAAGCAGAACACTTCCGTGTGGACCGTGTCATTGGTCACTACCAGGAGATGTTGCCAAAATCTCCAACCACTCGATAAACTATAGGAAATAGGTACAAGCAAATGATGTTAAAACCCTCTATCGATACCTTGCTGGACAAGGTACCATCAAAATATTCACTCGTAATCTTGGAAGCAAAACGTGCCCACGAACTAGAAGCAGGTGCGCCAGCAACTCAAGAGTTTAAGTCTGAAAAATCAACTCTTCGCGCTTTGGAGGAAATCGAGTCAGGAAATGTAACCATTCACCCAGATCCAGAAGGAAAACGTGAAGCGGTTCGTCTCCGTATCGAAGAAGAAAAACGCCGCAGAGAAGAAGAAGAAAAGAAAATCAAAGAGCAAATCGCTAAAGAAAAAGAAGATGGTGAAAAAATTTAAGGTTGGGGGGACTCAATCTTATTTTTTCTATTGCAAGAATTTACTGACAAGAAGGAGGTGAGAAGATGGCTATCGCAAAGATTATCGTGGATGTTCCCCTGATGCAGACAGACCAGCCTTATAGTTATAAGGTCCCTGAAGAATTTGTAGAGATGCTGGAAGTCGGTATGCGGGTTCATGTCCCCTTCGGCAAGGGAAATCGTTTGATCCAAGGGATTGTTCTTGGTTTGGAGTCCCAGTCGGATGAAGAGGTGGCTGACCAGGACTTGAAAGAGATTGCAGAGGTGCTGGACTTTTCCCCTGTTCTCACTCAAGAGCAACTCTGGTTGGCTGAGGAGCTACGCAAGTCCGTCTTTTCTTACAAAATCTCCATTCTAAAAGCCATGTTGCCGGGATTTTTAAACTCTAGCTATGATAAGATTCTCTATCCTCTGGAAGACCTGAGTCAGGCAGACCGAGAGCGTCTGTTTGGTTCAGAAGAGTCGCTAGCCTTTTCTTCTCTAGATTTGGCCAAACAGGCAGAAATGATGCGTTTGACGAGAAAAGGTCTGCTCCGATTAGAATACCAGGCAGTCGATCAAAAGAAAGTCAAAACCAAGTCTTGGTATGAGGTTGATGCTACTCGACTAGAGCAGATTGGGATTTCAACGCGTGCTAAGAAAAAGGCAGAGCTGAGAGACTATCTGCTGTCTCATCCCGAAAGTGCTCCTCTGGCTAGCTTGTTAGAATCCTACTCACGCGAGCAAGTCAACTTTTTTGTAGATCAAGGAGCTCTAACCCTAGTCCAAATGGAAGTCCAACGCTCGGCTGCTTATTTTGAAGGGATTAAAGCAAGTACACCTTTAGAGTTGAATCCTGAACAAAGACAGGCGCGTGATGCCGTTGTTAGTGCTATTGGCAGTCAACAGCCTCCTTTTCTCCTTCAAGGAATTACAGGAAGTGGAAAGACAGAAGTTTACTTACAGATCATCCAAGGAGCCTTGGACAAGGGTAAGACGGCTATTTTACTGGTACCTGAGATTTCTCTGACGCCACAAATGACGGAGCGTTTCATTGCTCGTTTCGGCGAGAAAGTAGCCATTCTCCACTCAGGCCTGTCCAATGGTGAGAAGTACGATGAATGGCGCAAGGTTGAGCGTGGCGATGCCCAAGTTGTCGTTGGTGCTCGATCAGCCATCTTTGCTCCTTTGAAAAATCTGGGTGTCATGATTATCGATGAAGAGCATGAAGCTAGCTACAAACAAGACAGCAATCCCCGTTATCATGCTAGAGAGGTCGCCATTCTACGGGCCCAGTACAATCAAGCAGCCCTGATCCTTGGCTCAGCGACACCGAGCTTAGAGAGCCGTGCGCGGGCTGGAAAAGGTGTCTATCAACACTTACGTCTGACCCAACGGGCCAATCCTTTAGCCACTATTCCTGAGGTTCAAGTGATTGACTTTCGGGACTATATCGGGCAGAATGAGACGTCAAACTTTACGTCTCCTTTGCTAGAGGCCATTCAAGATCGCCTGGATAAAAAAGAGCAGGTGGTCCTCATGCTCAACCGTCGGGGTTATTCTAGCTTTGTTATGTGTCGGGAGTGTGGGACGGTAGATAGCTGTCCCAACTGTGATATTTCTCTGACTCTTCACATGGATACCAAGACCCTGAACTGCCATTACTGTGGCTTTTCGAAGGGGATTCCTCATGTCTGTCCCAACTGTCAGAGTCGCAGTATTCGTTACTACGGGACAGGTACTCAGAAAGCCTACGATGAGCTAGCAGAGCTCTTTCCTCAGGCTCGCATTCTGCGGATGGATGTGGATACGACTCGCAAGAAAGGTAGTCACCAAGCTCTTCTTGACCAGTTTGGGCGAGGGGAGGCAGATATCTTGCTGGGAACTCAGATGATTGCCAAGGGCTTGGATTTTCCAAATGTGACCCTAGTCGGAGTGCTCAATGCGGATACTGCCTTGAACTTGCCTGATTTCCGTTCTTCTGAGAGAACCTTCCAGCTCTTAACTCAGGTGGCTGGTCGTGCAGGTCGTGCAGAAAAGGCTGGGCAGGTCTTGATCCAGTCTTACAATCCTGAGCATTATGCCATTCGTTTTGCCAAAGATCAGGACTATGAAGGTTTTTATGCTTATGAAATGAGTATCAGACGCCAACTTGGCTATCCGCCTTATTATTTCACTATTGGGATTACCCTCTCTCACAAGAAAGAAGAAGAGGTTGTCAAACGAGCCTATGAAGTTATGGGAATTTTGCGCTCAGGTTTATCGGAAACTAGTAAAATCCTTGGACCAACGCCAAAACCCATCGCCCGCACCCACAACCTTTATCATTACCAGATTTTGATTAAATACCGTTTAGAAGATGAGCTGGGTCCAACCCTCAATCAGGTTTTGGCCTTGACTCAAGAACGGGACAATAGCGAGCTTCGTCTCAGTATTGATCACGAACCGCAGCAATTTTTATAAGAAGGAGAAGAAATGACAAAACTAATCTTTATGGGGACACCTGAATTTTCAGCGACAGTTTTGAAGGGGTTGTTATCAGATGACCGTTACGAGATTCTAGCTGTTGTGACTCAGCCAGACCGCGCTGTCGGCCGTAAAAAAGTCATCCAAGAAACCCCAGTTAAGCAGGCTGCAAAAGAAGCAGGCCTTCCTATCTACCAGCCTGAAAAATTATCTGGAAGTCCAGAGATGGAAGCCATTATGAAGCTAGGAGCTGATGGGATTATCACTGCTGCTTTTGGGCAGTTTCTCCCAAGCAAACTTCTTGATAGCATGGACTTTGCAGTCAATGTTCACGCTTCCCTTCTTCCCAAACACCGTGGTGGAGCTCCCATTCATTATGCCTTGATTCAAGGGGATGAGGAAGCTGGTGTGACCATTATGGAAATGGTCAAGGAAATGGATGCAGGAGATATGATTTCTCGTCGTAGCATTCCTATCACAGATGAGGACAATGTCGGAACCTTATTTGAGAAATTAGCCATTGTTGGTCGTGACTTGCTTTTGGACACCCTGCCTGGCTATATTGCTGGGGAGATTAAACCTGTGCCTCAGGACCCAAGCCAGGTCACTTTCTCGCCAAATATCAAACCAGAGGAAGAAAAGTTGGACTGGAATAAGACTAACCGTCAACTCTTTAACCAAATCCGAGGGATGAATCCATGGCCTGTTGCCCATACTTTTCTCAAGGGAGACCGCTTTAAGATCTATGAAGCCCTACCTGTAGAAGGTCAGGGAAATCCAGGTGAGATTCTCTCTATCGGCAAGAAAGAATTGATCGTCGCAACGGCTGAAGGAGCTTTATCTCTCAAGCAGATTCAGCCAGCTGGTAAGCCTAAGATGGATATCGCTTCCTTCCTCAACGGAGTGGGACGGACATTGACAGTAGGAGAACGATTTGGTGACTAAAGTAGAAACGGCTAGAAGTCTCGCCCTAGCAGTGCTAGAGGATGTTCTAGTCAACCAAGCATATTCGAATATCGCTTTAAACAAACACCTCAAGGGGAGTCAACTCTCAGCAGCAGATAAGGGTTTGGTGACAGAGATTGTCTACGGAACGGTAGCCCGCAAACTCACTCTGGAATGGTACCTGTCCCACTTTATCGAAGACCGGGATAAGCTAGATAGCTGGCTCTATATCCTGCTTCTTCTGAGCGCCTACCAACTTCGGTATCTGGATAAGGTTCCCAATCACGCAGTGGTCAATGAAGCGGTGGAACTAGCCAAAGCCCGTAAAAAAGGCAGTGAAAAACTGGTCAACGCCGTCCTTCGTCGTATTTTGCGAGAAGGCTGGCCAGATATTGACAGCATTAAGCGAAAAAATAAGCGTGATTCCATTTCCTATTCTCTCCCAGTTTGGCTAGTGTCTAAGCTTAAGGAAGAATACGGCGAAGAGCGAGCACAAGCCATCTTTGAAAGCCTCTTGGTGCGTAACAAAGCCAGCATTCGGGTGACCGACTTGAGTCGAAAAGAGGAAATCAAAGCCTTGTTGGAGGCGACTGATTCCCCTTTGGCAGCTACTGGGCTTGTTAAGGAGCAAGGGCACTTTGCAGGCCATGATTTGTTCGCAGAAGGGGCCATTACCATCCAAGACGAGTCCAGTCAACTGGTTGCTCCGACTCTTGATCTACAAGGTGATGAACAGGTCCTGGATGCCTGTGCCGCTCCGGGTGGGAAAACAGCCCATATGGCTTCTTACCTCACATCCGGTAAGGTGACAGCTTTGGACCTTTATGATCACAAGTTGGACTTGATCCAAGAAAACGCCCAACGTTTGGGGGTAGCAGATCGAGTGCAAACGCAAAAATTGGACGCCAGAAAAGTTCATGAGTTTTTCGATCGTGACTCGTTTGACAAGATTTTAGTGGATGCTCCTTGTTCTGGGATTGGCCTCTTGCGTCGCAAACCAGATATCAAATACAATAAAGAAACGGCGGATTTCGCATCATTACAGCAAATTCAGCTGGAAATACTAGGTAGTGTTTGTCAAACCTTACGAAAAGGTGGTATAATAACGTATAGTACCTGCACTATCGTCTCAGAGGAAAACTTTCACGTCGTTGAGGCATTTTTAGAAAGTCACCCCGAGTTTGAGCAGGTTAAACTAGAACATGAATGCAAGGATATTTTGAAGGACGGCTGTATCTTGATCACTCCTGAATTGTACGGAAGTGATGGATTCTTTATCAGCCAATTCCGCAAGATATCTGATTAGGAAGGAACTGACACAATGGAAATAGCATTATTAACAGATGTTGGTCAGAAACGAACAAATAACCAAGACTATGTCAATCACTTTGTCAACCGAGCAGGACGTACCATGATCCTCTTGGCTGATGGGATGGGAGGACACCGTGCAGGCAATATCGCTAGTGAGATGGCGGTAACAGACCTGGGCGTGGCTTGGGTTGATACCCAAATCGACACCGTCAATGAGGTCCGTGAATGGTTTGCCCACTATCTGGAACTTGAAAATCAAAAAATTCATCAGATGGGGAAAGACGAAGCCTATAAGGGGATGGGAACAACACTTGAAGCAGTAGCCATTATTGGAAATCAAGCTATTTATGCCCATATCGGTGATTCTCGTATCGGTTTGATCCGTGGTGAAGATTATCGCCAGCTCACAAGTGATCATTCTTTGGTTAATGCTCTGCTAAAGGCTGGCCAGCTAACTCCAGAGGAGGCAGAAATTCATCCGCAGAAAAATATCATTACCCAATCCATTGGGCAAAAAGATGAAATTCAACCAGATTTTGGCATGGTTAGCCTAGAGTCAGGAGACTACCTCTTGCTCAACAGTGACGGCTTGACCAATATGATCTCAGGAAGCGATATCTACGATATTGTAACAAGTGATATTTCCTTGGCAGACAAGGCGGCAACTTTGATTCGTTTTGCCAACAATGCAGGTGGTTTAGACAATATCACGGTTGCCCTTGTTCACATGAATGAGGAGGAAGTAGAATGATCCAGATCGGCAAGATTTTTGCCGGACGATATCGGATTATCAAACAGATTGGTCGAGGAGGCATGGCGGATGTTTACTTGGCCAAGGATTTGATCCTAGACGGGGAAGAAGTGGCGGTTAAGGTCCTGAGGACTAACTATCAGACGGATCCGATTGCTGTGGCACGTTTTCAACGTGAAGCGAGAGCCATGGCGGATCTGGATCATCCCCATATCGTTCGAATAACAGATATCGGTGAGGAAGACGGTCAGCAGTATCTAGCTATGGAATATGTGGCAGGGCTTGACCTCAAACGTTATATCAAAGAACACTCCCCTCTCTCAAATGAAGAAGCCGTCCGTATTATGGGACAAATTCTCTTGGCTATGCGTCTGGCGCATACGAGAGGAATTATCCACCGAGATTTGAAACCTCAAAATATCCTATTGACACCAGATGGAACTGCCAAAGTTACAGACTTTGGGATTGCCGTGGCTTTTGCAGAGACCAGTCTGACACAGACTAACTCCATGCTCGGTTCAGTCCACTATCTCTCACCTGAGCAGGCCCGTGGTTCCAAGGCAACTGTGCAGAGTGACATCTATGCTATGGGGATTATTTTCTATGAGATGTTGACAGGACATATCCCTTATGATGGGGATAGTGCAGTGACTATTGCCCTCCAGCATTTCCAAAAACCACTTCCATCTGTTATTGCTGAGAATCCAGCAGTACCACAAGCTTTAGAAAATGTCGTTATCAAGGCAACGGCCAAGAAATTAACAGATCGCTATCAGTCTGTATCAGAAATGTATGTGGACTTGTCGAGTTGTTTGTCTCACAATCGTAGGAGAGAACCAAAGCTAGTCTTTGATGAGGCAAGCAAGGTTGATACCAAGACCTTGCCTAAAGTTCCACAAAGCACTCTGACCTCTATTCCGAAGGCTAAGCCACAATTAGAGCGACCTCAATCAAAACAGCAGACTCAGCAGGTGGTAGATGAAGCACCAGTACCAAAACCAGCGAAAAAACGGAAGTTTAAAGCTCGCTATATGATTTTACTGGCCAGTGCCTTGCTAGTTGCAGCCTCTTTGATTTGGATCTTCTCCCGAACTCCAGCGACTATTGCTATTCCAGATGTATCGGGACAGACAGTTGCTGAAGCTAAAGAGACACTGAAGAAAGCTAATTTTGAAGTAGGTGAAGAAAAGACCGAGGCCAGCGACACAGTAGCCGAAGGTCGCGTCATTCGAACAGATCCAGAAGCTAGAAGCGGTCGAAAAGAAGGAAGCAAAGTAAATCTAATCGTTTCATCAGGTAAGCAATCCTTCCAACTAAGTAACTATGTAGGACGTAAGTCCTCGGATGTTGTCGCAGAGCTCAAAGAGAAAAAGGTTCCAGAAAATCTTATCAAGATCGAGGAAGAGGAATCTAGCGAAAGCGATCCAGGAACAGTCATTAGGCAAACCCCAGCTGCAGGAAGTACTTACGATCTCACGAAAGCCAGCACGATTACCTTAACAGTTGCTAAGAAGGTAACCAGCGTTTCGATGCCAAGTTACATTGGTTCAAGTCTCGAATTTACTAAGAACAATTTGACTCAGATTGTTGGTGTAAAAGAGGCTAATATCGAAGTTGTGGAAGTATCAACTGCTCCTGAAGGAACTACTGCAGGAACAGTTGTTAGTCAGGACCCTAAACCTGGAGAAAAGGTAGATCTCAATAAAACACGTGTTAAGATTTCTATTTATAAACCAAAACCACTTCCTTCTTCATCAAGTTCGTCTCAACACGGAAATCCAGGAACAGACACGACGCCTTCACAGAGTAACAATCAAGGTAGCAACCCTACAACAACGGATTCTTCAGATGGCGGTAGAACGTCAAGCAATGAACGAAATTAACCCAATCTTTGTCATGATTTCATGACAAAGATTTTTTTTCATGAACTTTTGTGATAGAATAAAGGGAGTAGAAAATAGGAGTAGAAAATGGACGAATCAAAAGAGTTAAATGCTGTCATTGATGTGATTATGCTAGCTGGAACCATTCTCTTGAAAAGTGGTTCGGAGATTCATCGAGTTGAGGACACCATGATTCGCATTGCCCATTCACAGGGAATAGTGGATTGCAATGTTCTTGCCATGCCCGCAGCTATTTTCTTTTCGATTGAAAACACCAATATTTCTCGGATGAAACGGGTGACGTCATCCTCCTATAACATCGAAAAAGTCTGTGATGTCAACCAAGTATCACGAGAACTTGTGGGTGGCCAGATTGATCTTTCTACAGCTTTTAAAAAGCTGAAGGAAATCAGAAATCAAGCTCTTCCTTATAGCAAGCTTCAAGTGACTGTAGCAGCAACCCTCAGTGCCCCTTTCTTCTCGATTATGTTTGGCGGCAATGTCTATGATGCTTTTGGAGCAGGCGTTGCGACTTTGTTTGGTTTTGCCTTCTCTCTCTATGTCGAGAAGTTTATCCGAATTCCTTTTGTAACAGCTTTTGCGGGTGCCTTTGTTTTTGGCTTGATTGCCCAGTTCTGGGCTCGCTATACTGGATTTCCTTCGACGGCAGACCTGATCATAGCAGGAGCCGTCATGCCCTTTGTTCCAGGGATTGCTCTGACAAATGCGGTTCGGGATATCATGACCAACCATATCAACTCTGGTATGAGCAAGATGTTTGAATCCCTGCTCATTACCCTCGCTTTAGGGGCCGGCACATCTGTCGCCCTGGTTTTGATGACATAAGATGACTCTAACAAGTATTTTACTCCAAGCAGTGGCGAGTTTGCTCGCCATTATCACCTTTCTAATCGTACTAAATGTCCAGCGTTCCATGCTCTTGCCTGGTGGTGTTCTGGGAATGGGTGTCTGGCTCCTCTATCTCGTACTCAAAGAACCGACCAATGTTATTGTTGCGACCTTTATCGCAGCAGTAATTGGCTCTTGCATCAGTCAGATTTTAAGTATTGTCTATAAGACACCAGCGGTGGTCTTTGTCTTGGCCATTCTTGCCCCCTTGGTGCCAGGTTATTTATCCTATCGAACGACAGCTTTCTTTGTGACAGGAGATTACAGCCATGCTATTGCCAGCGCGACTTTGGTGGTTATGTTAGCTCTTGTTATTTCTATTGGAATGGCAAGTGGAACAGTAATTCTAAAGCTATATTACTATATCCGAAAACAACGAGGAATCTCTTCCTAATGCAGTCAAAGCAAAGACTTGATTTGTTGAATCAAGTCTTTTTTCTCTCTTTTGTCCCTATTTGTGATAAAATAGAATGAAACGATTTTTTACAATGAATGAAAAAACAGAGGTAAATATGACAATCGGTATTGATAAGATTGGTTTTGCGACCAGTCAATATGTCTTGAAATTACAAGACTTAGCAGAAGCGAGGGGAGTTGACCCCGAAAAATTTAGCAAGGGACTCTTGTTAAATGAAATTAGTATTGCGCCACTGACTGAGGACATTGTTACCTTGGCAGCTAGTGCAAGCAACTCTATTTTAACAGACAAAGAAAAAGAAGAAATCGATATGGTCATCGTGGCGACCGAGTCAGGGATTGACCAGAGTAAGGCAGCGGCAGTCTTTGTTCATGGCCTATTAGGCATTCAGCCTTTCGCCCGTAGCTTTGAAATCAAAGAAGCCTGCTATGGAGCAACAGCTGCCCTCCATTATGCCAAGTTGCATGTGGAAAATTCTCCAGAGTCCAAGGTTTTGGTCATCGCCAGTGATATTGCCAAGTATGGTGTGGGAACTCCTGGTGAACCAACTCAGGGTGCTGGAAGTGTGGCGATGTTGATTACTCAAAATCCGCGTATCATGGCCTTTAACAATGATAACGTTGCCCAAACGCGAGACATCATGGATTTCTGGCGTCCGAACTATTCAAGCACTCCTTATGTAAACGGCATGTACTCGACCCAACAGTATCTTGATTGCCTGACAACGACTTGGGATGAATACAAGAAACGCTACGATTGGACTATGGATGACTTTGCGGCTATCTGCTTCCACTTGCCTTATCCTAAGTTGGCCCTAAAAGGATTGCGCAAGATGATGGACAAAACTTTGTCTAAAGAAAAACAGGATAGTTTGCAAGAAAACTTTGATAAGTCCATTCTCTACAGTCAGATGATTGGAAATATCTACACAGGTTCCCTCTTCCTCGGGCTCCTCTCTCTTTTGGAAAATGCAGAGACTTTGAAGGCTGGAGATAAAATTGCCCTCTACAGTTACGGAAGTGGAGCTGTTTCAGAGTTCTTTAGTGGAGAGCTGGTAGAAGGTTATGAAACTTACCTTGATAAGGATCGCTTGAGCAAACTCAAACAACGTACAGCATTGTCTGTTGCAGACTATGAAAAAGTCTTCTTCGAAGAATTGCAGTTGGATGAATCTGGTTCAGCCCGATTTGCAGGCTATGAACATCAAGACTATGCCTTGGTTGAAATTGTCGACCACCAACGCCGTTATAGCAAGGTTGAAAAATAATGAAGATAAGTTGGAATGGATTTTCTAAAAAATCATACCATGAGCGCCTTGAGTTATTGCGAGCTCAGGCGCTCCTTAGTCCTGAAAAGCAAACAAGTCTGGAGCAAGATGAACAAGTCAGCTTGGCTGTTGCAGACCAGCTGAGTGAGAATGTGGTGGGAACTTTTTCTCTGCCTTATTCTATCGTTCCAGAGCTTTTGGTGAACGGTCAGAACTACACAGTTCCCTATGTGACAGAAGAACCCTCAGTAGTTGCTGCGGCCAGCTATGCCAGCAAAATCATCAAGCGAGCAGGTGGCTTTACTGCTCAAGTACATGAGCGCCAGATGATTGGTCAGGTAGCTCTTTACCACGTTGCTGATCCTGAACAAGCGCAAGTGAAGATTGCCAGCAAGAAAGCGGAGCTCTTGGAACTTGCCAATCAAGCCTATCCTTCTATCGTCAAACGTGGTGGTGGGGCGCGTGATTTGCATGTAGAGCAGATCAAAGGAGAAACAGACTTTCTCGTTGTCTATCTCCATGTTGATACCCAAGAAGCCATGGGAGCCAATATGCTCAACACCATGCTGGAAGCCTTGAAACCAGTCTTAGAAGAACTCAGTCAGGGACAGAGTCTCATGGGTATTTTGTCCAACTATGCGACCGATTCTCTGGTGACTGCAAGCTGTCGTATCGCCTTTCGCTACTTGAGTCCTCAAAGGGATCAAGGACGAGAAATTGCGGAGAAAATAGCCTTGGCTAGTCAGTTTGCGCAGACAGACCCTTACCGAGCAGCTACCCATAATAAAGGGATTTTTAATGGTATTGATGCTATTTTAATCGCCACTGGTAATGACTGGCGTGCCATCGAAGCTGGGGCTCATGCCTTTGCCAGTCGAGATGGGCACTATCAAGGTCTTAGTCAATGGACGATGGACATGGAAAGAGAAGAATTAGTCGGTGAGATGCCCCTGCCCATGCCTGTAGCTACTAAGGGTGGCTCTATCGGTCTCAATCCTCGTGTAGCCCTCAGTCATGAACTACTAGGAAATCCTTCTGCCAAGGAATTAGCTCAGATTATCGTGTCCATCGGTCTTGCCCAAAACTTTGCAGCCCTCAAAGCCTTGGTGAGTACAGGAATCCAGCAAGGTCACATGAAATTACAGGCCAAATCCCTAGCTCTCCTAGCAGGTGCTAGTGAGTCCGAAGTTGCTCCCCTAGTAGAGCGCCTTATTGCAGATAAAACCTTTAACTTAGAGACAGCCCAGCGCTATCTCGAAAACTTAAGATCATAAAAACTCAGACAAATCAGTCTGAGTTTTCTTGTGTTTATAGTCAATGAAAATCAAAAAGCAAACTAGGAAGCTAGCTGCAGGCTGCTCAAAACACTGTTTTGAGGTTGCAGATGGAAGCTGACGTGGTTTGAAGAGATTTTCGAAGAGTATTAAATACTTTTTCCAGGTAATAGGGTGACTGGTAAGAAGTAACCAGTTGTCGTAACTTCCTTGCCTTCAATCTTCTGCAAGAGAAGATCGACAGTGAGTTGGGCAATCTCTTTCATAGGTTGCTTAATCGTTGTCAAATGAGGATAATAGTTCTCGATAAAGTAAGTTCCATCATAGCCGATGACCTTGAGCTCTTCAGGAACAGAAATTCCTAGTTCTTGAGCAATTTTAATGACCAGAATAGCTGTCAAATCATCCGAAGCAAAAATCGCATCTGGTTTCTGATGGGTCAAGATATTCTTGATTTCCATTTCTTTTCGGACGGGAGAAAAGTCACTCGAAACATTGATAATAGGCGCTTTCGGGAGAACAGAGGCAAATCCAGCATGGCGCAGTCCAGTTGGTGAGTTAGAGTTGTCATTTCCTGTAATCATGATGATAGACTGAGCTCCTGTCTTAACCAGAGTTTGGGCTGCGAGAACCCCGCCACCGTAGTTATCAGAGGAGACGACAGGGATGTCAGGTGATAGATTTCGGTCAAAGGAAATAATCGGTGCCGTCACACGATTGTAGTCTTCGATTCCCAAGTTGTGACTTCCAGAAATGATACCGTCTACCTGATTGGCCTCCAGCATTTCAATGTACTCCCGTTCTTTTTCAGAGTCGTGTTCGCTGTTGCAGATGATGGTCTTGTAGCCATTTTTGAAGAGTTGGTGTTCCAACTTGTCAATCAACTCCGCATAAAAGACATGACTGATGTTTGGAAAAATAAGTCCAATCAACTTGGCAGATTTTCCTTGGAGGCTTCGAGCCAGATTATTGGGTTTGTAGCCCAATTCTCGCATGGCTTCATTTACCTTTTGAATGGTTTTCTCAGATAGATACCCCTTTTTATTGATGACCCGTGAGACGGTAGTGGGGCTGACGCCTGCAAGTTTTGCGACATCAGTTAGTTTTGCGACCATAATCTAATTCATAGTAAGTTCCGGTTGGGTTTCCAGACTTGATCAGGATACCATTTTGGTCCGCATGTGGGAAGACACGACCAGAAAATACTTTTTCTCCTTTATTGATGAAAATTTCAAAGACTGACTTGTCGATGAAGATAGTGGCAGTAGTAGCTTGGTTATCAATAGGGCAAGAACGAGTCGTACCAAATTCTTGGGCGTACTGTTCACCAGCCTGACTACGATCTACTGTCACCTGTCCATTGACAAGGTCAAAGTTGATTGAAAGCCCCTTGCCTTCTTTATCAGCGAGCAAGACAATCTCGCTTTGGCTATTGGCCTCCAAGTTGAGCTCGAGTTCATAGGTGTTATTGATTTGAGTACGATTTGAGAAGACCTCTTCAGAAGCACGAAGTTCTTTGACGGCTGAGACAGGATATTGGTAGAGTTTGCCATCTTTGATAGTGAGTTCTTTGACCAATGAGAAGGTTCCTTGGTGGTCAAAACGGTCAGATGGGTAGGAAACATCTGGTAACCCAAGCCAACTTACTGCTAGTGCACGTCCATCTGGAGCGTTGAAAGCTTGAGTTGCATAGGCTTCAAAGCCGTAGTCTAGGTTGTGAAGGGGTGACACATCCTCCATTTTGGCATTTTCAGGATCAAAGGATGCCCCGATTTTGTACATGTTTGGATAGATATTATCATAGTCTAGAACACCCTTATCCAATCCTTGTGGGCAGTAGAGAAGGACAGGTTGCTCACCTACAAAGACCAGATTTGGGCATTCCATCATGTAGGCAGTGCGGTCGTTAGCAAAGTCAAAGTCGCCAACTGCTTGCCAGTTTGTGTAGTCATTGTCTACAGCCTTGTAGAGGCGGACGAAGCCTTTTTTCTCCAAGTCCTGTCCACCGACGATAGCATAATATTGGCCCTTAAAGTTAAAAATTTGCGGGTCGCGGAAGTGGTCAGTAGAGTCTGATGGCTGGTCAATCAAGACCTTGTCAATCTTTGTAATCTTGCCATCTTTATCCATCAAAGCACCAATCTGGTAAGGGTGACGGATCCAGTTTTCATCACGGACATTTCCAGTATAAAATAGGAACAACTGATCGCCGAACTGCATGGCAGAACCAGAGTAGGCACCGTGGCTATCTAATGGAGTATCTGGCAAAACTTTGACTCCAGTTTCTGTAAAGTGCACTAAATCATCACTTTCAAGCTGTACCCAAGATTTCAACCCATGGGCTGCACCAAAGGGGAAGTTCTGGTAAAAGAGAATCCATTTGCCATCAAAATAAGAAAAGCCATTTGGATCATTGAGAAGCCCCATTTTAGGCTCGACATGGTAACGAGTATGCCAAGGAGATTGTGCCATCTTTTCCTTGATTTGCTTGATTTCATCATTAGACCAGTCTTCATAGCGTCTGTAACGGCGCTCAGTTGTCCATTCCATTTTATCTTTCCTCCATAAGTTCTATTCTATTATTAATAGTAAACGTTTTCGACAAAAAAAGCAAGCCTTTTATGTTAAAAAAGAGAAAAAAATGTCAAACGATTGCCAGAAACTAAGCGAAGGAAATCTGGCAAATTTTCACGAAAAAATGAAAGAAAATATAAATAAAAAGCTTTGATTCCTCTAATATAAAGATATTTTTTTGAGGAAAAAGAAAATATCCCTCAAAAACGAGCAAAAATAATCAGAGAAAAAAGAAAGGAAATAAAAATTTCTGCAAAACGCTTGACATATTTTAGAAACATGATAAAATAATAGTCGTAGGGCGAATAAAATCGCTTTCAAACAAGAACAAAATTTTATAAGGAGATTTTTGCAAATGAACAATCAGGATATTGCAAAAAAGGTCATCGAAGCCCTTGGCGGACGTGAAAATGTCAACAGTGTTGCCCACTGTGCGACCCGTCTACGTGTCATGGTCAAAGATGAAGGGAAAATCAATAAGGAAGTGATTGAGAACTTGGATAAAGTTCAAGGAGCTTTCTTTAACTCAGGTCAATACCAAATTATCTTTGGTACTGGTACAGTAAACAAGATGTACGACGAAGTCGTTGCGCTTGGTTTGCCAACATCTTCTAAAGAAGACATGAAAGCAGAAGCTGCTAAACAAGGAAATTGGTTCCAACGTGCTATCCGTACTTTCGGTGACGTTTTCGTGCCAATCATCCCAGTTATCGTAGCAACTGGTCTCTTCATGGGTGTTCGTGGTCTCTTGAATGCTCTTGGAATGACACTTCCAGAAGATGTTACCATTTACAGCCAAATCCTCACAGATACAGCCTTCATCATCTTGCCAGGTTTGGTTGTATGGTCAACCTTCCGCGTATTCGGTGGAAATCCAGCTGTTGGTATCGTCCTTGGTATGATGCTGGTTTCTGGTTCACTTCCAAACGCTTGGGCAGTAGCATCAGGTGGTGAAGTAACAGCTATGAACTTCTTTGGTTTCATTCCTGTTGTTGGTTTGCAAGGTTCCGTTCTTCCAGCCTTCATTATCGGGGTGGTCGGAGCCAAGTTTGAAAAAGCTCTCCGCAAAGTGGTTCCAGATGTCTTGGATCTCTTGGTGACACCGTTCGTGACACTTTTGGTCATGTCTATCCTTGGACTCTTTGTCATCGGACCTGTCTTCCACGTTGTTGAAAACTACATCCTTTTCGGAACAAAAGCAATTCTTGGCTTGCCATTTGGTCTTGGTGGTTTGGTCATCGGTGGAGTTCACCAATTGATCGTCGTATCAGGTGTGCACCACATCTTCAACTTGCTTGAAGTGCAATTGCTTGCTGCTGACCATGTGAACCCATTTAACGCTATTATCACTGCAGCGATGACAGCTCAAGGGGCTGCAACTGTTGCCGTTGGTGTTAAAACGAAGAATCCTAAACTAAAAACACTTGCTTTCCCAGCTGCTCTTTCTGCCTTCCTCGGTATTACAGAGCCTGCTATCTTCGGGGTAAACTTGCGCTTCCGTAAACCATTCTTCCTTTCATTGATCGCTGGTGCTATCGGTGGTGGATTGGCTTCAATCCTTGGACTTGCTGGTACTGGTAATGGTATCACCATCATCCCTGGTACAATGCTGTACGTTGGTAACGGTCAATTGCTTCAATACCTTCTTATGGTAGCTGTATCATTCGTTCTTGGTTTCGCCCTTACTTACATGTTTGGTTACGAAGACGAAGAAGAAGTTGCTACTGAAGTAGCGACAGAACGTTTGGTCCAAGAAGAAACAACTGGTAACATTCCAGTAGCTCCTCAAAACGAAACAATCCAAACTCCTATCGTTGGTGATGTCGTAGCGCTTGCTGATGTCAATGACCCAGTCTTCTCAAGTGGTGCAATGGGACAAGGGATCGCTGTCAAACCAAGCCAAGGTGTGGTTTACGCTCCAGCTGATGCAGAAGTCTCTATCGCATTTCCAACAGGTCACGCCTTTGGTTTGAAGACAGCCAATGGAGCTGAAATCTTGATCCACGTTGGTATCGACACTGTATCTATGAACGGTGAAGGTTTTGAACAAAAGGTTGCTCAAGGCGACAAGGTCAAAGCTGGAGACGTTCTTGGAACTTTTGACTCAAACAAAATCGCTGCCGCAGGTCTTGACGACACAACAATGGTTATCGTGACCAACACAGCAGACTACGCTTCTGTGACACCAGTCGCAAGCGGTTCAGTTGTCAAGGGTGACGCTATCATCGAAGTGAAAGCCTAGTCCTCTTCGAAAATCAAATCTAAAAACAAAACGAACAAATGTCATGTTTGTTCGTTTTTACTTGGATGGTAAGATTTACAGAGGAAAATCTAAAATATTGAGAAATCTAGCCCTTTAAAATGTGCTATAATAGAGAAAACAAAGATAAGAGGTTTATCATGACAAAATTATATGGAAGCTTAGAAGCGGGCGGTACAAAGTTTGTCTGTGCTGTCGGAGATGAAAATTTTAACGTTGTAGAAAAAACACAGTTTCCTACAACAACTCCTATCGAGACGATCGATAAAACCATCGAATTCTTTTCAAAATTCGATAATCTTGCAGGCCTTGCCATCGGTTCCTTCGGTCCCATCGATATCAATAAAAACTCAAAAACCTATGGTTTTATCACAACGACTCCAAAACCTCACTGGGCAAATGTAGACTTGCTTGGTGCCCTCCGTCGCGCCCTCAACGTACCCATGTATTTCACCACTGACGTAAACAGCTCTGCCTATGGTGAAGTGGTTGCTCGTAACAATGCTGGCGGTCGTATCGAAAACTTGGTTTACTACACGATCGGTACAGGGATTGGTGCAGGTGTTATCCAACGTGGTGAGTTTATCGGTGGTGTAGGTCACCCTGAGATGGGGCACTACTATGTGGCTAAACACCCAATGGATGTAGAAAAAGAATTTAACGGCGTTTGTCCTTTCCACAAGGGCTGTTTGGAAGGCTTTGCGGCTGGTCCAAGCCTCGAAGCCCGTACAGGTATTCGTGGTGAAAACATCGAACTCAACAGTTCTGTCTGGGACGTTCAAGCCTACTATATCGCTCAAGCTGCGGTCAATGCTACAGTGACTTTCCGTCCAGACGTGATCGTCTTTGGTGGTGGAGTTATGGCCCAACAACACATGCTGGACCGTGTGCGTGAGAAATTCACAGCTCTCCTCAACGGCTACCTACCAGTACCAGACGTGCGTGACTACATCGTGACACCTGCAGTTGCTGGAAATGGTTCTGCCACACTTGGGAACTTTGTCCTTGCTAAGAGTGTCGCAAAATAAAACAAACAAAACATCCGCTTGGGAAACCAAACGGATTTTTCTATTCTCAAAACATCTGCCAGAAGAAATCAATAATATAAGTCAAACCATAAGTGTAAACCACTAGGGTAAAGGGCTTGGTCAGAATGATGATAATCATATAGCGTTTGAAGGTCATCTTGGTGAGGGCAGCCAGCATACAGAGAAAGTCAGCTGGACTGACAGGCCAGATCATCATAAAGATAAAGAACCGCTCGAAACGATTGCCCTTATCTAGCCAACCGATGTACTTGTCATAGGTGCGCTTGCTGACGACGGACTGGACAAAGGCAGCCCCATAGAGACGGACGAGGTAAAAGATAATGGCACAGCCAATCACGATGCCGATATAGTTATAGATGGTTCCGATGATGTGGCCGTAAATAAAGACCCCAGCCACTGAGGTCAAAGCTCCCGGAATGATCGGAACAACAGTTTGTAGGATTTGTAAAAAGATAAAGAGTGGTGGCCCCCAAAGCCCAGCTTGCTGAATAAAGTCTGATAGGGTTTCCTTTGACTGTAAAACACCCGCCTGATAGGCCCAAATACAGAAAATCAAGGTGCCGACTCCCCCGACGATAGACGAAATATTGATGACTTGCTGTAGAAGGGGAGAAACAGCTTTCATTTGCTTATGCTGTGACATAGAAACTCCTTATAGATAGTATGGTTCTACTATACCATATTTTTCTTATAAAGACTAATTTGATTCCTTATCTTGCTTTTTATATAAGTGTGGTACAATTAAAGGAGTAAGTCAAGAGATATAACGGTGAAAGAAATGTTAGATTTAAAATTTAAAGGAAGATGGAGAAAGTACCAAAAGGAAGTCTTAGATCGTTTTCAGAACTATCAAACAGATGGGCATGTTCACCTAGTGGCGGCACCAGGGTCCGGCAAGACCACCATTGGTATCGAGCTGATCGCTCGTTTTGGCAACCCAGCCCTTGTCTTGGTTCCGACTGTCACCATTCGTGAACAATGGGTAGATAGGATCCAAACAGCCTTTTTAGAGAACGAACAGAAGATTTCAGATCTCGTTTCCCAAAACTTAAAGGAGATGAAAGCATTAACGATTGTGACCTATCAGGCTTTTCATAGCGCTATGAACCAATTGCAATCACAAGAAGATGGAGAAGCAGAGGATTTTGTGGGGTTTGATTTGCTTGCAAGTCTAAGAGCTCAGAAAGTTGCTACTCTTTGCTTGGACGAATGCCACCACCTGCGCAATGAATGGTGGAAAAGTCTGGAAACCTTTCGCAAGCAGTATGGACAGTTGCAAGTCGTCTCCCTGACAGCAACACCACCTTATGACAGCGAGCCTGAACTCTGGGAACGCTATATCCGTATGTGTGGGGAAATCGACCAAGAAATCACGGTACCTGAACTAGTCAAGGAAGACACTCTCTGCCCTCATCAGGATTTTGTTTATATCTGTTCACCAACAGCTGAAGAGTCGGAACGTCTCAAACGGTTTGAGGAGACTAAGTGGGACTATATTCATCACCTTATAGTCGATCCTGATTTTCAAACATTTGTAGCAGGGGCTAAGGTTCTCAAAGGGGATATTTCATCTGATTTGCTCTTAGAAGATCCCAAGTATTTTTCTGCTATGTTGATTTATATGCATTATCAGGGGTTAACGATTCCTCCCTCTTTACAAAATTTACTGGGAACCCAGAAGCTTCCAGCATTGACCTCCTACTGGTTGGAGACGCTGTTGCAGAGCATACTCTATCAGACACCAGATTGGTATGAGGATCCAGATGGATATAGGAAAAAGTTAGAGGCTGAGTTGAAGGCGCGTGGGTTGGTGGAAAAACGTCAGGTTTATCTGGTTAAGTCTAAGGCTTCTGACCAGCTTTTAACCCAATCTCTGGGGAAGTTGTCTGCCATTGCCGATATCTTTTTGACGGAGTATGAGAGTCTAGGTCAGGAACTGAGACAGTTAGTATTAGCTGACTATATTCGCAAGGATTTTGCCACCTATCTGGGAGATGATCAGGCGACCATTTCTCAGTTGGGGGTTCTCCCTTATTTTGAAAGCATTCGTCGAAAAGCTCAGGAGCAAGAGATACCTGTGTCTTTGGCTGTCTTGTCAGGTAGTGTCGTTATTTTGCCTACCGATGTGGCAGCAGAGTTGAAGGAACTCTTGCCTCAGGTTCCTCTTAGTTTCTCATCTATTGGTCACTTGGATCCAAAAGATTATGTGCAGGTTGGTTTTCCAAGCTCAGCTAAGGGTATTGTAGCGGCGGTGACGGAGCTTTTTCAACGCGGTCGGATCCAAATCCTAGTTGGAACCAAATCTCTCCTCGGAGAGGGTTGGGATGCCCCTTGTGTCAATTCCCTAGTCCTTGGAAGTTTTGTGGGGAGCTTTATGCTGAGTAATCAGATGCGGGGGCGAGCTATTCGTATCTGGCCGGGACATCCAGAAAAGACCAGTAACATCTGGCATCTGGTAGCCGTTCAAGCGCAAGCGCTCATCACTCTTCCTGGTGAGGAGCCAAGACCAGAGAGCAATCAGGATCTGCAGACCTTGTCGCGACGGATGGAGCATTTCCTTGGCTTGACCTATAAACAGGAGAGTATTGAGACTGGTTTGGATCGTTTGGATTTTCCAAAGCCCCCTTTTAAGAAAAAGCAAATCAGTGAGTACAATGAGCGAGTTAAGAGTCTCTCCAAGGATCGAGCAGGCTTGAGACAAAAATGGCAGGATGCTCTTGTCGTAGCGGATCAGTTCGAGATAGTTACAGAAGTCGCAACCCAAAAACAGAAGATTCCAGTCATGCTCCAGTTTGATGCATTAAAATGGGTTCGCATGTCATTGCTCTTGTTGGCAGTGGATTTGTTGGTTTTGCTATTTAGACTGAGACTGAACGGTGTTTGGTGGCTTACGGTAGCCTGTCTCCTCTTTTTGGCCTTTGCATCTTGGCGCTACCTCTCCTATAAGAGTCCTTATAAACGCTTGCAGTCTCTGGGCGAGCAGATCCGAAAGGCTCTGCTAGATTTGGGGCATCTAACGGACGATCAATCCCGTGTTCAGGTAGAGGAGGACAAGGAAAATTATATGGTTTTTGCCTATCTCAAGGGAGGAAGCATGAGGGACAAGGAGCTGTTTGCGCAGACTGTGGGAGAGTTCTTTGCTCCAGTGGACAACCAGCGCTATCTCTTGAAGGCAGAGAAAGTCCGACAAGGTCAGTCACCTTACTATGCCATGCCTAGTCTTTTTGACAAACGCAAAGAAGAAGCACAGAAATTCCTCGACTTTCTGACGCCGACTATCGGACGTTATCACCTCGTCTACACACGAACAGAGGCCGGACGGAAAATCCTTCTCGAAGCTCGTATCAAAGCTCTCTCTAACAAAAACGACCGTATCTTGACTAAGAAGAAGGTTAAAAGCCAGTTGGAGTAGGGTAGGTAGCTATTCGAAGTTTCGAAGATATGAATTTACTAAAGTTTATATGCATTCTAAACTTAGAATGACAAGAAATACATAAATTTAAGAGCATTCTAAGCTTCGGATAGTCTAGCTGAGAAAGTTTTGAGGTCTTAGAACTTTCGAATAGTCGTCTTTCCTAAAGTTTAGATGTATTCTAAAGCTAGAAAAGTTAAAATCTAAAAATAGTAAGGTCTCTATCTGACAGACGGATGTGTGTCTAGTCAGATAGGGATTTTTTGTTTTGGAAATAAAAGATTTGCCCTGAGAAGTACATTTTAGATGGAAATATTGACAGTTCAGAGGAAGGGGGACAAATCTTTTAAAGTAACTGTTAGAATGGATTTATAAATTTAAGGGAAAACTCCTTTTTGAAATAATGAAAAAAGAAAGGTTATCATTATGACAAAAATATTCACTATCCGTCCACTAAGCTATACTAACTTTACCAACCGTGAGTTTGAAAGTCTCATGGTAGACACGGGTCAACTACTAGAAGTTTTTGCCAAGGCACATAAGGACGAGCCTATGTATAGCAAGCACCTTGATTCCTTTAAGAGTAAGCTAGCAGACTTCCAAGCCCAACTTGCTACAGTGGAAAAGAAAGAGGCGACTAACCTGACCGAAGTCGATCGCAATCGTGACAGTGCTCTAGTTGGTCTCTTTACCCTTCATCGAGGATTTGCTAAGATCAAGGAGGTCAAACTCAAAGAAGCCCATGAGACATTGAAACCAGTCTTTGCTAAGTACAAGGATATCACCAAGCACAGCAATGATGTGGAAACGGCAGAAATCAAGAGTTTGCTCAAAACCCTCAGCGAAGAACCCTATCACACGGCAGTGACCAGTCTAGGACTGACACCTATGCTGACGGCGGTGATCAGTGCGCAGGAGGAGTATGATCAAGTGGAGAGTAAGGCGCGTGCTCACAAGTCTGCCAAGGAAGTTGGCAAGACCAGACAAGTCCGTACTGAACTAACCAGTATCTACGACCTCTTTATGCGCTATACCGCAGCCAGTGCAGAAGCCTATCCTGAGAAGGAACACCTGACCAAACTCCTCAAGGATCTGAATACAATCCGAGATAGCAAGCGCCGATTGACTGGTTCGAACAAGAAGGATAAGAAAGTAAAATCAGAAGAAACTACACAAGTAGCAGGATAAGAATAACCCCTTAGAAGCAGATTTCTAAGGGGATTTTTGTTGGATTCGTGGTATAATTTTAGGGAAAGTATAAGGTTATAAAATATTTTTTTTAGAAAGAGATACTATGGATGATAGATTCATTACATTAAAGCACATTGATACCTTCGTTGCAGCTAAAAATGTCGCTAAATTACTTGAAGAAAATAAAACTTATTTCTTAAATGGGAACTGGGGTTCTGGAAAAACAGAATTTCTAGTTGAAGTTGGTAGGAATACTAGTAAAAAATTAGTTACGATAGACTTTTGGAGATTAAGCGATAACCGCTCAACGATTGAGATTGTTTTTTCGAAATTACACCCGTTGGTATATAGCTTTTTAAGGATTTTCATAGTTTTATGTGTCGCAGTTTCTATCTTAATGACTAATGTAGTTGATTTGGGTTTAAGCTCTTTTTTTGAATCTTTTTGTGTTAAATTAATTATTGGGAGTATTGTTTTATTAGTAGCAATCTATCAATTTTTTAAAATCCAATCAGATGGTTTTTACAGTTGTTTACTAACTTCTAAATGTCTGTCATTATCTCGGAAAGTATTAGTTATTGATGATTTTGATCGAATGTCTAACAAACAACAAGAGGAGAGTTATAAAATTTTTAGCTTGCTTAATGGCAAACTTCCAATTGTTTTTGTTGGAGATATTGAGAAAGTGCATCTTAACGAAGATAATTTCCTCTCAAAAATTATTGATAGACGGATAGAACTACCATTTTCTCTTCACCCTTCAAACATTTGGCAAGATTATTTTGAGTTGTTAAGTAAAAAACTTAATACGAGCTTGTCAGATGAGTTTTGGAGAAGGTTTAGCTTTGAAAATAGAAACTTGCGAGATAGAAATCATTTTAATGACTATGTCAATCAAGAATTCTTTTCAAGGGGTAAATTAGGACATGTTCAGGAGGAACAGCAACTTTGGATTATCTATACCTACCTTTTTTATCCTGAATTATATAAACAATTATTAAAGGCTGAAGAAATAAAAGTCAAGGATGATGAAAAAACTAGTTTTGGAGGGGTGTTCAAGTTTGGACGAAGCATACAAGAAATACTGTCCGACATTCAACAATCAGATCCTAACCGATATCCACCAAACTATAAAATGAATAGCTCGGCCTATTTTCTTTATGAAGAATCTCTAAATCGTACAAAAGAGGAATTGGATACATTACTTGAGACAGATAGTGAGGAATTATCAAGAGAACTAAGAGAGGGGAATCATAAGACTGATTTTTATCAATATCTTTCAAGTGAATATAAATCTTTTTCTGAACATCAGAAAGCTAAATTACTACGTATTACTATACAGGAATCTCTGAAATTTTATAATAGTCCTGCAATGGACTATATTGTTGGAGAAAAGTTAAATGAAGAAATTCCCCGATATGAGAGGAATAGTCCTTTAAGTGAAGAAATAATAGGTAGAATTGTGAATTTCTGGGAAACTATTCTGAGAAAAGAAGGTTTGGATCAATCTGAAATCCTTTATTTTATGGAAAAACATAGAGTACTTACCTTCTATGATTTGGGGCTTCACTATTCAAACTTAGAAATTAATAATGGAAATTTCTCTAAGCTAAGACGAAAAGATTATTTCCTCCTGACCTATCTTAGTTCAATTGAAAAATTTAATGAATTTGAAATTTGGGATAGAAGTATCTGGGATGCCATGGAGCAGTTTGGAGGCAGAGAGTTCTTAGTATTTTGGGAAATTCAGGGAATTCTTTCAAATGGATTGGGTTATTACTGTTTTGATGTTGTTCCTAGAAACAAAAAATATTTTCTTATGATGGATGAAAATCAAGATAAAATGAAAAAGAATAGGTCTGTCATTGAAAAGATTCAGCCGCAACTTGAGGAATTAGAAGCTAAAGGATTTACATTCGAGGAGAAAATAGATAGGGAATACTGGTAGGTAATCTATGAGTTTTAAAGGATAATTGGTTAGTATGTTCTCCTTTTAGTAATATCCTTCATGCTTGTACCCTTTTTCCGTGTTAAATTTCGCTCCCACTCGTCCTCCCTAGGTCAAGTGGTTTTTCTTGAAATATGATAAAATAGAAAAGATAATACATTAATTAAGGGAAGTAAAAATGGCAAGTAAAGAAAATGCAGAACGCAAGGAGCTGCATCGTAAAATTTGGGCGATTGCAGACGATGTGCGTGGGGCTGTAGACGGTTGGGATTTTAAGCAATATATCCTAGGTATCCTTTTCTATCGCTTTATTTCAGAGCATATGGCAGACTATTTTGACCGTGCTGAGCATGAAGCTGGCGACTTAGAATTCCGTTATGCTGAATTGAGTGACCAAGAGGCTGAGCAAGATTTCAAACCAGGGACAGTTGAAGATAAGGGATTCTTTATCCTTCCTAGTCAACTATTTGAAAATGTAGTTAAGGATGCTTCACAAAACGAAAATTTAAACGAAGAATTGGCCAATATCTTTCAGGCTATTGAGAAGTCAGCGATTGGCTTTAAATCAGAGGACGATATCAAAGGCTTGTTTGATAACTTAGATACACGAAGTAACATCCTTGGTGGAAGTGTTCCAGAAAAAAATAAACGCCTATCTGATATCCTCAATGGTATCAATAGCATTAACTTTGGCAACTTTCAGGACAATGATATTGATGCTTTTGGGGATGCTTATGAGTTCTTGATTTCTAACTATGCTAGTAATGCAGGAAAAAGCGGGGGTGAATTTTTCACACCACAGACAGTCTCTAAATTACTAGCTCGACTAGTCATGGTCGGCAAGGATAAGATTAACAAGGTCTATGACCCAACTTGTGGGTCGGGTTCACTCTTGTTACAGATGAAAAAACAATATGAAGAACATATTCTAGAGGATGGTTTCTTTGGTCAAGAAATCAACATGACCAACTATAACTTGGCTCGTATGAATATGTTCTTGCACAATATCAACTACAATAACTTTGACATTAAGCGAGGAGACACCCTTTTAAATCCTCAGCATTTAGAAGAAAAGCCATTTGATGCTATCGTTTCTAACCCTCCGTATTCTGTCAAATGGGTGGGAGATGGAGACCCAACGCTGATAAACGATGACCGTTTTGCGCCAGCAGGGAAACTAGCTCCTAAGTCAAAAGCTGACTTTGCCTTTATCATGCATAGTCTCAACCACTTGTCTAATAAAGGTCGGGCAGCTATTGTTTGTTTCCCAGGCATTTTCTATCGTGGAGGTGCTGAAAAGACCATTCGTCAGTATCTGGTAGATAACAACTTTGTTGAAGCAGTCATTGCCCTTCCAGACAATCTCTTCTTTGGAACCTCTATCGCAACTACGATTTTAGTTCTGGCGAAGAATAAACTAGAGAACAAAACCCTCTTTATCGATGCGAGTAAAGAATTCAAAAAAGAGACCAATAACAATATTTTGACAGATAGCAATATTGAGCACATTGTTGAATTGTTCACCAATTATCAAAGTGTAGACTATAAAGCAACTCTTGTTGATAATGAAGTGATTGGTTCAGAGCAGGATTACAACCTCTCTGTCTCAACCTATGTCGAACAAGAAGATACTCGTGAGAAGATTGATATTGATGTGCTCAATAAAGAAATCGCTGAGACTGTGACAAAGATTGACCACTTGCGTGCAGAGATAGATAAGATTGTCGAGGAACTTAGCTATGGCAAATGATGTGATTCTCTATAGAACAGCAGATGATGGCAAGTCCGCTATTGAGCTTCACTTGGATAATGGAACGGTCTGGCTGACCCAACAAGAACTAGCTGAGCTCTTTCAAACTTCCAAGCAAAACATTAGTAAACATATCAAGGCAATATTTGAGGATGGTGAATTAGATGAAACAGTGGTTGTCAACTATCAGTTGACAACCACTCGTCACGGTGCAATAGCTGGAAAAACTCAGTCAAAAAAAGTCGCCTTTTATAATCTGGATATGATTTTGGCGATTGGCTACCGTGTGCGCTCCCCTCGTGGAATCCAGTTTAGGCACTATGCTTCGACAGTCTTGAAAGAGTATCTGATTAAGGGCTTCGCTATGGATGATGAGCGCTTGAAAAACTTGGGTGGAGGCTCTTACTTTAAAGAACTCTTGGAAAGAATCCGAGACATTCGCTCAAGTGAAAAAGTCTTTTACCGTCAGGTTTTAGATCTTTTCGCTACATCTAGTGACTACAATGCAAACTCACCAGAGGCAAAGAAATTCTTTGCGACGGTTCAAAACAAGATGCATTATGCTATTCACCACAATACTGCGAGTGAACTCATCTACAATCGTGTTGATAGTGAAAAGGAGTTTATGGGCTTGACCACTTTTAAGGGCGACCTCCCTACTCTATCTGAAGCAAAAGTTGCCAAGAACTATCTGACAGAGAAGGAACTCCGTGGGCTTAATCAGCTTGTATCAGGATATCTAGACTTTGCTGAAAGACAGGCAGAGCGAGAAGAAGTCATGACCATGGCTGACTGGGTGGCTCACGTAGATCGTATCCTTCAGGCTACTGGGGAAGACTTGCTAGCTAACAGTGGTTCTATCTCTCGTGAACAGATGGAGCATAAGGTGGATAAGGAATATAAGAGCTATCAAACCAAGACCCTTAGTCAAGTTGAAAAAGATTACCTCAAGGAAATCAAAAGCATTGAAAATCTAGCCAAGGAAGGAGGTAAGTGATGAACATCCTAGAAGAAATCCAAAACTGTTCCGTTGAGTGGAAGGAGTTGGGGGAAGTGTGTGAAATTGTCAGAGGAAATGGGTTACAGAAAAAAGATTTTTTAGATGAAGGCATACCTTGTATTCATTATGGACAAATATATACATATTACAGTAGTTACGTATATAAAACGAAATCATTTATCTCTTTTTCTTTATCTGAAAAGTTGAAAAAAGCACAAACTGGCGATATTATTGTAGCGACAACTAGTGAAAATATAGAAGATGTGGGAAAATCTATTGTTTGGTTAGGAGATGGTGATGTATGCATTGGAGGTCATTCTTGTATAATGAAAACGAGAGAAAATTCAAAGTATATAAACTATTATATGCAATCTACTTTCTTTCAAAAACAGAAAGAAAAGCAAGTTATTGGCACTAAAGTTATAGAGCTTTATCCTAAAAATCTATCAAAAATTAAAATCCCAATTCCTCCTCTAGAAATTCAAGAAAAAATCGTGCAAATACTTGACAAAATGACTGAGTATGTTACAGAATTGACCTCAGAATTGACCTCAGAATTGACCTCACGTAAAAAGCAATATTCTTATTATCGAGATAAACTTTTATCTTTTGAGGATGAGGTTTATCAGGTTGAGTGGAAGACTCTAGAGGAAGTAGCTAAATTTAATTATGGCTATACTGATAAAGCGAAAGATACTGGAGATGTTAGATTTATTCGAATCACTGATATTGATGAAAATGGCTATCTCAAGTCGAATGATAAAAAATATATTGCTTTAAGCGAAGAATCTAGAAACTATCTAGTAAAATATGGTGACTTGTTGATGGCTAGAACGGGTGCTACTTATGGAAAAACGCTATTTATTGATACAGATGAAGCTAGCGCGTATGCCTCTTTTTTAATTAAGATTACTCCATCAGAGGAGTTGAATTCAAGATACTATTGGCATTTTTCAAAGAGTGAATTGTATTGGAAACAGGCTAATAATTTAGTTTCAAAGGCTGGCCAGCCTCAGTTTAATGCGAATAGTCTGAAAAATGTAAAAATCCCAGTCCCTTCCCTCGAAATTCAATCTCGCATTGTTCAAGTTCTAGATAACTTTGATACGGTTTGTCATGACCTCAATATCGGACTTCCCAAGGAGATTGAACTTCGTCAAAAACAGTACGAATATTTCCGAGAAAAACTCTTGACATTCGTCGCCGAAGGCGAGTACACTGAGAGTAGAGTAGAGTAGAGTAGAGGAGTGGGACAACTCTGCAATTATCAAACTTTTACAGTGGGTATTTGGTCCAATTCGAGTGAAGTTGGGACAAGTTGTCAATTTACAACGCGGGAAACGTCTTGTGAGACAACAATTAGCTACTACAGGAAATTTTCCAGTTTATCAAAACAGTTTGACGCCCTTAGGATATTATACCGAATCAAACAGAGTGAAAAATACTAGCTTTGTAATTTGTGCAGGTGCGGCTGGTGAAATTGGGTATAGCGCTATGGACTTTTGGGCAGCAGATGATGTCTACACATTAGAGACGTCAGATAATATTTCTGATAAATTTATGTACTATGTCTTGGTAAGTAAGCAAGATAGACTCAAATCGCAAGTTCGAAAGGCAAGTATTCCGAGATTATCTAAGGATGCTATTGATAAAATTACTTTTTACTTACCATCCCTTACAGAACAAGAAAGAATCGTCTCTACCCTTGACAATTTCAATACTTTAACCAACTCTCTTTCTGAGGGCCTTCCAAAAGAAATCAAACTAAGACAGAAACAGTATGAATACTGGAGAGAACAATTATTAAACTTTACTAGATAAATTCTTTAATCATTTTGAGATAGAATCTCAATTAAAACAAAAAAAGGAAGCATGCAATGGTTGATTATTCAAAAGTACATGAAGTAATTGCGGAAACAAATGAAGGGATTCTCTTGGCTGAGTATCAACCAGAGTATCGCACGGATAGAGAGTATCAGTCAGAGGCAGACTTGGAAAATCAGTTAATTTCTGATTTGGTACATCATCTTAACTACGAACGCTTGGATATCCACACACCTACCGAACTCTTAGCAAATGCCAAAGTTCAAATAGAAAAACTCAATAAGGTAACATTTACGAATGCTGAGTGGAATCGCTTTGTAGTGGAATATCTGGATTGTCCCAATGAAGGATTAGTTGAAAAAACTCGAAAAATCCAAGAAAATCATATCTATGACTTTGTTTTTGATGATGGACGGATTAAAAATATTTTTATCCTTGATAAGAAAAATATTCACAACAACAGCATGCAGGTTATCAATCAAGTGACCCAGGTGGGTAGCCATACTAACCGTTATGATGTGACCATCCTAGTAAACGGCCTTCCCTTAGTTCAGATTGAATTAAAGAGACGAGGGGTTAGTCTTAAAGAAGCTTTTGAACAAATTCATAGATATAGTAAGGAAAGTTTCAATAGTGAAAATTCTTTATACAAATATATTCAGATTTTTGTGATTTCCAATGGCACTTATACACGCTACTTTGCAAATACGACAGCTCAAAATAAAAATCATTATGAGTTCACCTGTGAATGGGCAGACCGTAAAAATAAAACAATTCATGACCTTGAAGACTTTACCGTTACCTTTTTGAGCAAACGAGTTCTTTTAGAAGTTTTAACCAAGTATTGTGTTTTTGACTCTGATAATACCTTGCTCATCATGCGTCCTTATCAGATAGCAGCTACTGAGAGTATCATACGCAAGATTAATTCATCTAATGAGATGAAGAACTTTGGCACTATCAATGCCTGTGGCTATATCTGGCATACGACGGGTTCAGGGAAAACCTTGACCAGCTTTAAAACCGCTCGTTTGGCAACAGAGTTGGACTATATTGATAAAGTGATTTTTGTGGTGGATAGAAAAGACCTTGACTATCAAACCATGAAGGAATATCAAAAATTCCAATCAAATTCAGTCAATGGTAGTAACAATACAAAAGAACTCCAACGAAGTATTGAAGAGAATGATGATCGAATTGTTGTCACAACCATTCAAAAGTTAAACAAATTTATAACAGCAAATCCAAATCATGAAATCTATGGTAAAAAATGCGTTTTGATTTTTGATGAGTGTCATCGTTCCCAGTTTGGGAAGGCGCAAAAGCGTATTAAAAAATCCTTTAAACAGTATGCCTTATTTGGATTTACAGGGACTCCAATATTCCCAGAAAATAGCTTGACGGGAGAAACAACGCAAGAGGTTTTTGGCGAACAACTTCATAACTACGTCATCACAGATGCTATTCGAGATAAAAAAGTGTTGAAGTTCAAGGTTGACTACAACTATATCAAGCCTGAAATCAATAAATATAGAGAAGCAGAAAAGGCAGTCGGTCAAGAGCTCGATGAGAAGAAACTCAAAAAGATGGAGAAGGAACTCCTTTTGCATCCTGAACGGATTGGAACCATCACAGAGTATCTGTTGAGAGTTTATAATGATAAGACGCATCGAAATCAACACTATACTCATAAGCAAAAACAACTGTCTGGATTTAATGCCATGTTAGCGGTACAAAGTATTGAAGCTGCTAAACTATACTACGATGAACTCCAGCAACAACAAGCAGCTTTACCAGAAGCTAAACGCTTAAAAGTTGCAACCATCTTTAGCTTTGCCCCTAACGAAGAACAGTCTGCTTATGGGGAAATTCAAGACGAAGAGCTAGACCCTCAAGATACAGCTATGCCTCTATCTTCTAAAGAGTTTCTGGAAAAAGCGATTGATGACTATAATCACATGTTCAAGACTAACTTCTCAACTGATGGGAAAGAGTTTCAAAATTACTATCGTGACCTTTCTAAGAGAGTTAAGTCTAAAGAAGTGGATTTGCTGATTGTAGTAGGGATGTTCTTGACTGGATTTGATGCTCCAACCATGAATACTCTCTTTGTCGATAAGAATCTACGTTATCATGGTTTGATTCAGGCATTCTCGAGAACCAATCGAATTTTTAACAAGGTGAAACCTTTTGGGAATATTGTTTGTTTCCGTGATTTAGAAAAGGCTACGCAAGAAGCTATTAAAACTTTTGGGGATACCAACAAACTTGAAATCATCTTAGAAAAAAGCTTTAGCGAATACATGGATGGTTTTGTCGATCAAGTAACGGGTATCGAGGTCAAAGGCTATACAGCGGTCTGTCAGGAAATTCTGGAAAGATTCCCGAATCCGCAAGAAATTGAAACCGAGCATGATAAAAAGGAGTTTGTTAAGTTATTTGGTGAGTTGTTGAAGCTTGATAATGTCCTTCGAAATTATGACGAATTCCAAGAAATTGACAAACCTATTTCTGAAGGTTATCTTCAGGATTTAAGAAGTGCCTATGTGGAAATTCGAGATGAATTCTTAAACCTTAAAAACTATGAAAAGACCAAAGATATAGATGTTGACCTTTCAGATGTTGAGTTTGAAATTGAACTCTTAAAAACAGATGAGATCAACCTAGACTATATTCTGGCATTGATTGTTGAAAAATCGAAGAACTCTGAGTCTAAGGAAGCAATGAAAGCTGAAGTTAGTCGTGTGATTCGTTCTAGTATCGATATTCGTGCCAAAGAAGAGTTGGTTATTGGATTTATCAATGACACTGATTTGCAAAAATTGAAAGACCATGATGGGATTATCAATGCTTTCTACGAATATGGTAAGGAGCGCAAGAAAATTGCGATTTACAACCTAGCTGAGTCTGAGAAGCTTGTAGCTGATTATCAATTATTCATCGACAAATCAATTCAACGAGGTTATGCTGAAAATAGTGGAACTGATTTGGATTCGATTATTCCACCAACTTCTCGTAGACAAGGAGCGCGTGAACGGAAAAAGCAAGAAGTTTTACGTAAGATTCAGTTGTTGGTAGAAACTTATTCAGGTATTTAAGGATTTGTCGAACAAGGTCTGTTAGAAAAATCAGGCTCTACAAAAGACACTATTAATTCGCTCATTTTTAAGATACAACTTTGTTTCCATATTTCCTGGAAACGGATAGAAAACAAGGAGAAAGATGGAACAAACTAACCAAAAATCCCAATGCCAACAACTCTGGGCTAGAAATAAATACCTCGTTTTGAGCCATTCCAGCAATATTTACAATGAGATTCGCCAATACTTGAAGAATGAAGTGGTGGAGGTCAGCCATGTTCAAAACCTCATTGACCGTGCTTGCCAGATTCCGGAACACAGGGGTCAGGTTTGCAATGCCTTTCAGCATATTTGGGGCTATTTTAAAAAGAAAGCGACTGATGCTGAGCGCAAAGACTATATGCTCTTGCTGGATCGCTACCGCTTTGGTCAAGCTTCTAAGCAAGATTTGATTGCTAAGACTCGAGACTTGCTGGATCGCTATCCAAATACCTACTTGCAACATTCGACTTTACTGAAAGGAGACTCCCATGAGACTTTGGCATGAGGCTTTGATTTCACAACTTCCCCGTCCTCAGCTTTTGGGGCAACATCGAGAATGTTGCGCCCTGCGTGGCAATGGCTGGGGGAGAAAGCATGCGACGGTGGACTATGTCTTTACCCACTCGCCCTATCGTCTCTATGCCTATCATCGCTTGATCATGGAGGAGATGGCTGGCCGTGGCTACAATGTCAGTCCAGAGTGGCTGGACAAGAACTACCGAGGTAAGACCTGCCCTCCTTATCAAGACTTAGTAGAGGAAAAGCTGAAAAGTCCTATCTATAGTGAGCATGATGCTACCTACTATGAGGAGTGTCTGGCAAATCTCCGAGAGAAGGGGATAAACCTATAGTCTTTTCTAATAACAAGCCATAGTCACTTATAAGAATCATCAATAGCTCGTTTGAGCATTTCAACTAAAAGACAACATAAAACAAGCTATACAAAGGATTTGAGACATTTGTTTCAAGTCTTTTTCTTTTGTCCAAAAGAGTGATATAGTTTCAAACTATATCAAATCCTAATTTTTTACAATTATACAGGCGCTTTCTTTTCTGTTAAGATAGTTTCAACAAGAAATTTTGGAGGACACATCATGTCAACTACGATCATCGGTTTCCCTCGTTTGGGTGAATTCCGCGAATTAAAATTTACAACTGAAAAATATTTTAGAAAAGAAATCTCAGAAGAAGAACTGCTTGCAGCAGCAAAAGACTTGCGTGCAAAACACTGGAACATCGTCAAAGAAAAAGGCATCACTGAAATCCCATCAAACGACTTTTCTCACTATGACAACTTCCTAGATGCAGCTTTCCTCTTCAACGTGGTACCTGCTTCCGTTCAAAACTTGGACTTGTCTGACCTTGAGCGCTACTTTGCTTTGGGACGTGGTTACCAAGGAGAAAAAGGGGACGTTCGTGCCCTTCCGATGAAGAAATGGTTTAACACCAACTACCACTACATCGTGCCTAAATTTGAAAAAGACACTCAAGTAAAATTGGCTGGTCACAAGATCTTTGATGAATTCCAAGAAGCCAAAGAACTTGGATTGAAAACTCGTCCTGTTCTTGTAGGTCCATTCACTTTCCTTCAATTGTCAGACTTTGAAGAAGGCGTGAAAGCAGAAGACTTCGTAGACAGCTTTGTGGCTGCTTACCAAGAAGTTTTTTCAAAATTGGCTGAACTTGGTGCAACTCGTATCCAACTCGACGAAGCGGCTCTTGTTAAAGACTTGACAGCTGAAGAAAAAGCTCTCTTCTTGAACCTCTACAACAAACTTTTGGCTGACAAAAAAGGTCTTGAAGTCTTGCTTCAAACTTACTTCGGTGATGTTCGTGATGTCTACTCTGACCTTGTAAACTTGCCAGTTGATGCGATTGGTTTGGACTTCGTTGAAGGTAAGAAAACTCTTGAATTGGTTAAAGGTGGCTTCCCAGCTGACAAGACTCTTTATGCAGGTATTGTCAATGGTAAGAACATCTGGCGTAACAACTACGAAAAGAGCTTGGCTGTTCTTGAGCAAATCCCAGCTGAAAACATCGTATTGACAAGCTCATGCTCACTTCTTCATGTGCCATTTACAACTGCTAACGAAGAATTTGAACCAGCAATCTTGAACCACTTTGCCTTTGCGGTTGAAAAATTGGAAGAACTTCGTGACTTGGATGCTATCCGCAATGGTCAAGGTGCAGAAGCTCTTGCAGCTAACAAAGAACTCTTTGCGACTGAACGTGTGGGTGAAAATGCTGAACTCCGTGCGCGTATCGCTGGATTGACAGACGCTGACTACACTCGTTTGCCAGCTTTTGCAGAACGTGAAGCCATCCAAGAAGAAGCCTTTAAACTTCCAGCCCTTCCAACAACAACAATCGGTTCATTCCCTCAAACTAAGGAAGTCCGTGCGAAACGCTTGGCCTTCCGTAAGGGTGAGTTGTCACAAGAAGAATACGATGCCTTTCTTGCTGAAACCATCGACGAATGGATCAAATGGCAAGAAGAAGTTGGGTTTGACGTGCTGGTACACGGTGAGTTTGAGCGTAACGACATGGTTGAGTACTTCGGCCAAAACTTGTCAGGTTACCTCTTCTCTAAGAATGGTTGGGTACAATCATACGGTATGCGTGGAGTGAAACCACCAATCATCTGGGGTGATGTGACTCGTCTCAACCCAATCACTGTGAAATGGTCTAGCTACGCACAAAGCCGTACTGACAAACCTGTTAAAGGTATGTTGACTGGACCTGTTACCATCCTCAACTGGTCATTCCCGCGTGAAGACATCTCTATCAAGGATTCTACTCTTCAAATCGCCCTTGCTATCAAGGATGAAGTTCTTGACCTTGAAGCTGCTGGTGTGAAAATCATCCAAATCGACGAGGCTGCTCTTCGTGAGAAATTGCCACTCCGTCGTAGCGACTGGTACGAAGATTACCTTGACTGGGCAATTCCTGCCTTCCGCTTGGTACACTCAACAGTAGCGCCAGATACGCAAATCCACACACATATGTGTTACTCAGAATTTACAGATATCATCCCAGCTATTGACAACATGGACGCGGACGTTATTTCCTTTGAAGCCAGCCGTTCAAACCTTGAAATCTTGGACGAACTCAAAGCGAAAAACTTCCAAACAGAAGTGGGACCTGGGGTTTACGATATCCACTCACCTCGTGTGCCAAATGAAGGCGAAATCGACCACACCATCGAAGCTATCCTTGCTAAAGTACCAAGCAAGAAAGTTTGGATCAACCCTGACTGTGGTTTGAAAACACGTGGTATCCCAGAAACAAAAGAAAGCTTGATCCGCCTTGTCGAAGCAGCAAAAGCTGCGCGTGAGAAATTGTAAGATAACATTTCTCTCTTGACATTGGCTGTTCAAGGAACTGCTTGGCCCTAGCTGCTCAGCAATCATGAAATCAAAAGAAAAGGATAATGACTATGTCACGCCAAACGCCGTCACTTTCATTTGAAGTGTTCCCTCCAAACCCAGCTGTGGGTAATGATAAAATTATTTCAGCCTTGCAGGATATGCGGGAGCTGACACCGCACTTTATCAGTGTGACCGCCAGCAATAATAAATTTAATATCAAGGAAACAACGGTTCGTTTGGCTGACTTTATCCAGAATGACTTGGCGATTCCCACTATTGCCCACTTGCCAGCTATCTATCTGACCAAGGACAAAGTTGCTGAAACCATTGCGGACTTGGACAAGGTTGGGGTGCGAAAAATCTTGGCTCTACGTGGGGATATTATCCCTGATGTGGAACCACAAAAGGATTTTAGCTACGCAACGGATTTGATTGAGTTCATCAAGGAACAAGCGCCGCATTTTGATATTGTAGGAGCTTGCTATCCAGAGGGGCATCCTGACTCGCCAACCCAGATCTCGGATATCCAAAATCTTAAGAAGAAAGTAGATGCAGGCTGTTCAAGCCTCGTAACGCAACTTTTCTTTGACAATGAGCGCTTCTATGATTTCCAAGATAAGTGTACCTTGGCAGGGATTGATGTTCCTATTCATGCAGGGATTATGCCTATTCTTAACCGTAACCAAGCGCTTCGTCTCTTGAAGACTTGTGAGAATATCCATCTTCCACGCAAATTCAAATCCATCTTAGACAAGTATGAGCATGACCCTGAGTCGCTCAGAGCAGCAGGACTTGCCTATGCAGTGGACCAAATCGTGGACTTGGTAACCCAGGATGTCGCAGGTGTGCATCTCTACACCATGAACAATGCTGAAACAGCAAAATACATCCACCAAGCAACCCATGCCTTGTTTAACCATCAGTCTTTAGGGTAATCGATTCTTTTAGCACTGAGACGACAGCTTGTCATTTACTTGCTTTTAAATGAAAAATGACAGTTGCGAGAGCCAAAGAATTCGCTAAATAAAATAAACAACAAACCATTCCTCTTTTCATGGGGGAATGGTTCCTTTTTAATAGAAAAGCCCGCACTTTTTAAGAAAAATATGATAAAATAGACTCTGTACGTACTTGATACAAAGATGAGGGTATAAAAAGATTTTTAGCAATTTAAATCTAACAAAAATAGACAGATGCTAGAGAATATTATTCTTAGATATTTCAAAGTATCTAGATAGTTGAACACGGGCTAAATCCCTAGTGAAAAAGATAGATTTCCTGGTGTGCATCGCACACTGCGCCAATCTCCTATTTTCATACGGGATTCTTTACGCCCTTTGTATCCTGATTTTTGTAGGCAAGGCGTATAATTTCATCAATCCAAAGGGGATTTTAATGACAAAACAAGTATTTCAAACGACTTTTGCGGGTCGTGAGTTGGTTGTAGAGACTGGTCAGGTTGCCAAGCAAGCAAATGGCTCTGTTGTCGTGCGTTACGGTGAGTCAACTGTCTTGACTGCAGCCGTTATGTCTAAGAAGATGGCAACTGGGGATTTCTTCCCACTCCAAGTCAACTACGAAGAAAAAATGTATGCGGCTGGGAAGTTTCCTGGTGGCTTTATGAAACGTGAAGGACGTCCTTCAACTGATGCGACCTTGACAGCGCGTTTGATTGACCGTCCGATCCGTCCAATGTTTGCGGAAGGTTTCCGTAATGAAGTCCAAGTGATCAACACCGTGCTTTCTTATGATGAAGATGCCTCTGCTCCAATGGCAGCAATGTTTGGTTCATCTTTAGCGCTTTCTATTTCAGATATTCCATTTGACGGACCAATTGCTGGTGTACAAGTGGGTTATGTAGATGGTCAAATCATCATCAACCCAAGTCAAGAACAAGCAGAGCAATCGCTTCTTGAATTGACAGTAGCTGGTACCAAGCACGCTATCAACATGGTTGAGTCTGGTGCCAAAGAATTGTCAGAAGAAATCATGTTGGAAGCCCTTCTGAAAGGACACGAAGCTGTTAAAGAATTGATTGCCTTCCAAGAAGAAATTGTTGCGGCAGTCGGTAAAGAAAAAGCAGAAGTAGAATTGCTTCATGTGGACGCTGAATTACATGCTGAAATCATCGCAGCCTACAACAGCGACCTCCAAAAAGCGGTTCAAGTAGAAGAAAAATTGGCTCGTGAAGCTGCAACTCAAGCAGTCAAAGACCAAGTGACTGCTGTGTATGAAGAAAAATATGCAGACCACGAAGAATTTGACCGTATCATGCGTGATGTGGCTGAAATCTTGGAACAAATGGAACACGCTGAAGTGCGCCGTTTGATCACAGAAGATAAGGTTCGTCCTGACGGTCGTAAGGTTGATGAAATCCGTCCTTTGGATGCGGTTGTTGACTTTCTTCCTCGTGTGCACGGTTCTGGTCTCTTCACTCGTGGTCAAACTCAAGCCCTTTCTGTCTTGACCTTGGCCCCAATGGGTGAAACTCAAATCATTGATGGTTTGGATCCAGAGTACAAGAAACGCTTTATGCACCACTATAACTTCCCACAATACTCTGTAGGGGAAACAGGTCGTTACGGTGCGCCTGGCCGTCGTGAAATCGGTCACGGTGCTCTCGGTGAGCGTGCTCTTGCTCAAGTCTTGCCAAGTTTGGAAGAATTCCCATACGCAATCCGCTTGGTAGCAGAAGTCTTGGAATCAAATGGTTCATCATCTCAAGCATCTATCTGTGCAGGAACTCTTGCCCTTATGGCTGGTGGTGTGCCAATCAAGGCGCCAGTAGCAGGGATTGCCATGGGTCTGATTTCAGATGGTAACAACTACACAGTATTGACAGATATCCAAGGATTGGAAGACCACTTTGGAGATATGGACTTTAAGGTTGCAGGTACTCGTGACGGGATTACAGCCCTTCAAATGGATATCAAGATCCAAGGGATTACTGCAGAAATCTTGACTGAAGCTCTTGCCCAAGCCAAGAAAGCGCGTTTTGAAATCCTTGATGTGATTGAAGCAACCATCCCAGAAGTTCGTCCAGAATTGGCTCCAACTGCACCGAAAATTGATACCATCAAGATTGATGTGGACAAGATTAAGATTGTCATCGGTAAAGGTGGAGAAACTATCGACAAGATTATCGCTGAAACAGGCGTTAAGATTGATATCGACGAAGAAGGTAATGTTTCTATCTACTCTAGCGACCAAGATGCCATTAACCGTACCAAAGAAATCATCGCTGGCTTGGTTCGTGAAGCGAAAGTGGATGAAGTTTACCATGCTAAGGTTGTTCGTATCGAGAAATTCGGTGCCTTTGTCAACCTCTTTGATAAGACAGATGCACTTGTGCACATTTCTGAAATGGCTTGGACTCGTACCAACCGTGTCGAGGACTTGGTAGCTATCGGTGATGAAGTCGACGTTAAGGTTATCAAGATTGATGAAAAAGGCCGTATCGATGCCTCTATGAAAGCTCTTCTTCCTCGTCCACCAAAACCTGAGCATGATGAAAAAGGTGAAAAGTCTGAGCGTCCTCACCGCCCACGTCATCACAAGGACCACAAACCTAAGAAAGAATTTACAGAAATACCAAAAGATTCAGAATAAGAAAAGGAGAAATGTATGGGATGGTGGCGCGAAACCATTGATATTGTAAAAGAAAATGATCCAGCGGCACGCAACAGTTTGGAAGTTTTGCTGACTTATCCAGGTGTCAAGGCCTTAGCTGCCCACCGTCTCTCGCATTTTCTCTGGAAGCGCGGCTTCAAACTCCTGGCTCGAATGCACAGTCAGTTTTGGCGCTTTTGGACCCAGATTGAGATTCATCCGGGTGCCCAGATAGACTCAGGTGTCTTTATCGACCATGGTTCTGGCTTGGTGATTGGAGAGACAGCGATTGTTGAGAAGGGAGTTCTTCTCTATCATGGAGTGACTCTCGGTGGGACAGGGAAAGACTGTGGCAAACGCCATCCGACCGTTCGTAAGGGAGCTCTCATATCGGCTCATGCCCAAGTTATCGGACCGGTGGAAATCGGCGAAAATGCCAAAGTCGGTGCTGCTGCAGTAGTCGTGGCAGACGTACCTAGTGATGTGACTGTAGTTGGAATTCCGGCTAAGATCGTCCGAGTTCATGGACAGAAGGATGAGCCAACGATTCATGAAGTTGAAGAAAAACGAGAGTACTACGTCAATAAACTCGAGCATGCTAAAGATGCCAGTCACAGATCGTCGGGGTTGTAGAGGATACCTATATGATTCAAGCAAGAAATAAGTTGAGCCAAGAAGAGTTATTTGAAGCGAAAAAACTAATTGACTGTTGCCAAGCCTATGATGGAACTTATCGTGATCCCTATCTTTCTAACATGCTTAATTTTGACCCAAACATGCCCGCCTTTTTCCTTTATTATGAAAAAGGCGAACTTGTTGGTCTATTAACTGTCTATGCTGATGACCAAGATGTGGAAGTGACGATACTGGTTCATCCAAATCATCGCCGTCAGGGAATTGCGCGTGCTTTGTTTACGAGTTTTGAGAAAGAAACGGCTTCTTTCCCTATTCGTTCAGTTACTTTTCAGACAGAACGTATTTTTCTAGAGCGTCATCCTGATTTTGTTAGCAACTGGGGATTGGTCGAGGATGAAGATACAGAAACCTGGTTAGGTAAGGATAGAAGACCTTATCCGTTAGCAAATGTTTCCAATCTTGAAGTTTTGTTAGCAGATAGTTCGTATCAGGATCAAATTAGTCAGTTGAAATTTCAGGCATTTTCAGAGGACCATGAGTCTAGAGAGATTGTAGATAGATATGTCGCTGAAGCTCTGAAAGATCCAGAAAGTCGCCTATATATTTTATTAAAAGACGGTCAGGTTATTGGGACTTGCACGGTAGATTTATCGACTAATACGAATTACTTCTACGGTTTAGCAATATCAGAACTTGAACGTGGGAAAGGCTATGGAAGCTACTTAGCAAAATCCCTTGTCAACCAATTGATTGAGCAAAATGATAAGGAATTTCAGATTGCAGTGGAAGATAGCAATGTAGGTGCCAAGCATTTGTATGAAAAAATTGGCTTTGTCAAACAGACTCAGGTGGTTTATCTGAATGAGAAAGAATAGAAAAATGCTATTAGAAGAATTCGAAAATGTACCTGCTGTTATCGAACCAACTGATCGAAGTATTCGTGGTGGTGGAGAAATCTGTGAGACGATTATTTTGTCTTTTAATGGAGAAATCGTTGAACGAGTAAGGCAGTTTGAAGATGTTTATGAAGGTGGCTATCTAACCAATCTAAATGGCAGACTTCCATGGTATATCTATGAAAAAGATGGGAGTAAGGTAGCAGTTGCTATAGCTACGATTGGAGCCCCGATGGTTGTTGGACTCTTAGAAGAACTCAAAGCAAGAGGATTTAAGAACTTTATTGTTTTAGGTTCTTGCGGAGTTCTGGATCAATCTATTCAGGCAGATAAGATTATCCTACCAAGTTCAGCTCTACGTGATGAAGGTACAAGTTACCATTACGCTCCTGCAAGTGATGAGATAGCTTATGACGAAACTTTGCTCTTAACCATGGAAGAAGCTTTGAACAAATCTTGCATTGAGCATATTCGAACAAAGGCTTGGACCACAGATGCCTTTTATCGGGAAACGCCTGATAAGGTCAAGCGTCGCTTAGCTGCTGGGGCTCAAGTGGTGGACATGGAAGCTTCAGCTATCATGGCTTGGAGTCAATTCCGCAAGAGCAAGGTCTATCAATTCTTCTACACAGCTGACTATGTGGATCATCATAACCGAATCTGGGATGCCCGCCATGAAGAGCGGACAGCTGATGCCATGACTTTTTTCACTATCGCTTTGACAATATCAAAGGAACTAGAAAGGTAACTACAAGAATGGCAGTATATTTTTACGGCTGTATCACCATGGATGGCTACTTGGCAGACAGCCAGCACAGGATAGACTGGCTGCATCAGCTTGGTTCTGTAGAGGATACAGGCTATGATGACTTTTACAGGCAAATGGATATCACCATCATGGGCAAGCGGACCTTTGAGGAAATCCAAGATTTGCAAGATGTAGAAAGTTTTTATCAAGCTACGGAAAACTATGTCTTTACGCATGATAGGCACCTGCCTGTCAGCAATTACCAGCCAGTAGCTGGGGATGTGGTGGACTTTGTTCACCAGATTGATAAAGGCAAAAATGTCTTTGTGATTGGTGGTAATTCCTTGGTAAGACCGCTCTTGGATGCGGATCTTTTCGACCACCTCATTATTCAGATAGCGCCCCTTATCCTAGGAAAGGGGGTTCCCCTCTTTACCCAAGAGGAAGGGCAGCGCTTTTACCAACTGGATAGCCTCAGACAATTTGGCCCTTTTGCAGAGCTGGTTTTCAGCCGAAAAAGTCAGAAATAGAGAAGGGAGTGGACCGCATGATTAAAATTTACGACACCATGACCCGCAGCCTACGTGAATTTGTGCCCATTGAAGAGGGCAAGGTTCGCATGTATGTCTGTGGGCCAACCGTCTACAACTATATCCACGTTGGGAATGCTCGTTCAACGGTAGCCTTTGATACCATTCGTCGCTACTTTGAATATCGTGGCTATGAGGTTGCCTATATTTCCAATTTCACGGATGTAGATGATAAGATTATCAATCGCGCCAAGGAAGAAGGAATCACGCCTCAAGAGGTTGCGGACAAGTACATTGCTGCCTTTCGTGAAGACGTGACGGCCTTAGGCGTCAAACCTGCTACTCGCCATCCGCGTGTAGTGGAGTTTATGGCGGACATTATCCGTTTTGTGGAAGACTTGATTGAGAAAGGCTATGCTTATGAGAGTCAAGGGGATGTTTACTTCCGTGTAGAAAAATCACATAACTATGCTAAATTGGCCAATAAAACCTTAGAAGATTTGGAGCTAGGTGCTTCAGGTCGTACCGATGAAGAAACGGATCGTAAGGAAAATCCTGTAGACTTTGCCCTTTGGAAAGCTGCCAAACTAGGCGAGATTTCTTGGGACAGTCCTTGGGGACCTGGTCGTCCGGGCTGGCATATCGAGTGTTCGGTCATGTCGACAGAGATTTTGGGCGATACCATTGATATTCACGGTGGTGGAGCCGATCTTGAATTTCCTCACCATACCAATGAAATTGTCCAGTCAGAAGCCAAAACAGGCAAGACTTTTGCTAACTACTGGATGCACAATGGCTTTGTCAATATAGACAATGTCAAGATGTCTAAATCCTTGGGCAACTTTATTACCGTGCATGATGCTCTTAAGACCATTGATGGTCAAGTACTTCGCTTCTTCTTTGCGACTCAGCATTACCGTAAGCCTATCAACTTTACGGAAAAAGCAGTGCGAGACGCCGAGACCAATCTTAAGTATCTAAAGAACACTTATGAGCAACCATTTACAGGAACGGTGGATACCCAAGAATTACAAGCTTTTAAAGATAAGTTTGTGGCGGCTATGGATGAGGATTTCAACTCTGCCAACGGTATCACAGTTGTCTTTGAAATGGCCAAATGGATCAACTCTGGCAACTATGATGCAAGTGTTAAGAAAGCTCTTGCAGATATGTTGGAAGTCTTTGGGATTGTCTTTGTAGAGGAAGTTTTGGATGCAGATATTGAAGCCTTAATCCAAAAACGTCAAGAAGCGCGTGCTAATCGTGACTTTGCGACAGCAGACCAAATCCGTGACCAATTGGCTGCTCAAGGAATTAAACTACTGGATACAAAAGATGGAGTGAGGTGGACACGTGATTGATGTCAATCTCATTAACGGGATTGCGCTAGCTTTTGAGGGAGATGCGGTTTATTCCATGTATATCCGTCGCCATCTCATCCTCAAAGGCATGACCAAACCCAACAAGCTCCACCAAGAGGCGACCAAGTATGTCTCAGCCAAGGCTCAGGCTTGCTTGATTGCCCTCATGTTGGAGGAGCAAGTCTTGACGGATAAAGAAGAAGAAATCTACAAACGAGGTCGCAATACCAATAGCCACACAAAGGCTAAAAATGCTGATGTGGTGACCTATCGCATGTCTACAGGTTTTGAAGCAGTGATGGGCTATCTCCATCTGACTGAAAATGTGGAGCGTCTAGAGACCCTAATTTCTTGGTGCATCCAAAAAGTGGAGGGCTAGGATATGATTGCAAAGGAATTACAAGACTGGTTTCCTGAGGCTCAGATTTCAGATCAGCCAGTAGAGAAACCAGGCTATCTTACTCTCCCTTTAGCTTCTCAGCAGTGGATTTTACTGGAGGAAGCTGGGCTCAGCGAGCGTGAAAAGCAGTTGGTTGCCCTTTTGACCCAGCAGGAGCACGCTCGTTCGCTCAATCCTTGGTATCTCTATCTGATTGAGGGGAAGGGGCAGGCGCCGCAAACATTTAAAAAAATTCAGCTGGTTTATTGCCATCTTTCCTATTTCCAACAGGAAAATCTATCCTCTTGGCTAGATATGATGCGGACTCTCTTTCCAAACTGCCAGACAGTGCTACAGGTCGGTGCTCAGGATTATGTATTTGTGCTTCAACAAGATAAGTACACCTCTGTTCGCTCAATCTTATCTGATACGATTGAAGCGGTTGAGTATGACTTTGGTCTTCGTCTATCTATCATGTTGGGGCAGGTTTGGTCTCAGACTGGGTATCAGGCTCTGTCAGATTTAATCCAAGCGGAGCGGGACTTGTTTAAGACTTGGTGGCGTCAAGGTCATCAAGGTGTTCATACCTTTTCACAACTCTATCTTTGGAGTATGGGGGAAAGACTTGTGGACCTGAAGGTAATCAAGGAATGCCTGCACCAGATGATTTTGGATCAAGACCAGGTTCAGGAAATTATCCTTTCTCTCTGGGAAAATAGTGCTGTCCTAACTAAAACAGCCCAGCAACTCTATCTACATCGCAATTCTCTCCAATACAAGATTGACAAATGGGAAGAATTGACAGGGCTTCAGTTGAAGGAATTGACCGACCTGACCTTGTGTTATCAGTTGATTTTACCAGATATTCTTTAAAGTTTTGTGCAAGTTGCACAGAACTTTTTTATTTTTTTGGTCACCTTGCCATAGAAATGTAAAGCGTTTTCATCTATAATGAAACTATCAAAATACAAAAGGAGTTCACCTCAATGGTAGAATTAAATCTTAAAAACATCTACAAAAAATATCCAAACAGCGAACACTACTCAGTTGAAGACTTCAACTTGGACATCAAAGATAAAGAATTTATCGTTTTCGTAGGTCCTTCTGGATGTGGTAAATCAACAACTCTTCGTATGATTGCTGGTCTTGAAGACATCACAGAAGGTACTGCATCTATCGATGGCGTGGTTGTCAACGACGTAGCTCCAAAAGACCGTGATATCGCCATGGTTTTCCAAAACTACGCTCTTTACCCACACATGACTGTATATGACAACATGGCTTTCGGTTTGAAATTGCGTAAATACAGCAAGGAAGATATCGACAAACGTGTGCAAGAAGCAGCAGCAATCCTTGGTTTGAAAGAATTTTTGGATCGTAAACCTGCTGACCTCTCAGGTGGTCAACGTCAACGTGTTGCCATGGGTCGTGCCATCGTCCGTGATGCAAAAGTATTCTTGATGGACGAACCTTTGTCAAACTTGGATGCCAAACTTCGTGTATCTATGCGTGCTGAAATTGCGAAGATTCACCGTCGTATCGGTGCTACAACTATCTACGTAACTCACGACCAAACAGAAGCGATGACTCTTGCAGACCGTATCGTTATCATGTCAGCAACTAAGAACCCAGCTGGTACAGGTACTATCGGACGTGTAGAACAAATCGGTACACCTCAAGAAGTTTACAAAAACCCAGTTAACAAATTTGTAGCAGGATTCATCGGAAGCCCAGCTATGAACTTCATCAATGTGAAATTAGAAGGCAACGAAATTGTTTCTGACGGTTTCCGCTTGAAAGTTCCAGAAGGCGCTTTGAAAGTTCTTCGTGAAAAAGGCTACGAAGGAAAAGAATTGATCTTCGGTATTCGTCCAGAAGATGTGAATGCAGAACCTGCTTTCCTTGAAACATTCCCAGAATCAGTTGTCAAAGCTACTATTTCAGTATCAGAATTGCTTGGTTCAGAATCTCACCTTTACTGCCAAGTTGGTAAAGATGAATTTGTTGCAAAAGTGGATGCTCGTGACTACTTGCAAACAGGTGCAACAGTTGAACTTGGATTTGACTTGAACAAAGCACACTTCTTCGACGTAGAAACTGAAAAAACAGTTTACTAAGATAAATAAAATAACAAAGCACTGCAGAGTCTCTCTTGCAGTGTTTTTCTTTTAATTGCTTAGGCTAGGCATGAAAACAGGCTTTTCTAGTTTTAATATTCTTAAAAAAGTGATAAAATGGTAGGAAGAATTGGAGAGAATAGATGCCGAAAGAAGTGAATTTGACGGGCGATGAGGTTGTCGCTTTAACGCAAAAATATTTATCGAAGGAAGATGTTGCTTTTGTACATAAAGCCTTGGTTTACGCAGTTGAATGCCATAGTGGGCAATACCGTAAATCTGGCGAGCCCTATATTATTCATCCCATTCAGGTGGCAGGGATTTTAGCCAAACTCAAGCTAGATGCCGTGACAGTTGCCTGTGGTTTTTTGCATGACGTGGTGGAGGATACGGATGCGACACTGGATGATTTAGAGCAAGAGTTTGGTCATGATGTTCGTATCATTGTTGATGGAGTGACTAAGCTTGGTAAGGTCGAGTACAAATCGATCGAGGAGCAATTAGCGGAAAATCACCGCAAGATGCTTATGGCCATGTCTGAGGATATCCGCGTTATCTTGGTTAAACTGTCTGACCGCTTGCATAACATGAGAACGCTTAACCACCTACGAAAAGACAAGCAGGAACGCATTTCCAGAGAAACCATGGAAATCTATGCACCACTTGCTCATCGTCTAGGGATTTCCAGCGTCAAGTGGGAGTTAGAAGACTTGTCCTTCCGCTATCTCAATCCAACTGAGTTTTACAAGATCACTCACATGATGAAGGAAAAACGCAGAGAGCGTGAGGCTTTGGTTGATGAAGTCGTGACAAAGTTAGAGGAGTACACTTCCGAACGCAATCTAAAAGGGAAAATCTATGGTCGTCCCAAGCATATCTACTCTATCTATCGCAAGATGCAGGATAAGAAGAAACGCTTTGAGGAAATCTATGACCTGATTGCCATCCGCTGTATTTTAGAGACTCATAGTGATGTCTATGCCATGCTTGGCTATGTGCATGAGCTGTGGAAACCGATGCCAGGGCGCTTCAAAGACTATATCGCCAATCGTAAGGCTAATGGTTACCAGTCTATCCATACGACTGTTTATGGACCAAAAGGGCCGATTGAATTCCAGATTCGGACCAAGGAAATGCACGAGGTGGCTGAGTACGGGGTAGCGGCTCACTGGGCATATAAGAAAGGAATCAAGGGTCAGGTCAACAGCAAAGAATCAGCTATCGGGATGAACTGGATCAAGGAAATGATTGAGTTGCAAGACCAGGCTGATGATGCCAAGGAATTTGTGGAGTCTGTTAAGGAAAACTACCTAGCTGAGGAGATTTATGTCTTTACTCCAGATGGGGCTGTACGTTCCCTCCCAAAAGATTCTGGCCCCATTGACTTTGCCTATGAAATTCATACCAAAGTCGGTGAAAAAGCAACTGGTGCTAAGGTCAATGGCCGCATGGTTCCTCTGACAACCAAGCTCAAAACTGGGGACCAGGTCGAAATTGTCACCAACCCTAACTCATTTGGGCCGAGTCGTGACTGGCTCAACATGGTTAAGACTAGCAAGGCACGCAACAAGATTCGTCAGTTCTTTAAAAACCAAGATAAGGAATTGTCTGTTAACAAGGGCCGTGAAATGCTGATAGCTCAGTTCCAAGAAAACGGCTATGTAGCCAATAAATTCATGGACAAGCGTCACATGGACCAAGTCCTTCAAAAGACTAGCTACAAGACAGAAGAGTCTCTCTTTGCGGCCATTGGTTTTGGAGAAATCGGGGCCATTACAGTTTTTAATCGTCTGACTGAAAAGGAACGCCGTGAGGAAGAGCGTGCCAAGGCCAAGGCGGAAGCAGAAGAACTTGTTAAAGGTGGCGAGGTTAAGGTTGAAAACAAAGAAACCCTCAAGGTCAAGCATGAGGGTGGTGTGGTGATTGAAGGTGCCTCAGGACTCCTCGTTCGGATTGCCAAGTGTTGCAATCCGGTTCCGGGTGACGATATTGTCGGCTACATCACCAAGGGCCGTGGTGTGGCCATTCACCGCGTGGACTGTATGAACCTTCGCGCCCAAGAAAACTACGAGCAACGTCTCCTTGATGTGGAATGGGAAGACCAGTACTCAAGCAAGGAATATATTGCTCACATCGATATCTACGGCCTCAATCGGACAGGTCTCTTAAATGATGTTCTGCAGGTTCTTTCCAACACAACTAAGAATATCTCAACCGTTAACGCTCAACCAACCAAGGATATGAAATTTGCCAATATCCATGTGTCTTTTGGAATTTCAAACCTTTCTACGCTGACAACGGTCGTTGACAAAATCAAGAGTGTGCCAGAGGTTTACTCAGTCAAACGAACCAACGGCTAATTAATAGAAAGGCGCTTATGAAAATCATCATTCAACGGGTTAAAAAAGCCCAAGTGAGTATCGAAGGTCAGGTTCAGGGGAAAATCAATCAGGGTCTCTTATTGTTGGTCGGTGTAGGCCCAGAGGACCAAGAGGAAGATCTGGATTATGCTGTGAGAAAACTGGTCAACATGCGGATTTTTTCAGATGCAGAAGGCAAGATGAATCTGTCTGTCAAGGATATTGAAGGGGAAATTCTTTCTATTTCTCAGTTTACCCTCTTTGCAGATACTAAGAAGGGGAATCGTCCAGCTTTTACAGGAGCAGCCAAGCCTGATATGGCAGCTAACTTCTATAACGCTTTCAATCAGAAGCTAGCTCAGGAAGTGCACGTTCAGACAGGCATCTTTGGAGCAGATATGCAGGTTGAGCTGGTCAATGACGGACCAGTCACCATTATCCTTGATACTAAAAATAGATAAGAAAACCAAGCCAGTCGGCTTGGTTTTTGTTTATAGACACTCCCAGAAAGAGATATGTTTGTCGTAAAAGTCTGGATAGTTTTCTCTTATGTGGCTAGCCATTATATAATAAAAAGTAGAATGACAAGAAGTAACGATTGGCATAAGAGAGGAAAATCGCTGATAACTGGTGAAGACTAAAAGGATCAATAACAGAAGATCAACTGAGAGAATCCCTAAGTAGTAGAGGCGAATTTTTTTGTTAATCTGAGGATAAATCTCAGCGAATTGATGTTTGAGTCGGTTGACTAAGCGAAATAGCAGTAGTCCCTGAGCAAGGAGGAAAATAAAGCCAGAGAGTAGCATCCACTTTACAGAGGGATCGGTTTTGGAGATAAAAATTGCTAATAGTAGCAAATCGCTGAGTGCAATAGCTGCAAAATGGATTCTAAAGAGCTTTTTCATAGGAAGACCTCCCTCTTTTATCTAGCTTCATTCTACACCAAAAGAATGGGACTTACAACTAAAATAATAAAAAATCCCTGAAAGAAGTTTCTTTCAGGAATAAGGGGTTAGTTGATTTTTTCGACATAGAGTTGTTTGGCGATATCGATGCTAACTTGGAGGTCTTCACCTTTGTTGACCAGTGTAAAAGTATTGGAAAAATTATCAAACTGTTTGACTTGGAGTTGGTCACCGATATGAATTTCATGCTTTTCTAAGTATTTGAGTAGATCAAAGCTATCATGAACCCGAGTCAGGAGATAGGTTCCAGCCTCTTTAGTATCTGCTAGAGGTAGGTTGTTGATCTCAACCAAGAGTTCTCCTTTAGCAGGAATAGTTCCACCGTGGGGACAGGTTTGAGGGAAGCCAAGCAGTTTATCCAATCTCTCCACAAAGAGGTCAGAGACAGTGTGCTCTAGGACCTCAGCTTCCTCGTGGATTTGATCGCTGGTATAGTCTAGATGGTGAACTAGAAAGACTTCAATCAACCGGTGTTTGCGATAGAGCTCGGAGACTAGTTTGAGCCCAATATCTGTCAATAGATAGCCGTTCTCCTTGTCCTTGAGAATGAGATTTTCACTTTTCATGCGTTTGATCATCTCTGTTACGGCAGGTGGAGAGACCTGCATACGGGCAGCAATTTCTTTATTGGTGATTTTTTGCATTTCCGTACCGATTTCATAAATACATTTTAGGTAGTCTTCTTTATTTGGCGTCATTCGTTCCCTCTTGTCTTTTCTCTCCATCTAGTATATCAAAAAAAGCTAGATTTCTCTAGCCTTCTGCCATAATGGCTTTGATTTTAGTCCAGTTCTTTCACTGCAGCAATGGCAGCTTCAAAGTCTGGTTCCGTGTTAATGTTGTCAACGTATTCCACATAACGGATGACATTGTCAGTATCGAGAACAAAGACAGCACGTGCAAGGAGATGCCATTCGTTGATCAAGAGGGCATAATCGCGCCCGAAAGAATGGTCGAAGTAGTCTGAGAGCATGATGGCATTGTCAAGGCCTTCAGCCCCACACCAGCGTCCTTGGGCAAATGGTAGGTCCATAGAAACAGTAAGAACGACGGTATTGTCGAGGTTAGCCAGTTCTTGGTTGAATCGACGTGTTTGCGTTGAGCAGATACCAGTATCGATAGAAGGGACAACACTCAAGACTTTTTTCTTTCCATCAAAGTCAGCTAGCGTTTTTTTAGAGAGATCGGTTGTCGTAAGAGAAAAGTCAAGTGCCTTGTCTCCGACTTGCAGTTGTTTACCTGTGAAGGTTACAGGATTTCCGAGAAAAGTGGTCATAAACTACTCCATTCTTTTTTCTTTTATTCTACCGAGAATTGTCAGATTTTTCCAATGATTTGACTGGAAAGTGAAAACAAAAAAAAAACGCCAGTTCATGTGAGAACGACGTTTTTTAATGGATTATTTTGACAAACCTTCAGCAATCTTGTCAAGGTTGTATTTCATCATGTTGTAGTAGCTGTCGCCTTCTTTACCTTCTTCAGCGATTGAGTCAGTAAAGATTTGTGCGTAGATTGGGATATTTGTGTCTTGTGAAACAGTCTTCATTGGACGGTCATCGACACTTGACTCAACAAAGAGAGATGGAACTTTTGTTTGGCGAAGTTTTTCAACCAAGGTCTTGATTTGTTCAGGAGTACCTTCTTCTTCCGTGTTGATTTCCCAGATGTAGGCACTTGGGACACCGTAGGCTTTAGAGAAGTATTTGAAGCATCCTTCGCTGGTTACGATGAGTTTCTTTTCAGCAGGGATATTGTTAAATTTCTCTTTGGCTTCCTTGTCCAGTTTGTCTAGTTTCTCAGTATAGTCTTTGAGATTTTTTTCGTAGAATTCCTTGTTGCTAGGGTCCTTAGCAATCAGCTGTTTAGCGATATTTTTAGCATAAATCATCCCATTTTCAAGGTTGAGCCAAGCGTGTGGGTCTTCTTTGCCTTTCTCGTTTTGGCCTTCAAGGTAGATAACCTCAACGCCTTCGCTGACTGCAAAGTAGTCTTTGTTTTCAGTTTTCTTGGCATTTTCGACCAATTTTGTAAACCAAGCATTGCCACCAGTTTCAAGGTTGATACCGTTATAGAAAATCAAATCAGCTTGAGAAGTTTTCTTAACGTCTTCAGGAAGTGGTTCGTATTCGTGTGGATCTTGACCAACAGGAACGATACTGTGAAGATCAATCTTGTCACCAGCGATATTCTTGGTAATATCAGCGATGATTGAGTTAGTCGCTACAACTTTTAGTTTTTGGTTTGTAGATGCTGTATCTTTTTTCCCGCTAGCACAGGCAGCTAATCCAATGATAGAAAGAAAAAGAACAAGCAAAGTACCTAATTTTTTCATTAGATTCCTCCAGAAGGGTTTCCCCGTTATTTAATGATTTTTTTGTTTTTCAGTTTCAAGTATCGTTGCTTAGGAGAGATAAAGAAACTGATTAGAAAGAAGCTGGCGGATGTGAGCACGATGCTGGATCCTGCTGCGAGATTGAAACTATAGCCGATAAAGAGCCCTACAACAGAAGCCAGAGCTCCTAGGCCTGAGGAAAGAAAAATCATGCTCTTTAGGCTATTAGCATAAAGGTAAGCCGTCGCAGCTGGGGTGATCAACATGGCCACGATAAGAATGGTTCCAACACTTTGCATGGCAGTGACTGACACAAGGGTCAAGAGCACCATGAGCAGATAGTGGTAGAAATTAACGGGCATTCCCATGGCTTTAGCCAGGAGCTCGTCAAAGGATGTAATCAATAGTTGTTTAAAGAAAATCCCGATAATCAAGAGAATCAATGCCCCCATACTAATGGTAACCCACATGTCCGTATCTTGGACAGCGAGGATATTCCCAAAAAGGATATGGAAGAGGTCTGTAGAACTCTTGGCAACACTAATCAAGATGACACCTAGGGCTAAGAAAGATGAAAAGGTAATACCAATGGCAGTATCACTCTTGATGATAGAGTTTCCCTTGATGTAGGTAATGATGATGGAAGCCATCAAACCAAAGATGATCGCTCCAATAAAGAAATCAATTCCCAGGATAAAGGAAAGGGCTACGCCAGGCAAAACTGCGTGAGAGATGGCATCTCCCATGAGAGACATACCACGTAGGATGATAAAACATCCCACAGCTCCAGCAACGACTCCGATGACAATAGCTGTGATCAAGGCGTTTTGTAGGAAATGGAAATTTTGCAATCCATCGATAAATTCTGCTATCATAGGTCACCTCCATTGAAAAAGAGTTTGCTACCGTAGGCCTTCTTAAGATTGGCCTCGGTAAAGGTTTCTTCGGTCGGACCAAGGTCTATTAATTCTCGATTGAGAAGCAAAACTTGGTCGAAATAATGGGGGACTTTACTGAGGTCATGATGGACGATGAGAACTGTTTTACCAGCTTTTTTAAGGTCTCTCAGCGTATTCATGATAATCTCTTCACTGATCGAGTCAATCCCGGCAAAAGGCTCATCTAGAAAGATGTAGTCAGCTTCCTGCACTAAGCAACGGGCAATCAAAACACGTTGGAATTGTCCTCCTGAGAGCTGGCTGATTTGGCGATCAGCATAGTCTGAGAGTCCAACGATTTCAAGTGCATCTGCCACTTTTTTCCAGTGGCTGGCTTTTAAGGTGTGAAAGAGCGGTATGGATGGATAGAGTCCTAGAGAGACACATTCCTTGACCTTGATAGGGAAATTGTAGTCGATATGGATTTTTTGTTCGACATAGGCAACTCGATGTAAAGATTTCTTGACTTCTTTGTCGTCGAGAAAGGCCTGACCTTCATGTGGGATAATTCCCAACATACCTTTTAATAAAGTTGATTTTCCAGCACCATTTGGACCAATAATTCCGGTAATAGTTGGTCCGTGGAGCACTAGTGAGATATCCTTTAGTGCCAGCGTTTCTTTGTAGGAGACGCTGAGGTGTTCAATACGTATCATAACAAATTCCTCCCTCCCGTATTTAATATACATTAAAAAAAAAATTAAGTCAAGTTAATTTTTAAAAAATTTAAAATAATAACTGAAAAATGAAGAAAAAAGAGAGACCATTTTTAATTGCATTCCCAAGTGTTTTTTGCTAAGCTAGGAATAAGTGAAAATATGAAAGCGAGAACAAGATGACACGTTATCAAGACGATTTTTATGATGCAATCAATGGCGAATGGGAAAAAACAGCTGTGATTCCAGCTGATAAATCACGAACAGGTGGTTTTATTGACCTTGACGAGGAAATTGAAGAGTTGATGCTGGCGACTACAGACAAGTGGTTGGCAGGTGAAGAAGTCCCAGAGGATGCCATCCTAGCCAACTTTGTTAAGTACCATCGCATGGTACGTGATTTTGATAAGAGAGAAGCAGATGGAATCAAGCCTGTCCTTCCTCTACTTAAGGAATACCAAGACTTGGAGAGCTTCGCAGATTTTACCAGCAAACTGGCAGCGTTTGAACTAGCTGGTAAGCCAAACTTCCTCCCATTTGGCGTATCACCAGACTTTATGGATGCCAGAACCAATGTTCTCTGGGCCAGTGCACCAGGGACTATCTTGCCAGATACGACTTACTACGCTGAAGACCATCCTCAGCGTGAGGAACTCTTGACTCTTTGGAAGGAAAGTACTGCGAATCTTCTCAAAGCCTATGATTTTTCAGATGAGGAAATCGCGGACTTACTAGAGAAACGATTGGAATTGGACCGTCGCATTGCGGCTGTGGTGCTTTCTAACGAAGAAAGTTCAGAATATGCCAAACTCTACCACCCATATTCTTATGAAGATTTCAAGAAATTTGCTCCTGCACTCCCTTTGGATGATTTCTTCCAAAAGGTGATTGGACAAACGCCAGACAAGGTTATCGTAGATGAGGAACGTTTCTGGCAAGCAGCAGATCAATTTTATAGTGAAGAAGCGTGGCCTCTACTTAAAGCAACCTTGATTTTGGGTGTGGTCAATCTCTCAACAAGCTATCTGACAGATGAGATTCGTGTCTTGTCAGGTGCTTATGGTCGTGCACTTTCAGGTGTTCCAGAAGCTCAGGACAAAGTCAAGGCAGCTTATCACTTGGCCCAAGGTCCTTTCAAGCAAGCTCTTGGTCTCTGGTATGCGCATGAAAAATTCTCTCCAGAAGCTAAGGCAGACGTAGAGAAAAAAGTAGCGACCATGATTGATGTTTATAAGGAACGCTTGGCTAAGAACGACTGGCTCACACCTGAAACGCGAGATAAGGCCATTGTCAAACTCAATGTCATCAAGCCTTATATCGGTTATCCAGAGGAATTGCCAGAACGCTACAAGGACAAGGTAGTGGACGAAATTGCCAGTCTCTTTGAGAATGCCCTAGCCTTTGCGCGTGTGGAAATCAAGCACAGTTGGAGCAAGTGGAACCAACCGGTTGACTACAAGGAGTGGGGTATGCCAGCTCATATGGTCAATGCCTACTACAATCCTCAGAAGAACTTGATTGTCTTCCCAGCAGCCATTCTACAGGCTCCATTCTATGACTTGCATCAGTCGTCTTCTGCCAACTACGGTGGTATTGGTGCTGTTATTGCTCACGAGATTTCTCATGCCTTTGACACAAATGGCGCGTCCTTTGATGAAAATGGTAGTCTTAAGGATTGGTGGACAGAAAGCGACTATGCTGCCTTTAAAGAAAAAACGCAGAAAGTTATCGACCAGTTTGATGGACAAGAATCTTACGGCGCAACGATCAACGGAAAACTAACTGTATCAGAAAATGTTGCCGACTTGGGAGGAATTGCTGCAGCCCTTGAAGCTGCCAAGAGAGAGCCGGACTTCTCAGCCGAAGAATTCTTCCACAACTTTGCTCGCATCTGGCGCATGAAAGGTCGTCCAGAGTTGATGAAACTCATGGCTAGTGTTGACGTGCACGCGCCAGCTAAACTCCGTGTCAACATCCAAGTACCAAACTTCAATGACTTCTTTACAACTTATGATGTCAAAGAAGGCGACGGTATGTGGCGTTCACCAGAGGATCGTGTGATTATTTGGTAAGACTAAAACCAAGGATAGCATCCTTGGTTTTTTGCTTGCTAGAAAAAGGGATTAAAAGTCTTTTCGTGAGCGATAGTCGTAGCTGGACCATGCCCGGGATAGACATCGTAGTTAGGAAGAGTGAAGAGTTGCGTCTGAATGCTATGGAGAAGTTGTTCCGTACTACCTGTAGGAAGGTCTGTCCGTCCGATGGTTTCTCGGAATAGAGCATCTCCGGTCAAGACTAGATGAGCATCAGGAAAGACGATAGAAACGCCGCCGATAGAGTGCCCTGGGGTTGGTAGAACTGTAAAACGAAATTCCTTAAGCTGGTATTCTTCATGAAAGGCAAAGGTGTGTTCTGCTGGTTTTGCGACCACATCTGCCATATCGTCGTGACGAGGGAGACCAGAGAGATTATCTACAGGTGTATAAAGCCAGCTAGCTTCACTCTCTGCTACATAAACTGGAGGATTTCCAAAAGTCTCACGAACCAAGTCTAGACTCATAATATGGTCGTAGTGGGTGTGTGTCAGGAGAATCGCGCAGACTGGTTTGTTGATTTTTTCAATAGTCTTGCGAATAGCTTCCCAATGGCTACCTGGGTCAACCACAATCAGGTGTTGGTCTCCTTCCAGATAATAAGTGTTTTCATAAGCAACGGGATTCACGGTTTTATGGACTTTCATAAATCTTCCTCTCTCAAAGAATGTACTAAACTAAGTATAGCATAGAAGAGGATACTTAGGGTATCAAAAAGTCTTTTTCGTGCTTTGACGATTTTTCCAAGCTTGATAGCGGGTGTCAATCAAGAGTTGGGTTAAGCGCCCCATGGTTTCTCTTTCTTCGGGAGTGAGGGATTGAGCTTGTACAAAGAGTTGATGAATGTGTTCAATGGCATTGAAGGAAGAAAGATCGTTGATAGAGGAGATGCCTGCATCAAGAATGATTCCAAAAAAGAGGTCGAAGTAGAGCTGCAGTTCCGTATCAGGGACTGTCTCCACCCATTCCTTGAAGGTAGTATCGACTTGCTGGCTGTCACTATTTGTCTCATCCAGTTGGACAAAGTGTTTGTCTTCAACCTGCCAACTAAAGGTGTCGTGCTGGGCAAGACCACCTAGGGCAGTGCTTCGAACGACGATTTTTTTATCAGGAATTTCCAGCATCATCCCGATGATAGAACCTTGTGGGACAAATACTTTCGTTCTTTCCATCATGTTTTGATAGCCTGGCATTTCGGTCAGTTCCTTGTGAAGCCCAGGCGCATCAAAAGTATAGACAGCGACAATGTTTTTTTGTAAAAGGGAATCAAGGTGACTGGCAGCATAGACGGCTAGATTGCCCCCTTTTGAGTGCCCAGCCAGAATAACCTTTTGGTTGGGATGTTGGGCAAAAAAGTCCTGTAAATACTGGAGCGCGTGTTTTTGAGCTGGGATTTCCTTCATATAGGTCATATGGAAATCTTCTTTCCAACCAATGATGCTGTCATCCGTTCCGCGAAAAACAAGCAAATAGGTATCGAGACTGATACGATAAGTCATGGCTGCAAACTGTTTTTGCAATTCAGGGTCAATATCATTGATAAAATCTGAGAGCTTGCAATTTTTAAATCGTTTGTGTTGAGCGAGCTGATCCAATAACTGGAGGCGGTTTTTGCTGGTCAACATCGTCGTTTCTCTAGGGATTTGAGGTGCAAGATTTATGAGGCGCTGGGGTTCTTGGGTGACTACATCATCAAAAGCAAGGTAGGTTAATTCGGTCAAGGCAAGAACATCTAACTCATTCACGGGGAGGTCATAAAAGGAATCGTATGCTACATCATTCAAGTAGTCAAAAATATTGGCCATAAAAGCTCCTTTCTCTATGTTTATCCTATCACATTTACATAGAATTAGCTAGTAGGCTTGTTCGAATGACCTAGTAGGGTTTGATTCAGATACATAGAAGACAGGCTGCTCCTATTTCAAACCTCTAAACGAGCTTACTTGAATATTTTTGCTATCAATCCCATTTTCCTTTAAAAAATTCTTCATCTCATTTACATCATCAGGCTGGCCGGTGATGAGATAGCTGGCTTGATTGCCGTATTTATCAATAGCATTTTTTAAAAATTCTTGACTTTGAGAAAGTTCATCGCTAGTTTTATAAGTAAAATTCGATGTTTTCTGAGCCAGTTCTTTCATTTCTTTATCAAAAATAGTAACTCCTTTGTCATAATGGTTGAGAATAATTGGAGCTTTACCAGCCCATTCTTTGACAAGAGGGCGTAGAGCAGAAATGCCGACATCAGATGCAAAGCAAACTAGTGGCTGATTCGTATCTTTAACGGTCAAAGAGGAATCCAGCCAACTCATCTCAATCTCACTGCCAGCCGGTAAATGTGTCAAGGTTTCCTTAAAGAGGCTACCACTATTATGAGTTAAAATGAGGATTTCATCTTCATCAGGTGTGGAGACAATGGTTAGCCATCGACTGGTCTGCTCACCCTTAGCTTCGTTTTTCCTAGAAGCGGACGAGGTATCAGGGAGTGTGAACTTAGCATAAGCTCCAGCTTTCCAGACTTGATGACTCGGCTTTGTGATATGAATTAAATACAGATCTTCGGTGGGATTTTCGATGGATTTTATCGATAATGTTTGACTTCGTCCAAGATAGGCGATGGCACCCCAAGTTAGAAGGGCTAGTAATCCAAGTGTTGATAGAATGATAATAAACATTTTTTTACCTCTTTTCATTTTTTATGACTCCTATTCTTAATTTTGTGAATGAACTAGAAAATAATTCATTCATGTCTTTTCAAAAAATAAAGAAATCCATTCTTTATTTTAGAACTCCTTTTATGAAGTTGGTTGCAAGTATTTCAACAGTTTTGCTAATATCTGGAAAATCTTTTTCCGTGATATGCATATCCATGTAGTAAAACAGGTTGTAAACTTGTAAGATATCTTGAATCTTTTCTGGCGAGTACCCTTCAGCCTGCATACGATTTGTAAAAGTTTTAACTAGAAACTGATGAAATGGATTTGCGACTTTGCCTTCTTCCGAGGAATAGTAGCTGTGCAACTCATCTGCGATGGCAGGATTGTACCATTCTGCAAGAATTTTATTGGAAGAAACGAGAGTTCTGGACTGAGCAAAGAGTTGACCAATGAGGTCGGTCATGTCAATTTCCCAATCCAGTTCTTCGATCATAGCTTGGCGAACACGGTTGTTTTCATCTATGTAGATGTCTAGAAAAATAGCTTCTTTACTTTCGTAATAGTTATAAAAAGAGCCAACTGCCACCCCAGCTTGCCTAGCAATTTCTGAAATTCCTGTCGCCTTGTAACCCTTTTTCGAAAAAACCTCATAGGCCGCTGTCTTTAAAGCTTGTTTTTTGTTCAATCTGATTTAACCTCCTTTATTTAATGAATGAATAAATTGATTTGTTCATTCACATTCTAACAAATCATGGCTAGCTTGTCAATAAGAAGGCTAAACCTATTAAATAAGTGAAAGAAACGCTAACTAAATGAGCACAAAAAGGAAAATATAGGATAAGGCTGGAACTATAATTAAAAATAAGGTATGATATCAGTGGGAATGTTCCCTATTTAGCATCTGTTTTCTGATCTGAATTTGGGAAATAGGCTGCTAAACAGTATGAGATACTGATCCGTAAATCTGATATGAAGGGTTTTGATACTTTGAGAAATAGCAAAGGAGGAGCGCATGCACAAGATTTTACTAGTAGAAGATGACCAAGTTATTCGGCAACAAGTGGGGAAACTGCTCTCAGAATGGGGCTTTGAGGTTATTTTGGTGGAGGACTTTATGGAAGTTTTGACTCTCTTTGTTCAGTCAGAGCCTCATTTGGTCCTTATGGATATTGGCCTGCCACTCTTTAATGGCTACCACTGGTGCCAGGAGATTCGTAAGATTTCTCAGGTACCTATCATGTTTCTGTCTTCGAGAGATCAAGCGATGGATATCGTCATGGCAATCAATATGGGGGCAGATGACTTTGTGACCAAGCCTTTTGACCAGCAGGTGCTCCTTGCCAAGGTTCAGGGCTTGTTGCGCCGTTCCTATGAATTTGGGCGGGATGAAAGTCTGCTGGAGTATGCGGGTGTGATCCTCAATACAAAGTCTATGGACCTGCACTATCAGGGGGAAGTTCTGAGTTTGACCAAGAATGAATTTCAAATTTTGCGGGTCTTGTTTGAACATGCTGGCAATATCGTGGCGCGTGATGACTTGATGCGGGAACTCTGGAATAGCGACTTTTTCATCGATGACAATACCTTGTCTGTCAATGTTGCTCGCTTGCGTAAAAAGTTGGAGGAGCAAGGTTTAGTAGGCTTTATCGAAACCAAGAAAGGGATAGGATACGGACTGAAACATGCTTGATTGGAAATCATTTTGTCTAGCCTATCTGCGTTCTCGCAGTCGCGTTTTTACCTATATTTTTTCATTAGGCTTTCTCGTCCTTCTCTTTCAGTTTTTATTTGCTAGTCTAGGAACTTATTTTCTTTATTTCTTTCTGCTCAGTAGTTTTTTGACCTTCTTATTTTTGGCTTGGGATATTTTTGCAGAAGCTCAGGTTTACCGGCAGGAAGTACTCTATGCTGAGCGAGACCCCAAGTCTCCTCTAGAATGTGCGCTAGCAGAAAAGCTCGAAGAGCGTGAATCTGAATTGTATCAAAAGAAGTCTGAGGCTCAGAGCAAGCTGACGGATTTGCTGGATTACTACACCTTGTGGGTTCATCAGATCAAGACCCCCATTGTGGCTAGTCGACTTTTAGTGGCAGAAGTCTCTGATCGGGAGGTCAAGCAGCAACTGGAACAGGAAATCTTCAAGATTGACTCCTATACCAATCTGGTGTTGCAGTATCTTCGTTTGGAAAGCTTCCACGATGACTTGGTATTTGAAAAGGTTCAAGTGGAGGACTTGGTCAAGGAAGTGGTTCGTAAGTATGCCCTTTTCTTTATCCAAAAAGGACTGACGCTCAATCTCCATGACCTTGACAAAATTATCGTGACTGATAGGAAGTGGTTGTTGGTCGTCATTGAACAAATCCTTTCAAATAGCCTTAAATACACCAAAGATGGTGGGTTAGAGATTTATATGGAAGGTCAGGAGCTCTGTATCAAAGATACGGGAATCGGGATTAAAAACAGCGATGTTCTCCGAGTCTTTGAACGTGGCTTTTCAGGCTACAATGGTCGTCTAACCCAGCAATCATCTGGACTGGGCCTCTACCTATCTAAGAAAATTTCTGAAGAACTGGGTCACCAGATTCGTATCGAGTCTGAGGTTGGAAAAGGAACGACAGTAAGGATTAAATTCGCTGAAATGAAGCTCGTTATTGAGTAAAAATAAATGAGAAAAAGCCTCCGATTGGAGGCTTTTGTGCTAGGTTTTTATTTTTCAACGCGTGATTTATTTGCAATGTCAGCAAGGATAGCTTGGACAAAGTCATCAACTGAGACAGTTTGTGTTTCTTTTTGTCCATAGCGACGAACATTGACAGTTCCGTCTTCCATTTCCTTGTCGCCAACGATTAATTGGTAAGGAATCTTGCTGGTTTGTGAAGCACGGATCTTGAATTGCATTTTTTCATTGCGCTCATCTACGTCTGCACGGACACCATGGTCACGGAGTTTCTTAGCCACTTCCCAAGCGTAATCCACATGTTTTTCGTTAGAAACTGGGATAAGGGTTACTTGGTGTGGTGCAAGCCATGTTGGGAAGGCACCCTTGTAGTTCTCAATCAAGATAGCTGTAAAGCGTTCCATAGTTGAGATAACCCCACGGTGGATCATAACTGGACGGTGTTCTTCACCATCAGCCCCGATGTATTTAAGGTCAAAGCGTTCTGGAAGCAAGAAGTCAAGCTGGATAGTAGAGAGGGTTTCTTCTTTTCCAAGGGCAGTCTTAACCTGAATATCGAGTTTCGGACCGTAGAAGGCTGCTTCCCCTTCAGCTTCAAAGTAGTCCACGCCCATTTCATCAAGAGCTGCACGAAGCATGGTTTGAGCATTTTCCCACATCTCATCGTTGTCAAAGTACTTGTGAGTATCTTGAGGGTCACGAAGAGAGAGACGGAAGCGGTATTCAGTCAAGTTGAAGTCTTCATAAACATCGATAATCAACTGAAGGGCACGTTGGAATTCTTCTTGGATTTGTTCTGGAGTAACAAAGAGGTGACCGTCGTTGAGTGACATTTCACGTACACGTTGAAGACCAGTTAGGGAACCAGATTTTTCGTAACGGTGCATCATACCGATTTCAGCGATACGGATTGGCAATTCACGGTATGAGTGAACATGGTGTTTGAAGACTTGGATGTGGTGTGGGCAGTTCATTGGACGAAGGACAAATTCTTCCCCGTCACCCATATCCATGGTTGGGAACATGTCTTCTTGGTAATGATCCCAGTGACCAGAAGTCTTGTAAAGTTCAACAGAAGCAAGTGGTGGAGTGTAGACGTGTTGGTAGCCAGAAGCCAACTCCTTGTCGACAATGTAGCGTTCCAATTCACGACGGATAGTCGCACCATTTGGCAACCAGAATGGCAGTCCTTGACCAACTTCTTGTGAAATCATGAAGAGGTCAAGCTCTTTACCAAGTTTGCGGTGGTCACGTTCTTTGGCTTCTTCACGCATTTGAAGGTAGTTCTTCAAGTCTTTCTTGTCAAACCAAGCTGTTCCGTAGATCCGTTGCATCATAGCATTGTCGCTATTTCCACGCCAGTAAGCACCAGCTACATGGAGAAGGTGGAAGATTTGGATGCGACCTGTTGACGGAACGTGTGGGCCACGGCAAAGGTCCACGTATTCACCCTGACGGTAGATAGTCAATCCACCTTCGTCTTCAGAGTGTTCTTCAATCAATTCCAACTTGTAAGGATCGTTCTTGAAGATCTCACGTGCCTCGTCTTTAGTAACTTCTTCGCGGATTGATGGGAAGTTTTCTTTGACGATTTTTTGCATTTCTTCTTCGATACGAGGAAGATCTTCGTTGGAGATTTGACCAGCTTGATTATCCGTATCGTAGTAGAAGCCATCCTCAATCGCTGGACCAACCCCCAAGTGAATATCTGGGAAAAGACGACGAGCTGCTTGGGCGAACAAGTGGGCAGCTGAGTGACGCAAGATTGGAAGAGCATCTTCGTGATCAGGTGTCACGATTTCGATGGCACCATCTTCAGTGATAGCACGAGTCGTGTCGATGAGTTTGCCGTTGAATTTACCAGCCAAAGCTTTTTTAGCTAGGGAATTGCTGATAGATTGAGCAATTTCAAAAGTTGTAACGCCAGATTCGAATTCACGAACAGCGCCATCTGGGAAAGTAATCTTAATCATGGTTTTCTCCTTTAATATTTATTCTATTTTTGTTGGACAATTTTAAGAGCCGAGCAACTTCTTCCACAGTCTGATTTTCTGATTGACTGCCATCTGTTACGAGGCTAGGATAGCCTAATTTCATTGCTTCCTTACGAACCATTTGGGCAAAAAGAATGTCTCGTTGCATCCAGTTTTCAAAAGCTTGCTCAGGATTGGTTGTTCCCTCTAAAACATAAGGAACCCATTCTCTCTGTTTATAGTGCTTTTTCTGAAAATCAGCTGTCGGAGTCAAGCATAGATAGGAAGATGTTGGACATTCAAGCTTCTCTACTAAGTGAGGCAAAAGTCCTGCTCCCTCCACCAAGAGAGGTCTATCTTGATTTTTTATCAAGTAAGATTTCACATAAGGAAAAATCTCTTCATAAAAGCGCCATTCTTCATCTGCCATCTCTTCTGGATTTCTCATCCAGATTTGTTCTGGATTTCTATCCTGCCTAAGAAGGCAAATCGGCTGCGAGTCTGCACTTGCTTGACTCATCATCTCGTCTACCAAATCATCCAATTTGATATGAAGTAGCTGATACTGTCTAGCAAGAAGTGAAGCAATTGTTGACTTTCCACTGCAAGGCGATCCGCCAATCATATAAAGCATCATTCTTCCTCCTTCTGACAAAATAAAAACGACATCCTCGAAAGGACGTCGTAACGTGGTTCCACCTTCATTTATGCAAGTCAAAAAGACCTACACCTCTGATTGGCTCTAACGTGGCCACCGTTTTATGTTTTCATAAAAGTCAGTAGAGTAGTATCAGTTTAGGCTCTCTATGCGTTTCCAGCAACCACGCACTCTCTAGTAGAAAGGGACTAAGTGACTTGTCTCTATGCATTATTATAGCATGATTGCGAGATTTTTCAAGGATTTTGTGAAAGTTTTTTATTTTTTCCGTGCTGGAGCATATATTTAATACCTGAACCTGAAGCCATACCAAGTAGGGCAAAGAGTTCATAAGCTAGGAAATAAACGAGAATGAATTCATTGAAAGTGATGATGGTAAAGCAATAGAGAAGAGCAATACCGAGCAGCCACCACAGTGAGAATTGGAAACGGTAGCTATAAAGAAGGGACACGATGAAGGTTGCCAAAGGTGAAAAGAGGATGATGTTGTAAATGTAAAGCCCTTTCAGCGTATAAGGGTCAGATATCAGCAGCAAAAGCAACTCATAGAGGGGCCAGTAAAAGAAGAAAATGACAAGGCAGTATGGAATATACTTAAGATATTTCCGCATGGCAATAGTCCTCCAATCTGCAAAAATAGAGAGATGTTGAAGATCACATGATCCTAAATGAAGGGGAGCTCTCACCTATATTATAGCACGATTTGGAAGCTCTTACAAATTAATCAGGTAAGTAGTGATAGTGATTTTTTGCAGTGTTTTCTGCTATAATACTAACAGAAGAAGTAAGAGGAAATGAGGAGAAAGAATGACGAAAATAGCAGTTCTTTCAGACATACATGGGAATACAAGCGCCTTGGAAGCTGTACTGGCTGATGCAAAAGCGGAAACGGTAGATGAGTACTGGCTTTTGGGGGATATCCTTATGCCTGGAACAGGACGTAGAAGGATTTTGGACCTCTTGGCTGATTTGCCCATCACAGTAAGAGTTCTTGGAAATTGGGAGGATAGTCTCTGGAGTGGTTTGCATCGCAAGCTAGATCTAACAAAAGCTAGTCATCGCTATCTCCTACGCCAATGCCAGTATATCTTAGAAGAGATTAGCCCTGAAGAAATCGAAGACCTCCACAATCAACCCATGCAAGTTCATCGTCAGTTTGGTGATTTGACAGTGGGAATCACTCACCATCTCCCTGATAAAAACTGGGGTAGGGAGTTGATTCACACGGGCAAACAAGAAGATTTTGATAGATTGGTGACGGAACCGCATGCCTCTATCGCAGTATATGGCCATATCCACCAACAGTTGCTTCGTTATGGAAGTTATGGACAGTTGATTCTTAATCCAGGGTCCATTGGACAACCCTTCTTTTTAGATGCGGGATTACGTAAGGACCTACGGGCCCAGTATATGATCTTAGAGTTTGATGAAGCAGGTTTGTCTGATGTTGATTTTCGTCGAGTGGATTATGATGTAGAAGCCGAATTGCAGTTGGCCAAAGATTTAAAGCTCCCCTATTTCCAGGTCTACTATGAAAGTTTGGTAAATGGGATTCACCACACTCATAACCATGAGCTTTTGTATGAAATTGCTCAAGAACAAGGACATGATGCTGAGTTAGATGCGTGGTTGGATGGTGGTAATAATTGACATTACAACGTAAAAGGGTATAATGGGTATCAGATAGTATGTGAAAGGAGAAAAAGATGCAAATTTCAAGCCGATTTACCATTGCGACTCATATGTTGATCATCATTGCCATCAAGAGTCAAGAGAGCAAGGTAACCAGTGATTTTCTCGCGGCCAGTGTTGGGGTCAATCCGGTCATTATTCGCAAAACCTTGTCCCAACTCAAAAAAGCTGAACTGATATCAGTTGCGCGTGGGACGGGCGGTACCGAGATTCTCAAAGACTTACAAGATATTAGTCTTTTTGATGTTTATCAGGCAGTCGAATGTTTAGGAAAATCTGGTAAACTCTTTAGTTTCCATGACAATCCCAACCCCAACTGTCCAGTAGGGGCCAATATTCATGAAGTTTTAGATCAAAAATTGCTAGATATCCAAGAAGCGATGGAAAACCAGCTTCGTCAGACGAGTCTGGCTCAGGTTGTGGCAGATGCAGAAGCAAGAATAGTAAAATAAGAGGGCTAGGCTCCTCTTTTTCTATTGCCACAATTATGGTACAATGTAGTCATCAAAGGAGGAGACTATGTACTTTATTACAGGATTTTTCGTCCTACTTTTTTTGATTTCATTTTTTAGGGACAATCGCAGTCTCTGGAATCCAGCTCTCTTGCTTTTATCTCTGCTCTTTTCTTACCTGTCTATTGCCAATCTTTTTTACGAAGCTGGGCAAGAAGAAGTGCACATGATTTTCTTTGCAGGGATTTTTCTCCTGCTGCCTCTTTTAGTTTTTCTAAGTGGCTTTTTCCTTATTTATAATGGATTTGTGTTATTGAAAAAAGAAGGGAAATCCAAGGCAAATTATTTGTCTCTGGGACTAGGGTGTGTGATTCTGTTCTTTTTTGTGATCATGGCAATTCGAGTGAGCGATACCAATGGCTTGTTCTACACCAATCATCTAGTGAATATTTTCTTTTTCTTTCTGATCTACTCGTATTTGATTTTCGGCTTTGCCTTTGCAGGATTTCTACTTTATTCTATTCTGTATCTTTTTATTCCTAAGAAAAAACATTATGATTTTATTATTATTCACGGTGCAGGCTTATTGAATGGAGAAAAAGTAACTCCCTTACTTAAGAACCGTATTGACAAAGCCGTAGAGGCTTATCGTCAGTCGTCCAATCCCAACGTTAAACTCATTGCCAGTGGAGGTCAAGGTGGGGACGAGAAAATTTCTGAAGCTCAGGCAATTTGTAATTATTTGCTGGAAGAGACGGATGTTCCGAGAGAAGCCATTCTCCTAGAGGAAGACTCAACGACGACTTATGAGAATCTTCTCTTCTCAAAAGAAATAGGAGAGAGGCTGGTGACCAGTCCACGTTTTCTCTTTGTGACCAATGATTACCATGTTTTTCGTACCAGTACCTATGCTCGCCGTATTGGGATGAAGGGAGATGGTCTTGGTTGCCGTACAGCCGCCTACTATATCCCATCGGCCTTTATTAGAGAATATATTGCTCTATGTGTGAAGATGAGATGGCTTTTTATCGCCTTCTATACTTTATTAATTTTAGCTCTGATTTTCTCCTATAGAGGTGTTCTATGGTAATATGTAAAATTCATATTGTAATTCTTGTTAGAATCTCTAAAAAATCTTGTAGTAATCCTAAGGGCAAAATTGTCACTAGTAATGAAAGAGCAGGGTAAGTGATTGTTAGTGCGGTTTTTGTAACGACTTCATGATTGCTCGTCAATCAATTGAACAATTTCTAACCTAGTTGCAGATTTTCAGAGAGAGTCAAAAATAGGCAACTGAATATGAGTAGACTAGAATTTTACAGTCAACGACAAATAAAAATGTGAACAGCAACAGAGGTTCACATTTTCTTTTTGATCTATGGCAAAATGGCCTTTAGTTGGTTCAGGATGGTTTGTAAGGTCACGACCGCTTGTTCTCCTTGTTGCGGTTGGTAGAGTAGTTGGAAATACTTGCGAATAGTTTCTTCAAATTGCTTAGGGAGGAGTGTACAATTGGTCTTTGCGTACTCCAACATTCGTTTTTCACCAGGATGGGTTTGCTCATTGAGCGCAAATAACAAGTCAAAGTAGGAAGCAAAAAACTCACTCGTACGATGATTCATACTGAGAAGATCTTGGCGTTTGATAGCTTTTTCTATTTGGTGAGAGAAGGCAGGCATGGCTTGTTCTAGCAAAAGGAGTTGCCTTTCAATAATTTGCTTTTTGAGTTCCTGTGGATAGGGAATCTGGTAGGTTTTTTGGAGCGAAGCATAGTGTCCATTCGGGTCGTATAGGATCTTGCTGTGGAGTAGATTGTGCCACATACAGGTTGTATAAGAGTTTTGGGCTTGGTGCTGAAAAACAGTTGAGTTTAGTTCTTGTTCAAACGACTCCAGCGAACGATAAATCAACTCGATTTGGATACCGTTGTTTAGTACACAGTCGTCCTCTAATTCCCAAAACTGGTTTCCAATTTCCATATAGGAGCAATAGTTGCTAAGAATGATTTGACGAGTTTTTTCGTCAATAGGTGAGTTAAGATAGACATAGACATCATAGTCAGAATTTTGATCATAGTCTTGTCCTGCACGAGAACCACCAAGAGCGATAGCTTCTACTTGCTCCAGCTGAGAAAATTCTTTGCAAAGTTCTTGAATCATTACTTTTCTCCTTTTTTATTTTACGATTTTAAATGTGTTGTTAATTCCAGTAAATTACCTTCGGGATCAGATACAACTGCTTCATAGTACCCATCACCAGTTGTTCTTGGACCGGATTGAATAGAAAAACCATCTTCTTCAAAGCGTTTTGCAAATGTATCAACATCCACTTTGTCTCCTACAGCAATAGCTAAATGGTAAAATCCAAAACTATTTTTATTCTTTTCTACAATATCTGGGCGATGACAAAGTTCTAAACGTGCACCATTTTCAAAATTCAAAAAGTAAGATGAGAATTCCGTTTTAGGATTATAATATTTTTTCGTTGCAACGGCATTAAAGTATTTCTCATAAAAAGATTTCATTTTTTCTAAGTCATTTACCCAAACACCTACGTGTTCAATAGAGATTGTCATTGTGTTATCCTTTCTTGTTAAGTTATAGCTATCTTTGATAAAATATCAAACGATAAGGTAAAATGGAATAAAGAGTGAAGTCAATACATCCGAAGTGCTTTTTTCAATTTTTCCCTTTGTAGAAAATATGTTCTATCGAGTATCTTCTTTGAGCCATAAAAAGCAAAGAAATCACGATAATGTCCACGACAATAAAATCTTAAAGGGAACTAGTGCTTGTTCAAGAGTATAGTGGTATTTCCCGTCAGATTGATAATCCTTTTCCTAGATACTAGCAGATACCACCAATGCTATTTTTTTATCTTCTAATTAATCTCCTCCATTTTTACCAAAGAATCAACTACAAATTAATACAGCGTCTATCCATTTTTTTAATAACAACGGACTAGAAGAATCAAATATAGGAGATTGAAAAACTAAGTTTTGATGTGATTCAACTAATGTTTACTCTCTTTATATAATTCGTGAATTGTATATTCTTCTGGAGATTTTCTTATTCCAAGATCTATTGATAATTGAATGTTCCATTTATATTTTCCATTAATTATTGACATGGTATAGCCAAAACCACTTTTTCTAGGTGAAATACCTATTTTTCCACCGATTCATAAGCTAATTGACTGTTAAAAAGTTCTTATCAATATTTTTCTACACTATTAATTATTTTCAGCCCACTCATGCATGATAAACATCAAGAATAGAAAGAACAAAAGATAGAACGGATAAACTGAAATATTGGTGACATCACTTAGGGTTCCAAAAAGCTTTGGCATAAAGGCGGAACCGATATAGGCAGAAGCCATCTGAATGCCGATTAAACTCTGACTATTTTCCCTTCCAAAACGCTCTGGAGTAGAATGGATAATGCTTGGATAAATCGGTGCACAACCAAGGCCGATAGTAGCAAGTCCTATTAAGGCAATTGTATAATGAAAGCTAAAGGTAAGGAGAATCAGACCTATGAAAATTACAATGAACCCTAAGCGAATCATATTTTTATCTTCAAGTTTTTCTGCAATAAAACCAGAAATTGCTCTGCCACCAGTGATTCCTATGTAAAATATTGAAGCGAAGGATGTTGCCGTTTCTGCCGGAATATCTTTGACCACATTCAACCAACTAGCTGCCCAAAGTCCGGTCGTCTGTTCAAGAGCGCAGTATCCAAAAAAACAAAGCAAAATTTGAGGGGCACCTTGAAGTTTTAAGGCTTGGGAAATTGAAAGAATATCTCTATTATCTTCTAAGTTCATCCCTTGTTCTTTTGCAGTCCATAAGGGTAAAGAAATAAATATAATAGTTGTTAATATAACCTGTATGATTCCAATGATTCTGTAACCGACAGGCCAGTCGTAACCACTTGCCAAAATCATTCCCATGATATAAGGACCGATAGAAGCCCCCATCCCCCACATACAATGTAGCCAAGATAGATGCTTAGAAGAAAAATGCAATGCTACATAGTTATTCAGTGCGCTATCAACTGCTCCTGCACCAAGACCATAGGGGATAGCCCATAGGCACAGCTGCCAATATTCTTGACAAAAAGAAAAACCAAATAAGGATAAAGCAGTTAGCCCTACCGAAACTGCTGTCACTCTAGCTGTAGAAAATTTATGAATTACTCTATCTGCATTTAAAGAAGAAATTATTGTACAAACAGAAATAATCAGAAAGATGGAGCCTGCCCCGGTAATAGTTGAATTTAAGCTACGATACATATTTGGCCAAGCGCTTCCTAAAATAGCATCAGGTAAACCTAAACTAATAAAGGCCAGGTAGATAACCGCTAACAACAACGAAATCATTTAGTTCTCCTTGTTAGATTGCTCTTCTTTTGATTTCTAGAATCTTGTTTTTTCCAATTGATTGAACTCCGTTCAGTATGAACGGGTCTATCTCAGTCAATCTTTCAAGGATTGGTTGGAATTCTTTAGGAAGACAGGTGTCAGAAATTTTTATATTTTCTTGTAAAGATGGACAATAATATGCAATAGCATCTGGAGCAATGACTGATGTTAATGCTGTTATCTGATTTAACAAAAGAAATGTGAAGTCATTTGAACGTGATTGGCGATCTGCAGGTTTATGTCCATTCATGAGATAGCCGACTTCCCCTGCAAAACCATTTCTTCCACGATGCAATCTTTTATTGATGATAATACCAGAACCGGCAAAATCTGTATCTGGCTGATAGAGAAGGGCCAATGTTCTAAATTCTGGGTGAATACTACAATAACCAAGAGAAGCAACATTAACATCATTCTCTAAAACAATGGGGATCGTTGTAAGGGATGAAAGTGACGTTAGAAGATTTTTTTGATTGATCTGTTCAAAATCAGAATAGATAATTTCTCCTTGTTCTCCAATAATACCAGGAAAGCTAAGCACTAATACCTGAATCAGTGGATCACTAGTAATTAGTTTTTTTACTACATTGCGAATTTCATCTAATGTCCCTGTGGAACTTACTAAAATTTGTTCATAAACTGAATGGCCTCCCAGATTAAATGAGTTTGCACGTATTCTGTATTGAGAAAAGATGTGACTAAGAATAATAGTTCCAATATGGATATGATCTTCTCTTAATTGATACAATTTTGACTTTCTACCACCAGTTGAACAGGCATTCCCTACAAATTCAATTTCTTCACTATTCTCTAATATTTGTAAGATATTGGTAGTTCCCGCCAGAGAAATTCCTGTTTGACTGGATAACTGATTCTTGGTCCATGTTCCTCCTTGATAAAAACAGGATCGTACTTTGTGAATATTTTCTTGCTTTAAATCAATTATTTTTGCCAATTCTCTACCTTTCGACACGTTTTGTCAAAAGTATTGTAGCATATTATATTTTTGTTTGCAATAAGATATTTTTAAAAATCTTAGTTTCGTTTTCCTAATTTTAGGAGTGGTCTTCTCTTGTAGGAAAGGATAATGCTGTTTTTGATTCATGGCATCAATGTGCTTATGAAATTTTTTCATTCTTAGTTTTGGGATGAGTGGTACAGATTTTTACGAGCATTTTATTATGATGGCAACTGGATGTAGTCTGCACTTGTATTATTTAGGACAAGTGGTATAATTAGTTATACAAATCATACTTAAAGGAGGTGGTGGTTGTGAAAGCACCAAAAGGTAAATATGCTTGGACAGCTACAGTTGGAGAAAAAGGTCAGATAGTAATACCAAAACAGGCGCGCGATGTTTTTAATATCAAACCGGGTGATACGATTCTGCTTCTTGGTGATGAAAAGCGTGGAATTGCCATACCGCCGAAGGGAGCCTTTGCTCACTTGATGGAAATTGCTTTTGAAGAGAAGGTGGATGAATAAAATGAAGTATGTTTTAGAGGTAAATGATATTGCAAAAAAATATTCGTCTTTTGAACTAAAATCGATTAGCTTTCAGATTAAGGCCGGTGAGGTTATGGGATTTATCGGCAGGAATGGAGCAGGTAAGACTACAACACTTAAATCCATTATCAATCTTGTCCACCCTGATGCAGGGAATGTCCGTATTCTTGGAATGGATTATCTGGATAATGAAGATGAAATCAAACAACAAATTGGTTACGCGGTAGGGGGAACCAATTATTATAAAAGAAAAAAATTAAAGGATATTGTCGCCATTACTCGTATTTTTTATGATAACTGGGATGATGAATCGTATCGTCATTATCTTGACGCATTTAAACTTGATGAAAATAAGAAAATTATGGAACTGTCTGAGGGGATGAAAGTAAAATTCTACCTTACTTTAGCTCTTTCTCATCAGGCTAGGCTTTTGATTTTGGATGAGCCAACAAGCGGCCTTGACCCAGTATCCAGAGATGAGATGAATGAGATTTTCCGAAAACTCGCTGAAAAAGGTGTGGCAATCTTGTTTTCTACTCATATTACTAGTGATTTGGAGAAATGTGCAGATACGATTACTTACATCAAAAATGGAGAATTGCTTTTATCGACCAATAAAGAAGACTTTATTCGCCATTTCACAGGGGAAATAGGTGGTGCGCCAACACTGGAAGACATTATGGTGCATATCGAAAGAGAAGAGGTGAATTTGTGATGAGAAAACTTCTCTATAAAGAAATGAGATTGTCAGCAAATCCTTTGAGTTATTGGTTTATAACTTTTTCAGCTATGACGATGATTCCAAGGTATCCTATTCTTGTAGGTTCCTTTTTTATCTGTCTGGGTATATTTTATACCTACCAGCAGGTTCGGGAATGCGATGATATTACCTACACGGTCATGTTGCCGGTCAGGAAACAGGATGTGGTGACAGCTAAGTATCTATTTGTACTGCTCATCGAATTAGTGGCATTTGTCTTATGCGCAGTGCTAACGATTATTAGGATGAAAATATTGGGGGATGCCGCACCGTATGTGACAAATCAGTTGATGAATGCAAATGTGGCTTATCTTGGCTATTTATTAGCTATATTCGCATCCTTTAATGGTATTTTTTTAGCAGGATTTTTTAAGACAGCTTATAAGATTGGGAAGCCTTTTATCCTATTCTGCGCAGTCGCAACTGTCATAATATTCATGAGAGAGATATTACACCATATTCCTGGATTAGAAAGCCTAAATGATCCTGCAAATTTAAGCATACCACAGGTTGTGATATTGCTGATTGGTATTGTTATGTTCAAGTTATGTACCTGGTTTTCTTATCAAAAAGCAGTCAAGGATTTCGAAAAACTTGATTTATGATCGTTAGGGGAATTATGAATTAGATAATCTGTGAAATGTCTGAGTGTTAATCATTTTCGGTTGGCACATGAATTACTTATTTTTACTTTTTTGACAAAATTATATTCTAGCGGTAGAATATATAAAGAAAAATAAATATCAGAAGAGGAAGTTGCTAATGGTTTTTGACTTTAAGAAAGAATTTAAGGAGTTTTATCCAACTAAGACAAATCCGATGATTGTTAAGATTCCCAAAATGAATTTTTTAGCAGTTCGAGGTAAAGGAAATCCTAATGAAGAAGGTGGCGAGTATAAGCAAGCCATTAACTTACTTTACCCACTTGCCTATACTATCAAAATGAGTAAAAATACAGATTACCGAATGAATGGCTACTTTGATTTTGTTGTACCACCATTAGAAGGTTTTTGGTGGCAGGAAGGTATTAAAGGTGTTGATTATGAACGTAAAAGCGATTTTCAATTTATCTCTCTCCTTCGTCTGCCGGATTTCGTAAGTAAAGAAAATTTTGACTGGGCTATCCATCAAGCGAAAACTAAGAGAAAAATGGATTTTTCCAACGTGGAATACTTTACTTATGATGAAGGTCTATGTGTTCAATGTTTGCATGTCGGCTCTTATAATGATGAGCCTATAACAGTTGAACGAATGCATGCTTATATGGAAAATGAAGGCTATCAACTGGATATTACAGATGAACGTATGCACCATGAAATCTATATCAGCGATTTTCGTAAAACAGAGCCTGCCAAACTGAAAACTATTCTCAGACATCCGATTAAAAAGAAATAGGGAGAATAAAAATGGTTATCAAGACATCCTTAACAGAGGAGTTAATCCTCGGTATATTGGCAGAGCAACCGCATCATGGCTATCAGATTGAAAAACTTATTGTTGATAGAGGCATGAGAAAATGGACAGACGTAGGTTTTTCTTCAATTTATTATGTACTTGAAAAATTGGAAAAGAAAGGTCTGGCAAAGAGTGTACCGGCAAAGGGAAAAGATAAAAAAGAGTACAGCATTACAAAGCTGGGGTTAACAATTTTAATTGAAAAAACACGTCAGCGATTAGTAGAACGACAGCCTGCGAACTCACATTTTATGACTGCATTGGCAAATAGTCAGAATATGTCCTCTAAAGAATTATTGCAGGCTCTTACGGAACGAAAATATATTTTGGAAAAGGATTTGCAAGTCTTGAAGAATCAACAAGCAGGAGGACATTGCCTGCCAAGGTCTGCCGAACAGTTATTCAGTTTGGGTTTAACCATGCTCCAAGCAGAGCTAAATTGGTTAGAGTCTGAAATTCAAACTTTACAATCACAGTGAAATCCAAAAAATTTTCAGAGGAGATGGTATATGAAATTGGATATAAAACCGTTCATAGGACAGCATTGTGAATCTACCGCAACAGGAACTCTCTTGAATCAGCTTGGTGTTGAATTAAGTGAGTCGATGTTATTTGGTTTGGGAGAAGGTCTGGAATTTACTCTTTGGAATATGAAATCCATGAATATGCCGTTTATAGGTGGGAGAATTAAATCTGATTTAGAGATATTTTAATAATTGATAATTACAGATTAAAATTTGGAGAGGACGTGAGATTACAATGTGTAAAGAATGTTATGTTGATCAAAGTAGAGTGATGCCACTTTTAAATCCCTTGGAATGCTTAGAAAATCATACACAATATATTTGCGGAACTTGTGGTCGGTGTATTTGTATCGAGTACGATCCAAATCGTGGATTGCAACGGTGGAATTTTCCGTTTAAGTCATTAGAAATTGCAAAGCTATATTTAAGAACTGCCGATTACACAGAAAAAAAGCCATGTGGTATTTATGAATTAAAAAGTGAGAATGGTAGAATTTCTTATAAAATTTTTGCTAGCAATGAAGATTTGAAATTATATCTAAAAAAGAATAAAGGAAAAACTTGTGAAAAAATGGGGCCTGTTTTTTCAGTTGAAGAATATCAGGAATTTCCCAATACACAGGTGAGAAGATTGACCTCTGGTGAAATACAAAAATATATGTCAGAAAGATAAAAAAGATTATGGAAGTGATTCGGTGGAAAACCTTAGTTATCTATATACATGGTAAGGGTGGAAGTATAGAGGAGACAAATCATTATCAATCTATTTTTAGAGAAAGTGACGTCATCGGTTTTAACTATAAATCACAAACTCCTTGGGATGCGGAGATAGAATTTCCAATGTTATATGATAGGTGTGCTAAATCGTATGATTCTGTTATTTTAATTGCAAATAGCATCGGTGCTTATTTTGCAATGCTATCTTTGGCTGAAAAGAATATTTCTCAGGCCTTATTTATTTCCCCTATTGTAGATATGGAGAAACTGATAATGGATATGATGAAGTGGTTAAATATTACAGAAGATGAGTTAAAAAGTAAGAAAGAGGTTGAAACAGAATTTGGTGAGACATTGTCTTGGGAGTATTTATCTTATGTGAAAAATCATCCCATTAGGTGGAATGTTCCCACTTCTATTTTATATGGTGAAAAAGATAATTTAACTTTTCAAGAAACCATAACGAAGTTTGCAGAGCAAATTGGAGCAACTCTTACAATCATGAAGAATGGAGAGCATTGGTTTCATACAGATGAGCAATTAAAATTTTTAGACACATGGGTTAAAAAATCAACTTAATAAATTCGTATTAATTTTTGATAACAAGAGGTAAAAATTATGAAAACAATATATAAAGAAGATATCGTACAGGGGTTAACAGAACTTGGCCTGAAACAAGGGGATATTGTCATTGTCCATACATCTTTAAAAAGTATGGGCTATGTATGTGGCGGAGCACAGGCTGTGATAGAAGCTCTAATTGAAGTCGTTACTTCTGAAGGTACCATTGTGATGCCGACACAGTCATGGAAAAATCTAGATCCGAAAACAGGTGTGCACTGGAATGCAGAGGAGTCAGACTGGGATAAAATTAGAGAGAATTGGCCAGCATATGATAAACAGATAACGCCAACAAATACGATGGGAGCTGTTGCAGAAATGTTCCGTCAATGGCCGGGGAGCATCAGAACAGATCATCCAGCAAGATCAATTTGTGCATGGGGAAAACATGCTGAATATATTACAGCGGAACATACTCTTTCAAATATATTTGGTGAGGGTTCACCTATCGCAAAACTCTATGAACTTGACGCAAAAGTACTGTTGTTAGGGGTTGGATATGATAAAAACACTTCCATACACTTAGCGGATGTCCGTGCAGAGTACCCTGGGAAACATGACTGTGTTGAGCATAGTGCCATACTTCAAGATGGTGTTCGGATATGGAAAGCGTATAACACCTTATTTGTTGATGGAGAAGATTTTGAGGACATAGGAATCGCCTTTGAGGAAAAGGGTCTTGCAAAGATAGGAAAAATCGGCAATGCTGATTCTAGATTGATGCAACAACGTGAACTAGTAGATTTTGCTGTCTCTTGGATTGAAAAACATCGTAGATGAACTGAATTTTAACTATTGTAAAGAAATCAATAGACACTAGCTAAACTTTAGTAGAAATAGGTTGATAACTCCCAGTTTATCAGATAAACTTAGGATTCATAAAAGGAAATAACTGATGAAATCATATCAAGATATAAATAAAGAAACTATTGATAGATGGGTTGAAGAAGGTTGGGAATGGAGTAAGCCGATTTCACATGATGAGTATATTAGCGCAAAAAACGGAGATTGGAATATTTTTCTTACTCCGACGGTTCCTGTTCCACATGAGTGGTTAGGAAATTTAAATGGAAAGAAAATCTTAGGTTTAGCATCGGGTGGTGGGCAGCAAATGCCTATATTTAACGCATTAGGTGCAGACTGCACTGTGCTTGATAATTCTCCAAAGCAAATAGAAAGTGAATTTTTAATTGCTGAAAGAGAAGGCTATACTATTAAAGCGATTGAAGGCGATATGACAAAAGCTTTGCCTTTTGAGGATGAAGCCTTTGATATAGTATTTCATCCGGTTTCCAACTGTTATGTTGAAGATGTGCAGCCCATTTTTAATGAGGCGTATAGGGTTCTGAAAAAGGGTGGAATTTTTCTGGCAGGATTAAACAATGAAATAAATTACATTGTAGATAATGAAGAAAAAGAAATTATTTGGAAAATGCCTTTTAATCCATTAAAAGATAAAGCAGCCAAAGATTTTATGATAAAAGAAAATGCTGGCATGCAATTCTCTCACAATATGACAGAGCAAATAGGCGGACAGTTAAAGGCGGGGTTCACTTTACTTGACATATATGAAGATACAAATGGTTTTGGTAGACTGCATGAACTGAATATTAAAACATATATTGCAACAAAATCAGTTAAATGATAGAGTTAGATTATAGTAAAATTGAGCGAAAATGAGTTAAGATTGACCAGTATATGCAAGAATGTATCTCTAATCATGAAAACAAAAAAATGTGAACGAAAAATAGACGTTCACATTTCTTTTTTATTCTGCAGCTTGTTGCCAACGTTTGGCTAGCATGCGGGATAGACTTGAAATTGCTAGGTTAAAGCTGAAGTAGATGAGGGCAATCAGGATGTAAAGGCTAAAGACCTGCTCTGGTTCGAAATAGCGTCCCATGAGAATTTGGCTGGCGCCAAAGAGTTCTTGTAGGGCGATAACCGAGTAGAGGAGACTGGTATCCTTAATCACGGTTACAAACTGAGAAATGATAGCTGGCAGCATTTTACGGATCGCTTGTGGGAGAATGATATGGTAGAGTATTTGCACAGAGGTAAATCCTTGCGACATTCCTGCTTCGTATTGTCCCTTGTCTACGGCATTGAGACCACCACGGATAATCTCAGCCAAGGCTGCTGATGTAAAGAGGGTGAAGGCGGTAATACCAGCTGGTGTGGACTTCATCTTGAACACCAAAAAGATGGTAAAAATCCAGAGTAGGTTGGGAACATTGCGCACAAACTCGATATAAATGCTGGAGATGATCCGTAAGACAGGATTTTTCCCATTTCTCATGACGGCTAGCACTGTTCCGATAAGGGTCGAGAGGACGATAGCAATTAGAGAAATGTAGAGGGTTAAGCCGAATCCTTTAAAGATAAAGACTAGGTTATCTGGGGTCAAAACTTCTAAAATAGATTCCATAGTAACCTCCTAAAGTGAATAAGCTTTTTTGTTGGCTTGCTCCATCTTGCGACCAAATTGGGCGACAGGGAAGCAAAGGGCAAAGTAGAGTAGAGCAGCACCTAGAAATGCTGGGATGTAATTTCCGTTAAGAGCTGACCAAGACTTGGTCACAAACATCAAGTCCACTCCAGAGATGATAGCAACCGTTGAGGTATTCTTGATGAGGTTAACGATTTGGTTGGTCAAAGGAGGGAGGATGATACGGATGGCCTGAGGCAAGATAATCAAGCGCATGGCACTGATATAGGTGAAACCTTGTGATAAGGCCGCTTCCATCTGACCACTAGGAATAGACTGAATCCCTGAACGAATAACCTCAGCGATATAGGCACCGTGATAGAGTCCGACGCAGAGAACAGCTGTCCAATAAATCGGAATCATGATAGTGTGCTCACTGATAAGAGGCAAACCATAAAAGACGATGACAAACTGTACCAAGAGGGGGGTGTTTTGGTAAAATTCGACAAAGATACGAGCCAAAATTCTTAAAATTTGATGTTTGCTAGTTGATAGGACTCCAAAGATGATTCCTAAGACCATAGCTAGGATAAAGGATCCAATCGCTAGGGCAAGGGTGAAGAGGAAACCATTGAAAAATTGTCCAAAATCCTGAAAATAGGCTGTCCAAGATGATAAATCTGTCATGGGGTGTCCTCCTTAATCTGCTGTGTGGCTAGATGGTTTGAGCTTGTAACGGTCATAGAGTTTCTGCAAACTACCATCCTTGCTCCATTTTGTGACCAAGGTATCAAGATAGTCGTTTAGCTCGGTGTTTGATTTCTTGGTGACGATACCGTAGTCAGATGGCTTGAAACTATCATCTAGTAGCTCTGTGCGTTTGCTGGTGTAGCCAGACAGGATAGAACGGTCCACGGAAAAGGCATCAATACGATGGGCATGAAGGGAAGTAATCAATTCTGGGTAGGAACCAAGTTCGACGAATTTAAAGGTCAGACCTTTCTTTTTTGCTAGTTCAGTAATCAGGCGTTGAGTAATGGAGCCTTGGGCAACTCCGATCGTTTTACCGTTTAGGTCTTCAATGCTTTTGATGTTGGCAGATTTATTGACCAAAAAGCCAGAAGCATCCGTATAGTAGGGACTGGTGAAGTTGTATAGTTTTTTACGCTCGTCTGTGATGGTGAAGGTCGCGATATCCATATCGACCTGTTCATTGTCTAGAAGGGGGCCACGGGTTTGAGCGGTAACAGGAACGTAGCGAACCTTGACCTTGAGTTCATCCGCAATCATTTTTGCTAAGTCGGTTTCGATACCGGAATAAGTCCCTGTCTTAGGGTCCTTGTAGCCGAAATTGGGAACGTCTTGTTTGACACCGACAACCAGCTCGCCTCTTTTTTGAATGTCTGCGACGCTGGTATCAGCCTGGACTGGTTTGGCAGCAGCAAGGCTGAAAAGGCTAATCAATAATGCTGATAAAAAGAGTTTCTTTTTCATATGCTCCTCCTTATTTGACTTTGTCACTTTCGTGGTTGATAATTTTGCTGAGGAATTGTTTGGCACGAGGTTCGCTTGGATTGTCGAAAAAGTCATCGACATCTGTCGTATCCACCAAAACTTCTCCGTCAGCCATAAAGATAATGCGGTCCGCAACCTCTCGAGCAAATCCCATTTCGTGGGTAACGATGATCATGTTCATCCCATCATGCGCCAGTTTTTGCATAACTGCTAGAACATCTCCAATGGTTTCAGGGTCAAGAGCAGATGTTGGCTCATCGAAGAGGAGGAGCTCCGGATGCATAGCGAGACCACGAGCGATGGCGATCCGCTGTTTTTGACCACCAGAAAGCATGGCTGGATAGGAATCTTTCTTGTCCCACATATTTACAAATTCCAGATATTTTTGGGCTGTTTTTTCAGCTTCTTTTTTATCAATTCCTAAAACTTTTATGGGTGCAAGTGTTACGTTTTCTAACACTGTTTTGTGTGGATAAAGGTTAAAATGTTGAAAAACCATGCCGACTTCCTTACGAAGAGGAACTAAATCTTTCTGGCTAGCACCTGCTACTTGGTGTCCATTGACTAGGAGATTTCCTTTGTCAACAGCCTCTAAACCATTGATCGTACGGATAAGAGTGGACTTTCCAGAACCAGAAGGTCCAAGCAGGACAACGACTTGTCCTTTTTCAAAACGGAGATTGATGTCGCGGAGTGCGTGGTAGTCTCCGTAATATTTTTCGACGTGTTTAAATTCTACTAAAGCCATGAGAGATCTCCTTTGTGTTAGATTTTATAACATGATTCTACAACAAAAGAATGTTCTTGTCAAATCATATCTGAAAAAAATTCACTAAAATTTTATAAAAAAGCAATCTGGATAGAGAAAATGCCTAAATCATGTTATAATGAAACGATAGAATTCTTAGAAAGAGTGGATGTTTTTTTGATAACTCCTACTTATGAATGGCAGTTTGCCCCGCAGGTTGAAGATGCGGATTTTACAAAGATAGCCAAGAAGGCTGGACTGGGTCCTGAGGTGGCTCGGTTATTATTTGAAAGAGGGATTCAGGATGAGGAAAGTCTCAAGAAATTTTTAGAACCTTCTTTAGAGGACTTACATGACCCCTATATGCTCCATGATATGGATAAGGCAGTGGAACGGATTCGTCAGGCCATTGAAGAAGGGGAAAACATTCTCATCTATGGAGACTACGATGCGGATGGTATGACTTCAGCTTCGATTGTGAAGGAAAGCTTGGAACAGCTTGGCGCCGAGTGCCGAGTTTACCTACCCAATCGTTTTACCGATGGCTATGGTCCCAATGCCAGTGTTTATAAATACTTTATCGAGCAAGAGGGAATTTCCTTGATTGTGACAGTGGACAATGGGGTTGCAGGTCATGAAGCCATTGAATTGGCTCAGGCTATGGGAGCGGATGTCATTGTGACCGACCACCATTCCATGCCGGAAACCTTGCCAGATGCCTATGCGATTGTTCACCCTGAGCATCCAGATGCGGACTATCCCTTCAAATATTTGGCCGGATGCGGAGTGGCTTTCAAGCTGGCTTGCGCCCTTTTAGAAGAAGTGCAAGTGGAATTGCTTGATTTGGTCGCTATCGGTACCATTGCAGATATGGTGAGCCTGACAGATGAAAACCGTATCTTGGTTCAATATGGTCTGGAAATGTTGGGACATACCCAGCGCATCGGTCTGCAAGAAATGCTAGACATGGCTGGGATTTCTGCGAATGAAGTGACAGAAGAAACGGTTGGCTTTCAGATTGCCCCTCGTTTAAATGCCTTGGGGCGCTTGGATGATCCCAACCCTGCCATTGATTTGCTGACTGGATTTGACGACGAGGAAGCTCATGAGATTGCCCTCATGATTCACCAGAAAAACGAAGAGCGCAAGGAAATCGTTCAGTCAATCTATGAAGAAGCTAAGACCATGGTGGATCCTGAGAAGAAGGTCCAGGTTTTGGTCAAGGAAGGCTGGAATCCTGGAGTTCTAGGTATCGTGGCTGGTCGTTTGCTGGAAGAATTGGGGCAGACAGTCATCGTTCTTAATATAGAAGATGGTCGTGCCAAGGGCAGTGCTCGCAGTGTGGAAGCGGTCGATATTTTTGAAGCTCTGGATCCCCATCGAGATCTCTTCATCGCATTCGGTGGCCATGCTGGTGCAGCAGGAATGACGCTGGAAGTGGAGAAACTTTCAGATTTATCTCAGATTTTGGAAGACTATATCCGTGAAAAAGGCGCAGATGCTAGTGGTAAGAATAAGTTAAATCTAGATGAAGAGCTAGATTTGGAGAATCTTAGTTTAGAAACGGTTAAAAGCTTTGAACGCTTGGCGCCTTTTGGAATGGACAATCAGAAACCTGTCTTTTATATCAAGGATTTTCATGTCGAAAGTGCTCGTACCATGGGAGCAGGCAATGCCCACCTCAAACTAAAAATTTCCAAGGGTGAGGCAAGTTTTGAAGTGGTGGCCTTTGGACAAGGTAGATGGGCGACAGAGTTTGCTCAAACAAAAAATCTTGAATTGGCAGTCACCCTGTCTGTCAATCAATGGAATGGCCAAACAGCCCTCCAGTTGATGATGGTAGATGCGCGTGTGGAGGGGGTTCAACTCTTTAATATTCGTGGGAAGAATGCAGCCTTGCCGGAGGGAGTTCCAGTCTTGGATTTCTCTGGAGAGGTGCCAAAATTGGTGAATAGTGAGGCGGTTGTCGTAAAAACCGTTCCTGAGGATATTACCCTGCTGAAGACCATTTTTCAAGAACAGGATTTCTCAGCTGTCTATTTCAAAAATGATATTGAGAAAGCCTATTATCTGACAGGTTATGGAACTAGAGAACAGTTTGCTAAATTGTACAAGACCATTTACCAGTTCCCGGAATTTGATATTCGTTATAAGTTGAAAGATTTAGCTGCTTATCTCAATATCCAACAAATCTTGCTGGTCAAGATGATTCAAGTATTTGAAGAGCTGGACTTTGTGACGATCAAAGATGGTGTCATGACAGTCAATAAAGAAGCGCCGAAAAGGGAAATTAGTGAAAGTCAGATTTACCAAAATCTCAAACAAACTGTAAAAAATCAAGAAATGATGGCGCTGGGTACGGTGCAAGAAATGTATGATTTTTTGATGGAAGAAAACTAGAAGATAGGAAAGAGTTGGGCAACCAGCTCTTTTTTGAAAACAAATCTTCATTTTGAAAATCATCAAAAAAATGGTATAATGGTAGGAAAAGATTCGGCTGAAAGTTTTAGAACTTTTAGAATAAGAGGGTAAACTTACCCTATAATCAAGATGAATTAAGTTTCGGAGGGAAAATGAGTAATATTAGTTTAACAACACTAGGTGGTGTACGAGAAAATGGGAAAAATATGTACATCGCCGAAATCGATGGTTCTATTTTTGTTTTGGATGCGGGGCTTAAATACCCTGAAAATGAACAACTTGGGGTTGATGTCGTCATTCCCAATATGGACTACCTTTTTGAAAATAGCGACCGTATCGCAGGGGTCTTCTTGACCCACGGGCATGCGGATGCCATTGGTGCTCTGCCTTACCTTTTGGCAGAAGCGAAGGTGCCTGTGTTTGGCTCTGAGTTGACTATCGAGTTGGCAAAACTCTTTGTCAAAGGAAATGATACGGTTAAGAAATTCAATGACTTCCATGTGATTGATGAGGATACAGAAATTGACTTTGGAGGAACTGTAGTTTCCTTCTTCCGTACAACTCACTCCATCCCGGAAAGTTTGGGAGTTGTCTTGAAAACTCCAAAAGGTAGTATTGTTTACACAGGTGACTTCAAGTTTGACCAGACGGCTAGTAAATCCTATGCGACGGATTTTGCCCGTTTGGCAGAAATCGGTCGTGAGGGTGTCTTGGCGCTCCTCAGTGATTCTGCGAATGCAGACAGCAATATCCAGGTGGCGAGCGAGAGTGAAGTTGGAGAGGAAATTACCCAGACCATTGCGGACTGGGAAGGTCGTATCATCGTTGCGGCAGTTGCCAGCAACCTCTCTCGTATCCAGCAGGTTTTTGATGCTGCTGCGGATACAGGCCGTCGAGTTGTTCTGACTGGTTTTGATGTTGAAAATATTGTCCGAACAGCGATTCGTCTCAAAAAATTATCTCTAGCTAATGAAAGTCTCTTGATTAAACCAAAAGAAATGTCTCGTTTTGAAGACCATGAGTTGATTATCCTTGAGACGGGCCGTATGGGTGAACCTATCAATGGACTTCGTAAGATGTCCATTGGTCGCCACCGCTATGTGGAAATCAAAGATGGGGACTTGGTCTATATCGTAACGACTCCATCTATCGCCAAAGAAGCCGTCATGGCGCGTGTTGAAAACATGATCTACCAAGCTGGTGGTGTAGTGAAACTCATTACTCAAAGCTTGCGAGTATCCGGACACGGGAATGCGCGTGATTTGCAGTTGATGATCAATCTTTTGCAACCAAAATACCTCTTCCCTATCCAAGGGGAGTACCGTGAGTTGGATGCGCATGCCAAGGCTGCTATGGCAGTTGGGATGTTGCCAGAGCGCATTTTCATCCCTAAAAAGGGAACGACCATGTCTTACGAACACGGAGACTTTGTCCCAGCTGGAGCAGTTTCTGCAGGTGATGTCTTGATTGATGGAAATGCCATCGGGGATGTTGGAAATGTGGTCCTTCGTGACCGTAAGGTCTTGTCAGAGGATGGAATCTTTATCGTGGCGATCACTGTCAACCGTCGTGAGAAGAAAATTGTGGCTAAGGCCCGTGTTCACACGCGTGGATTTGTTTATCTCAAGAAGAGTCGCGATATTCTTCGTGAAAGTTCAGAATTGATTAACCAAACGGTAGAAGAGTATCTTCAAGGTGATGATTTTGACTGGGCAGAGCTCAAAGGCAAGGTTCGTGACAATTTGACCAAGTACCTCTTTGATCAAACCAAGCGTCGCCCAGCAATCTTGCCAGTCGTGATGGAAGCCAAATAATAAGCAGTATACCTACAGAAAAAGTCGAAATTCGGCTTTTTCTTATAGAATAGTAAAAGGAGACAACCATGGCAGTTATGAATATTGAGTATTACTCTGAAGTTTTGGATATGGAGTGGGGCGTTACCGTACTCTATCCAGATGCCAGTCGGGTAACTGAACCAGATTGTAAAGATATTCCTGTCCTTTATCTTTTGCACGGAATGTCCGGAAATCAGAATAGCTGGCTCAAGCGGACCAATGTCGAGCGATTGTTGCGAGGCACCAATCTCATTGTTATCATGCCCAATACTAGCAATGGCTGGTACACAGATACCCAGTATGGTTTTGACTACTTTACTGCTCTAGCAGAAGAGTTACCTCAGGTTATGAAACGTTTCTTCCCAAATATGACCAGCAAGCGAGAAAAGACCTTCATTGCAGGTCTCTCTATGGGTGGCTATGGTTCCTTCAAGCTAGCTCTCGCAACCGATCGTTTTTCTCATTCGGCTAGTTTTTCTGGTGCACTCAGTTTTCAAGAATTTTCTCCTGAAAGTCAGGATTTGGGCTCTCTTGCCTACTGGCGAGGAGTTTTTGGAGAAATCAAAGACTGGACAGCTAGCCCTTATTCACTTGAGAGTCTGGCTAAAAAATCGGATAAAAAGACCAAACTTTGGGCTTGGTGTGGCGAACAAGACTATCTCTACTCTGCCAATAATCTCGCAGTGAAAAACCTCAAAAAGCTTGGTTTTGAGGTGACCTATAGTCATAGTCCGGGTAAGCACGAGTGGTACTACTGGGAAAAACAATTGGAGCGTTTTTTGGCTACTTTACCAATTGACTTTGTTTTGGAAGAGCGTTTAAGTTGATTTTATTAATACTAGTGAGGTGACAGAGCAAGGGACCCAATTATTTTTTCTTTATTTTTTTTCAAAAAAATAGTAAAATAAAGCTAATATTTATCGTAAAAAGAATGGAAAGTAAATGTATCGTTATCAAGTTGATATTCCTGATGAAGAACACGATGAGTTTGTTAGACAGAGTCCTTTAGTGAATATATTGCAAAGTAGCGCTTGGGCGAGTGTGAAAAGTGAATGGGAAAATGAAAAAGTTGGCTTTTACAAGGATGATAAATTGGTAGGTGTGTCCAGTTTGCTTTATAGATCCTTGCCCTTTGGCTTCACGATGTGCTATATTGCTAGGGGACCCATTATAGATTATACTAACAGGGCTTTGGTGGAGTTTGTATTTGCTTCACTTAGAGATATTGCAAAAAGAAAACGTGCCTTATTTATCAAAATTGATCCGACTCTTTGTTTAAGTAAAACAGTTCTTAATAAACAAGACTCAGATTATTCAGAAACATTAGTAACACTTCAATACCTCAGAGAGTTGGGTTTTATTTGGTCTGGTAAAACAACTGGGATGGCTGATACTATTCAGCCTCGTATTCAGGCGAAAATATATAAGGAAAATTTTGGTGAAGATAAACTTTCGAAGTCAACAAAACAAGCTATTCGAACAGCACAGAATAAGGGGATCAAGGTTCAGTTTGGCGGAATAGAATTGCTGGATTCTTTTTCTCTTTTGATGAAGAAAACAGAAGCACGTAAAAATATTTCCTTAAGGAATGAAGCTTATTACAGAAATTTATTGTTAACTTTTCAAAATCATGCCTATATCACACTTTCAACTCTTGATTTATCTGAGCGTTTGCAAGAATTAGAAGAACAGTGGACTCAGAATCAGATTTTTATTCAATCTTTAGTAAATACAGCTAAGTCTTCAAAATTTCAAACTAGATTGAAAGAAAAAGAACGTTTAGACGAGGAAATTACGTTTTTGAAAAAACATATTTCTGCAGGTGTTTTGATTGCTCCCTTAGCAGCGACTTTGACTCTAGAATTTGGCCAGACCTCTGTCAATCTATATGCAGGTATGGATGAAGAATTTAAACGCTATAATGCGCCAATTTTAACTTGGTATCAGACGGCTCATCATGCTTTCGAGCGTGGCTCTCTATGGCAAAATCTTGGAGGAATTGAGCACGCTAGAGATGGTGGCCTTTATCGGTTTAAATCAAATTTTAATCCCACCATTGAAGAATACTTTGGTGAGTTCACACTGCCTACTCACCCCCTATATCCTGTAATTAGTCTTGTCTTTGATCTGCGTAAAAAATTAAGAAAAAAATATCATAGAAAGTAAGTATATGACACTGACCACACTCACTAAAGAAGAGTTTCAACATTATTCGGAAACGGTTCCTTGTCGTTCCTTTATGCAGTCTGTCCAGATGGGAGATTTGCTAGAAAAAAGGGAAGCTAAAGTAACTTACCTTTCTTTGAAACAGGAAGGAGAAATTCAGGTTGCGGCTCTAGTTTATTGCTTGCCGATGCTAGGTGGATTTCATATGGAAATCAATTCGGGCCCAATCTATACTAAAAACGAGTTTCTTTCGGAATTTTATCTTGCTTTAAAGGAATATGCAAGGCAAAATGGTGTATTGGAGTTGGTTGTAAAACCTTACGAAATCTATCAGAAATTTGATAGCGATGGAAATCCAAGTACAGAAGAAAAGGTGGACTCTATTTCGGTTTTGACAGATCTTGGTTACCAATATGATGGTCTGCAGACGGGTTATCCGGCTGGGGAACCAAATTGGTTCTATTGTAAAGATTTGTCTGAATTGAATGAAGAGAATTTGATTCAAAGTTTTAGCAAAAAGGGGAAACAATTAGTCAAAAAATCTCAGACTTTTGGTATTCAGCTGAAAAAGTTGAAACGCGAGGAACTTCCGATTTTTAAAGATATAACAAAAGAAACCTCTGAACGTAGAGAATATAGTGATAAAAGTTTAGAATATTATGAGCATTTTTATGATTCTTTTGGAGAGTGCGCTGAGTTTATGATTGCGATACTCAATTTTTCAGAGTATTTAACAAATTTAATAAACAGGCAAAGTCAATTAATAAAACAAAAGGATGCGCTATTATCTTTGCTTGAGAAGTATCCAGATTCAGCACAAAAGAAAAAAGAGTTAAGGGAACTATCTCGACAATTGGAAACCTTTGATGTTCGTAAGGCAGAGGCATGTAAATTGATTGAGAAATATGGTCATCAGGATATGGTTTTGGCTGGTAGTCTATTTGTCTATATGCCTCAAGAAACGACTTATCTTTTTAGTGGTTCTTATACGGAGTTCAATAAATTCTATGCACCTGCTCTTCTTCAAGAATATGTGATGGTGGAAAGTATCAGGCGTGGTATTTCTAAGTATAATTTTTTAGGTATTCAGGGGATTTTTGATGGCAGTGATGGCGTATTACGCTTTAAACAAAATTTTAATGGCTATATTGTGCGTAAGCCTGGAACATTTCGTTATTATCCATCTCCATTGAAATATAAGTGTATTCAATTGTTAAAGAAATTATTAAGACGTTGAGTTTGAAGAGTCAGTGTTTAGGTTTCTTTCAGCTTTCTTCAGTAAAATAGAGAATCTATCTTGATCAAGGAGAATGTGATTTCAAGATAGGTTCTTATTTTTATGAAAGGTGGGGGGTTATGTTCTGGATTATTCGATTATTGTTCCGATTTCTGTTGGGAATTTGGCGTTTCTTCTGGCGTCTGGTTTGGACTGTGGTCATTCTACTGCTCATTGCCTTTGGAGTGGTTTGGTATCTGGCAGGTGATTTTCATTCTGCGGTCAATCAGGTTGAAAAAATGAGCAAGATTGGTCAAGATGGCTGGAGTCAATGGAAGGAGACGGGAACGCTGGAAGTCTTGTCTCAGACAGACAGTCACCAACATGCAGAAGGCAGGTGGGCTCAGGCCTCAGCTCGCATCTATATTGAACCTCAAATGGATGAGACCTTCCAAGGTGCCTATGCAGAAGCTATAAAAAACTGGAATCAAACAGGAGCCTTTACCTTTGAGGTGGTTGCGGATCCTAGCCAGGCAGATATTGTGGCAAGTGAGATGAATGATGGATCGACAGCTGTAGCCGGTCAAGCTGAGAGTCAAACCAATTTGTTGACCAATCAATTTATATCTGTAACGGTTCGCCTGAATCACTATTATCTATCCAATCCAAACTATGGTTATTCTTATGACCGGATCGTGCACACGGCGGAGCACGAGCTGGGGCATGCCATCGGTTTGGATCATACCAACGAAACTTCTGTCATGCAGCCAGCAGGTTCTTACTATGGAATTCAGCCTCGGGATGTGAAAGCTGTTCAAGAACTCTATACCAGTAGCGACTAGATGAAGTCGGTACAATCTAAAATAAAATCAAGGCTCCTCCATCAAGCGATTGGTGGGGCTTTTTGTTCGTCCTGTTACAGCCTTTTTGCTATAATGGAACTATGAATAACTTGATCAAATCAAAACTGGAGCTCTTGCCGACCAGCCCTGGTTGTTACATTCACAAGGATAAAAATGGCACCATTATCTATGTAGGAAAGGCTAAAAATCTGCGCAATCGCGTGCGGTCCTATTTCCGTGGGAGTCACGATACCAAGACGGAGGCTCTGGTGTCTGAGATTGTGGATTTTGAATTTATCGTTACTGAGTCCAATATTGAGGCACTTCTCCTAGAAATCAACCTCATCAAGGAAAATAAGCCCAAGTACAATATCATGCTCAAGGATGATAAGTCCTATCCTTTTATCAAAATTACCAATGAGCGCTATCCTCGATTGATTATCACCCGTCAGGTCAAAAAGGACGGAGGTCTTTATTTTGGCCCTTATCCAGATGTGGGGGCAGCCAATGAAATCAAGCGACTTCTAGATAGGATTTTCCCTTTTCGAAAATGTACCAACCCGCCCTCTAAGGTCTGTTTTTACTACCATATCGGCCAGTGTGTGGCCCATACCATCTGTAAAAAAGATGAGGCCTATTTCAAGTCCATGGCTCAGGAGGTTTCTGATTTCCTAAAAGGGCAGGATGACAAAATTATCGATGACCTTAAGGGTAAGATGGCAAAGGCAGCTCAAAGTATGGAGTTTGAACGTGCGGCGGAATACCGTGACCTGATTCAGGCCATTGGAACACTTCGGACCAAGCAACGGGTTATGGCAAAGGATCTCCAAAATCGGGATGTCTTTGGTTACTATGTGGATAAGGGCTGGATGTGTGTTCAGGTTTTCTTTGTCCGTCAGGGCAAGCTCATCGAGCGCGATGTCAACCTCTTCCCTTACTACAATGATCCGGATGAGGATTTTTTGACCTACGTGGGACAATTTTATCAAGAAAAATCTCATCTGGTTCCCAATGAGGTACTGATTCCGCAGGATATCGATGAAGAAGCAGTCAAGGCTTTGGTGGATACCAAGATTCTCAAACCTCAGCGTGGTGAGAAAAAACAACTGGTCAATTTAGCTATAAAGAATGCCCGTGTTAGTCTGGAGCAGAAGTTCAATCTGCTAGAAAAATCTGTCGAAAAGACCCAAGGAGCTATTGAAAATCTGGGACGCTTGCTTCAAATTCCGACTCCGGTTCGTATCGAGTCCTTTGATAACTCTAATATCATGGGAACCAGCCCTGTTTCAGCTATGGTGGTCTTTGTCAATGGGAAACCGAGTAAAAAAGACTACCGTAAGTACAAGATAAAAACAGTTGTGGGTCCAGACGATTATGCTAGTATGAGAGAAGTCATTCGCAGACGCTATGGCCGAGTTCAACGTGATGGTTTAACCCCTCCAGATTTGATTGTCATTGATGGGGGACAAGGTCAAGTCAATATTGCCAAGCAGGTCATTCAAGAAGAGCTAGGTTTGGATATCCCAATTGCAGGTCTGCAAAAGAATGATAAGCACCAAACCCATGAACTGCTCTTCGGAGATCCGCTGGAAGTAGTAGAGTTGTCTCGCAATTCTCAGGAATTTTTCCTCCTCCAACGCATCCAAGATGAGGTACACCGCTTTGCTATCACTTTCCACCGCCAACTGCGCTCCAAAAATTCTTTTTCATCTCAACTGGATGGAATTGATGGTCTAGGTCCTAAACGCAAGCAGAATCTTATGAAGCATTTCAAGTCTCTCACTAAAATTAAGGAAGCCAGTGTGGATGAGATTGTCGAAGTTGGGGTGCCAAGAGCAGTCGCAGAAGATGTGAAAACCAAGTTGAACCCGCAGGAAGAAGTGGAGTTGGCTCAAGTGGCGGAAGAACAAGTATATTACCAAACGGAAGGAGACCATTATGAACAATAAAATCGCAATTTTATCAGATATTCATGGCAATGCAACTGCACTAGAAGCAGTTATTGCAGATGCTAAAAATCAAGGAGCCAGTGAATATTGGCTTCTGGGAGATATTTTTCTTCCTGGTCCAGGTGCAAATGATCTGGTCGCTCTGCTAAAAGACCTTCCTATCACAGCCAGTGTTCGAGGCAATTGGGATGATTGTGTCCTTGAGGCTTTAGATGGGCAATATGGCTTAGAAGACCCACAGGAAGTCCAGCTCTTGCGTATGACCCAGTTTTTAATGGAGCGAATGGATCCTGAAACGATTGTCTGGCTACGAAGCTTACCTTTGCTAGAAAAGAAAGAAGTTGATGGACTGCGCTTTTCTCTTTCTCATAATTTGCCTGATAAGAACTATGGTGGTGACTTGTTGGTTGACAATGATACGGAGAAATTTGACCAACTCCTAGATGAGGAAACGGATGTGGCAGTCTACGGTCATGTCCACAAGCAGTTGCTTCGTTATGGTAGTCAAGGGCAACAAATTATCAACCCTGGTTCGATTGGCATGCCCTATTTTGATTGGGAAGCGTTAAAAAATCACCGTGCTCAGTATGCCGTGATAGAAGTGGAAGATGGGGAATTGGTAAATATCCTGTTTCGTAAAGTCGCTTATGACTATGAAGCGGAGTTAGAATTGGCCAAGTCCAAGGGTCTTCCCTTTATCGAAATGTATGAAGAGCTACGTCGAGATGACAACTATCGGGGGCACAATCTAGAACTCTTAGCTAGTTTAATTGAAAAGCATGGGTATATAGAGGATGTAAAGAATTATTTTGATTTCTTGCAAAGTGAGAAATAAAGCGGGCAGCCCTTAATTTGAAGTGAGGTTTGTAGTCGAATCGCTTAGAAAAGAGTCAGACGATAAGGAAGAAAAGACAGCTTAGCTAAAGTTTGACATTGAAATTATTTTGTTATACAATGAACTTAATTCTTAATAAAAAGGAGAACATTATGAAGAAAATTATTACAGCCAGTATGGCTCTTTTATCTGTTGTTGTTTTAGCAGCATGTTCAGGGAAAACAACGTCTGACTCTTCGACTAAGACTTCAAGCTCTGTAGAGAAAACTTCTTCAGAGGCTTCATCAACAACGTCTAGTTCAAAGACAGAAAATAATGAGGTTGTTTTGATCACCGATGAAGAAATTGACAATGCTAAAACTGTTGGAGATGTGAAGAAAGTCTTTGGCAAATTAGTCGACAATTATAAAAAGCATGCAGTTGAAATTGGGGAGAAAATTCCAGAGAGTGGAAAAGAAGCATATAACGCCCAAGTTGAACCAGCGCTTAAGTCTATGGAGACTGTAAGAGAGTCATTTAACGAAAGCCTTTCAAGTATTGGTTCTGATGATACAGTAGTGCCAGAACAAACTCGTACTCTATTTGTTCAACAGTTGAAAACTGGACGTGACACAATGAAGAAAGCGCTGGAAGCGGCTTATAAAGCAATTGCTCCATACACATCTGGTCAATAATATAAGAAAGTAGGTGTTCGATCGCCTGCTTTTTGATTGCTTCAAATCTAAAGCTATACCTACTTAAAGAGCTCCAAATTAATAGCAGAGAGTTTGAAAGAAGTACTAACTCTATGAAAAATCCCTGCAAGCTCTTTCAAAATATGGTAGAATGGAAGCAGTAGAATTAGAAAAGGAAATCGATTATGAAATTTCTTGAATTAAATAAAAAACGTCATGCGACTAAGCATTTCACTGACAAGCCAGTGGATCCAAAAGATGTGCGTACGGCTATCGAAATCGCAACCTTGGCACCAAGCGCTCACAACAGCCAGCCTTGGAAATTTGTGGTGGTACGTGAGAAAAATGCTGAATTGGCAAAGTTGGCTTACGGTTCCAACTTTGAACAGGTATCATCAGCGCCTGTAACTATTGCCTTGTTTACAGACACAGATTTGGCTAAACGTGCTCGTAAGATTGCCCGAGTTGGTGGTGCAAAGAATTTCTCAGAAGAGCAACTTCAATACTTTATGAAGAATTTGCCTGCTGAATATGCACGTTACAATGAGCAACAGATTAGTGACTACCTAGCCCTTAATGCAGGTATTGTAGCCATGAACTTGGTTCTCGCTCTAACAGACCAAGGAATTGGTTCCAACATTATCCTTGGTTTTGACAAATCAAAAGCCAACGAAGTTTTGGACATTGAAGATCGTTTCCGTCCAGAACTCTTGATTACAGTGGGTTATACAGACGAAAAATTGGAACCAAGCTACCGCTTACCAGTAGATGAAATCATCGAGAAAAGATAGAAAGAAGAAAAAATGACAGCAATTGATTTTACAGCAGAAGTAGAAAAACGCAAAGAAGACCTCTTGGCTGACTTGTTCAGCCTTTTGGAAATCAACTCAGAACGTGATGACAGCAAGGCGGACGCTCAGCATCCATTTGGACCTGGTCCAGTAAGAGCCTTGGAAAAATTCCTTGAAATCGCAGATCGTGATGGCTACCCAACTAAGAATGTCGACAACTACGCAGGACATTTTGAGTTTGGTGAAGGAGAAGAAGTTCTCGGAATCTTTGCTCACATGGACGTGGTGCCAGCTGGTAGCGGTTGGGACACTGATCCATACACACCAACCGTCAAGGACGGTCGCCTCTACGCGCGTGGAGCTTCAGATGACAAGGGGCCTACAACAGCTTGCTATTATGGTTTGAAAATCATCAAAGAATTGGGACTTCCAACTTCTAAGAAAGTTCGTTTTATTGTGGGAACTGATGAAGAATCAGGTTGGGCAGACATGGACTACTATTTTGACCATGTAGGATTAGCGAAACCAGACTTCGGCTTTTCTCCAGATGCTGAATTCCCAATCATCAATGGTGAAAAAGGAAACATCACTGAATATCTTCACTTTGCAGGTGAAAATGCAGGCGCTGCCCGTCTTCACAGCTTCACAGGTGGATTGCGTGAAAATATGGTACCTGAATCAGCAACAGCAGTTGTTTCAGGCGACCTGGCTGACTTGCAAGCTAAATTAGATGCCTTTGTTGCAGAACACAAACTCAGAGGAGAAATTCAAGAAGAAAACGGTCAGTACAAGGTGACTGTGATTGGTAAATCAGCCCATGGTGCTATGCCTGCTTCTGGTGTCAACGGAGCGACTTACCTCGCCTTATTCCTCAGTCAGTTTGACTTTGCAGGATCTGCAAAAGACTATCTTGACATTGCTGGAAAAATTCTTTTGAACGACCATGAGGGTGAAAATCTCAAGGTTGCTCATGTGGATGAAAAGATGGGTGCCCTTTCTATGAATGCGGGTGTCTTCCGCTTCGATGAAACAAATGCTGACAATACCATTGCCCTCAACTTCCGTTATCCAAAAGGAACAAGTCCAGAACAAATCAAGTCAATCCTTGAGACCTTGCCAGTTGCTTCTGTTAGCCTTTCTGAACACGGTCACACCCCTCACTATGTGCCAATGGAAGACCCACTTGTGCAAACTTTGTTGAATGTCTATGAAAAACAAACTGGACTTCAAGGTCATGAACAAGTCATCGGGGGTGGTACCTTCGGTCGCTTGTTAGAACGTGGGGTTGCCTACGGTGCTATGTTCCCGGACTCAATCGATACTATGCACCAAGCCAATGAATTTATCGCCTTGGACGATCTCTTCCGAGCAGCAGCAATTTATGCAGAAGCTATTTATGAATTGATCAAATAAAACGATAGAAGTCTGAGATTTTATGCTTGGACTTCTTTTTGGAGGGAAAACAGATGTCTCAAATCGAAAGAATCAAGCAAGCCATTATGACGGATCCACAGAATACCAGCTATACAGAACGCGGAATCGAACCTCTCTTTGCGGCGCCAAAAACTGCTCGCATCAATATTGTCGGTCAAGCTCCGGGGTTTAAAACGCAAGAAGCTGGGATTTATTGGAAGGATAAGAGTGGTGATCGCTTGCGGGACTGGCTAGGTGTAGATGAAGATACCTTTTACAGTTCGGGCTTGTTTGCAGTTATTCCCATGGACTTTTATTTCCCAGGACATGGAAAATCAGGCGACCTTCCACCCCGTAAAGGCTTTGCCGAAAAATGGCACCCACAACTCCTCAAGGAATGTCCCAATATTGAATTGACCCTTTTGATTGGTCAGTATGCCCAAGCCTACTATTTACATGAGAAAATTAGTGGCAAGGTAACAGAGCGGGTAAAACACTACAAAGACTATCTACCAGAATTTTTCCCCCTAGTTCACCCTTCTCCTCGTAATCAAATCTGGATGGCTAAGAATCCTTGGTTTGAATCAGAAGTGGTGCCAGATTTGAAAGCATTGGTACAAAAGATTATTCATCAATAAAGGAGAAAAACTATGGATGCCTATCAACAAGTAGCTAATACCTTGCAAGAGTTGGGAATCACCTTTGATGTGGTGGAGCACCCGCCTGTATTTACGACGGAGCAGGCAGATAGCTATATTGAAGGAATGGAAGGAGTCCGGACTAAGTCCATGTTTTTGACCAATAGGAAGAAAACCCAGTACTATCTGCTCATCATGGGTGACAAGAAACGATTGGATATGGATGACTTTAAAGTTCAAGTGGGAGCCAATCGGATTCGCATGGCCTCATTGGACTCCTTGGCTGAGAAAATGAACCTACCAGCAGGAACGGTATCACCTTTTGGTTTGTTAAATAATGAAGAAAAAGATATTCTAGTTTATTTTGATAAGGACATTGTATCGGAGGATATCATGACTTTCCATCCCAATACTAATGAAAAGACCATCTTTATTAAAACCCAAGACTTGTTCCGATTTTTAGAGGCTATTGACTTTAGCTATGAAATATTAACATTTCCATAACAAATTTTATAGGAGAAATCATGAAAGAAATTCCATTTTCGAGTTTTTACCAAGCTTATCAGAAAGAAAACTTACACGTTCTAGATGTTCGTGAGCAGGAGGAGTATGATGCCCTTCACTTAGAAGGAGTCCAGCTTCTTCCTCTTTCTGAGTTAGCGGATCGCTACCAAGAGTTGGAACTTGACCAACTCTATTATGTCATCTGTAAGTCGGGCATTCGTTCAGCTTGTGCTTGCCAGTTCTTAGAGGAGCATGGATGCAAGGTTATCAATGTCCAAGGTGGCATGACGGCCTTTGAAAATCTTTAAAATTTTGCATTTCTCTTACTTGGTGTGGACTAGGTAGGAGAAAGTTGTTTTTAGATAATTCTTATTTTTGAAAATATTGAAAACATTCAATGATTAATTTTGGATACTTTTTTCAGAGTCTTAATCATGGTATACTAGGTCAGTATTTTAGAAATATGAAGGAGATTTTTATGGCTAAAAAAGGTGCCCTAACAGGCTTGCTCCTGTTTGGAATATTTTTTGGTGCGGGAAACTTGATTTTTCCGCCTTCTCTAGGTGCACTATCTGGAGAACAGTTTCTTCCTGCCATCGCAGGTTTTGTATTTTCGGGTGTCGGGATTGCTGTCCTAACGCTCATCATCGGAACGCTAAACCCTAAAGGATACATTCACGAGATTTCTAAGAAAATCTCACCTTGGTTTGCGACGCTTTATCTTGCAGTCCTCTATCTATCGATTGGTCCCTTCTTTGCTATTCCGCGTACAGCTACAACAGCTTATGAAGTTGGGATTAGCCCCCTCTTGTCTGAAGCAAATAAAGGTCTAGGATTGATTATCTTTACTGTGCTGTATTTTGCAGCAGCCTATCTGATTTCACTCAACCCTTCAAAGATTTTGGATCGAATCGGACGTGTTTTAACGCCAGTCTTTGCGATTTTGATTGTTATCTTAGTTGTTCTAGGAGCTTTCAAATACGGTGGAACTAGTCCTCAAGTAGCTTCAGCAGCCTATCAATCTTCTGCTTTTGGGACAGGTTTCCTAGAAGGCTATAACACCTTGGATGCCCTAGCCTCAGTGGCCTTCAGTGTAATCGCTGTTCAAACCTTGAAACAACTTGGCTTCTCCAGTAAGAAAGAATACATTTCAACCATTTGGGTGGTTGGTATCGTTGTAGCTCTTGCCTTTAGCGCTCTCTATATTGGTCTAGGATTCCTTGGAAATCATTTCCCAGTACCAGCAGAAGCGATGAAGGGTGGAACACCAGGTGTTTATATCTTGTCGCAAGCAACTCAGGAAATCTTTGGTTCGACAGCTCAACTCTTCCTTGCTGTTATGGTAACTGTAACCTGCTTCACAACGACAGTTGGCTTGATTGTGTCTACAGCTGAGTTCTTTAATGGACGTTTCCCACAAATCAGCTACAAGGTCTATGCAACTGCCTTTACCTTGATTGGATTTGCTATTGCAAATCTTGGTCTTGATGCAATCATTAAGTATTCAGTTCCAGTACTGGTAATCTTGTACCCAATCACCATCGCGATTGTGATGATTGTGATTGTTAATAAGTTTGTCGCCCTATCAAAACCAGGCATGCAGTTAACCATTGGGCTTGTTACAGCTATTGCTCTTGCAAGTGTCCTTGGAAGTTCCTTTAAGATTGAATTTCTAGCAAACCTTGTGAATGCTTTACCTTTTGCAACTGCCTCTCTACCATGGTTAGTGCCAGCAATTATCGGAATCTTGCTTTCATTGGTTCTACCAAACAAGCAAGAGAGTGATGTTTTTGAGATGGAATAAAAAATAGAAATCACTTTTGTAAGTCAACTTTACAGGAGTGATTTTTCTTTTTTCCTCTCTACTGAAATATGCTATAATAGGTAGCAAAAGAGGTGAAGAAATGAATCAAACAATAAACTATATCAAAGAATTAACCGCTATTGCATCTCCGACAGGTTTTACTCGTGAGATTTCAGACTATCTAGTCCATACTTTAGAGAAACTTGGTTACCAGCCTGTTCGCACAGCCAAGGGTGGTATCAATGTTACTATTAAAGGTCAAAATGATGAGCAACAACGTTATGTGACTGCCCATGTGGATACGCTTGGTGCCATTGTACGTGCTATCAAACCTGACGGTCGTCTCAAATTGGACCGTATCGGTGGTTTTCCTTGGAACATGATTGAGGGAGAAAACTGTACAGTCCATGTTTCTAGCACAGGTAAAAAGGTATCTGGAACCATCCTCATCCACCAGACTTCTTGCCATGTCTACAAAGATGCAGGAACTGCTGAACGCACTCAGGACAATATGGAAGTGCGTTTGGATGAAAAAGTGACCAATGAAAAAGAAACCCGTGCCTTAGGCATCGAGGTTGGTGACTTCATCAGCTTTGACCCACGAACTGTTGTGACAGAGACTGGTTTCATCAAGTCTCGCCATTTGGACGACAAAGTCAGCGCAGCGATTTTGCTCAATCTTCTTCGTGTTTATAAGGAAGAGGGAATTGAGTTGCCAGTAACAACTCATTTTGCTTTTTCAGTCTTTGAAGAGGTGGGCCACGGTGCCAACTCCAATATTCCAGCTCAGGTAGTGGAATATCTAGCTGTGGATATGGGGGCTATGGGCGATGACCAGCAGACAGACGAATATACAGTATCTATCTGTGTCAAGGACGCTTCAGGTCCCTATCACTATGACTTCCGTCAACATTTAGTGGCTTTGGCAAAGGAGCAAGATATTCCATTTAAGCTTGACATTTATCCATTTTACGGTTCGGATGCTTCCGCAGCTATGTCAGCAGGTGCAGAGGTAAAGCATGCCCTCCTTGGAGCTGGTATTGAATCCAGTCACTCTTACGAACGAACACACATTGATTCGGTCGTGGCGACTGAGCGTATGGTCGATGCCTATCTCAAGAGTGCATTGGTAGACTAATATGTGCTTGATTTGTCAAAGAATTGAATGGATAAAGGCAGGGAAAAATCCCTACTTTGTAAAAGAACTAGAAACAGGCTATGTTGTCATTGGAGACCATCAATACTTTAAGGGCTATACCTTATTTCTAGCAAAGGAGCATGTCACAGAACTCCATCAGATGGAGACTTCTAAAAAACTTCGTTTTCTAGAGGAAATGAGTTTGGTCCAAGAAGCTGTTGCCAAAGCGTTTAAAGCTGAAAAGATGAACATCGAACTTTTAGGAAATGGAGATGCCCACGCCCACTGGCACCTCTTTCCAAGACGATCAGGTGATATGAGGGGGCATGGATTGAATGGCCGTGGTCCAGTCTGGTGGGTACCCTGGGAAGAAATGGCGGCAGAAGATTGCCAAGTGAAATCCCCTGAGTTGGAACAAATGATTAAAGCCTTATCCGATGAATTAGAGAAGCACATGGTCTAAGAGAGGAAGCAAAAAATGAAAAAAAGATATATCGTTTTATCCGGTTTGCTAGCAGTAACTCTAGCAGCATGTTCTCAAGAAAAACTTAAAAATGAAGAAAATACTCAAAAAACGGAACAAACTAGCCAATCTGAAGGGACTGTAGGAAGCAAATCTCAAGCTTCTAGTCAGAAGAAGGCAGAAGTTGTGAATAAGGGAGACCACTATAGTATACAAGGAAAATACGATGAAATCGTCGTAGCTAATAAGCACTATCCTTTGTCAAAAGACTACAATCCAGGAGAAAATCCAACAGCCAAGGCAGAGTTGGTCAAACTTATTACAGCAATGCAAGCAGCTGGCTACCCAATCAGCGATCATTACAGTGGTTTTAGAAGTTATGAAACTCAAACCAAACTTTATCAAGACTATGTGAATCAAGATGGTAAGGAAGCAGCAGATCGCTACTCAGCTCGCCCTGGATACAGTGAACACCAAACAGGTCTTGCTTTTGATTTGATTGGGACTAATGGAGAATTGGTAACAGAAGAAAAAGCAGCTCAATGGCTCTTGGATCATGCAGCTGACTATGGCTTTGTCGTTCGCTATCTCAAAGGCAAGGAAAAAGAGACTGGCTACATGGCAGAAGAATGGCATCTTCGTTACGTTGGAAAAGAAGCCCAAGAAATTGCTACAAGTGGCCTCAGTTTGGAAGAATACTATGGCTTTGAAGGCGGAGATTACGTCGATTAAAAAAGTAATTTTTCTCTTGCATTTTTAGATAAATAGTGTATAATGGAAAGGTATGTGTAAAGCATACTTGTGGGAGGTAAAAATCTCTAATTACCGCCAAAACCACAAAGGAGGATTTAAAAATGGCTAAAAAAGTCGAAAAACTTGTAAAATTGCAAATCCCTGCTGGTAAAGCTACACCAGCTCCACCAGTTGGACCTGCTCTTGGTCAAGCTGGTATCAACATCATGGGATTCACAAAAGAGTTCAACGCTCGTACAGTTGACCAAGCTGGTATGATCATTCCAGTTGTTATCTCAGTATACGAAGACAAATCATTTACTTTCGTTACAAAAACACCACCAGCTGCTGTTCTTTTGAAAAAAGCTGCAGGTGTTGAAAAAGGATCAGGTACACCTAACAAAACTAAAGTTGCTACAGTTACTCGTGCACAAGTACAAGAAATTGCAGAAACTAAGATGCCAGATTTGAACGCAGCAAACATTGAGTCTGCAATGCGTATGATCGAAGGTACTGCTCGTTCTATGGGATTCACTGTTGTTGACTAATCAATAACACCCCAATATAACCCGCAAGACTTCATCATTTCGAGAAGTGACGTGGGAGATGAAAATCGATTGAACCACTTACAAGGAGAATAGAAAATGGCTAAAAAAAGCAAACAACTTCGTGCTGCACTTGAGAAAATCGACAGCACAAAAGCGTACAGCGTAGAAGAAGCTGTAGCACTTGCAAAAGAAACTAACTTTGCAAAATTTGACGCAACTGTAGAAGTTGCATACAACTTGAACATCGACGTTAAAAAAGCTGACCAACAAATCCGTGGCGCAATGGTATTGCCAAACGGTACTGGTAAAACTTCACGCGTTCTTGTTTTCGCACGTGGTGCAAAAGCTGAAGAAGCAAAAGCTGCTGGTGCAGACTTCGTTGGTGAAGATGACCTTGTTGCAAAAATCAACGACGGTTGGTTGGACTTCGACGTAGTTATCGCTACACCTGACATGATGGCTCTTGTTGGACGTCTTGGACGTGTCCTTGGACCACGTAACTTGATGCCAAACCCTAAAACTGGTACTGTAACAATGGATGTTGCTAAAGCAGTTGAAGAGTCTAAAGGTGGTAAAATCACTTACCGTGCTGACCGTGCAGGTAACGTTCAAGCAATCATCGGTAAAGTATCATTTGAAGCTGAAAAATTGGTTGAAAACTTTAAAGCTTTCAACGAAACAATCCAAAAAGCAAAACCAGCTACAGCTAAAGGAACTTACGTAACAAACTTGACAATCACAACTACTCAAGGTGTTGGTATCAAGGTTGATGTGAACTCACTTTAATCAACTAAAATCTCTGGCTTCGGTCAGAGTTTTTTTATTCAAATCTATCAACAAAGGATTGGAGGAAATAAAATTGTTGAGAGAAGCTGTACAGGAGGATTTATTTGAGTTATTAAATCTCTACCTGTCCTTACATGAGAAAGAAATCCCAGAAGATAGTCTTCATTTGCAGCAAGTATGGAGTGAGATGATTTCTGACCAGCGCCATCATGTTATCGTGAAGGAGGTGGAAGGAAGAATAGTCTCCTCCTGTATTTGTGTCATCATTCCCAACTTGACAAGAGGTGTGAGACCCTATGCTTTGATAGAAAATGTGGTGACCCGAGAAGAAGATAGAGGGAAAGGGTATGCAAGCGCTTGTCTTGAATATGCTAAACAAATAGCTAAAGAGAGAAATTGTTATAAGATGATGCTCCTGACAGGTTCTAAAAATGCAAGCACTCAGAATTTTTATAAGGGAGCTGGTTATAATAGTGAAGATAAAACAGCCTATATTCAATGGTTGGATTAAAGCTTGAATCTTAAATCAGCAAGACGAAATCTTGGATTAGCAAATAAAAATCTTCTATTTCTTCTTTCACAGAAAATATGGTATAATAGAGAGTAAAAACTTTGAAAGAAAGAAAAAGATGAATTTAAAAGATTATATCGCAACGATTGAAAATTATCCTAAGGAAGGCATCACCTTCCGTGATATCAGCCCTTTGATGGCAGATGGAAATGCTTATAGCTACGCTGTTCGTGAAATTGTTCAGTATGCAACTGATAAGAAGATCGACATGATCGTGGGTCCAGAGGCTCGTGGATTTATTGTCGGCTGTCCCGTTGCTTTTGAGTTGGGGATTGGCTTTGCACCTGTTCGTAAACCAGGGAAATTGCCACGTGAAGTCATTTCTGCTGACTATGAGAAAGAGTACGGTATTGATACCTTGACCATGCACGCGGATGCGATCAAGCCAGGTCAACGCGTTCTCATCGTAGATGATCTTCTGGCAACAGGTGGAACTGTCAAGGCAACGATTGAGATGATTGAAAGACTTGGTGGAGTTGTAGCTGGTTGTGCTTTCTTAATTGAGCTTGATGAGCTTAAAGGCCGTGAAAAAATCGGAGATTACGATTACAAGGTACTTATACATTATTAATGAAAAACAGTCCTTGGGGCTGTTTTCTCTTCATCTGCTATATAAATTAACTATAGCTAGTTAGAGAAAAACTATAATTGAAAACTATATCTTCATACAGTATAATAAAGGGAAGAAGTATTTGGAGGTTTTTACTTTCAAACAGACAACATCATTCCCGAAATAGAGAACTGTTAGGAGGGTATTATGCCGATTCGGATTGAAAAAAAATTACCAGCTGTTGAGATTTTAAGGACAGAAAATATCTTTGTCATGGACGATCAACGAGCTGCTCATCAGGATATTCGCCCCTTGAAGATTTTGATTCTAAATCTTATGCCCCAAAAGATTGTGACAGAAACGCAGCTCTTACGGCATTTGGCCAATACGCCCCTACAGTTAGATATTGATTTCTTGTATATGGAGACGCATCGTTCAAAGACGACTCGTGCCGAACATATGGAGACCTTCTATAAGACCTTCCCAGAGGTTAAGGATGACTTTTTTGATGGGATGATCATCACAGGAGCTCCGGTGGAGCACTTGCCTTTTGAGGAGGTGGACTACTGGGAGGAGTTTAAGCAGGTCATCGAATGGTCCAAGACACATGTTTTTTCTACCCTGCATATCTGTTGGGGTGCCCAAGCAGGTCTTTATGCTCGCTATGGAGTTGAAAAGCATCAGATGGCTCAGAAATTGTCAGGCATTTACCCGCAGGATACCTTGAAAGAGGGCCATCTTCTCTTTCGTGGTTTTGATGATAGCTATGTAGCTCCCCATTCTCGTCATACAGAAATCTATAAGGAGGAAATTTTAGGAAAAACCAATCTGGAAATCCTCTCTGAGGGAGAACAAGTCGGCGTTTCTATTTTAGCCAGTCGGGATCTTCGTGAAATTTATAGTTTTGGTCATTTAGAATATGACCGTGATACTCTAGCAAAAGAGTATTTTCGTGATTGTGAGGCAGGACTTAATCCTCACATTCCAGAAAATTACTTCAAAAATGATGATGTGAATGAGACACCGTGTCTCTGTTGGTCTTCTTCAGCTGCTCTCTTTTTCAGTAACTGGGTTAACTATGCAGTTTATCAAGAAACCCCTTTTGACTGGAGAAAGGTAGAGGATGATGCGGCTGCATTTGGATATTTATAAGAGGAATTATGACATATTTTGACGCTTTCAAATCAGGGAACTTGGTTTTGCCAAGTGCCCTGCTCTTGCATTTTAAGGAACTCTTTCCTTCCAGTGATGATTTTCTCGTCTGGCAATTTTTTTATCTACAAAACACATCAGCTTTGGATGAGCTGTCGCCAAGCCAGATTGCTGAAATTATTGGTAAAGAGCTAGCAGATGTCAACCAATCCATTTCAAATTTGACTGAAAATGGGCTACTACAATATCGAACGATTGAACTAAATGGGGAAATTGAGCTTATTTTTGATGCTAGTTTGGCTTTTGAACGCTTGGATAACTTGTTGGACAGTCAGACTCCAGCTACAACTGCCCCAAACCCGCAAAATCAATTGAAGGATCTGGTTGAGACTTTTCAGCAGGAATTGGGACGCTTGCTAACGCCATTTGAAATCGAAGATCTTTTCAAGACTGTCAAAGAAGACGGAGTTAAGGCGGATTTGATCAAGGAAGCTCTCCGAGAGGCTGTTCTAAATGGCAAACCAAACTGGAAATATATTCAGGCCATCCTTCGGAATTGGCGCCATGAAGGCATTCAGTCTGTGGCTCAGGTAGAGGCCAAACGAGCAGAGCGAGAAGCTAACAATCCTAAACAAGTGCAAGCTTCGGCTGATTTCCTCGATGCTATGAATTTGTGGCAAGAGTAGCCGCTCGGAAAATCTTGTAAATTAGAGTAAGATTTGCAAGCTCCTTATAAATATGATAGAATAATAGTGAATAAAATGAAAAAAGAGGTATGTGAAATGTCACGTAAACCATTTATCGCTGGTAACTGGAAAATGAACAAAAATCCAGAAGAAGCAAAAGCATTCGTTGAAGCCGTGGCCTCAAAACTTCCTTCATCAGATCTTGTTGAAGCCGGTATCGCAGCTCCTGCGCTTGATTTGACAACTGTTCTTGTTGCTGCTAAAGGTTCAAACCTTAAAGTTGCTGCTCAAAACTGCTACTTTGAAAATGCAGGTGCTTTCACTGGTGAAACTAGCCCACAAGTTTTGAAAGAAATCGGTACTGACTACGTTGTTATCGGTCACTCAGAACGCCGTGACTACTTCCATGAAACTGACGAAGATATCAACAAAAAAGCAAAAGCGATCTTTGCAAATGGTATGCTTCCAATCATCTGTTGTGGTGAGTCACTTGAAACTTACGAAGCTGGTAAAGCTGCTGAATTCGTAGGTGCTCAAGTATCTGCTGCTTTGGCTGGATTGACTGCTGAACAAGTTGCTGCATCAGTTATCGCTTACGAGCCAATCTGGGCTATCGGTACTGGTAAATCAGCTTCACAAGACGACGCACAAAAAATGTGTAAAGTTGTTCGTGACGTTGTAGCAGCCGACTTTGGTCAAGAAGTTGCGGACAAAGTTCGTGTTCAATACGGTGGTTCTGTTAAACCTGAAAACGTTGCTTCATACATGGCTTGCCCAGACGTTGACGGAGCCCTTGTTGGTGGTGCGTCACTTGAAGCTGAAAGCTTCTTGGCATTGCTTGATTTTGTAAAATAATCTAGCTTATTCCAGACAGACAGTCAAAAGTACCAGGTGACTTTGACTGCCTGTCTTGTTTTTACTTGGAGTATTCTTGTGAAAAGGAATTTTTCCGACTAGGAAAGTTCCTTAGGGAAGGAAAGGCGTGCGGATGCGCGCTCTTTTCTGTATTAAAAAGTTATGAAAGGAGGAGTTATGCTCTATATTTGGTCTTATTTGAAAAAATATCCCAAGTGGTTATTCTTGGATTTCTTTGGCGCGGTTTTCTTTGTTATCGTCAATCTTGGACTGCCAACTGTTCTGGCTCGGATGATTGATGAAGGTGTGAATAAAGGGAATGAACAGCAATTGTATGCTTGGGCTGCAATTATGCTAGTGATTATCCTATGTGGAACCTTGGGGCGTATAGTCTTAGCCTACGCTGCTAGTAAGCTAACGACCAATATGGTCAAGGATATGAGGGATGATCTCTATGCCAAATTACAAGAGTATTCTCATCATGAATATGAAAAGATTGGAGTGTCTTCACTGGTTACTCGCATTACCAGTGATGCCTTTATTCTCATGCAGTTTGCAGAACAGACCTTAAAACTGGGTGTCATCACCCCCATGATGATGCTGTCTAGTATCTTAATGATCTTCCTGACCAGTCCGTCATTAGCCTGGATAGTGGCCTTTGCAGTACCTTTCTTAGCCGTGGTGGTCATTTATGTAGCGGTCAAGACTCGACCTCTGTCAGAGAAGCAGCAGGCTACATTAGACAAGATCAATCAATATGTCAGGGAAAATCTGATGGGACTCCGTGTCATTCGTGCCTTTGCCCGTGAGGAGTTTCAAGAGGAACGTTTTGCAGGACAAAATGCAGTCTATGCAGCTAATTCCAATCGTCTGTTTAAACTAACTGGTCTGACAGAACCCTTGTTTGTTCAGATTATCATTGCCATGATTGTAGCTATTGTCTGGTTCGCTCTGGACCCTATCAAACAAGGTTCTCTGCAAATTGGGGACCTGGTAGCCTTTATCGAATATAGTTTCCACGCTCTCTTGTCCTTCCTTTTCCTATCCAATCTCTTCACCATGTACCCTCGTACAGCCGTTTCGAGTGAACGTTTGAAAGAAGTCATGGATATGCCGATTTCTATTGATCCAAATGAAGGAGGCGTCAGAGAGACGGCAACCCATGGCTATTTGGAATTTGAAAATGTCACCTTTGCCTATCCTGGTGAGACGGAAAATCCTGTTTTGCATAACATTTCGTTCAGCGCTAAACCGGGTGAAACCATTGCCTTTATCGGATCGACCGGATCGGGCAAGTCCTCTCTTGTGCAATTGATTCCTCGCTTTTACGATGTCACACTTGGAAAAATCAAAGTAGATGGTGTTGATGTGAGGGATTACCGCCTCAAGTCTCTCCGTCAAAAGATTGGTTTTATCCCGCAGAAGGCCTTGCTCTTTACAGGAACTATCGCTGAAAATATCCGCTATGGGAAGGAAGATGCTAGTCACAAAGACCTACATCAGGCAGCGGATGTGGCGCAAGCCAAAGATTTTATCGAAAGCCGAGAAGAAGGCTTTGCGACTCATCTAGCTGAAGGCGGAAGCAACCTTTCTGGAGGACAGAAACAACGTCTCTCAATTGCCCGAGCGGTTATAAAGAATCCTGATATCTATATTTTTGACGATTCCTTCTCAGCTCTGGACTATCGTACGGATGCTATTTTACGCCGTCGTCTCAAGGAAGTAACACAGAATGCTACGGTTTTAATCGTCGCTCAACGTGTCGGAACCATCATGGATGCGGATCAGATTATCGTTCTTGATAAGGGAGAAATCGTGGGTCGCGGTCGGCATGAGGAATTAATGGAAACCAATGATATCTATCGTGAGATTGCTGAGTCGCAGTTGAAAAATGTATCTCTCACAGAAGAATAGGAGGAAATATGAAAACACAATCTAGTTTGGCTCGTTTGTGGAGCTATTTGAAAGCCTACCGTTTTTCTGTCTTTTTTGCAGTCTTTCTAAAAGTTTTAAGCGTAATCATGAGTGTCTTGGAGCCTTTTGTATTGGGGCTAGCCATTACGGAGTTGACAAAGAATCTCTTAGATATGGCTAAGGGCCTTTCAGGTGCTAGTATCAATACTGGCTACATCGGAACGGTTTTAATCATTTACCTCTTTAGAGGTCTCTTGTATGAACTTGGTTCTTATTATTCCAACTATTTCATGACCAATGCGGTCCAGTCCATGACCCAAGATCTGCGAAATGAAATGACTGAAAAGCTCAATCGTATCCCAGTATCTTTCTTTGACAAACACCAATTTGGTGATTTGTTGGGGCGCTTTACCAGTGACGTTGAGACAGTGTCTAACGCTCTTCAACAGTCTTTCCTTCAAATTGTCAATGCTGTTTTGACGATTGTCCTCGTGATGGGAATGGTTTTATACTTGAACTTCCAACTAGCTATAGTGGTGATTCTATCCATTCCAGTGACTTATTTCGGTGCCAGAAGTATCCTGAAACGTTCTCAGCCTTATTTTAAAGAGCAGGCAGCTATTTTAGGTCGGATGAATGGCTATGTGCAGGAAAATCTCACAGGTTTTAATGTTTTGAAACTCTATGGTCGTGAGGAAACTTCTCATAAAGAATTTTCTAAGATTACAGATGACCTCCAACGTGTTGGTTTTAAAGCCAGTTTTATCTCTGGACTCATGATGCCAGCCCTTCATGCTGTATCGGATTTGACCTATCTGATTGTTGCGGTTCTTGGTGGTTTGCAAGTGATTGCGGGTCGTTTGACAGTGGGGAATATGCAGGCCTTTGTTCAGTACGTTTGGCAGGTCAGTCAGCCTATCCAAAACATCACACAACTTGCGGGTCAAATGCAAAGTGCCAAGTCTTCGTTAGACCGTATCTTCGACATCTTGGATGAGACAGAGGAAGTCAAGGGAGAAGAACTTGAAATCCTTGAACCCTTAACAGGTCAGGTGACCTTCAAGCAGGTTGACTTCCAGTATGTTGAAAACAAACCATTGATACGAGACTTTAATCTGGAAGTTCAACCGGGAGAGATGGTGGCGATTGTTGGCCCTACTGGAGCTGGTAAGACGACCTTAATCAATCTGCTTATGCGCTTTTACGATGTCACAGCAGGCGCAATCTTGGTTGACGGGCAGGATATTCGCCAGTTGTCACGTCAAGACTATCGCCGTCAGTTTGGGATGGTCTTGCAGGATGCTTGGCTATATGAAGGGACGATCAAAGAAAACCTACGTTTTGGAAATCTCGATGCCAGTGATGAGGATATTGTAGAGGCTGCCAAAGCGGCAAATGTAGACCACTTTATCCGAACTCTTCCTGGTGGTTACAACATGGAGATGAACCAAGAGTCAAGTAATATTTCCCTCGGACAAAAACAACTCTTGACCATCGCGCGTGCTCTCCTAGCCAATCCTAAAATTCTTATTCTGGATGAAGCGACTTCCTCTGTTGACACCCGTTTGGAACTCTTGATTCAAAAAGCTATGAAACGCTTGATGAAGGGAAGAACCAGCTTTGTCATCGCCCACCGTCTCTCTACCATTCAAGAAGCAGACAAGATTCTCGTTCTTAAGGATGGACAGATTATTGAGCAGGGAAATCATGAAAGCTTGCTCCAAGAAAAAGGCTTTTATTATGACTTGTACCAAAGCCAATTTTCGGGTAAATCTGATCAAGTCAGTTAATCAAAACTGTCTAGACTATTCTTAAATTATCAGTCTATTAAAACTTTTCTCAGATAGTACACTTTCCTTGCTATCGTTTTCTGGTAGTAGTATACTTATATTGTAACCACTAAGAAGATGGTTACAAAAAAATGAAAAGAGGTAAGAAATATGGTTGAATTGAAAAAAGAAGCAGTAAAAGATGTAACAACATTATCTAAAACAGCGCCAGTAGCATTGGCAAAAACAAAGGAAGTATTGAACCAAGCAGTAGCGGACTTGTATGTGGCTCACGTTGCCCTTCACCAAGTTCACTGGTATATGCGTGGTCGTGGCTTCCTCGTATGGCATCCAAAAATGGATGAATATATGGACAGTCTTGATGGTTATCTTGACGAAATCAGTGAACGTTTGATCACCCTTGGTGGCAAACCTTATTCAACTTTGACAGAATTCCTTCAACACAGTGAAATCGAAGAAGAAGAAGGAGAATTCCGTAACGTTGAAGAAAGCTTGGAACGTGTTCTAGCTATTTATCGCTACCTCATCACTCTTTTCCAAAAAGCTTTGGATGTAACTGATGAAGAAGGTGATGATGTTACAAACGATATCTTTGTTGGGGCTAAGGCTGAACTTGAGAAAACAGTTTGGATGCTTACAGCAGAACTTGGACAAGCTCCTGGTCTGTAAGATATAGTTGCTACCCCTTTTATCATGAGGTGCTTGATAAGTACCCATGACCAATCATCTTTTAAAAGTCATGTAACTGTAAAAAGGTGCATGACTTTTTTATTTGCTAGCCCTTAGGAATCATTGTCAAATGTAGGATTTTACGGTATAATAGTTGCTGTTCGAGAAATTTTGATTGTCAAAAAATAGTGAAATGTTATAAGGAGAACCCATGAACAACTTACCAAATTGCCCAAAATGTAATTCAGAATATGTCTACGAAGATGGAAATCTCTTGGTATGCCCAGAGTGTGCCTATGAGTGGAATCCTGCAGAAGTTGCAGAAGTAGAAGAAGGTGTTGTTGCTATCGATGCCAATGGAAACAAATTGGCTGACGGAGATACTGTAACCCTTATCAAGGATTTGAAAGTAAAAGGGGTGCCTAAGGATTTGAAACAAGGAACTCGTGTTAAAAATATCCGTATTGTAGAAGGTGACCACAACATCGACTGTAAGATTGATGGTTTTGGAGCTATGAAACTCAAATCAGAATTTGTTAAGAAAATCTAGCCATGAAACTGAATTATAAATTTATCTTTTATAGTCGTGTGCTCTTGTTCTTAGCGGCATTTACAGGAGTTTATTTGGAGATTACCAAGCACGGTGGTTTTGGTATGCTCCTTTACTACACTGTGTTGTCTAATCTTTTGGTAACGATTTTCACGGGCTATCTGCTCCGTGTGATGAGCCGTTCAGGTGAAAATTGGCAAAGTTCGACCCTGCTTCGTCTCAAGGGTGGCGTTACCATGAGTATCATGATTACCTGTGTGATTTACCATTTTATGCTTGCTCCGATCGCGACAGACTTTTACCGTGTGGAAAATTTCCTTTGCCACTATATCGTTCCACTCTGGTTTTTAGCCGACACCCTCTTCTTTGATAAACAGGGTCAATACAAGATCTGGGATCCAGTCTTGTGGACCGTCTTGCCCTTGGTTTATATGATTTTTGCCTTGTTTAACGGTCTGGTCTTAAAACTCAATATTCCGAATTCCAAGGACAATCCCTTCCCTTATTTCTTTTTAAATGTGAATAAGGGTTGGGACGTGGTTATCAAATGGTGTTTGATCATTTTTGCGGCGTATATGGTTGCAGGCTTTATCTTCTATCTGATCAAGCAAATCAAGCGAAAATAGTCTTCCTATAAGGGAAATTAGGACGAAGTCTCTAGTTCAATCGGGCTCCTTCTTTTCTTGCCCTCTTCCTTTTAAAAGGATCACCAGTGAGAAATATACAGAAAGAAAATTCATGAAACAATTTTTAGAACGGGCTAGTATTTTGGCCCTCTCCCTCGTTTTGATTACCTCCTTTTCCATCTCGAGTGCCTTACCAGCCATGTTTGACTACTATCAAGGCTACCCCAAAGAACAAATCGAGCTCCTAGTCAGTCTCCCTTCTTTTGGGATTATGATTATGCTAGTCTTAAACGGGGTGCTAGAGCGTTTGTTTCCTGAACGTCTTCAGATTAGTCTGGGACTTCTCATCCTCTCTATCGGTGGAACAGCTCCCTTCTGGTATCAGGATTATAACTTTGTCTTTGCTATGCGGATTTTATTTGGCTTGGGTGTTGGAATGATCAATGCCAAGGCCATTTCTATCATCAGCGAACGCTATCATGGAAAGACACGGATCCAGATGTTGGGTCTTCGCGGATCAGCAGAAGTTGTCGGGGCGTCGATTTTGACTCTAGTGGTAGGTCAACTCTTATCCTTGGGATGGACAGTGACCTTCTTGGCCTACAGTGCGGGATTTTTAGTATTGATTCTTTATCTGCTCTTTGTCCCTTATGGGAAAGAAAAGAAAGAAACAAAGAAAAAAGAGGCCGAAATGACTCGTTTGACAGGACAGATGAAAGGCTTAATTTTTCTATTGGCTGTCGAAGCAGCAGTTGTTGTCTGCACCAACACAGCTATCACCATTCGTATTCCTAGTCTGATGGTGGAAAGAGGTCTAGGAGATGCCCAGTTATCGAGTTTGGTTTTAAGTATCATGCAGTTGATTGGGATTGTGGCTGGCGTGAGTTTTTCTTTCTTGATTTCTCTCTTTAAAGAAAGGTTGCTCCTTTGGTCAGGTATCACCTTTGGATTGGGACAGATTGTGATTGCCTTGTCTCCGTCATTGGGTGTGATGGTAGTTGGAAGTATTGTGGCAGGTTTTGCCTACAGCGTAGCCTTGACCACTGTCTTTCAGCTTCTTTCTGAAAGAATCCCAGCTAACCTCCTTAATCAGGCAACGTCTTTTGCAGTGTTAGGATGTAGCTTTGGGGCCTTTACGACACCATTCGTCCTGGGAGCTATCGGCATGGTCACTCAAAACGGGATGCTGGTTTTCACCATTCTAGGATGCTGGTTAATAGTGACTTCCGTATTTGTCATGTTTTCTCTTCGAAAGAAAGCTTAGGATTGATTTCCTAAGTTTTTCTTTTTCATTTTTGTCCCCAGACAATTATTGTTTTTTAAACTTGTTTGTACTATTATTTCCTGATAAAATAGACACATGACAAGATATAAAGCAATCATTTCTTATGACGGCTATGCATTTGCTGGTTTTCAGCGCCAGCCTCATGCGCGGAGCGTTCAAGAGGAAATCGAAAAAACCTTAACGAGACTCAATAAGGGGCAAGCCATCGCTGTTCACGGTGCTGGTAGGACGGATAGTGGGGTCCATGCTTTGGGACAGGTGATTCATTTTGATCTGCCCTATCAGATGGATGAGGAAAAACTCCGTTTTGCTCTGGATACCCAGTCTCCAGAAGATATCGATGTGATTTCAATTGAGCTTGTGGAAGATGATTTTCATTGCCGTTATGCAAAACATAGCAAGACCTATGAGTTTATCGTGGATAGAGGGCGTCCCAAAAATCCTATGCGCCGTCACTATGCCACTCACTTTCCCTATCCCCTCGATGTGGAATGCATGCAGATGGCAATCAAAAAGCTAGAGGGAACCCATGATTTCACCGGTTTTACAGCCTCTGGGACTAGTGTAGAGGACAAGGTTCGGACCATTACAGAAGCGAGTTTAACAGTCGATGAGACAGGGCAGTTTTTGACCTTTACATTTTCTGGAAATGGCTTCTTGTATAAGCAGATTCGCAATATGGTGGGGACGCTGCTCAAAATTGGAAATAACCGAATGCCAGTTGAGCAGATTGACTTGATTTTGGAGAAGAAGGACAGGCAGTTTGCAGGTCCCACTGCGGCACCGAATGGCTTGTATTTAAAGGAGATTCGTTATGAGGAATAATCGTATTTTAGCCCTTTCTGGGAATGATATTTTTAGTGGTGGTGGTTTATCAGCCGATCTTGCTACCTATACCTTGAACGGCTTGCATGGTTTTGTAGCAGTGACTTGTTTGACGGCCTTGACAGAAAAGGGATTTGAAGTCTTTCCAACAGATGACGCCATTTTTCAACATGAATTAGATAGTTTGCGTGACGTGGATTTTGCGGGAATCAAGATTGGTCTTCTCCCTACTGTCAGTGTGGCTGAGAAAGCCTTGGACTTTATCAAGCAACGTCTGGGAGTTCCTGTGGTATTGGACCCCGTTTTGGTCTGCAAGGAAACGCATGATGTGGCTGTCAGTGAACTCTGTCAAGAGTTGATTCGCTTTTTCCCTCGTGTCAGTGTGATTACACCAAATCTTCCTGAAGCAGAATTGTTAGCTGATCAAGAGATTAAAACCTTGGAAGATATGAAAGTTGCAGCGCAGAAATTGCATGAATTAGGAGCGCCAGCAGTTATTATCAAGGGGGGCAATCGCCTTAGTCAGGACAAAGCTGTAGATGTCTTTTATGATGGACAAACTTTCACTGTTCTAGAAAACCCAGTCATTCAAGGCCAAAATGCTGGTGCAGGTTGTACCTTTGCCTCAAGCATCGCCAGTCGCTTGGTTAAAGGGGATGAACTTTTACCAGCAGTAGAGAGTTCTAAAGCTTTCGTTTACCGTGCTATTGCACAAGCAGATCAATATGGAGTAAGACAATATGAAGCAAACAAAAACAACTAAAATCGCCCTTGTATCTCTATTAACCGCCCTTTCTGTGGTTCTAGGTTATTTCTTGAAAATTCCAACGCCAACAGGCATTCTAACTCTCTTAGATGCGGGTGTCTTCTTTGCAGCCTTTTACTTTGGCAGTAAAGAGGGGGCTGTCGTTGGAGGACTAGCAGGTTTCTTGATTGATCTCTTATCAGGCTATCCACAGTGGATGTTCTTTAGCTTGGTCAACCATGGCTTGCAGGGATTTTTCGCAGGATTTAAAGGAAAAACTCAGTGGCTAGGCCTTATCTTAGCAACGATTGCCATGGTAGGGGGCTACGCCTTGGGTTCAACTTTGATGAATGGCTGGGCAGCAGCCCTACCAGAAATCCTACCAAACTTCCTGCAAAATATCGTGGGAATGGTTGTAGGGTTTGTGCTTAGTCAGAGTATTAAGAAAATTAAGTAAAGCGGCTGGAGAAAAGTTTTAAAAATCAGAAAAACGCATAATATCAGGTGTTGAAAAACCTTGATATTATGCGTTTTATTGTGGGAAGATTTTCGAAGAATATTAATCAAAATAAAGCAAGTCTTTGCTGGTGCTTGTAAAGAGGTCAAAGCCATCCTTGGTAACAACACCACAGTCTTCGATACGAACGCCGACTTTACCAGGGATATAGATACCTGGTTCAACAGAGAAGCACATGCCTTCTTCGATGACCATGTCGTTTCCTTCCATGATAGATGGGAATTCGTGGACATCCATACCGATACCGTGACCGAGACGGTGGTTGAAGTACTCACCGTAACCAGCTTTTTCGATGACTTCACGGGCAGCGCGGTCTACTTCATGAGCAGTCACACCAGGTTTGATAAAGTCAAGGGCAGCTTGTTGGGCTTCAAGGGTCAAGTTGTAAATATCTTTCTTGAATTGGTCTGGTTTTCCGACAGCGACTGTACGAGTCATATCTGATGCGTAGCCATTGACCATAACACCCAGGTCAAAGAGGAGAAGGGCATCTTTTTCGACCTTGTTTGCACCAGGAATTCCGTGTGGATTTGCAGCATTGTCACCAGTCAAGACCATGGTATCAAAACTCATTTCATAGCCTTCACGTTTTAAGGAGAAGTCGATTTGGGCGATGATATCTGTCTCTGTTTTATCAAGAGAGATATTATCAAAACCAACTTTTACAGCTTTATCAGCATAGAGACCTGCAACCATCATTTTTTGGACTTCATCAGCTGATTTGATGAGGCGCATGCGTTGGATACGAGGAGTGAGGTTTTCAAACTCAGCAGTTTCAAAGACCGTTTTCAAACCATGATACTTGGTTAAGATGAGGTTGTCAAACTCAACAGCGACACGTTTGAAGTCGTGCTGAGGCAAAGCGTTTTTGATTTTTTGCCAAGGATTTTCAGAATCCACATAGCCCACAACTGGGAAGGAAACGGTGCTACTTGCACGTTCTACTTCAAGGGCTGGAACAAAGAGGAGAGGCTCCTGATCCGCTAGGACAAAAAGGAACATTTGGCGTTCATGAGGCTCACTGTAAAAGCCAGTGAGGTAATTGATAGTGACGGGGTCAGATACGACAGCGACGTCTAGTTTTTCTGATTCAAGATATGTTACGATTTGTTGTAATTTAGACATATGCTACCTTCTTTCTACCCCTCTATTTTGGCAAAAAATGAGAGAAAATGCAAGGGAGAAGGGTAAAAGAGCAAGCAAAAAAGAACTCCGACAAGATAGCGGAGTTCTTTGATATGATTTTCCTTGGTTTAAGAAAAGTCAGCCTTGCTTTTCACATCACTATATTCTTCAGCGATTTCTTGGCTGAGAATATCCTCATAGGCAGGGAGTTGGATATCCTGACCGTATTTCTTCTTGAGCGCAGTAGTGACCAGGCGATAAGCTAGATTGGCATTACGAGAGAGGATAGGTCCGTGGAAGTAGGAACCAAAGACATTCTTATAGTGAACCCCTTCGCCGACCTTTTCTTCGTTGTTTCCATTTCCGTAAATAACTTGGCCGAGTGGCTTTTGATCATCCGAGAGGAAGGTGCGCCCTTGGTGATTTTCAAATCCATAGTAGGTTTCATCGAAATCTTCATTGTGAATCTTGATGTCACCGATAAAGCGATTATTGGTCTGGTTGAGGGTATAGTGGCCCATGACCCCTAGACCTTCGATGCGCTTGCCTGAAGCCTCCACATAATATTGACCTAAAAGTTGGAAACCACCGCAGATAGCTAGAACGACACCGTTGTTTTGGATATAGTTGTCAATGCTCTCTTTTTTAGCAGGAAGGTCTCCAGCGATAATACTCTGTTCAAAGTCTTGTCCCCCACCGAAAAAGGCGATATCGTAGTGGTTTTCGTCAAAGTCATCGTGGAGAGAAACGATGTCAACCGTCACATGAGCTCCCAGTTTTTCAGCCACATACTTGAGCATGAGGATGTTTCCATTGTCCCCATAGGTATTCATGAGATTTCCGTAGAGGTGGGCGATGTTGAGCTGATAAGGGTAATTGCCAGTTTTTGAGGAAAGTGAAGTATAAACCATTAGTTCATCTCCTTTCTAACAATCTGACGACTAGCCAGCAGTTCGCGGAATTCCAGCATAGCAGTATAGGTTGCTAGGATATAGGCATGCTTACAATCTTGGTTCTCAATGGTCTTGAGAACTTGCTCCAGATTACTTGTTTCAGTGATTTTCTCAGCTGGGTATCCTGTCACCCGTAGACGGCGAGCGATTTCAGAATGACGAACACCGCCTGCGTTGATTTCAGGAATGTCCATGTCAGTGATTTGTTCAAAGTCCGCATCCCAGATCCAGCTAGTGTCAATTCCGTCTGCATAGTTGGCATTGAGAAGGACAGATAGGCTAAATGGATAAGGTGCTAGTTTGATCATTTCGATAGCTTGGGTTGCACCGACTGGATTCTTGATGAGGACAAGGGTACATTCCTTATCACCGATATGGAAGGTTTCTTGGCGTCCAAAGACAGCGCGACTCTTGTCAAATCCCTGCTTAATCCGTTGTGAATTTGCACCGAGGAAGCGGGCAATGGCAACCGCAGCAAGGGCATTGTAGATGTTGTAAAGTCCACCGATTTGGATTCCGTATTCTTGTCCGTCAATGACAAAACGAGAGCGATTGTTGGTCAACTCAACCAAGTCTGTCAGACGGTAGTCCAAGTCGGGTCGTTTGCAACCACAATTTTCACAGATATAGGCTCCCAAGTTGGCATAAGTATTGAGTTCATATTTCAGAATACTTTGACAGTCGGGGCAGAGAATACCTTCGGTATTGTAGTGAGCTAGTTTGGCTGGTCCTTTTTCCAAGTCAAAACCAAAATACTGTACAGGATTTGGAATTGCTGGTTTGTAGAAAAGTGGACTGTCACCATTGAGGAGAACAGTAGCCGTAGGCACCTTACGAATGGCATCCAAAATCATGTTATAAGTTGTGTAAATCTCACCGTAGCGGTCCATCTGGTCACGGAAAATGTTAGTGATGACAAAAAGGCTAGGGTGGATGTAGTCACAGATACGAGATAGACTGGCCTCGTCAATTTCGAGGACAGCAATATTTTTCCCAGTTTTTGAAGATTTTGCAGTCAAGAAGGTTGTCGTAATCCCTGTAATCATGTTGGCACCGCTCGGGTTAGTAAGAACCTGACCATAGACTTCTTTTAAAATGCCGACAGTCAGGGCAGTTGTCAGGGTTTTTCCATTGGTTCCAGTAACCACGACAATCTCGTAGTTTTTGGCTAGATTTTGTAAAATATCTTTATCGAATTGAAGGGCGAGTTTTCCAGGTAGCGTACTTCCACGGCCAAGATGGCTCAAGATGAAGTGAGATGAACGCCCAGCTAGGAGGCCCAAAGTAGTTTTTAATTTCATGTTTCTATTATATCATACTGCGCCCAGCAGTCCAATAACTAAAGTAACCTCTAAGATCAACTAAAGAAGTAACCTTAGAAGTGCTTTTTAGGTTCTGATTAAACCAAACCAATCAAATACAATATCTTTGGATTTGATAACTTTGGCAACTTTAAGAAATAAATCTTTCTCACTCTGAACATAAGAAAGGAGAGGACATCGATTATCCTCTACAGGTTTTAAAATTTCATTAATCTACTATAGCTGACAAAGATACCTAACTTTTGGGATTTAGATCATTTTTTGGGAAGTCTCTTTTATAATAAATTACGAATTTTTTCTTTTATAAATGCGTTAAGAGGATAGTGTTTATCAAGATATTCTAGGAGTGCCTGAGCAGATTCAGAAATTCGTTCGTAACCTTGCAAAAAGTAGGGTAATTGTTTGGCTTCATTTGGATAACCTTTTTCAAATCGTCTGTTGCTGTTAAAAATATCTATAAAATTAGATTTAGAAGTTTTTTCCAAATTGATTAGTTCAGTCCAGAGCTTGACAGATCTGTTTTGGATGAAATCATAAGCAGCCAATTTTTCCCCTCGTTGATAGCGACCTAGTCCTATATATAGATTGCATAAAATTTCTCCCAACAGCCATTCACGGTCTCTATTTTCTTTTGATGGCAATCTTTGTGGCTGGCAGATTGTTTCATCAAAACCGACCTCCTTCCAGACAATCTTGCCTTCAGCGAAGGGAATGTTTACTAGTTCATGAGCTTCAAAGACAGCAAATTCACAAAAAACATCATCTTCAAATAGAACTTTATGTCCGTCCACTGTATTTTGGTAGTGAAATGCAATTGGTTCTAGATTACTTAACCAAGTTAGATCCTGTATATAGGCCTGCTTGTAGCCATCTTTTACAATAACAAAAAAATCCAAATCTGAGTATTGATCCAATCGGTCTCTTTCTACTCCGCAAGAACCAAGTGCCAGCAAAGCTAGTGCTTGTCTAGAATCTTTTAGAGACTGACCAATATCATCTAGTCTTTGTAACAGTAATTCTGTTTTATTCATAATCGTTACCTCGTTATTTCTTGTTTACAGACATTATATAGTTAATGTTTTCGAAAGTCAATTTCATCCCATACCAAATATATACTAATGTAATATGGGATTTCTTTCGATATTTTTTACAATGATAAGGTTTAAACATTTTGCAGAGTATTGCTCATATTATCAAGAATGAAGAAATTTGAAGTATCCTTTAATTGATTAGAAAGTGATTCTTATCTTTAAAAAGATTAAATAATTTGGAAAATATTTAAGAAGAAAAAATATATCGACTTAGCCATCAATTGGCAAACGGTAAAACCTTTCCACAAACGATGAGAATACACATACGACCCGCGCAAAGAGTGGATAATTTACTAATTAGGCATGAAACAATCATTGCAAAATATATTTTTTAAATTACCCATAAAACGATGAGCTGAAGCGAGTTATTCAAAGTCATATGTATTGCTGATATTTGAAAGAGTGACCTGAGACTCAATATATAATTAGGACTGCTAAGTAAAGTTTGGACATTATATCATAAAAGAGGGAAAAGATAGATTTGAGATTTCGCAGAAACAAAAACAGCCCGATGAGGGCTGTGAGATACCAAGAAGTCTCAACTTAAATCGCAAACAAGTCATTCAAATTCTCAGCCAAGGTTGGGTGAGTGAAGATTTGTTTTGTAAAGTAAGTGTAAGGGATTTTGTTGTCCATAGCAACAGTGATGATGTTGATGATCTCTTGTGAACCTTCTGAGAAGATAGTTGCACCAAGAATCTCTTTAGTTTCAGTATTGACAACCGCTTTGAAAGCTCCGCGAAGGTCGCCATTTACGTGACCACGAGGCATTGCAGCAACAGGGATTTCCTTCACGGCGTATGGAAGTTTCAAATCAGCTGCTTGGCTTTCAGTCAAGCCAACTTGTGAAAGTGCAGGTGTGATGAACATAGTGTTTGGCACATTGAGACGGTCTTCAAGTGTGTAGCTGCCATCTCCAGCAAGGTAGCTGTAGACAACACGGAAGTCATCAAGTGAAATGTAGGTAAATTGAGGTCCACCGTTGACATCTCCAACTGCAAAGACACCAGGAACGTTTGTTTGACAGTGTTTGTCGACCTTGATAGCACCACGCTCAGTTAGTTCAATATCCGTATTTTCAAGTTGAAGTGGTTCTACGTTTGGCTTACGTCCAGTTGCGTAGAGAAGGGCATCGAAGCGGTAAGTTTCGTTTTCAGTTACGACAAGGACTTGGTCACCGTCGTTTTTGATTTCAGTAGTACGGATGTTTTGAAGCAATTCAATGCCGTCTTCTTCCATGTATTGTTTAGCAAGAGCTGCGATGGAAGGTTCTGCTCGAGGTAGGAAAGTATCCAAGGCATCTAGGACTGTAACCTTGCTACCAAGTTTGTTGTAAAGGCCAGCAAATTCAAGACCGATATTTCCACCACCAAGGACACCGAGTTTTTCAGGCAATTTGTCCAAGTTTTGGATACCTGTTGAGTCAAAGACATTCTTACTTGTAGTAAGTCCAGGGATTGGCAAGACGTTTGAAACAGCACCAGTGTTGATAACGATAGTTTCAGCAGTCAGTTCTTGTTTTTCATCACCAGCTTGGATTTCGATGACTTTGTTTGAAAGGAAGTGTGCTTCCGCATCAAAGATATCCACACCTGTACCCGCAACAGTAGCATAGTTTTTACCATTGAGGCGACTAGTGATGGTATTTTTGGTAGCAATGACTTCTTCAAAAGACAAGTCCTTCTCAGCAGCAACTAGCAAGGTTTTAGTTGGGATACATCCGATGTTGATACAAGTTCCACCGTACATAGCTTTGCTACGTTCAACTAGGGCAACTTTTTTGCCAGCTGAAGCCAATTTACCAGCTAGTGTCTTCCCAGCTTTACCAAATCCAATAACGATCAAATCATATGTTAACATTTATAGTCCTCCTATTCGAATTTCATTCTAGCACAAGAAAAAAACTTTTGCACAATTCTGCTACGGGAAATGAAGTGAGCTTGAAATGCTCCCTTCAAATTCTTTGATAAACAACTTTCATGCCACTTTACTGCTAGAAAATCGTTTACATGATTTTCCTAATGGATTCTACTATCTTTTGCCTCGCTCTTGTGTTATACTAGATAGGTTGCAAAGAAACTCGTACTTTTCTTTCGTGGAAAAGAAGCAACACGGTATCTCGTTTTGAAGAAGATACGTCATGAAAAGAAAAGTATAAACTAAAGCCCTATAGGGTGGCTTCGCACCACCTTTAGAAAGAAGAATAACGTGAAATTTAATGAATTTAACTTGTCTGCTGAATTGCTAGCAGAGATTGAAAAAGCTGGATTTGTAGAAGCCAGTCCTATCCAAGAACAAACCATTCCATTGGCTCTCGAAGGAAAAGACGTTATCGGTCAAGCTCAGACTGGTACAGGGAAAACCGCAGCCTTTGGCTTGCCAACCCTTGAAAAAATCCGTACAGAAGAAGCAACCATCCAAGCCTTGGTCATCGCTCCAACTCGTGAACTCGCTGTTCAAAGTCAAGAAGAATTGTTCCGCTTTGGCCGTAGCAAGGGAGTGAAAGTTCGTTCAGTTTACGGTGGTTCAAGTATTGAGAAACAAATCAAGGCCCTTAAATCGGGTGCCCACATCGTGGTCGGAACACCAGGCCGTCTCTTGGACTTGATTAAACGCAAGGCCTTGAAATTACAAGACATTGAAACTCTTATCCTTGACGAAGCGGATGAAATGCTCAACATGGGCTTCCTTGAAGACATCGAAGCCATTATCTCTCGTGTTCCTGCAAATCGTCAAACCTTGCTCTTTTCAGCAACCATGCCAGATGCTATTAAACGTATCGGTGTTCAGTTTATGAAAGACCCTGAACATGTCAAGATTGCTGCCAAGGAATTGACAACAGAACTGGTGGACCAGTACTATATCCGTGTCAAGGAACAAGAAAAATTTGACACCATGACCCGTCTCATGGATGTTGAACAACCAGAGCTTGCTATTGTATTTGGTCGTACCAAACGCCGTGTGGATGAATTGACTCGTGGTCTTAAAATCCGTGGCTTCCGTGCAGAAGGGATTCATGGAGATTTGGACCAAAATAAACGTCTCCGCGTCCTTCGTGATTTTAAAAATGGGAACCTTGATGTTCTAGTTGCGACGGACGTAGCAGCGCGTGGTTTGGATATTTCAGGTGTGACCCATGTCTACAACTACGATATTCCACAAGATCCTGAAAGTTATGTTCACCGTATCGGTCGTACAGGTCGTGCTGGTAAGTCAGGTCAGTCTATTACTTTCGTAGCACCAAATGAAATGGGTTATCTCCAAATCATCGAAAACTTGACTAAGAAACGTATGAAAGGTCTCAAACCTGCTAGTGCAGACGAAGCCTTCCAAGCTAAAAAGCAAGTCGCCCTCAAGAAAATCGAACGCGATTTTGCGGATGAAACTATTCGTGGTAACTTTGAGAAATTTGCTAAAGATGCTCGTAAGTTAGCTGCCGAATTTAGTCCAGAAGAACTGGCTATGTATATCTTGAGCCTGACAGTCCAAGATCCAGACAGCCTTCCTGAAGTGGAGATTGCGCGTGAAAAACCACTGCCATTTAAACCATCAGGTAATGGCTTTGGTGGCAAAGCTAAGGGAGGTCGAGGAGGCCGTCGTGGAGACGACCGTCGAGACCGTGATCGCCGTGGCAATGGTCGTCGTGATGAGTTCAAGAAAGGTAGTCGTGGAAACGACCGTTTTGATAAAGACAAACGTTACCGTAATAAAGACAATAAAAAACCTCGCAACACTTCAAGCGAAAAGAAAACAGGATTTGTTATTCGTAACAAGGGCGATAAATAAGAAAAAGCGATTCAAAATGAATCGCTTTTTTATATAAGGAGACCGATAGTAAAAGAAGATGTATAAAAGTAAAGGAAAGGTGAGATGGGAAGGGGAACTTTAATCCATCTTCTTATAATATTATTATATAAAAATTAAAACGGAATGTCAATAAAAAATTGCTATTTTTATAAAATATTTTTGCTTTTAAAAATTGCAATTCAATAAGCAATTTTCAGATAATTATTGAAATTTCAGGTTCTTTATGTTATAATGATAGCGATTAAATGCGAGGTGAAAAATGGCACATTTATTAGAAAAAACAAGAAAAATTACATCAATTTTAAAACGCTCTGAAGAGCAAATGCAGGATGAACTTCCATACAATGCCATTACACGTCAACTAGCAGACATTATTGATTGCAATGCCTGTATTGTCAATAGCAAGGGACGACTTTTGGGCTATTTTATGCGCTATAAAACTAATACCGATCGCGTAGAGCAGTTTTTCCAAACCAAGACGTTCCCAGATGACTATGTACAAGGGGCAAATATGATCTATGATACGGAAGCCAATCTTCCTATTGAACATGATTTGACCATTTTCCCTGTAGAGAGTCGTGCAGATTTTCCAGATGGTTTGACAACCATTGCTCCCATTCATGTATCAGGGATTCGCCTAGGTTCCTTGATTATTTGGCGCAATGATAAGAAATTTGAAGATGAGGATTTGATTCTTGTTGAGATTGCGAGTACAGTGGTAGGGATTCAACTCTTGAACTTCCAACGTGAAGAAGATGAGAAAAATATCCGTCGCCGTACTGCTGTAACTATGGCAGTCAATACCCTCTCCTACTCAGAACTTCGTGCTGTTTCAGCTATTTTATCTGAGCTAAATGGAAATGAAGGACAATTGACTGCATCTGTCATTGCAGACCGTATCGGTATCACGCGCTCAGTGATCGTCAATGCTCTCCGTAAGCTAGAGTCGGCAGGAATTATTGAAAGCCGTTCACTAGGAATGAAAGGAACCTATCTCAAGGTATTGATTTCAGATATCTTTGAGGAAGTGAAAAAGAGGGACTACTAATGGCAAAGGCTTTAATCTCAATTGACTATACAGAGGATTTTGTAGCAGATCAGGGAAAATTGACAGCAGGTGCTCCTGCTCAAGCCATTTCTGAGGCGATTGCTCAGGTGACTAGACTGGCTTTTGATCGTGGAGACTATGTTTTCTTCACCATTGATGCTCATGAGGATGGAGATGATTTTCATCCTGAGAGTAAACTTTTCCCACCTCACAACATCATTGGAACTAGTGGTCGCAACCTTTATGGCCCCCTAGCTGACTTTTATGCTGAGCATGAGGCGGATAGTCGCGTCTTTTGGATGGACAAGCGTCACTATTCAGCATTTTCAGGAACGGATCTTGATATTCGTTTGCGGGAACGTCGGGTTGATACTGTTATTTTAACAGGTGTTTTGACGGATATTTGTGTTCTTCATACGGCTATTGATGCTTATAATCTAGGTTATCAAATCGAGATTGTCAAGCCTGCGGTTGCCTCTATCTGGCCAGAAAATCATCAGTTTGCTCTTGGACATTTTAAGAATACTCTGGGAGCCAAATTGTTGGATGAAAATTTGGCTGAAATTAAAGAATGATTCCCTTGGAAAAATGAAAAAAATCTGAAAAAGTGTTGACAAAGATTTTGAAAGTTGATATACTAGTAAAGTAATCGACGCGGGGATGGCGGAATTGGCAGACGCGCAGGACTAAGGATCCTGTGACCGCTTTAGGTCGTGAGGGTTCAAGTCCCTCTCTCCGCATAGGGTAAGAGTTAGCTTTGGCTAGCTCTTTTTGTTTTTCCAAAGAAGGCTAGAGGTACAGTTCGACTATCGGAAGAACTTGGCATCAAGAACTATCATTTATGGCATGGAATCGATTTTTGATTGGTAAAACGTGTTCTAATATGAGGAAAGTTAGCAGTTGCTAGCTTTCTTCATTTTTTCAAAAAATAAATCAAAAAGTTTTTTCGATTTCATAAACATTTCATATTTGGATTTTATAATAGTCTTACAAATATGGAGGTGACAAATGAATCCAATCCAAAGAGCTTGGGCTTATGTCAGCAGAAAACGACTGAGAAGTTTTATTTTATTTATGATTTTATTGGTCCTATTGGCCGGAATTTCAGCCTGTTTGACTCTGATGAAGTCCAACAAAACAGTAGAAAGCAATCTGTACAAATCTCTCAATACCTCTTTTTCTATTAAGAAGATAGAGAACGGTCAGACCTTCAAGTTATCGGACCTAGCATCTGTGAGCAAGATTAAGGGACTGGAAAATGTCTCTCCTGAACTTGAGACGGTCGCAAAACTGAAAGACAAGGAAGCAGTGAGTGGTGAGCAGAGCGTAGAACGTGATGACTTGTCAGCTGCGGACAAGAACTTGGTTAGCTTAACGGCTCTTGAGGATTCATCCAAGGATGTTACCTTTACTAGTTCGGCTTTCAATCTAAAAGAAGGCCGACACCTTCAAAAAGGGGATTCCAAGAAAATCCTGATCCACGAAGAGTTGGCTAAGAAGAACGGTCTTTCGCTTCATGACAAGATTCGCTTGGATGTTGGTCAGTCCGAAGCTGGGAAAGGGCAAACAGTTGAGTTTGAAATTGTCGGCATCTTTTCTGGTAAAAAACAAGAGAAATTCACAGGCTTGTCTTCTGACTTCAGTGAAAACCAAGTCTTTACAGACTATGAAAGTAGCCAAACTCTTCTGGGAAATAGTGAACCGCAAGTCAGTGCAGCGCGCTTCTATGTGGAAAATCCTAAGGAAATGGACGGACTCATGAAGCAGGTGGAAAACTTGGCTTTAGAAAGTCAAGGTTACCAAGTTGAGAAGGAAAACAAGGCCTTTGAACAAATCAAAGACTCAGTTGCAACCTTCCAAACCTTCCTAACCATCTTCCTTTATGGGATGTTGATAGCTGGAGCTGGAGCCTTAATTTTGGTCTTGTCTCTCTGGTTGAGAGAAAGAGTCTACGAAGTGGGAATTTTACTCGCACTTGGAAAAGGCAAGAGCTCGATCTTTCTACAGTTCTGTTTAGAGGTGATGTTGGTATCTCTTGGAGCTTTGCTTCCAGCATTTGTTGCAGGAAACGCCATCACATCCTATCTACTCCAAACTGTACTAGCAAGTGGAGATCAGGCAACCTTACAGGACACGCTGGCCAAAGCAAGCAGTCTATCAACTAGTCTCCTATCCTTTGCAGAATCCTATGTCTTTCTGCTACTGATTAGTTGCTTGTCTGTAGCCCTTTGTTTCCTATTCTTATTTAGAAAATCACCTAAGGAAATTTTATCATCTATTAGTTAATACTCTTCGAAAATCAAATTCAAACCGCGTCAGCTTTATCTGCAACCTCAAAGCTGTGCTTTGAGCAACCTGCAGCTAGCTTCCTAGTTTGCTCTTTGATTTTCATTGAGTATAAGAAGGAGAAATCATGACTTTATTACAATTGCAAGATGTTACCTACCGTTATAAGAACACTGCTGAGGCAGTTTTATATCAGATCAAGTATAATTTTGAACCCGGGAAATTTTATAGTATCATTGGTGAGTCAGGAGCAGGAAAATCCACTCTCTTGTCTCTGCTTGCTGGTCTAGATAGTCCTGTCGAAGGATCAATCCTCTTTGAAGGAAATGATATTCGCGAAAAAGGCTATTCTTACCATCGCATGCACCATATTTCTCTGGTCTTTCAAAATTATAATTTGATTGATTACCTTTCTCCACTGGAAAATATCCGCTTGGTCAACAAAAAGGCAAGCAAGGATACACTTCTAGAGCTTGGTTTGGATGAAAGTCAGATCAAGCGGAATGTTCTCCAGTTATCAGGTGGTCAACAACAACGTGTTGCCATCGCTCGCAGTTTGGTATCAGAAGCTCCAGTTATTCTAGCTGATGAGCCAACAGGAAATCTGGACCCTAAAACTGCTGGAGATATTATCGAACTGCTCAAATCACTTGCCGAGAAAACAGGTAAATGTGTCATCGTTGTTACGCACAGTAAAGAAGTGGCACAAGCGTCAGATATTACACTTGAATTGAAGGACAAGAAACTGACTGAAACTCGCAATACTACAAAATAAGATGAGCTTGTTTTGATAGAATTATTAAATCTAGAAAGGGAACCTATGTTACACAACGCATTTGCCTATGTTACAAGGAAGTTTTTCAAATCGATTGTTATCTTCCTGATTATTCTCCTCATGGCGAGCTTGAGTTTGGTCGGCTTGTCGATCAAGGGAGCTACTGCCAAGGCTTCTCAGGAGACCTTTAAAAATATCACCAATAGTTTCTCCATGCAAATCAATCGTCGCGTCAATCAAGGAACGCCACGTGGTTCTGGGAATATCAAGGGTGAGGATATCAAAAAAATCACCGAAAACAAAGCCATTGAGTCTTATGTTAAGCGTATCAACGCTATCGGAGATTTGACTGGATATGAACTCATCGAAACGCCAGAAACCAAGAAAAATCTCACTGCAGACCGTGCCAAACGGTTTGGCAGCAGTTTGATGATTACAGGTGTCAATGACTCCTCTAAAGAAGATAAGTTTGTCTCTGGCTCATATAAGCTGGTTGAAGGTGAGCACCTAACCAACGACGACAAGGACAAGATTCTCATGCACAAGGACTTGGCAGCTAAACACGGTTGGAAAGTCGGAGATAAGGTCAAACTAGACTCCAATATCTACGATGCAGACAATGAAAAAGGTGCCAAGGAAACAGTCGAAGTTACAATCAAGGGACTCTTTGATGGGCACAATAAGTCTGCAGTAACCTACTCACAAGAACTCTATGAAAACACAGCTATCACAGACATTCACACTGCTGCAAAACTTTATGGATACACAGAAGATACAGCTATTTATGGGGACGCAACCTTCTTTGTAACAGCAGACAAGAACTTGGATGACGTCATGAAAGAGTTGAATGGTATCAGTGGTATCAACTGGAAGAGCTACACACTTGTGAAGAGCTCCTCTAACTACCCAGCTCTTGAGCAATCCATTTCTGGTATGTACAAGATGGCCAACCTCCTCTTCTGGGGTAGCTTGAGCTTCTCAGTCCTTCTCCTTGCCCTCTTGCTCAGTCTTTGGATTAACGCTCGCCGCAAGGAAGTGGGAATCCTCCTCTCTATCGGTCTCAAGCAGGCAAGTATCTTGGGGCAATTTATCACCGAATCGATCCTGATTGCCATCCCTGCTCTCGTTTCTGCTTACTTCCTAGCCAACTACACAGCTCGTGCCATCGGAAATACTGTTCTTGCCAATGTCACTTCAGGTGTTGCCAAGCAAGCCAGCAAGGCTGCTCAAGCCTCTAATCTTGGTGGTGGTGCAGAAGTAGACGGCTTTAGCAAGACCTTGTCGAGCTTAGACATTTCCATTCAGACATCAGACTTTATCATCGTCTTTGTCCTTGCCTTGGTTCTGGTGGTTCTCGTTATGGCGCTTGCCTCAAGCAATCTCCTTAGAAAACAACCAAAAGAACTCTTGCTGGATAGCGAATAAAAAACTTGCTACCTATTCTCCCCTAAATGGGGTATAATATAGGTAGCGTTTTTATCTGCTTCGTCTTGATAAGGCTTCTTCCTATCAGGGGGAAACTGAGATAATTTAAAAGAAATTTAAAGGAATGTGAAACGTTTTTTCTATGAAAATTTTAATTGTAGAAGATGAAGAGATGATCCGTGAGGGGATTAGTGACTATTTGACGGATTGTGGTTATGAGACCATTGAATCAGCAGACGGACAAGAAGCCTTGGAGCAATTTTCCAGCTATGAAGTAGCCCTGGTTTTACTGGATATCCAGATGCCCAAGCTCAATGGTTTAGAAGTCCTAGCTGAGATTCGTAAGACCAGTCAGGTTCCTGTCTTGATGCTGACCGCCTTTCAGGATGAGGAATACAAGATGAGTGCTTTTGCTTCTCTGGCAGATGGCTATCTGGAAAAACCCTTTTCTCTCTCCCTTTTAAAAGTAAGGGTGGACGCGATTTTCAAGCGCTACTACGATACAGGACGAATCTTCTCCTATAAGGATACCAAGGTGGACTTTGAAAGCTATAGTGCAAGCTTAGCAGGAGAAGAAGTGGCCATTAATGCCAAGGAGTTGGAAATTCTGGGCTATCTGGTGAAAAATGAAGGCCGGGCCTTGACTCGTTCTCAGATTATCGATGCTGTCTGGAAGGCGACAGATGAGGTCCCCTTTGACCGTGTTATTGATGTCTATATCAAGGAACTGCGGAAAAAGCTAGACTTGGATTGCATCCTCACTGTGCGCAATGTTGGTTATAAATTGGAGCGAAAATGAAACGAACAGGTTTATTTACAAAGATTTTTATCTATACCTTCTCGATTTTTAGTGTTCTGGTTATTTGTCTTCATTTAGCCATTTATTTTCTCTTTCCCTCGACTTATCTGAGCCACCGTCAGGAAACCATTGGCCAGAAAGCGACAGCCATTGCCCAGTCCCTAGAAGGAAAGGATAGGCAAAGTATCGAGCAAGTATTAGACTTGTATTCCCAGACTAGTGATATCAAGGGGGCCGTCAAGGGAGAGATGACTGAGGACAAGTTAGAAGTCAAGGACAACCTTCCCTTGGACACGGACCGTCAAACTACTTCCCTCTTTATCGAGGAGCGTGAGGTGAAAACGCAAGATGGTGGGACTATGACTCTCCAGTTTCTGTCTTCCATGGATTTGCAAAAAGAAGCAGAGCAGATTAGTCTCCAATTTCTTCCCTATACCTTGTTGGCATCCTTTCTGATTTCCCTCTTGGTGGCCTACATTTATGCTCGGACCATTGTTGCCCCGATTTTGGAAATCAAGCGGGTGACCCGTCGGATGATGGACCTAGATGCTCAAGTGCGATTACGTGTGGATTCCAAGGATGAGATAGGTGATCTCAAGGAACAAATCAATAGCCTTTACCAGCATCTTTTGACAGTTATTGCGGACTTGCATGACAAGAATGAAGCTATTCTCCAGCTGGAAAAGATGAAGGTTGAGTTCCTACGAGGGGCTTCTCATGAACTGAAAACGCCACTGGCTAGTTTGAAAATCCTAATCGAAAATATGAAAGAAAACATTGGTCGTTATAAGGATAGAGACCACTATCTGGGAGTTGCCTTGGGGATTGTGGATGACCTCAGTCACCACGTTCTCCAGATATTGTCTCTTTCTTCTGTACAGGAATTGCGAGACGAGAAAGAAGAGGTTGACCTCCTTCAGATGACGCAAAGTCTGGTCAAGGATTATACTTTACTCGCCAAGGAGAAAGAACTTCAGATAGACATTATCCTAACTTATCAGCAGGCTTACATAAACCCATCTGTTATGAAACTGATATTATCGAATCTCATCAGCAATGCTATCAAGCACTCCACTCTAGGTGGCTTGGTTCGTATCGGCGAGAGAGAAGGAGAACTCTTTATCGAGAATAGCTGTAGTCCTGAAGAACAAGAGAAATTGGCCCAGTCTTTTTCTGAAAATGCTAGTCGCAAGGCCAAGGGTTCGGGGATGGGACTCTTTGTGGTCAAAAGTTTATTAGAACATGAGAAATTACCTTATCATTTTGAGATGCAAGATGATCGCTTGACCTTCTTCATACGTTATCCCAAAGTCACTCAGGGCTAAGGGTAAGAAAGGGGTTACATTGATTGGATTGGAAGAAATTCAATCTAAAGTATGGGAAAAACTAGCTTTTTTTATCAAAAAGTGATAAAATGAACAATGTAAATGGGATGTCCCAAAAAATATATAGGAGGCCTGACAAATGGCAATCGTTTCAGCAGAAAAATTTGTCCAAGCAGCTCGTGACAACGGTTATGCAGTTGGTGGATTTAACACAAACAACCTTGAGTGGACTCAAGCTATCTTGCGTGCAGCAGAAGCTAAAAAAGCTCCAGTTTTGATCCAAACTTCAATGGGTGCTGCTAAATACATGGGTGGTTACAAAGTTGCTCGCAACTTGATCGCTAACCTTGTTGAGTCAATGGGTATCACTGTACCAGTAGCTATCCACCTTGACCACGGTCACTACGAAGATGCACTTGAGTGTATTCAAGTTGGTTACACTTCAGTCATGTTTGACGGTTCACACCTTCCAGTTGAAGAAAACCTTGAAAAAGCTCGTAAAGTTGTAGAATTTGCTCACGCAAATGGTGTGTCAGTAGAAGCTGAAGTTGGAACTATCGGTGGTGAAGAAGACGGAATCATCGGTGATGGTGAATTGGCTCCAATCGAAGATGCTAAAGCAATGGTTGCAACTGGTATCGACTTCTTGGCAGCTGGTATCGGTAACATCCACGGTCCATACCCTGCAAACTGGAAAGGTCTTCACCTTGACCACTTGCAAAAATTGACTGAAGCTGTACCAGGATTCCCAATCGTATTGCACGGTGGTTCAGGTATCCCTGATGACCAAATCCAAGCAGCTATCAAACTTGGTGTTGCAAAAGTTAACGTTAACACTGAATGCCAAATCGCATTCGCTAACGCAACTCGTAAATTTGCTCGTGACTACGAAGCAAACGAAGCAGAATACGACAAGAAGAAACTCTTCGACCCACGTAAATTCTTGGCTGACGGTGTAAAAGCTATCCAAGCATCAGTTGAAGAACGTATCGACGTATTCGGTTCAGAAGGTAAAGCTTAATCTAGCTGAACAATACAAATCAGAAACCTGCCCATGAGGGTGGGTTTTTTGGTTGGGAAAAATAAAATAAATGATATAGATTTTGTATTATGCCTTTGATATAGTTAATTTAGCTTAGAGGTAAATATCATGTTTTTTTAATACATTTCCGTTTTTATTATGATGCACTATGTAGTTTTAAAACTTTATAAAGTTACTAGATAGCTAGTTTTAGTGTATTAGAATTATTGGGGTTGAGGTTAGAGATGAAAGATAATACCGTGAGTTTTTTTCAGTATTTTTTATTGCTTGAATAACAGTATTAAGCGAATGTCTTAATTCTCTATATATTTTTCTTAGACTCTGCTTATCAGTATCAAATAATACTGTTAAACGGTCAATACTGATATAAATTGCTTTGTCTAGATTTGATAAATTTGCTTCACTCTGGTACTTGCGTAAAGTTTGAATTTTGTATTGCACAATATACACCTCCTTTATTATTAAATTTGTTAGTTGCCTTTAGTCAGGACAAAATTTTGCTCGAGACTCATTATTCTGGCTCTAGCTCTTGGTGTATCTTTTTGCTGGCTGTTAGAATCGCCAGTTTATTGTCAAAGCTAGTAGAGCTGCAGCCATTGGGAGATTTCCCTCCGGGAACTCCCTCGTCTTTGTCTCCTAGCTTTGACAGTAATTAACGAAAACTTTATCATAAGCTAAACATTGATTATCATAGACTTTATATAACCATTTTGGTATAATTAATGTGATTTTATAATAAAGCTTCAAAATAGCTTAGTAGAGCTTTATTAGCTTGCAATTATACTATTAAGTACACGGCAATATATTACCATTTAGTTATAAATATAATACTATCCTTTTGGTTATAAGTCAATAAAAAAGTAAAGGAAAGCTTAAATATGCTAAAAGATAATTTGAAAAAAGAAAGGCTTAAAAATGGGTTAACTCAAGCTCAAGTTGCAGAAAGATTAGGGGTATCACAAGCTCAATATGCCAGGTGGGAAAATGGGGGAAGAAATCCTAAGTACGAAACAATCCAAAAACTAGCTGATATTTTTAATACCACAACGGAAGCATTAAATGGAAGATATGACGGAGTTGAAGTAATTGTGAGATTGCTTAGAGAATATGATTTGACAGATGAAGATAAAAACGAAATATATAATATGGTAGAGCAATACCTTAAGGAGAGAAAATATGAGTAGTGTTTATGATAAATATGTGCGTCCGGTTATAAATTTTTTAGTTCTCGCATTTGCTAAACTATTTGTTGATATTGTAGTCATCACAGCTACTGGTTGGGAATATACTAATTTAATTTTTTTTTGAGGCATTTTTTGCTTCTTGTTGTTTGTGTTTTAAATATATAAAACAAAGTAAAAAACAACAAGAAGAGGTAGGATTAAATACCCAATTTAATTTTTCATTTTTTAAAAATACTCATTATAAAATTTATAAATCACGATATATCAGGTTTTTAAAAGATAATAAACTCGTGTTGGTATTTTTATTTCTGTCTAATGGAAATTTGTTATCTATCGTTGAAAACGTAAATAAAGAATTTCTTCCTATGATTAGCAAAATAGAATTTAAGAATGAAAATTTACAAAATAATTTATTCGATTTTCTATTGTATGTGAACTATCATGAAGTTCTTGTTAACTTCTTGTTCAGTTGTTATTTTTGCCTGATTGTATGGATTTTTATTAACCAAATTGATTTTCAATTATTTGAAACAGAATCATTAAAAAAAGGGAGAGAGAATGACAAAAAGTCAATTAATTCGAGATATCGCTGGAAATAATATTAGTTTAGAAAATGCACTGTTAAGATTAAAAATAATTACATACTCACTAAATAATTTAAGTTTGCAAAAATGGATTGAAAATGAGTTAAGAGGATATAAGATAGATGATGAAATTCCTCAGTATAGGAAAGGTATTGCGTATAATATAAGATATTCAGGGATAAATGGAAATTTTACAGTTAAGTCAGTACCACTGTCAGAATCATTTTTTACAGATGAAATAAAAAAAATTTTAAGAGAACGGAAAATTACTAATGGTATAGGTACGATTGAACGTAATTTATCAATTAAAATGAGCTATGACCTAATTGAATTTGCCCCAATGGTTTATAGTGCAAGTAAAGGTGGTATTCAGTGTTATACATTAGAACAAGTAGTAAATAAAGCTAGTTTGGAGAATATCTTAAGTAATGTGAAAATAAAGTTGATAGACATATTGCTAGATTTAGAATCGACGTTTGGTGAACTAGACCAGTTAGATATTGATGTGAAATGTATTAGTAGTGAGGAACTACAAACAGTAAATGAAACATTGTTAGATAAAATTTATTATGATGGGAAAAGAGAAAACAATGAGTGAGTTCTTAAGTTACTTTTTGAATAATTCGACGTTATTAGGTGCATTTATTTCAATAATATCTTCATCTATTACTCTGCTTATACAAGCATATATTAAGAAGCATTTGATGGAACAAGGGGAAACCAATATTTACTATAAAACAGTTTACAATAAAATGACATCAAATCCTTGGGGGTTTTATAAAGAAAATGATGTACTATATTTTGATCTACCACTATGGATTGAAATTCATAATACAAAAGGAACTAGACAGATTGTGAGAAATCTAAATTTATCTTTATATTCGGCTGGAAAATTTGTTTCTAAAACAAAACAGTCAACGCATTCTGGGAGAACTGTTTTGGGAGATAATGGCTCATATTCATTCTTAGTTGATGCAGGAGAAATAAAAAGATATGACTTGGAATTCATTATAGAAGGGAAAGATATAGACTTTCATGACTTTGATGAAGTTAGATTATCTTATTTTGATACAAATGATAAGTATAAAGAATATAAAATATTTGAAATTAAAGATTCATGGAAACAGTCTAATTATAAAATAAGTGATGATTGGGAAAAGTTACAGTAGGAGAAGAATATGGATTTTGAAAAAAATAATTGGTTTCAAATAATAAGAAATAGAATATTAAGAATGAGTGATGGTAATATTTTAAAACAAGATTTAATATCGGGATTAATGATATTAACTATAATTGCCTATATGGGTGGTACTATAAATTTTCTTTGGGAAATATTTTTGGGAGATATTATTAAATTTTTTATTTCGAATATTCTTGTGCTAGCTAGAAATGCGGAATCTATTCTAAATTATTTTTTAGGTAAGTGCTCTTGGATTGTTATTGATGGATTTACTGATTTTAAATTTAAGAGTTTTTCAGATTTAGGGAATATTTTGGGAGAATTACTTGTCAGATTACTTATTTCTCTTATTCCACTTTGGATTTCTGGTAAGTTGTTTAATCGAGAAAGTTTTAGGAACCAGATTATTAGCAGTATTTTAATGATTATTTCTTCAGTAATTCTTTTCGGGGAATACAAATTTACAATATCTATTGGGGTGCTTATTATTGCAATCACATTAACACAATTTGGAAAGGGTAATATATATAGGTTTTTATGTAATTTACTTCTATATGTAAGACCATTCACAGTTTCGCAAGATAATGAACACTCAGACACAATCATGGATACGATAAAAAATTTTGTCCAGGTTTTTTCATGTTTTGTGATTCCCTTTATATTTTCTATCTTGTTTAACCTTCCATTTGCAATCTGTTTTTTATTAGTAATTGTTTTAATAATGAGATTCGGTATACAATTTCAAACAAACAATCCGCGTATAGAAACTCTAATTAAAGCTGTTGTCTACATTTTAGTTTTTGTCACCGTGTTGTATTCTAGTGAACAAATAAAGGATATGACAAGTGTTTTTACAGTATTATTTGCAATATACTTCGCAGTTGATAGATTGTTTAGTTTATACGATGAAATACTGACAGTAGTAAAAAAAGATGAAATTAATTATTATCTGTATTTTGATAATTCATTTGAACTTTTAGAGCAAAAATATTTACCAAATGAATTTTTAATTGGTACAATATCTGAAATAGATGAAATAAAATTACTTGGTCAATTGATAATAAGAACAGAACTTGGTATGAAAGATAGTTTTGAAAAATTATTACGTCTAATCGAAGAAAAAAGAGAAAGAGAATATGAAGATTATCGATTATTGATACTATCACTTGAATATAAAATGCAGAAAAAAGAAAATGAAAAACTTACAATAACAAATTTTATTGAAAACAATTTGAAAGATGTTATATTGTTTGACAACCAAAAGGTACTTCCCATTGAATTTTTAGTTCTCTACGGTGAGGGACTAAGAGTACAAAAGGAGTATGATTTAGCTATTCAATATTTAAAATTTTCAAAGTTTTATAGTTCGTATTATTATATAGAAAGCTATAATGAATGTATAAAAAATATAGATAAAGCACAAAATTAATTTTTTAAATATAAGAATCTTAATTTAGTTAAGTTCATGGTAGCTTTCTGGTAGTTAAAGAAACAAAAAAGACTATTTTTTTCTATGTTTACATAAAAAGAATGTTGATTTATCAGCATTCTTTTTTATTTCAAATGTATTCACAGAATTATTTATAGGGGGGCAAAATTGATATCCAAAGGAGGTAATTTGACCTCGATTAAATTTGATGCAATTGCTGGACCAATAGGAGCATTAGCGGGTGCGATTATAGGAGGAATTGCGGGAGGGATTGGAGTAAAAGCAATTGCGGATCAATTTATAGAAGACGATCGTGTGGAAATGTTTGCTCAATTAAAAGAAGAATTTATTGATCTTGTGATGGTAATTTCTTTATCTCAGGAAGAATTTAATAAAATTCAAGAAGCTGTGTTTAATGAACATTTAGAAGATTTATTAAAAAATATGTTCCAGAAAAAAGAGAACAGTCGAAATTTTGCTAAAGAATTTGTTGAGGAAAAAATTAAGTCTGTCATAAAAGATAGAAAGCGGGTCGAGTTGAAGGAAATTATTGAGGCTGTCCAAGTAATAAATGATGTTCAAGACTCATCGGAATCAGGATAGAATCAAAATAATGGTGCTTGGTACTATCTAAGTGATGATGGCGTCCTAGTAACTGGTTGGTTAAAATACAATGATGCCGGGTATTACTTGAAAGATAATGGAACTATGACGACAGGTTGGATTCAAGATTCAGGAAAATGGTATTCTTTAAAAGAAGACGGAACAATGGTAACTGGTTGGTATCAAATTGGCGAAAAATGGTATTATTCATATTCATCAGGAGAACTCGCAGTTAGCACTATCATAGACGGGTATAGAGTTAATGAAAATGGGGAATGTATTGATTAAATTGAATATTTGAGGTAAAATCACTTTTAATACAACCTGCCCTTTTGGCAGGTTTTTTGGTGTTTTAAAGAAATTATCAAACCAGAATTTTTGATTCAAAAATATTATTTTAAGAGAGAAATCTCTAATTTCATAATCTATAGGCAAACGCTTGCATTCTAGTTTTTATTGGACTATAATAGGTTGGTATAAAGCCTTCTGTAAGAATAACAATTAGAAAGTTTAGAAAGTAAGGACTTAGAATATTTGTAGTCAAAAATACAATGTTGCTATTCCTTGCAATAGGGAGATAGATATGGCAATGATAGAAGTGGAACATCTTCAGAAAAATTTTGTGAAGACAGTAAAGGAGCCAGGCTTGAAGGGGGCTTTGCGCTCCTTTATTCATCCCGAAAAGCAGACCTTTGAAGCAGTCAAGGATTTGACCTTTGAGGTGCCCAAGGGGCAGATTCTAGGCTTTATCGGCGCAAATGGAGCTGGGAAGTCGACAACCATCAAAATGCTGACAGGGATTTTGAAACCGACATCTGGTTTTTGTCGGATTAACGGCAAGATTCCGCAGGACAATCGCCAAGACTATGTCAAGGATATTGGGGTTGTCTTTGGACAACGCACCCAGCTATGGTGGGATTTGGCACTGCAAGAGACCTACACGGTTTTGCAAGAGATATACGATGTGCCGGACTCGCTCTTTCATAAGCGCATGGATTTTTTAAATGAAGTCTTGGATTTGAAGGAATTTATCAAGGACCCCGTGCGGACTCTTTCACTGGGGCAACGGATGCGGGCAGATATAGCTGCTTCCTTGCTCCACAATCCCAAGGTTCTCTTTTTAGATGAGCCGACCATTGGTTTGGATGTTTCGGTCAAGGACAACATTCGTCGCGCCATTACCCAGATCAATCAAGAGGAAGAAACAACCATCCTCTTGACCACTCACGACTTGAGTGATATTGAGCAACTCTGTGATCGGATTTTCATGATTGACAAGGGGCAGGAGATTTTTGATGGAACGGTTAGTCAGCTCAAGGAAACCTTTGGCAAGATGAAGACACTTTCCTTTGAACTGGTGCCAGGTCAAAGTCATCTCCTTTCTCACTATGAAGGCCTGCCTGATATGACCATTGATAGACAAGGAAATAGCCTTAATATTGAATTCGATAGTTCCCGCTACCAGTCGGCTGATATTATCAAGCAAACCCTGTCTGATTTTGAAATCCGTGATTTGAAGATGGTGGACACGGATATTGAGGATATTATCCGTCGCTTCTACCGAAAGGAGCTCTAAGATGGTCAAATTGTGGAGACGTTATAAACCCTTTATCAATGCAGGGATTCAGGAGTTGATTACCTATCGAGTCAACTTTATTCTCTATCGGATTGGCGATGTCATGGGGGCTTTTGTGGCTTTCTATCTCTGGAAGGCAGTCTTTGATTCCTCGCAGGAGTCTTTGATTCAGGGCTTCAGTATGGCAGATATCACTCTCTACATCATCATGAGTTTTGTGACCAATCTTTTGACTAGGTCTGATAGTTCCTTTATGATTGGGGAGGAGGTCAAGGATGGATCCATTATCATGCGCTTGTTGAGACCAGTGCATTTTGCGGCCTCTTATCTCTTCACCGAGCTTGGCTCCAAGTGGTTGATTTTTATCTCTGTTGGACTGCCATTTTTAAGTGTTATTGTCTTGATGAAAATCCTTTCTGGACAAGGTATTGTAGAAGTGCTGGGATCAACTGTCCTTTATCTCTTTAGCTTAACGCTGGCCTATCTGATTAACTTTTTCTTTAATATCTGCTTTGGATTTTCAGCCTTTGTGTTTAAAAATCTATGGGGTTCCAATCTACTTAAGACTTCCATAGTGGCCTTTATGTCTGGAAGTTTGATACCCTTGGCTTTCTTTCCCAAAGTGGTTTCAGATATTCTCTCCTTCTTGCCTTTTTCATCTTTGATCTACACTCCAGTCATGATCATTGTTGGGAAATACGATGCCAGTCAGATTCTTCAGGCGCTTTTGCTCCAGTTTTTCTGGCTCTTAGTGATGCTGGGCTTGTCTCAGTTGATTTGGAAGCGAGTCCAGTCATTCATCACCATTCAGGGAGGTTAGTATGAAAAAATATCAACGCATGCATCTGATTTTTATCAGACAATACATCAAGCAAATCATGGAATATAAGGTTGATTTTGTGGTTGGTGTGCTTGGAGTTTTTCTGACCCAAGGCTTGAACCTCTTGTTTCTCAACGTCATCTTTCAACACATCCCCTCGCTAGAAGGCTGGACCTTTCAAGAGATTGCCTTTATCTATGGATTTTCCTTGATTCCCAAGGGACTGGATCATCTCTTTTTTGACAATCTCTGGGCACTGGGGCAGCGCTTGGTGCGAAAGGGAGAGTTTGACAAATACCTGACTCGTCCTATCAATCCTCTCTTTCACATCCTAGTTGAGACCTTTCAGATTGATGCCTTGGGCGAACTTTTGGTCGGTGGCATTTTATTAGCGACAACGGTGTCTAGCATTGCTTGGACTCTTCCCAAATTCCTGCTTTTCCTAGTTTGTATTCCCTTTGCGACCTTGATTTATACTTCCTTGAAAATCGCGACTGCCAGCATCGCTTTTTGGACCAAGCAGTCAGGTGCTATGATTTACATTTTTTATATGTTTAATGACTTTGCTAAGTACCCGATTTCCATTTACAATTCAGCTCTTCGTTGGTTGATTAGCTTTATCGTGCCTTTTGCTTTTACGGCCTACTATCCTGCCAGCTATTTCTTGCAGGACAAGGATGTCTTCTTTAATATCGGTGGTTTGATTCTGATTTCTCTTGTCTTCTTTGTCATTTCTTTGAAACTATGGGATAAGGGCTTGGATGCCTACGAAAGTGCGGGTTCGTAAGAGGGAAGAAACTCAAAGCCTTGTCTCAAGACAAGCTTTTTCTAATGGAGATAAAAATTTCTTGACATCTACTCTCAGAGTGCTATACTAAAAGGGTAATCGCCGATTTAGCTCAGTTGGTAGAGCAACGCACTCGTAACGCGTAGGTCACAGGTTCAAGCCCTGCAATCGGCATCAAATAATGCAATTAAAAGCCTGCTGTGACGGGCTTTTTTTGATATTAAATTACTTTTTGTACCAAAATTTGTACCAAAAAATTATAAAAGTTTTCTAACCTTATCAAATTCATTTTTTATTTTCTTTTGTAATGTATGACCATATACTTCAACCAACATAGAAATATTTTTATGTCCCAAGTTTTTAGCAATCATTCCTAAATCAATTTGGTTATGCCATAGATAACTACCGTAAGTATGTCGTGCCCCTTTTGTGGTAATAATTGGTGAGATATCTAGTCTCTAATTAGAAACTTTCTTAGTTCCTTATTGACAGTGGCATTGTTTGGGATATCTTGTACATATCTATAATGTTGAAAAATGAAAGTGGTAATATTGATAATTCTAAGTTCATTATTCAGTCATACTCGCTCTTGTTTTAATATCTTCGGGCTATATTTTTTAAAGTACGTAAGTTTATACTTTCTCCTCATAAGGTAATTTCATGACGAAACACTCCAAAAGTTAAAATTATGTGTCTAATTTTGCTATGCGCTTCACTTATGGTTGCAGACTAATAGAAGTGATGAAAGTAATATTTATTATTCCTATAATCTAAAGTTTTCGGCAAATTCTTGATATTACCTAAAAATGGCACTTAATATAGTCGTATGTGACTAATGTTTCAGGCAATTATATTCTTAAAGACGAAATAAGCTACATAAGATGGATAATATCACGAAATGTGTTTTCTGAAAACATATTTTCACAGAATAGTTTATTATAGTTTGTAGGATTATGCTAAAATAATAAAGAGGTTTAAATTATAAGATTATTTTAGACAGAATAGTGTGATTTGGGAACACTTGATATAGAATTTAATAGCTCTAAGATTTTTCGAAATTTGATTGTTTCTATTTGTAATCAGTTCAAGATAGGAAGTAGCTATAGTCAAATGCTTCATAATCTTAATGAAAGAAAAATAAGACCAAGTATATTTCAATAGAACATGTTGTGATCGTCATTCTTCTATATTTGTATTGTTTAATTTGATCTAACCTCTTTTTCACTACTAGAGAAATCCCTTATTTTGCTTTAGTATTAACAGTGACTGTGAGAGGTCATGGTCATATTTTCAGCAAAAATTCTTTTATGGATAAATTTAGCTTGTATAAAAGAATCAGTAGTACCTCATTAAAGACCTCATATCTTTATGATGTAAAGTTTATGATAACATTAGGGGCTAGCTTTTCTGTTTGTTGAATCAATGTACTATTGATTTTATACAAGGTAATAAAATTTTTTTGTTGCCAACTTATGTAACTAAGTTTACGGACGTGATAAATATTTATTAGTATGTAGTAATTTTTACCAAGATTTTTGTGAATTTTACAACTATATTTTGCGGTTGTGTAAATGGGAATATAATTTCCTAAAACAATTACAGTAGAGATTCTTATCTCACAAATAATTTCAATCATATGCTCATATAGTACAGATTTGGCCGATTTTAAGAAGGAAGTATTCGGATAGATTTTACAAAGAAAAAATCTTTTTTGTAATAAAAATATTGTCAAAAAATTATAAATTTATTAATTCATTATAGGAGGAATATCAATGAAGGAAGTTTTAAAACTTAGAAAACGTCGGACGGGTCAATGGATAACTATTGCTGGTGCAGTGTTAGTTGGTACTAGCATGCTATTTGGAAATTCAGTTGTGTTTGCGGATGAGACTCCAACTCCTTCGACAGCTATTACAGAAAACAGTCCAATAGCTGAAATAGCAGAAACAGAGTTTAACGAAGGTGTGTTACCTTATTCTAGTGAGAACTCTTCTGATGCAAAAAGAGAAGTATCGTCGTTTGAGAAGGTTACAGATATTGAAAAAGGTCAAAAAAAATCGCCAGTATCTGAACATGAAATCCTAGTTACTGGTAAGTCATCAACATCAGAAAGCGTTACTGCTCAAATCGCTAATAAAAATGCCCCTGAAGATGTGTCTTTACCAGAGGTGGCGTCTGATAGAGCTTTAGAACGTTCAATTGGTGATGATAGAGCACCTGTTCTAACTGGTTCTGAAGACAGTAAGATAGGTGAAACAGTTGAGGAAGAAAATAGAAAGCGCTTAGATTATTTTAAAGAGTTAAATGCCAGTGGTGCCTCACGTATTGAAATTCCAGAAGGGATGACTGTCATTGATAATGATGCTTTTAAAAATAATACGAAACTAAAGGAAGTAATTTTACCTAGTACCTTAAAAAGAATAGGATCATCAGCTTTTGAAGGAACATCGCTTTCTAAAGTAGAATTACCTTCTGGATTAACTTATATCGGTGATAATGCTTTTGCTAATAACAAGGCGTTAACAGAAGTAGCCATACCTAAGTCTGTTATAAGCGCTTACGGAGCCTTTTCAGGAGATGAAAATCTTAAAAAAGTTAGTTTTGAGGAGGGCACTGTTGAAATTTCAGATGGTATTCTTAGTAATACCGGTTTAGAAGAGCTCAATTTACCCTCTAGTGTAAAAATAATTGGAAGATATGCTTTTGCTAATAACAAGGCGTTAACAAAAATTAATCTATCAGATGGAGTTACCACAATTAAAGAAGGAGCTTTTTCAGGAGATAGTAGGTTATCAGACATTCAGCTCCCTAAAAATTTGATGGAAATTTCGAATGACGTTTTTTCTGGCACAACAAGTCTTACTAATATTGATTTGCCAGAGAGTGTAACGCATATTGGTGCAGCAGCTTTTTATCAGTCAGGTTTGACATCTATTGTATTACCTAAACATCTGACTGAAATAGGAAGTAGAGCTTTTAGTGGAACCCATTTATCTGAAATTTATCTACCAGAAAAATTATACTATTTAGACGGATATGCATTTTCTGGAATTTCTACATTAAAAAAAGTTACTGTAACCTCTGATATTCATCAAAAATGGGAATATTGGGCTAGCCCCTTTGATTCCAGTCCGCTAACAACGGTTGTTATTGAGGAAGGGGTTACAAGATTACCTTCTATAATCTTTTATAATCAACAAGGACTTAGTAGTATCAATTTACCATCAACTTTGAAAGAAATTGGTGATTCTGCTTTTGAAAAGACAAGTCTGAAGACAGTTCTTTTACCATCAAGTGTAGAGAATCTTGGAGCTTTTGCATTTGCACATATTGAAACATTGACTTCGGCTACGATAGGTAGTAATTTAATTGAAGGTAAATATGCTTTTAGTGGGAGCAAAAATTTAGAGTCAATAAACTTTAAATCAGGTACTAGAAAAATTGTTGATGGATTGCTTGAAAATACAGGTATTACTAGCTTTGTTATACCAGAAGGAGTTGAAGAAATCGGATCTAATGCTTTTTCAAATAATAAACAATTATCAACAATTACCTTACCATCTACCCTTAAAACTATTGGAGAAGGAGCGTTTTCAAGTACTGGTCTAAAAGAGATTGTAATTCCTGCTTCGATGAAAAAAATTCCAAATGGTATTTTGCAAAATACTCAAATTGAAAGACTCGTTTTGTCAGAAGGTGTGGAAGAAATTGGTGATTATGCTTTTGAAAACAATCAACATTTAAAATCTGTTTTACTTCCAAGTACTCTAAAGAAAATTGGAATTGGATCTTTCCGTAATACAGGGCTAAAAGAAGTGGTCCTTCCTACTGGTTTAGAAGAGATAGGTGAAAAGGCATTTTCGTATAATAATTTATCTGAAGTAATTTTGCCTGCTCATTTAAAAAAATTAGGTGATGAAGCTTTCTCAAATAATCACTTAAAAGAAGTAGCTCTTCCAAGTCAATTAGAAGTTCTCGGGACTGCATTTATAAATAATTCTGAATTGAGCAAGATAACTTTTTCAGAAGGTTTGAAAGAGCTTAAGGGATACTCTGATGGGTATCAAAACCGAAGTGCATTTGATGGAACAGCTATCAAATCATTGGTCCTTCCTAAAAGTCTTGAGAAAATTGGAGATGCGACATTTTATAAAATGAGTATCCTAGATGATATTTCTATACCTGAAAATGTTACCAGTATAGGCCATTATGCATTTTACCAGACTGGTTTGACTTCTATTGATTTACCAGATAATCTCAAAACAATCGATCGTTATGCTTTTACTGGTACGAAACTAAAAAAAGTTATTCTTCCCAATAAAGTAGAAAGTATTGGAAGTGGTGCATTTAGTATTGAATCACTGGAGTCAGTGTATATTCCGAAATCCCTCAAAAGTGAAGGCAGTTACGTTATGACCTCTACAATTTATAGTCACTTTTGGGATGTTCCATATTACAGTAACAGTAGTATTTTCTCTGGAGCTAAAAATTTAAAAACAGTGACCTTTGAAGATGGGATTTCTGAAATTATTGGTGGTTTATTTAGAGAAACAGGTATAAAAACTCTTAGTTTACCAAGCAGTATTATAAAAATTGGAAAGGAAGCTTTTGCTTATTCTGATTTGGAAACAATTACCTTACCTCCATCATTATCTGAAATTAGAGAATTTGCTTTTGCGTACACAAAGCTTAAAGAGATTAAGATTCCAGACAGTGTTGAGAGGATTGGTTACGGAGCCTTTGCTTCTGCTGAAAATCTTACTAAAGTCACTTTACCTGCAAATTTGAAAGAAATTTCAAGCAAAATTTTCTATAAAACAAACATTTCTAAAATCACTATTCCTGAATCAGTCACAAGAATTGGCGGTATTGCTTTTGCTGATACTCCTTTGAAGAGTATTACATTACCAAGTAACTTAATAACAGTTGGACAAAACGCTTTTTCAGGCACACAACTGACAACAGTTACTCTGCCTTCTAAATTACAGACATTAAAAGAAGGAGCTTTTGGTGAAATCTCCACCCTAGTTTCTGTGAATATTCCATTGAGTCTTGAAAGTGGATATGAAGCTTTTTCAAATAGCAAGAAACTTGAAAAAGTGATTTTGGAAGATGGTCGTGAAACTATTCCATCGGGTCTTTTGAAAAACATTGGGATTAAAACGTTTACTCTTCCATCTACCATTAAAAAAATTGAATATTCAGCTTTTTCTCAGAATGAATATTTAACTGATATTGTATTAAACGATGGATTGGAATCTATTGGTGAGAGTGCATTTGCTTATTCTGGCTTGAAGCAAGTCAAACTACCTGATAGTTTGAATTATTTAGGTAGGCATGCTTTTGAGAATAATTATTCACTAACAGGCGTTATCCTATCTAAGCGATTGGAAACTATTTCTGAAAATGCTTTTGCTAACACTGGGTTGATTAATCTAGAAATTCCAAGTAATATCAAGGAAATTAATTCTGGCGCTTTTTATAATACTAATTTGTCTGTTCTAACCTTGTCGGAAGGGCTTCAACGAATTGACTCATCAGCTTTTGTTGGCAATCAGTTGAAGTTAATAGACTTACCAGCTTCTTTAAAATATTTAGGAAGTTCTGCGTTTGGGAATAGTAGCAAACTTAGAGTTGTAAAAATCAAGTCAAATATAAATATTGATAACTATTATAATTATAGCACTATCTCACCGTTTTCTTACGAAAATTACTATAATGATGAAATATCGAAAGAAAAGCCAGCGAGTATATTTGTTAGCTTTGAGGGTGATGTTAGTAAAGTATCGGACTATCTTTTTAAGGGTGTGACACCTGTAAAAACAGTGTCATTTAAAGATAATATTAATCTTACAGAAATAGGAAATCATGCTTTTGATGGAACAAGTCTGACGTTCTTAACTTTACCAGATACGGTTGAAAAACTAGGAGAGTTTGCCTTTGGAAATATTAAAACCTTAGACAGTGTTAATATTCCTAAAAAAATAATAACAGCAGATAGAGCCTTCGATGGTAGTAAGAGATTGAATGAACTGCGGAATAAATTTCAGGATATCCGCATACCAGACGGTATGTTTGAAAATACGGGTTTAACGACATTTATCGTACCTTCTGGAATTAAGGAAATTGGGAAATATGCTTTCTTAAATAATAAGCGTACAGATAAAAATGTTGAAACGTTTGGTTATGGAAACTCTCTAGAAGGGTTTAAAGATGTTATTTTACCTAATGGTTTAACTAAAATTGATTCACGTGCTTTTGAATCAACGGAGATAGAGTATCTTGATATTCCAGATACTGTCAGTGAAATCGGAGATGGAGCTTTTCGATTTAACTCTAATATTAAGAGTATCAAGCTACCATCTGAGTTGAAAGCTTTAAATGGTTATCTTTTTGAAGGTAACAAAAACATGAATCAACTTATTATCCCAGATAAGGTTGAAAGCATTGATACAAATGCCTTTGTTAATATGGAAGGCTTGGAAAATGTTTATATTCCTGCAAGTGTTACAAAAATTGGTGAGAAACTGATTGCAAACAAGGATAAGGTAACATTTCATGTTGTATCAGGTTCTTATGCTGAAACTTATTTAAAAGCCAATGGATTTAAGACAGTAGAAGCAGGAGATGAGTATAAACATTATAATGATAGTATAGTGACAAAAGCTATTTTACGAACTACATCTCAGAATTTAAAATTGTCAGGAAATCTCTCACTTCGTTTAGAATACGAATTAAATACTGCTGAGCGTAAGATTTCAGATGCTGAGATTATTATCACTTTACCTGATGATAAGGTAAGCTTTGATTCAAAAAATCCCATTTTTAAGGATGGTAGAATTTCAGGAACAAACAAAAATGTTTTAACATTGAAGGGGATAGAATTGTCAAAAGGAACTTTTGACTTTAATGTTAAAACGACAGTTGAAGAACTAGCTTATTTAGATATTGTTGCACAAGTTCGTTACAAGGAAAACGGTATTCAAAGAGCTGAGCTTCTAGGGCACGTTAATGAAGAAATCCCTTATTTGACAGTGAATGTTAATGATTATATTTCTTCTAATTCACTAACAGTTTTTGGAAGGACCAAGCCAAATACCAAAGTGAAATTCTATGTCAATCATGCGTATGAAAACATTCCAGAAACAACTTCTAAAGAGGATGGTAGTTATAGAATAGTATTGCCAATAAATGTTTCTCAATTCTCAAGTGACTACAATTCTTCAAATCCAATTTATTTAAAAGTTATCTCGGAAATTTCACCAGATAGTTACCTCTCTAAAGAAAAAACAATTTTTTATAGATCTTCCGCTCCACGTCTAAAATCATTCATTATGAAACATCATGGACAATCCTTCAATTTAGTTGATGGTAAGGCGAATAATAATGTAATTTTCCGACCTGGAGAAAAATTTGAGTTTGAACTTGAGTTGGAAAATGATAAAAATGTTTCTGGAGTTTCTATAAAAACATCACGAGATAATAAAGATGCGTTTGTATATTTAAGGAGAGAATCTAATTCTCATTTGTTTAAATATGAAGGTTTTTTTAAGGGAGCTGGTATTGGGGATGATTTCATTCCAAAAGATTTTGTCATCAAAGTTGAAACAGTGACCAACCGAGATAGTGATGGAGATGGTCTGATTGATTCGGACAAAGTTAAAGAGACGGACAAGTTTGTAATTAGTGAAGATAATCCTGTAATTGCTGATACAAATAATGATAATTGGGATGTATCGGATAGAGATTTGTTGATATTTTCGGGTTTGGCTTATCTATCTCCAAAAGGATTAGAAGAATTGTTGCCTAAAAATGGAGAAACGGGACTATCATATTTTAACTTTGATTCGTTGAACGGAGACAAAAAACCGAGCTATCAATTCTATGATTTAGATCTTACATATACGGATAAGAGACTATTCTCTAATTGGATATTTGTTAAACAACTGCAAAATGCTTTTAAGGAACCTGAGATAGCAGGAGATGATAAATTTGTTGGCGACTATCATTCCACAGTGTCATACTTTATTGATAAAAATAAAAAGAATATCATTGTTGCTTTTAGGGGAAGTGAAGAAGTAAATGAAGCCTTTCCGGGGAATAAACTTGTTCCTAATGCAAGAAATCCTCAAGAAAGAGCAGCAAAGTACCAGATTAGGAAAATCATTGAAGAAATCAAGTTAAATTATCCTCACTTTGAAAATATTTATATCACAGGCCACTCATTGGGAGGATATCAAGCAGCTAATGCTGGAGACTGGATTTTAGAGGATGATAACTTAGCTGATATTGAAGATAAATTACGAAGAGTTGTTAATTTTAATGGTCCAGGTTTTAATAATAGGCAAGATAGTCTTGATAGAGCGACAACGAAAGGCAAGATGTTTACACGTTATTTGGTTGATAAAATAGACTTTATCAATGGTGCTGCAACAATAGGGCAGATGCCAAATGATGTTAAAGTACCGTTCAAAAAAACTATTCATAATTCAGATGTTGAAGTACATAATTTAACATCATTCTTCTATACCTTAGATCGAGGTTATCGTTCTTCCAAATCACGTTTTATAGATAGGGGTAATCATTCTTCAATTACTGACCTTGTTGAAGTTAAAGACTATCTCTTAACTCTTCCAGAATCGCTAAACTACGTTATTGATCCATCTGGTACAGTTATCAATAGTGTAACAAGTAAAACTCTATCTGGTGTCCAAGTGACAGTTTACTTTAAGGATTCTGATGGCAAGGAAAAAGTCTGGAATGCTGATGACTATTCTCAACTTAACCCAGTTTTAACAAACGTGAATGGTGAGTATGCTTGGGATGTTCCTGAGGGCCTTTGGAAAGTCAAGGTTTCTAAAGAGGGATATGCCTCAGCAGAGTCTGCTTGGCTTCCTGTTGCGCCTGTTCAGACTGGTATTGACTTTAAATTAGTACCTAAGACCTATACCCTCGCTTTTAACTTAGGGGGTGGTAGTGTTACTCATGATTTGCCTTCTACATATCAAACTGATGTTGAAGTTTCTTTGGAAAGTCCAACTCGTAATGGCTATACTTTTGAAGGATGGTATGATAACCCACACTTTATAGGGGAAAAGATTGACAATACCCTCTTTAATTCAGTTGGAAATAAAACGCTATGGGCTAAGTGGGTGGAAGCCAAACAAGTTAAAACCCGCCAAGAAACTCGTGTCCTCACAACTGATAAAATTGAGTATCTTGATGATCCAAGTCTTGATACAGGTAAGATTCGAGAAGTTGCTGCCGTGAACGGACAAGTTGTGGTTGAGATCACTGAGATTTATGTTGATGGCAAATTGCAGTCAAGAACTGAGAAGGATGTTTTGCGAGTTGAACCACAAACTAAGAAGATTTATCGAGGTACTAAAGTGGTCGCTAAAGTTCCAGATGTTGCCCCGATTGAAAATGATAACCCAGAGGCTAATATTGAAATCAAAGTTCGCCAAGAAACTCGTGTCCTCACAACTGATAAAATTGAGTATCTTGATGATCCAAGTCTTGATACAGGTAAGATTCGAGAAGTTGTTGCTGTGAACGGACAAGTTGTGGTTGAGATCACTGAGATTTATGTTGATGGCAAATTGCAGTCAAGAACTGAGAAGGATGTTTTGCGAGTTGAACCACAATCTAAGAAGATTTATCGAGGTACTAAAGTGGTCGCTAAAGTTCCAGATGTTGCCCCAATTGAAAATGATAAACCCGAGGCTAATATTGAAATCAAAGTTCGCCAAGAAACTCGTGTCCTCACAACTGATAAAATTGAGTATCTTGATGATCCAAGTCTTGATACAGGTAAGATTCGAGAAGTTGCTGCCGTGAACGGACAAGTTGTGGTTGAGATCACTGAGATTTATGTTGATGGCAAATTGCAGTCAAGAACTGAGAAGGATGTTTTGCGAGTTGAACCACAATCTAAGAAGATTTATCGAGGTACTAAAGTTATAACAGATATCTCAAGTGTCATACCAGTTGAGGAGAAAAAAATTGAGAATAATTTTGAAACTACAAATCATCACGAAATTTCTATGTTGATAAAGAAGAAGTTAGAGACAATAGAAGTGAATCAATCATTTACAGATCCTCTCTCTCAAAAGCAGACGACGGTACTAGCTAAGGATTATTTACCAAAAACAAGTAGTCAATATGGGTACAGTTGGGAGTTGACAGGTATTATTGCTTTAGCAATGGCGAATCTAGGAATAAGTTTAAAGAAGAGAAAGGACAATATTCAAAACTAACCAAAACAAATTTCTCAAAGGTATTTCTATAAATTTTAGTTTAATGGTTAAATAATTAAATAATGAAGTATTGATTATGGTTATTTGGCATAGTTGTCAAATATAAGGTGTGATGAATAGCTAACACCTTAAAAGAACCAGGTTTGGAAAGCTCTGGAAAAAGCTGTCCCGATACTCGAAATATAAATCAAAACGAGGAATTAATTCTATTTTGGAAGTTTTTCCTCGTTTCTTTTTTCAAATTATAGTTGATTAGAGTCATACTTTGATTCATTTTGACTAAGAAGATGCTAGCGGTTACTTATAATTCAATATTGAAAGTCCTGAGGATATAGCATTCCCACAAGATCTAACTTCCCATTTTAATTTGTGTTCAAATACTCTATACCAGTTATAGTAGATTTACTTAGTACAAACTTTTTGATTGAAAAAGCTTTTGATACCTATTTCTATATCCCAAAGCAAAATATAATTTTGTTTGGCAAGCGGAGGAATATCCTGTTTTATATGGGCGTTCTCTTTTTATGGGTGACATATCAGTTTATTGAAAGAGTATTATTAGTACATCAATTGTATAGATTTGTAATTCCCTTGGTTTTAGCTAAAGTAATCTAAAATATATAAAGTGAAACTAGGCCTTACGAAGAAACCCTATTTGTACCAAATTGAATTTTATTTGTAATTTTATTTTGTTAAAATTCCTTTAAATTCATCAAGCTATTATTTAATTTGTTTTACTGAAATAACTAGAATTCTTGCAATCGGCATTTTGGGAAATGTAAAGAAAAGCAAAGGATATTCAAAGTGTTAGTTTAAAGGCAATCATCACAAGTTAGCTTTTTAAAATAGGTTAGTATTTTGAACTCTTTGACCAAAGTGTGACCAAAATTTGACCAAAAAAGTTAATGAATATAGAATAAAGTGGATCAGGAAACTGGTCTATTTTATTTTGTAGTTATTGAGAAAAGTAGTCTGTTTTAGTTTGACAAATATACACATAATGCGTATAATAGTAGGTGTAAGGAGGTAACAATAATATATGCCACTTACAGGTAAAGAAATGGTGAAACTAGCTCTTGAGAATGGATGGGTTGAAGTTCGTCAAAGGGGAAGTCATCATCATTTTAAGAAAGAGGGTTTTTCTTATCTTGTCACGATTCCAGTTCATGGAAATGAAGATTTAGGAAGAGGATTGGAAAGAAAGATTCTCAAAGATTTAGGATTGTAAGTCTTACATTCCTAAGTCTTTTCATATCGGAGGTAGTAGAATGTTAAAAACGTATCCAGCTATTTTTCATAAAGAAGGAACAGGATATTGGGTAGAATTTCCAGAATTTGGTGGTGGTACAGAAGGAAAAAATATCGAGGAAGCGATGAAAAATGCTCGTGAAATGCTTGAAAATGTTTTAGCTTCTTATATCGATGAAGGGATGGCGCTGCCTACTCCAAGTGATATTTTAAAGATTGAAGTTTCAGATGGTTTTGTGTCAATGATTCAAGTAGATCCTGCACCTTTTGTGAGAAGTAATAAGGCGATTAGGAAGAATGTGACCGTTCCTGAATGGTTAGTTCGTCTTGCTGATCGAGAAAAGATTAACTATTCAGAAGTTTTGGCGCAAGCGCTAGAGAAGAAGTTGCAAGTTTAAATTTAAAGTCTGTGTTTACTAGGGAATAAATTTGTTATGCATTGGTAAAAGTAATACAATAGATATACAAAATAAATTAAGGGGAAATGCCATGTCATAAATTGCTGTTAGGGTAGATGATGAATTAAAAAAGAAGCAACTGCCCTTTTTAATGAGTTAGGCTTGGACATGACAACTGCTGTGAAGTTGTTTTTGAAGCAAAGTGTGTTGACGAGAAGTATTCCGTTTGAGTTAAAACTTGATTCAGATTATGAAATTGAGTTAGAAGATGGTGATTATATTCGTACAAGAAATATAGATGAATATAATGAAGTTACTCAGAAGGCTTTTAAAGAGAGTATTAGTAAATATAAAAATGAGGGGATAACAAAAAGCCCTGCAATCGGCAAAATCAAGAAGTCCATTAGGGCTTCTTTTTCTTTTATTACTACTATTCAACCACTTAGACAGAGATATAGACCAGATAGACAAAAAGGCTTGTTCTTGAAAAAATCCTCTGCTATAATGATTTTTGTAAAGGGCGTGAAGTGTTAATGTCAGACAATTCAGGTTCCTAAAAAAGAAAATGGAGACAAAAAATGAAAAAATTATTGGGACTTGTATTTTTAGTAGCAGCAGCGCTAGTATTGTATTTTGGCTATGTTGGATGGCCAAGTTTGGATGTCAACCTCTGGTCATTGATTCCAGTAGGTTTGTTCCTCTATTTCACTCTAGAAAACTTTTTGAAAAAAGACTACAAGGCTAGTCTGATGTGCTTGATTATTGCCTTTATCATTGCAAATGCCATTTTGGATCTTTTGCCAATTTCAAGTGGTTTGGTGATTGGAGCCGGTGTGCTAGCTTGTGTAGGACTTGGTTACCTCTTTCCTGATAAAGATAAAAAAGAAGACAAGTAGAAAAGTCTCGAGGTTTCTCGAGACTTTGTTTTTATTTACCAGCGTAGTATTTTTGGATGCCTTTCACAATACCTGCGACTAGTCTATCTTGGTATCGATCATCACGAATCCGTTGATTTTCAGTGAAATTATCCATATAACCAAGTTCTAGGAGGACGGCCGGTTTGGCAGTTTCGCGTAGTACGGCAAAGCTACTTTCCAATAAGCCAGCATCCTTGGCTCCTGTTTCTGCTAGGAGAGAGGAGTGGATAGCAGCAGCGAGGCGCTTGCTTTCGCTCATACGATCAGGATGGTTGTGCCAGTATTTATTAATCTTACTTGGATAGTCAGGTTCATCGCTATAGGAGTAGGTTTGAATACCGCTCGCTTTTGAGTGAATGTTTCCAGTAGCATTGAAATGGATACTGATAAAGATATCAGAGTTGGTTTTATTTACCATTCTTGAACGCTCAGTCTTAAAATCAACATCGATATCACTGTCACGTGATGTGAGGACTTTGTAGCCTAGTTCTTCTAACTTAGCGCGAAGTTTACGGTAGATTTGCATGTTGAGATCTTTTTCAGCTACATTGTAGTAAAAGGCACCTGAATCTCGACCACCATGCCCAGGATCTAGGAAAATGGTATTGCTGTATTGACCTTTTACAAATCCACCTTCTGTTGAAACTTCAGAAATCCATTGACCGTATTTTTGGAACAAATGTTCCTTGCCGTCGATCTTATAGGTCCCTGATACATAATGTCCGCTATCGTCCAAATAGTAACGAGCCTTGTAATAGTCGTCATAAATCCACTCATTCTTGGCCATATAGCCACCAGACTTGAGATAGTAAGCTCCAATCCATTCACGAGCCGCATAGGTTCCATTCGCTTTTAGATAGAACCAACTGTTGTAGGCCTTGTCAAAGATCCACTCTTTTTCAGCCATGGCTCCACTAGATTTTAGGTAATAGCTTCCTTTCCATTTATTGGAAAGCATGACACCATTTTGTTCAAAAGCATACCAAGTTCCCTTGATTTTCTCCCATTTGTCTTGGCTGTATTTCCCATATTCATTAGCGTAATACCAATTTTCATTGATTCTCACCCAGGAGTTTTCCGCCATAGCCCCGCTACTGCCGAGCAGGTAAGCACCAACGGTCGTTTTGCTGAGCATCACGCCGTTTTTGTCAAAATAATACCATGAACCATTAATTTTCTCCCATTTGTCTTGCGAGATTCTGCCAGATGGTGTGACATAATACCAATTTTGGTCAACCTTTACCCAGCCATTCTCCGCCATAGCCCCACTTTTAGTAAGGAGATAACCATCAACGATTGTCTGACTAAGCATGACGCCATCTTTGTCAAAGTAGTACCAAACTCCTCCGATTTTTTTCCATTTTTGTTGGATGATTTTTCCAGACTCACTGACGTAGTACCATTTACCCTCAAGAGCTACCCAGCCATTTTCTACCATGACCCCGTCTTTATTGAGAACATAGCCATCAAAGATGGTATCACTGAGTCGATTTCCCTCCTGGTCAAAATAGTACCACTTATCTTGAATTTTTTTCCATTTGAGGACAGGCTGATTGTTTTCATAGAAATGCCACTGTTTGTTTTCTTCTTGCCATCCTTCTTTTTTAGGGGCTTCTTCTTTTACCTTGTCTTTTGGAAGTGTTGTAGTCTCCTCTTCATTTTTAATTGAAAGATCTTTCTTATCTTCCTTAGAGTTGCTTTGCTCGGTGGTAGCAGGAGGATTAGCATTGTTTTCTTCCGCATAGATAGGTGCCTGTGTCAATCCTGCTATTGAAAGGACAACAGCACTTGCCAATATAAACTTTTTCAACGATATTCTCCAATCATTATTTTCTAAGAAATATTATAAAATATGTCTGATGGTTTATCAATTATCAAACTGAACTTCTTCTAGTAGATACTCGATAAAGCGTTCGCCCATCTTAGATAGGCTGGTTTTTTCATGCTGGATATAGACTAGTTCAATCGGATCGTCAATGTCCAGCGGGATGGAAACGATATTGTCTCCGTTGAGATTGCTGTTCAAAATCCCTGTTGCAATGGTGTAACCATCCAAACCAATCAAGAGGTTAAAGAGGGTAGCGCGGTCACTGACTACGATGGATTTCTTGTGGTGCTCTTGTGAAAGAATCTCTTCTGAAAAGTAGAAGGAGTTGTGCGTCCCCTGATCATAACTCAGATAAGGAAAGTCCTCCAAATCAGCCAGTTTGACCTTGTCTTTTTTAGCCAGAGGGTTGGTCTTGCTGACAAAGATATGGGGTTGAGCGGTAAAGAGGTGGTGGGCTAGCAGGTGATTGTCATCTAGCATTTTCGTTAAAACATCGCGGTTGTAGCTGTTTAAAAAGAGGACACCGACCTCGCTACGGAAGTTCTTGACGTCATCGATAATCTCCCAAGTGCGAGTTTCACGTAGGAAAAGCTCGTATTTTTCCATATCGCTTTTCTTGAGCAGGGAGACAAAGGCATTGACCACAAAGGCGTAGTGTTGAGACGACACGCTAAAGAGTTCGCGGTGGGCGACAGGATTTTTATAGCGTTCCTCCAGAAGCTGGGTTTGCTCGACAACTTGACGGGCATAGGAGAGAAACTCCATCCCATCACGAGTCAAGGTAATGCCCTTGGGATTGCGGATAAAGATTTCAATGCCCATTTCATTTTCCAAGTCTCGAACGGCATTTGAAAGACTGGGTTGGGTGATAAAGAGTTGCTTGGCTGCCTCATTCATAGAGCCAGTTTCGACGATTTTGATAATATAGTGTAGTTGTTGAATTCTCATGTTTTTATTGTACCACACTTGGTGAAGAATGGGCAATGAAGACGAAGAAAATAGAGGGAAAGAGCCGGTCCAGTATTGAAAAAAAGTCTAAAATCTGTTAGAATGAAAGCTATGAAAACATTCTATGATGTGCAGCAATTTCTCAAACAGTTTGGCATTATTGTTTACATGGGGAAGCGCTTGTATGATATTGAACTGATGAAGCTCGAACTCTCTCGGATCTATGATGCCGGTCTGATGGACAAGCTCGACTATCTAGAGGCGGAAGCTGTTCTTCGCAGAGAGCACAAGATAGAATTAGACTACTTAGAGAAAAATGGAGATAAGAACTTATGACAATTTGGGTTTTGTGGGGAATCGTATTAGCGATGGCGGCATGGATGGGGTATAACTACCTTCGTATTCGTCGTGCGGCTAAGATTGTGGATAATGCAGAATTTGAAGCCTTGATTCGGAAAGGGCAATTGATTGATGTCCGTGAACCAGCAGAATTTCACAGAAAACATATCCTCGGAGCTCGCAATATTCCTTCAAATCAGTTGAAGTCAAGCCTTGTAGCCCTTCGCAAGGATAAACCTGTCCTTCTCTACGAAAACCAACGTGGACAACGAGTGACCAATGCAGCACTCTATCTGAAAAAACAAGGTTTCTCTGAGATTTATATCCTTTCTTATGGATTGGATTCTTGGAACGGGAAGGTCAAGACTAGCTAAGGTCAAGGAAAAAGTTGATAAAGTCGGTCTCGTATACTAAGTTAATAATCATTTTAAGGAATTTTTAGAAAATGCAAGAAAAGAAGAAAAACCCGCTTTTAGTGGGTATCCTATCTATCATTCTTAGTTTGTTATTTCCGTTGGGAGGTATTGGTTTAGGTATCACTGGTGTATTGTTTGCGAATGAACTTCAAAAAGAATCTGGCTTAGACTTTAAAACAGAGAGAATTGTATCTATTGTAGGTATTGTTCTTTCTGCTCTTAACTGGATTATTGGAATTTTCTTACACATGAATTAAAGAAGATTGAAAAAAGCTTTAAACATAAAGCTTTTTTCTTTTATCCACTTTTCTCTAAATAGTTTTTAATGATTTCCAATTCCTCTGGATTCAAGGGACGGTATTGCCCTTCTGCTAGTTCTGGGTCTAATGTAAAATCGCCGAACTGGACGCGTTTTAGGGCAGTCACCTTGACACCAACTGAGAGAAACATTTTTTTAACCTGATGAAACTTGCCCTCAGAGATAGTGATGGAGGCCCGGCTCTCTGTTGGGCTTGCGTCTAGAATTTCAAGCTGAGCTGGTTTACAAGTGGTCCCGTCTAAAAAGACAATCCCATCTTTGAATTTTTGGATATGGTCTGACGTGAGCGGTCCGTTTACTACCACTTGATAGGATTTATCGACATGGTACTGGGGATGAAGGAGCTGGAAGCCAAGAGGTCCATTGTCTGTCAAAAGGAGCAGTCCCGTCGTATCGCGGTCTAATCTGCCAACAGCATAGAGCTGGTCAGACTGGATGTCAGGTGGGAGTAGATCCATGACGGTTGGAAGTTTCTTATCCTTGCTAGCTGTAACGACTCCGTTTGGCTTATGAAGCATGAGGTAGTTGTGCTCATATCCTTGGATTTGTCGGCCTTGAAAGACTAATTTCTGCAACCCAGTGTCGACATTTTGAGCGAGTGAGCTGGCTGGACAATCATCTACTAAGATTTCTTTTTTTAATAGAGCCTGTTTCATAGCCTTGCGACTGACCTTTTCTTGGGCTAATAATCTATCTAAACGCATACCAGCCTATCTTATCATAAGTCTCTGACTTTGAAAAGAGTTGCCTTGACTAGAAAAGCAGAGTGAAAACATTTACACTTAGCTGAACTGTGATTTTTGAATGAGACTGTGGTATAATTGTTCAGTTAGAAATAAAAATTTAAATATTAGAGGAAATCATGACAAAATTAAGAGAAGATATCCGTAACATTGCGATTATCGCCCACGTTGACCACGGTAAAACAACCCTCGTTGATGAATTGTTGAAACAATCTTCAACATTGGATGCTCGTACAGAGTTGGCAGAGCGCGCTATGGACTCAAACGATATCGAAAAAGAGCGTGGAATTACCATCCTTGCGAAAAATACAGCCGTTGCTTACAACGGAACTCGTATCAATATCATGGACACACCAGGACACGCGGACTTCGGTGGAGAAGTTGAGCGTATCATGAAAATGGTTGACGGTGTTGTTTTGGTCGTAGATGCCTACGAAGGAACCATGCCACAAACTCGTTTCGTATTGAAAAAAGCCTTGGAACAAGACCTTGTCCCAATCGTGGTTGTCAACAAAATCGACAAACCATCAGCTCGTCCAGCAGAAGTAGTGGATGAAGTTTTGGAACTCTTCATCGAGCTTGGTGCAGATGACGACCAGCTTGATTTCCCAGTTGTTTATGCTTCAGCTATCAACGGAACTTCTTCACTTTCTGACGATCCTGCTGATCAAGAAAAAACAATGGCACCAATCTTTGATACCATCATTGACCATATTCCAGCTCCAGTCGACAATTCAGATGAGCCTTTGCAGTTCCAAGTGTCACTTTTGGACTACAATGACTTCGTAGGTCGTATCGGTATCGGACGTGTCTTCCGTGGTAGTGTGAAAGTTGGAGACCAAGTTACCCTTTCTAAACTAGATGGTACAACGAAGAACTTCCGTGTTACAAAACTTTTCGGTTTCTTTGGTTTGGAACGTCGTGAAATCCAAGAAGCTAAAGCAGGTGACTTGATTGCCGTTTCTGGTATGGAAGACATCTTTGTCGGTGAAACCATTACTCCGACAGACGCAGTTGAAGCTCTTCCAATCCTACACATCGATGAGCCAACTCTTCAAATGACTTTCTTGGTCAACAACTCACCATTTGCTGGTAAGGAAGGTAAATGGGTGACTTCTCGTAAGGTGGAAGAACGCTTGCAGGCCGAATTGCAAACAGACGTTTCCCTTCGTGTTGACCCAACGGACTCACCAGATAAATGGACTGTTTCAGGTCGTGGAGAATTGCACTTGTCAATCCTGATCGAAACCATGCGTCGTGAGGGTTATGAGCTTCAAGTATCTCGTCCAGAAGTTATCGTAAAAGAGATTGATGGTGTTAAATGTGAGCCATTTGAACGTGTTCAAATCGATACTCCAGAAGAATACCAAGGTTCTGTTATCCAAAGCCTTTCTGAACGTAAGGGTGAAATGTTGGATATGATTTCAACTGGTAATGGTCAAACTCGTTTGGTCTTCCTTGTTCCAGCGCGTGGTTTGATCGGTTACTCAACTGAGTTCTTGTCAATGACTCGTGGTTACGGTATTATGAACCATACCTTTGACCAATACTTGCCATTGATTCCAGGTGAAATTGGTGGTCGTCACCGTGGTGCCCTTGTTTCCATTGACGCTGGTAAGGCTACAACTTACTCAATCATGTCTATCGAAGAACGTGGTACGATCTTTGTCAACCCAGGTACTGAGGTTTACGAAGGAATGATCATTGGTGAAAACTCTCGTGAAAACGACTTGACAGTTAACATCACTAAGGCGAAACAAATGACCAACGTCCGTTCAGCTACTAAGGACCAAACAGCTGTTATCAAGACTCCTCGTATCTTGACACTTGAAGAGTCTCTTGAGTTCTTGAACGACGATGAGTACATGGAAGTAACGCCTGAGTCTATCCGTTTGCGTAAGCAAATCCTCAACAAGGCAGAGCGCGAGAAAGCCAACAAAAAGAAAAAATCAGCTGAATAAGAGCTAGAAAGAGATAAAGATGGTTTATTTAATCATAGGAATCCTCTTATTACTACTCTATGTATTTGCGACACCCCAAAGTATCAAAGGAACAGTCAACATCGTTATCTTGGTCTTTGTAGTTGTTGCACTCTTGATTTTGCTGATGTTGTCCATCTTGCAAATCTTCCAATTACCGACAGAATTCTTTGTCACAATCGCCATGCTGGCTCTAGCCTACTTTAGCTTGAGAGACATTACGCTCATGCCTGTAAAAAAGGGTAAAAGAAGATAATAGAAGAGGCTGGGTAATGACTCAATTTGAGGAGAAAATCTAGAAAATTTTTCCCTGATAAAACGCATAATATCAAGGTTTTTGAATGCCTGATATTATGCGTTTTTATGATTTTTAAAACTTTTTGAGCGACCTATTAGAAAGTGGATACTCTTACAATTATTTTGGAAATAATTTAATTTCTGATTTAACGTATATTTTTTCAGAAGGGCTATTATTCCAATTTTTTCAAGGGTAGTCTTAATTTGGACCGAAAGAAAAAGATTGAAGAAATCGTCCAAAATGAACTTTTCTTCAATCTGGAGGTTCGCACCTCTTTTTTATTTCTTCTTATGATTTAATACTGCATTGAGGACAATGGCGAGTAGGCTGGCTACGACGATTCCGTTTGAGAAGAACATTTGGAAGGCTGTTGGCATGCTGACAAAGAGATTGCTATTGTTGAGTCCGACACCTGCAGCAATGGATACAGCTGCGATAAGGAAGTTGTGTTCATTGTTAGCAAAGTCAACACGGGCGAGGATTTGCATCCCTTGAAGGGAAACAAAACCAAACATCACCAGCATAGCACCACCAAGGACAGGACTTGGAATGATTTGGGCAAGGGCACCAAACTTAGGTAGGAGTCCAAGGAGGACTAGGAAACCAGCTGCGTAGTAGATTGGTAGGCGAGTCTTGATACCTGACAATTTAACCAAGCCAACGTTTTGTGAAAATCCTGTGTAAGGGAAGGTGTTAAAGATTCCTCCGAGAAGTACAGCCAAACCTTCTGCGCGGTAACCGTTGCGAAGGCGCGTGCTGTCGATTGGGTCATTGGTGATATCAGACAAGGCTAGGTAAACACCAGTGGACTCAACCATAGACACCGTTGCAATGATACACATCATGACAATAGAGGAGATTTCAAAGGTTGGCATTCCAAAGTAGAGGGGAGTTGGGACATGGACTAGTGGTGCTGCCGCAACAGGAGAGAAGTCCACCAAGCCCATAGTAGCAGCAATGGCAGTCCCAACGACCAACCCAATCAAAATGGAGATGGACTTGATAAATCCTTTAGTAAAGATGTTAATCAAGAGGATAATTAGAACAGTGATAGCTGCAAGTAAGAGACTTTGACCAGTTGGCTCTGGAACATTATTTCCCATATTTCCAATAGCGACAGGAATCAGGGTCAATCCAATCGTGGTAATGACAGATCCTGTTACGATAGATGGGAAGAGATTGGCTACTTTTGAGAAAATGCCTGAAATCAGAACCACATAAATCCCTGAAACGATAAGGGCACCAAACATAGCTCCGCTACCGTGGCTTTGTCCAATCATAATCAAAGGAGCGACGGATTGGAAGGCAACTCCAAGAACGACTGGTAGTCCGACACCAAAGTATTTGTTGAGTTGGAGTTGGAGGAAGGTGGCCACCCCACACATGAAGATATCTGTGGAGATTAGGTAAGTCAACTGCTCAGCTGAATAGCCAAGAGCTGTCGCAATCATGATGGGAACTAGGATAGAACCTGAGTACATGGCTAGTAAGTGCTGCAAGCCAAGAACGGCTGCTTGCGAGTGTTTTTCTTGTTTTTGCATTAGAGATCTGCCTCCTTAAATACGACCTGACTATTTTCAAAACGATCCAAGCGAGCCAGTGATAGGACAGGGTAGCCTGCTTTTTCAAGCAAATCACGACCATCTTGGAAGGATTTTTCAATCACGATACCAATCGCTTCGACTTTTGCTCCAGCTTGTTCGATGATTTGAATTAAGCCTTTGGCAGCTTGTCCATTGGCAAGGAAATCATCGATAATCAAGACCTTGTCCTCTGGTGAGAGGAATTTTCCAGCGATAGAAACGGTGCTGGTCACCTGCTTGGTAAAGGAGTAGACTTCAGCAGTTAGGATGCCTTCGTTCATGGTGATGTTTTTAGCTTTCTTGGCGAAAATCATGGGAACGTTTAAGGCTTCAGCTGTAAAAACGGCTGGGGCAATGCCCGATGCTTCAATGGTCACGACCTTGGTAATGCCAGCAGAAGCGAATTTGTCCGCAAATACCTTACCAATTTCCCGCATCAAGCTAAAGTCAACTTGGTGGGTTAAAAAGGAATCCACCTTGAGGATGTTGTCCCCCAAGATATGCCCATCCTGAAGGATGCGCTCTTCTAATAATTTCATAAGACCTCCTAAAGTCTAAAAGATGCTTCATTTGCTTGTTTAGAGTTTCTAGCAAGAAATAGAAAAAGGACCTACCTAATCCCCTAAGTAAGTCCCCAAAATAGGCATGGACAAAACCATACCTTCAGCTGACATACTCATTGTTAGGTGTTCCGGCACCTTGTAGAAACGTCGTGCCAATTCACGACATAAACAAGTAAAATGGTACTATAATAAAACGTCCAAGCGTTAATGTTATTATTTTACACTAAATAACTTTAGAAATCAAATATTTTGTTGACGTTTAGATGAAAAAAGCGAACAAACAGAAACCTACAAGACGATACAGTATTGTAGGTTTCGAATATTCTACTCGCTAAATCTTAAAAAATAACCATCAGGATCCAAAATCGCAAATTCATGAGGGTAAATAAAGCTATCTCCCACTCGAAATTCTCTTTTGGTCAGCGGACGATGGATAGGATAGTCAGCTTCCAGCAGTTTTTGGTGGAGCTGAGGGACATCTTCAATGCCAAAGGAAATATTGGCACCGCGCCCGAAAGGATAGGTTAGTTGGGCTAATTCTTCTGTGCTGCCTTCTTCTAGCATAAGTTGGCAGTCTTCAAGCGAGAGGAAGAGAAATTTCTCCTCTGGACGCTCGTATTCGACAGAAAATCCCAGCAAGTCGCAGTAGAAGTGGCGTGACTTTTCGAGGTCAGATACTACAAATTCAGGAATGACAGCTTGATAGTCCATTAGCTTTCTCCTTAGAGCTCAATCTCCATGACAATGGGTGTGTGGTCTTGGCGCGCACCTGAGTCAATCATGTCAGACTTGGTCACCTTGTCAGCCACGCGGTTGCTGGTCAGCCAGTAGTCGATTCTCCAGCCTGTATTGTTGATTTTAGAAGTCTTGCTACGTTGTGCCCACCAAGTGTAACGCTCTGGGATATCGCCGTGAATATGGCGGAAGGTGTCCGTAAATCCAGTTGCCAAGAGGTTGGTAAATCCAGCACGTTCCTCATCTGTAAATCCTGGTGAACGACGATTGCTGGCAGGATTTGCAAGGTCGATTTCCTTGTGGGCTACGTTGTAGTCTCCAGTCGCAAGGACTGGTTTTTCTTTGTTTAGTTGAGCCAAATACTCAGCGTATTTGACATCCCATACTTGGCGTTCTTCCAAGCGTTTGAGACCGTCTCCAGCGTTTGGTGTGTATACTTGGGTCACGAAAAATTCTTCAAATTCCAAGGTGATGATGCGGCCTTCCAAGTCCATGGTAGAAGGAGCGCCGATTTCTGGGAAGCTAATCGTTGGCGTGAGTCCTTTTTTATAAAGGAACATGGTTCCAGCGTAGCCTTTGCGAGCAGGTTCTTGAGAGGAACGCCAAGTGTTTTCATAACCTGGGAAGAGTTCTTCTAAAATTTCCAAGTGTTTTTTTGTAGGCCCTTTTGCAGAAAGCTTGGTTTCCTGAATAGCGATAATATCAGCATTTTCGGCTACCAAGGTTTGTAGGACTTCTTGGGATAATTTGGCACGAGCTGAGTCGCTCGTTAGGGCTGCATTGAGGGAATCGATATTCCATGAGATGAGTTTCATAAAGTTACCTTTTTCATTCAGATTACAGACTATATTATACCAAAAAAAGGCGCATTTCCCCAACGTATGGTTTGAAAAATCACCCTCTTTCGTTTATAATTAAGAATGATTTTATGAAAGGGAGTGAAAATAGATGAAATTCTACTCTTATGAATATGTACTCAGCCAAATCGGTCAGCAAAATGGTATCATGGTTGGCTTTGGGATTGTTCTATTAGCTGTGACAGGTTTTTTTGCTTTTAAGGCATACCATGATAAAAAGGGGACCAAATTTCGTGAGTTGGTCATGATTTCAGCTTTGACCTTGCTAGCTCTGCTTTTGGTCAGCATCACGACTTATCAAAACAATCAAGTTTCTAACAATAAATTTCAAACTTCACTTCATTTCATCGAGGTTGTTTCCAAAGATTTGGGAGTAGACAAGTCAGAAGTCTATGTTAATACTTCCACAAACACAGATGGAGCACTTCTTAAGGTAGGAGATCGTTATTATCGTGCCCTGAACGGCAGTGAGCCAGACAAGTACCTATTAGAGAAAGTCGAATTGTATAAAACAGATGCAATTGAACTGGTGGAGGTGAACAAATGACACTCAATTATATTGAAATTTTAATTAAACTAGCCTTGGGTCTCTTTTCTCTGGTTTTTGTAATCAATGTGACAGGGAAGGGCAACCTAGCGCCTAACTCAGCAATAGATCAAATTCAGAACTATGTACTTGGGGGTATCATCGGCGGGGTGATTTACAATAGCGCCATCAGTATCCTTCAGTATGCAGTTATCCTGATTATGTGGACCATTCTGGTCTTGACTCTCAAATGGCTGAATAATAATGTTCACTTTGTGAAACGTTTGATTGATGGGAAGCCAACCCTGCTCATAAAAAATGGGAAGATTGATCCAGAAGCCTGCCGTTCGGTGGGTTTATCTGCAGCGGACGTAGCACTTAAGCTTCGTAGCCAGGGAATTTTCCAAATGAAACAAGTCAAACGCGCTATGCAGGAGCAAAACGGTCAACTCATCGTAGTCCAAATGGGAGATGAGAATCCCAAGTATCCTGTTGTCACAGACGGTGTGATCCAAGTCGAAATTTTGGAGACCATTGGTCGGAGCGAAGAATGGCTGCTTGATAACCTCAGTAAACAAGGGTATGACAATGTGGCCAATATCTTTATTGCTGAGTATGACAAGGGTGTCGTCTCAGTAGTAACCTATGAATAAGAAAAACCTGAGGTTTCTGCCTCAGGTTTCCATTTGCAATCAGAAAGGGATTTTATGTCCATTATTCAAAAACTCTGGTGGTTTTTCAAGTTAGAAAAGCGCCGTTATCTAGTCGGGATTGTGGCCTTGGTCTTAGTTTCCGTCCTCAATCTCATTCCACCTATGGTCATGGGACGGGTGATTGATGCCATCACTGGGGGACAATTAACCCAGCAGGACCTCCTTCTTAATCTATTTTATCTACTGCTGGCAGCCTTTGGGATGTACTATCTGCGCTATGTTTGGCGCATGTATATCCTTGGAACTTCCTATCGTTTGGGGCAGATTATGCGGTCTCGCTTGTTTGAGCATTTTACTAAAATGTCGCCAGCCTTTTATCAAACATATCGGACAGGGGACCTTATGGCACACGCCACCAATGATATTAATGCCCTAACTCGTCTCGCGGGTGGCGGAGTCATGTCAGCAGTGGATGCCTCTATCACGGCTTTGGTGACTTTGCTGACCATGCTCTTTAGCATTTCTTGGCAGATGACTCTGGTTGCCATTCTTCCCTTGCCTTTCATGGCTTATGCGACCAGTCGTCTAGGGAGAAAGACCCACAAGGCTTTTGGCGAATCACAAGCTGCTTTCTCTGAACTCAATAACAAGGTGCAGGAGTCTGTATCAGGTATCAAAGTAACCAAGTCTTTCGGTTATCAGGCGGATGAGCTGGAGTCCTTTCAGGAAGTCAATGAATTGACCTTCCAAAAGAACCTGCAAACCATGAAATACGATAGTCTCTTCGATCCCATGGTTCTCTTGTTTGTTGGCTCGTCCTATGTCTTAACTCTTTTGGTCGGTTCCTTGATGGTTCAGGAGGGGCAGATTACGGTTGGGAATCTGGTCACCTTTATCAGCTACTTGGATATGCTAGTTTGGCCTCTTATGGCTATCGGTTTCCTCTTTAATATTACTCAGCGAGGCAAGGTATCTTACCAGCGGATTGAGGATCTTTTATCTCAGGAATCACCTGTACAAGACCCTGAGTTTCCTCTGGATGGTATTGAAAATGGGCGCTTGGAGTACGCCATTGACAGCTTTGCCTTTGAAAATGAGGAGACACTGACGGATATTCACTTTAGTCTGGAAAAAGGGCGAACCTTGGGCTTGGTCGGACAGACAGGCTCTGGGAAAACATCCTTAATCAAGCTTCTCTTGCGAGAATACGATGTGGATAAGGGAGCCATTTACCTAAACAGTCATGATATTCGGGATTATCGTCTGACAGACCTACGCAGTCTCATGGGCTATGTCCCTCAGGATCAGTTTCTCTTTGCGACCTCTATCTTAGACAATATCCGCTTCGGCAATCCGAACTTGCCCCTTTCAGCAGTTGAGGAAGCGACCAAGCTAGCTCAAGTTTACCAAGATATTGTAGACATGCCTCAGGGCTTTGATACGTTGATCGGTGAAAAAGGAGTCAGTCTTTCAGGTGGTCAAAAGCAACGTCTGGCCATGAGTCGGGCTATGATTTTAGACCCTGATATCTTGATTTTAGATGATTCCTTGTCAGCCGTGGATGCCAAGACAGAGTATGCGATTATCGACAATCTCAAGGAGACGCGCAAGGACAAGACAACCATTATCACGGCTCATCGCCTCAGTGCTGTTGTCCATGCAGATTTGATTTTAGTCCTGCAAAATGGACAGATTATCGAGCGAGGCACGCACGATGACCTGCTAGCCTTGGATGGCTGGTATGCCCAAACCTACCAGTCTCAGCAGTTGGAAATGAAAGGAGAAGAAGATGCAGAATAAGCAAGAACAATGGGGTGTATTGAAGCGCTTGATGTCCTATCTCAAGCCCTATGGCCTCCTGACTTTTTTGGCACTCAGTTTTCTCCTCGCGACGACGGTCATTAAAAGTGTCATTCCCCTTGTGGCTTCCTACTTTATCGACCAGTACCTCAGCAATCTAAACCATCTTGCTGTTACCGTTTTGCTGGCCTACTACGGTCTTTATGTCCTTCAAACTCTGGTTCAGTATGTTGGCAATCTTCTCTTTGCGCGGGTGTCCTACAGTATTGTCAGAGATATTCGTCGCGATGCCTTTGCCAATATGGAGAAACTGGGTATGTCTTATTTTGACAAGACGCCAGCTGGTTCCATCGTTTCTCGTTTGACAAATGATACCGAGACCATCAGTGATATGTTTTCGGGGATTTTATCCAGCTTTATTTCAGCAGTTTTCATCTTTCTGACAACTCTGTATACCATGTTGGTGCTGGATTTTCGTTTGACAGCTTTAGTCTTGCTCTTCCTCCCCTTGATTTTCCTTTTGGTCAATCTCTACCGAAAAAAGTCAGTGAAAATCATCGAGAAAACCAGAAGTCTCTTGTCGGATATCAATAGTAAGCTGGCAGAGAATATCGAGGGAATTAGGATTATCCAGGCCTTTAATCAAGAGAAGCGCCTGCAGGCGGAATTTGATGAGATTAATCAAGAACACTTGGTCTATGCCAACCGTTCTGTAGCCTTGGATGCCCTCTTTTTGAGACCTGCCATGAGTTTGTTGAAACTTCTAGGCTACGCTGTTTTGATGGCCTATTTTGGCTACCGTGGGCTTTATCTAGGAATAACAGCCGGAACCATGTATGCTTTTATCCAGTACATCAACCGCCTCTTTGATCCCTTGATTGAGGTGACGCAAAACTTTTCAACCCTTCAAACGTCCATGATATCTGCAGGCCGTGTTTTTGCCTTGATTGATGAGAGGATCTATGAGCCTCTTCAAGAAGATGGGCAGGCTAAAGTCAAAGAGGGCAATATCCGTTTTGAACATGTGTGTTTCTCATATGACGGCAAACACCAGATTCTGGATGATATTTCCTTTTCTGTTAACAAGGGCGAAACCATTGCCTTTGTAGGTCATACAGGTTCGGGGAAATCTTCGATTATCAATGTCCTCATGCGTTTTTATGAATTTCAGTCAGGCCGAGTTCTCTTGGATGGTGTGGATATTAGGGACTACAGTCAGGAAGAGCTGAGAAAGAATATCGGTCTAGTCTTGCAAGATCCCTTCCTCTATCATGGGACTATCAAGTCCAATATCGCCATGTACCAAGATCTTAGTGATGAAGAGGTACAGGCTGCGGCTGCCTTTGTGGATGCAGATTCCTTTATTCAGGACCTTCCGCAGGGTTATGATGCGCTTGTGTCTGAGCGTGGTTCGAGCTTCTCTACTGGTCAGCGCCAGCTTCTTGCTTTTGCCAGAACAGTCGCCAGTCAGCCTAAAATCTTGATTTTGGATGAAGCGACAGCCAATATTGACTCTGAAACAGAAAGTTTGGTTCAAGATTCTCTAGCTAAGATGAGACAGGGGCGGACAACCATTGCCATCGCTCATCGTCTTTCAACTATTCAAGATGCCAACTGTATCTACGTTTTGGACAAGGGGCGCATCATCGAGAGTGGCACCCATGAGGAACTCTTGGCCTTAGGAGGAACCTATCACAAGATGTATAGCTTGCAGGCTGGAGCCATGTCCTAAAGAAGAATTCCTCTAAATCACAGATTTCTTGCACCGCCTTTTCTATTTTGTGGTATAATGAAAAATGTTGACAAATAGTATAATAAAAACAAAGGAGAAACAGCATGCTGAAATGGGAAGACTTGCCCGTGGAAATGCAATCAAGCGAGGTTGAGTCTTACTACCAGCTTGTCTCTAAAAGGAAGGGTTCGCTGATTTTCAAGCGTTGCCTGGATTGGGTTCTGGCCTTGTTTTTGCTAATTTTGACTTCTCCCATCTTTCTTATCTTGAGCATTTGGATCAAGTTGGATAGCAAGGGACCTGTCATTTACAAGCAAGAGCGCGTGACCCAGTACAACCGTCCGTTCAAGATTTGGAAGTTCCGTACTATGGTAACGGATGCGGATAAAAAAGGAAGTCTGGTGACTTCTGCTAACGATAGCCGCATTACCAAGGTTGGAAATTTCATCCGCCGTGTGCGCTTGGACGAACTGCCTCAGCTGGTCAATGTCCTTAAAGGCGAGATGTCCTTTGTTGGGACAAGACCTGAGGTGCCACGCTACACCGAGCAGTATAGCCCTGAAATGATGGCGACCTTGCTCTTGCCAGCAGGGATTACCTCTCCAGCCAGTATCAACTACAAGGATGAGGACACCATCATCAGTCAAATGACGGAGAAAGGTCTGTCGGTTGACCAGGCCTATGTCGAACATGTCCTTCCTGAAAAGATGCGCTATAACCTCGCCTATCTCCGAGAGTTTAGTTTCCTTGGAGACATCAAAATCATGTTTCAAACCGTGTTTGAGGTACTAAAATAAAGTAGTCATGAGAAAATGAGTACAGATAAAAGGAGCAAATCAATGCCAAATTACAATATTCCATTTTCACCGCCCGATATTACAGAAGCAGAAATTGCTGAAGTAGCGGATACCCTACGTTCTGGTTGGATCACAACAGGTCCTAAGACAAAAGAACTGGAGCGTCGCTTGTCCCAATACACACAGACACCTAAGACTGTCTGCCTCAACTCTGCGACAGCCGCTCTTGAGTTGATTTTACGTGTTTTGGAAGTGGGACCTGGAGATGAAGTCATTGTTCCAGCCATGACCTATACAGCTTCATGTAGTGTCATCACTCACGTGGGAGCGACACCTGTCATGGTGGATATTCAAGCAGATACGTTTGAGATGGACTATGACCTTCTTGAGCAAGCCATCACTGAAAAGACTAAGGTGATCATCCCAGTAGACCTTGCAGGGATTGTTTGTGACTATGACCGTTTGTTCCAAGTTGTGGAGAAAAAACGTGATCTCTTTACAGCTGCTAGCAAGTGGCAAAAGGCCTTTAACCGTATTGTGATTGTCTCTGATAGTGCCCATGCTTTGGGATCTACTTATAAAGGGCAACCAGCTGGTTCTATCGCTGACTTTACTTCCTTCTCATTCCATGCCGTTAAGAACTTTACAACTGCTGAAGGTGGAAGCGCCACTTGGAAAGCCAATCCAGCTATTGACGATGAAGAGATGTATAAGGAATTCCAAATTCTTTCCCTTCATGGTCAAACCAAAGACGCTCTTGCCAAGATGCAACTAGGCTCATGGGAATACGATATCGTTACACCAGCCTACAAGTGCAACATGACGGATATCATGGCTTCGATTGGTTTGGTACAATTGGATCGTTACCCAGCTTTGCTACAACGTCGTAAGGACATCGTGGACCGCTACGATCGAGGTTTTGCAGGTTCTCGCATCCGTCCATTGGCACACAAGACTGATACTGTTGAATCTTCACGCCACCTCTATATCACCCATGTAGAAGGAGCAAGTTTAGAAGAACGTAATCTTATCATCCAAGAATTGGCCAAAGCAGGAATTGCAAGCAATGTTCACTACAAACCACTTCCTCTTTTGACAGCCTATAAGAATCTTGGTTTTGATATGGCTGATTATCCAAGAGCCTATGACTTCTTTGAAAATGAAATTACGCTCCCTCTTCACACTAAATTAAGCGATGAAGAAGTAGACTATATCATTGAAACTTTGGTAAGAATTTCTGAAGAAATTGTCGGTTCAGTAAAAAAATCTTGACAAAGATAGAACAATAACATATAATAATCTCAATAAATCAGAAAAGTAGTTATTTTTGATCTTCAGGGAGCCTGTGGTGATTGTGAACAGGTGGTTGAAAGTAGTGAAAGTGGGCTGATTTAAAAAATGAATTTGAAACAATGAAAATTCGGTGCGCACACCTTACAGTGCAACTTGTTGTTAGACAAGGCAGAGATGTAAAGGGGGATAGTCCCTTTATAATTGAGGTGGCACCGCGTTACCAACGCCCTCACACAGATTGTTTTCTGTGTGTGGGCTTTTTTCATATCTTAAAATCAATACAGAAAGAGGAAAATTTTATGACAACTAAAGGTTATTTTGGACAATTTGGTGGTAGTTTTGTACCAGAGCCAATTCAGGCTTTGTTGGATGAGTTGGAAGTGACATTTGACAAGTACAAGGATGATCCAGAGTTTTTGGCAGAATTTCGCCATTACTTGAAGGATTATTCAGGTCGCGAAACACCACTCTATTTTGCGGAAAGTTTAACAGATCACTTAGGTGGGGCTAAGATTTATCTCAAGCGCGAGGACCTTAATCACCTTGGTTCTCACAAGCTCAACAATGTTTTAGGACAAATTCTTCTTGCCAAACGTATGGGCAAAAAACGAGTGATTGCAGAAACAGGAGCTGGTCAGCACGGTGTTGCGACAGCAGCAGCTGCAGCTAAGTTTGGTATGGCCTGTGATGTTTATATGGGGGCAGAGGATGTGGAACGTCAACGTCTTAATGTTTTCCGTATGGAGATGATGGGAGCGACCGTTCACGCAGTTGAAACAGGGACACGAACTCTTAAGGATGCGGTCGATGCAGCCTTTGGAGCATGGATGAATGACCTTGAAGCCTTCTACGTTTTGGGATCTGCTGTAGGACCTCATCCTTATCCTACCATTGTTCATGAATTCCAAAAGGTCATCAGTGAAGAATCTCGCCGTCAAATCTTGGAAAAAGAAGGCCGGTTAACAGACTACGTCATTGCCTGTGTAGGTGGTGGTTCTAATGCCATCGGTGCTTTTTCACAGTATGTGGCTGATGAAGAAGTCAAATTGGTTGGGGTCGAAGCTGCCGGTCACGGACTTGACACAGACAAGCACGCAGCCACTATGACAAAAGGTAGTGTCGGAATTGTCGACGGTATGAAGACCTATGCAGTCTTTAAGGAAGATGGAGAGCTGGCGCCAGTTTACTCTATCTCAGCTGGTTTGGACTATCCAGGGGTTGGCCCAGAACACGCCTACTTTAAAGATTCAGGTCGCGTGGAATACGTAGCAGCGACAGACGAAGAAGCTGTACAAGCCTTGCTCCTTCTCAGCAAGACAGAAGGAATTATCCCAGCGATCGAAAGTTCGCACGCCATCGCAGAAGCGATCAAACGTGCACCGAAACTAAGTAAAGATGAGATTATCATCATCAATGTCTCTGGTCGTGGAGACAAGGACGTAGCTGCGATTGCAGACTACCTAGATGCTAAAAACTGACAGATGGAAAAATTACAGTCTTTTCTCTCACAGAGAGCTTGTGGTTGCTGGAAACAAGCAGAGAAAGCTGTAAGGTTGGGTCCATCTGAAACGAGAGAAGAAAACATAATTCTCAAGGGAGTGCCCTTTATTGCACAGCCTGTTATAGGAAAGTTCTGAGACAGGAATGAGAGATAGGAACAATCCTATAATTGAGGTGGCACCGCGAATTTCGTCCTCACGCAAGTTATTTTGCGTGGGGATTTTTTATACAGTCGCCACGAACTAGAATTAGAATCGAAAGGGAAATTACAATGGAACGAATCATTCATGGAGATGTTTTATCGCCAATCTTGGCTTATATGCGCCTAAAGGGGCAACACAAGGTTATTTTAGAAAGTATTCCGAGAGACAAGGAAAAAGCTCGTTTTTCTATCCTAGCCTATAATCCTGTTTTTGAGATTCAGTTTGAAAATGGAGTTCTTTATCAAAATGGGCAAGTGATTGATCGTGATCCCTTGGATTTCCTTTATGAAGTGACTCATAAGAGCCAGCACCATTCAGACCTACCTTTTGGTGGAGGAGCTATTGGTTTTGTTGGTTACGATATGATTTCGCTTTATGAAGAAATTGGTCAAATCCCTGAGGATGCAATTGGGACTCCAGACATGCATTTCTTCGTCTATGAGAGCTACATGGTCTTTGACCACAAGAAGGAAAAAATCCATGTCATCGAGGATGCTCTCTATAGTGAGCGCGGTCAAGAAGACTTGGAAAAAGCCTTGAATCAAGTGCTTGAGGAATTACGCATCCCTGCTCCAAATGAATTTGAAGATTTGGATTTATCTCCGCTGGACTTCAAACCGCACATTGCTCCTCAGAAGTTTGAGGAAATGGTGGAAAGGGTTCGTGACTTGATTCGTAATGGTGATATGTTCCAATGCGTGCTCAGTCAACGTTTCTCAGCAGAGATTACTGGAAATCCATTTGACTTCTACAGAAATCTCCGCGTGACCAATCCATCTAATTACCTCTATTTCTATGATTTTGGGGATTATCAAATCATCGGTGCCAGTCCAGAAAGTTTGGTTTCTGTCAAAAATGGCATCGTGACAACCAATCCGATTGCAGGGACGCGACCAAGAGGGGCCACGGATGAAGAAGACAAGGTTATGGCGACAGACCTCCTCTCAGATGAGAAGGAAACGGCAGAACATCGGATGTTGGTAGACTTGGGACGTAACGATATTGGCCGCATCTCTGAAACGGCAAGTGTCCAAGTCACCAAGTATATGGAAGTGGAGTTCTTCCGCTATGTCATGCATTTGACCAGCGTGGTCAAAGGGCGTTTGCTTCCAGAACTTACTGCCATGGATGCCTTGAAATCAACACTTCCTGCTGGAACCGTTTCTGGAGCACCAAAGATTCGGGCTATGAGACGCATCTATGAACTGGAAACGGAAAAACGGGGCGTGTACGCAGGAGCAATCGGCTACTTGTCTGCGACGGGTGATATGGATTTGGCTATTGCCATCCGAACCATGATTCTTAAAAATCAAAGAGCCTATGTACAGGCTGGGGCAGGGATTGTCTACGACTCCATCGCCCAAAACGAATACCAAGAAACCATTAACAAAGCAAAATCTATGACTAGAATTGGAGAACTAAGACCATGATTTTATTGATTGACAACTATGATTCTTTTACCTATAACTTGGCCCAATACATTGGGAATTTCGCAGAAGTTCAGGTCTTGAGAAATGACGATCCCAAGTTGTATGAAGAAGCTGAAAAAGCAGATGGTCTGGTCTTTTCTCCTGGTCCCGGTTGGCCAGTTGATGCTGGTAAGATGGAGGACATGATTCGTGACTTTGCTGGCAAGAAGCCAATTCTTGGGATTTGTTTGGGTCATCAAGCTATCGCAGAAGTTTTTGGCGGTAAACTAGGTTTGGCTCCCAAAGTCATGCATGGGAAACAGAGCCATATCAACTTTGAAGCGCCATCTGTTCTGTATCAAGGAATCGAGGATGGTCATCCGGTCATGCGTTACCACAGTATCTTGATTGAAGAAATGCCTGAAGACTTTGAAGTGACAGCTCGTTCGACTGATGACCAAGCCATCATGGGTATTCAACACAAAAACCTACCAATTTATGGTTTCCAGTACCATCCAGAGAGTATAGGAACGCCAGATGGCTTGTCTTCTATTCGGAATTTTATCGATAGGGTTGTAAAGTGAGGTTGTCTATATGAAAGAGATTATTGAAAAATTAGCAAAATTTGAAAATTTATCAGGTGTGGAAATGACGGATGTCATCGAACGTATCGTAACTGGACGTGTAACAGAAGCGCAGATTGCTTCTCTCCTCTTGGCCCTTAAGATGAAGGGAGAAACACCTGAAGAACGTACAGCTATTGCCCAAGTCATGAGAGGACATGCCCAACACATTCCAACTGAAATTCATGATGCTATGGACAACTGTGGTACAGGTGGAGATAAGTCTTTCAGTTTTAACATTTCCACAACTGCAGCCTTTGTCTTGGCTGGTGGTGGTATTCACATGGCCAAACACGGTAACCGCTCGATTTCTTCTAAATCTGGTTCGGCAGACGTCCTTCAAACCTTGGGAATCAACCTAGACCTCAAACCAGCTGAACTAGGTAAGGTCTTTGATAAAACTGGAATCGTCTTTCTCTTTGCCAAAAATATGCACCCAGCCATGAAATACATCATGCCAGCTCGTTTGGAATTAGGAATTCCAACTATCATGAACTTGACTGGTCCCCTGATTCATCCAATGGCCTTGGAAACACAGCTTCTTGGGATTAGTCGTCCAGAACTTCTAGAAAGTACAGCTCAGGTTTTGAAAAATATGGGTCGCAAACGTGCCATTGTGGTTGCTGGACCAGAAGGACTGGATGAAGCTGGTTTGAATGGAACAACCAATATTGCTCTTCTTGAAAATGGCGAAATCACCTTGTCAAGCTTCACTCCAGAGGATTTGGGAATGGAACGCATTGCAATTGAGGACATTCGAGGAGGAAACGCTCAGGAAAATGCAGAAATTTTGCTCAGCGTTCTGAAAAACGAACCAAGCCCATTCTTGGAAACTACAGTTTTAAATGCTGGTCTTGGTTTCTATGCTAATGGTAAGGTAGCTAGTATCAAGGAAGGAGTTGCCTTGGCCCGTCAAGTGATTGTCAGTGGCAAGGCCCTTGAAAAACTTAGACTGTTACAGGAGTACCAAAAATGAGTCAGGAGTTTTTAGCACGAATCTTGGAGCAGAAGGCGCGTGAGGTCGAGCAGATGGAGCTGGAGCAAATCCAACCCTTGCGCCAGACCTATCGATTAGCAACATTTTTGAAGAATCATCAGGAACGCTTGCAGGTGATTGCAGAAGTCAAGAAAGCTAGCCCTAGTCTGGGAGATATCAATCTCGATGTAGATATTGTGCAACAGGCCCAGACTTATGAAGCAAACGGCGCAGTGATGATTTCGATTTTGACAGATGAGGTTTTCTTTAAAGGGCATTTGGATTATCTGCGGGAGATTTCCAGTCAGGTAAACATTCCGACGCTCAACAAGGACTTTATCATCGATGAAAAGCAAATCGTCCGTGCTCGCAATGCTGGTGCGACAGTTATCTTGCTCATCGTGGCTGCCTTGTCAGAAAAACGTCTCAAGGAACTTTATGACTATGCGACAGAGCTTGGTCTGGAAGTCTTGGTGGAAACTCATAATCTTGCTGAACTGGAAGTTGCTCACCGCCTTGGAGCTCAAATTATCGGTGTTAACAATCGCAATTTGACAACCTTTGAAGTCGACTTGCAGACCAGTGTAGACTTGGCACAATACTTCAAGGATGATTGCTTGTACATTTCTGAATCTGCTATTTTCACAGGGCAGGATGCGGAACGAGTAGCACCATACTTTAACGGAATTTTAGTTGGGACAGCTCTCATGCAGGCAGAAGATATAGCCCAGAGAATCAAGGAGTTACAGATTGACAAAGGTTAAAATTTGCGGATTATCAACCAAAGAAGCGGTGGAAACAGCTGTGTCAGCAGGAGCAGACTACATCGGTTTTGTCTTCGCACCTAGTAAGAGACAGGTGACCTTAGAACAGGCTGCTGAGCTGGCAAAGACTACTCCTGCTACTGTTAAAAAGGTTGGTGTATTTGTTTCACCAAGTCGAGCTCAACTGCTAGAAGCGATTGAAAAAGTTGGCTTGGACTTGATTCAAGTTCATGGTCAGGTAGGGAATGATTTGTTTGAGGATTTGCCTTGTGCCAGCATTCAGGCGGTGCAGGTGGATGGAGATGGTCATGTCCCCAATTCTCGGGCAGACTATCTACTCTTTGATGCCCCTGTGGCAGGGAGTGGCCAGACCTTTGACTGGGGTCAACTAGATACGACGGGACTAGCTCAGCCCTTCTTTATCGCAGGTGGGCTTAATGAAGATAATGTAGTAAAAGCAATTCAACATTTTACTCCCTATGCAGTAGATGTATCAAGTGGAGTGGAGACGGATGGACAAAAAGATCATGAAAAGATTAGAAGATTTATAGAGAGGGTAAAGCATGGCATATCAAGAACCAAATAAAGATGGATTTTATGGAAAATTCGGCGGACGTTTTGTCCCAGAAACATTGATGACAGCAGTTTTGGAGCTGGAGAAGGCTTATCGTGAAAGTCAGGCAGACCCAAGTTTCCAAGAGGAATTAAACCAACTTTTGCGCCAGTATGTAGGACGTGAAACTCCCCTTTACTACGCAAAAAACTTGACCCAGCATATTGGTGGAGCCAAGATTTACCTCAAACGGGAAGACCTCAACCATACAGGGGCTCACAAGATTAACAATGCCTTGGGACAAGTTCTTCTGGCTAAACGCATGGGCAAAAAGAAAATTATCGCTGAAACAGGTGCTGGTCAGCACGGTGTGGCAACTGCAACAGCTGCAGCCCTCTTTAACATGGAATGTACCATCTACATGGGTGAGGAAGATGTTAAACGCCAAGCCCTCAATGTGTTCCGTATGGAGCTTTTGGGAGCCAAGGTCGAGGCGGTGACAGATGGTTCGCGCGTGCTTAAGGATGCGGTCAATGCAGCCCTTCGTTCATGGGTGGCAAATATCGATGATACCCACTATATCCTAGGTTCTGCCTTGGGGCCTCATCCTTTCCCAGAAATCGTTCGTGACTTCCAAAGTGTTATCGGTCGAGAAGCTAAACAACAGTACCGCGACTTGACAGGACAAGATCTGCCAGATGCCCTAGTAGCCTGTGTTGGTGGTGGTTCTAATGCCATCGGGCTCTTCCATCCCTTTGTAGAAGATGAGTCTGTAGCTATGTATGGAGCTGAAGCAGCAGGACTTGGTGTGGATACAGAGCACCACGCAGCTACCTTGACCAAGGGTCGTCCAGGTGTCCTTCATGGTTCCCTTATGGATGTACTCCAAGATGCTCATGGCCAAATTCTTGAAACCTTTTCTATCTCAGCAGGTTTGGACTATCCTGGTATCGGTCCAGAACATTCCCACTACCACGATATCAAACGTGCCAGCTATGTTCCTGTGACAGACGAGGAAGCCTTGGAAGGATTCCAACTCTTGTCTCGTGTGGAAGGGATTATCCCAGCCTTGGAATCTAGCCATGCTATCGCCTTTGCGGTGAAATTAGCCAAAGAACTTGGACCAGACAAGTCCATGATTGTCTGTCTATCAGGTCGTGGCGACAAGGATGTAGTTCAAGTTAAAGACCGCTTGGAAGCAGAAGTAGCAAAGAAGGGAGAAGCTCATGCCTAAGACATTAACAGAAAAATTGAAAGCTATTAAAGCAACTGGAAAAGGAATTTTCGTTCCCTATATCATGGCTGGAGACCATGAGAAAGGTTTGGATGGACTAGGAGAAACAATCCACTTTTTAGAAGATTTGGGTGTCTCTGCAATTGAAGTGGGCATTCCCTTTTCAGATCCTGTTGCAGATGGGCCTGTTATCGAAGAAGCAGGTTTGCGCAGTCTAGCCCACGGGACTTCTACCCAGGCTTTGGTTGAAACCTTGAAAACCATTCAAACAGAGGTTCCACTGGTCATCATGACCTACTTCAACCCCCTCTTTCAGTACGGTGTTGAGAAATTTGTCAAAGATTTGGCAGATACAGCAGTTAAGGGTTTGATTATCCCAGACCTGCCTCATGAACATGCTAACTTTGTAGAACCATTTTTGGCAGACACAGACATCGCCTTGATTCCCCTAGTTAGTTTGACAACAGGACTTGAGCGTCAAAAAGAGTTGATTGCAGGGGCAGAAGGCTTCGTCTATGCCGTTGCCATTAATGGGGTGACAGGGAAGTCAGGCAATTACCGTGCAGACTTGGACAAGCACTTGGCACAATTGCATCAAGTAGCTGACATCCCAGTCTTGACAGGTTTTGGTGTTTCTAGTCAAGCTGATGTAGAACGTTTCAATGCAGTGTCAGATGGCGTTATCGTCGGTTCAAAAATCGTAAAAGCTCTCCACCAAGGAGAGCCAATTGAGGACTTTATCAAACAAGCAGTAGCTTACCAAAAATAATCATGCAAGCAGCAAGTAAGAGGAAAGGCACGAAAGGAAGTCTTTCCTTTTTCTTTTTCAGGAGAAAGGCTAGAATTCCTGTTGCAGAAGCGAACTGAATCAAGATGAGTAGTTCGGTCACACTAAAGACGAGAGCACAAGAAGCCAGAAAGAGAAAATCCCCTGCACCCATGCGAATATCGATAAAATGCGCCAAAATTCCAAGGGCAAGAAAGAAGACCATGACCAGATTCCAACCACAGAAAGCCAGGATGATTAGGTGAAAAGTCAGCCAGACCAGTAGGGGATATTCCTGATGGCGAAAGTCGTAGATACCCAAGGTCAAGCCAGCAGTGATGAGGATGACTTGTCCTATGGAAATACAGCCCCAAGACCAAGCCAGAAAGACAAGCCCTAAGCCGAGTTCAAAGAGAGCATACCAGAATGGATAGCGAATCTTGCAGTAGCGACAGCGAAAGCGATTGAAGACCTGCGAAAGGATAGGAATCAAATCTAGCGGACGCAAGCGAGTCTGACAGGAATTGCAGTGGCTAGCTGGTCGAATAATGGATTGGTCAGGGAAACGGTCAATGACCAAACCTAGAAAGGAAGCGAGAATGTTCCCGACAAGAAAAAAATAAAGATCAATCATACTTATCTATTCGTAAAAAATAGAAGAAGTAGTATAATAAAGAAACATAGATAAGATGGTGAGGCAAAGATGATAATTCGTTTTGAAGAAAAGGTGAGTACAGAAAACGCTCAGCTCGTATGCCAATGGTCCAACTTCCTTGGCAAATCCTTTCAAGAACAATGGATGGGAACAATGATTCCTTTTCCCTTGACAATTCAAGTTTTGCAAGATTTGGAAGGAATCTTTTCAATCTTTGAAGGACAAGAGTTTGTGGGGCTTATCCAGAAAATCAGGCAAGAAGACAGCAATCTTCATATTGGAAGATTTTTTATCAACCCCCAGAAACAGGGGCAAGGCTTAGGTAGCCAGGCTTTAAGGAAATTTGTTAGTTTGGTCTTTGAAAATGAAGACATAGATACTATTTCTTTAAATGTCTTCGAAGCAAATCAAGCAGCCCAGCATCTCTATCAAAAAGAAGGATTTGAAATCGTTCAAATAGTTGAAGCACCTGTACGAAAATACCTTATGAAAAAGTTTAGATAGAAAGCAAAAAGGCCTTGAAGTCAAGGCTTTTTTTATGTTATAAACTCATTAAAACAACTCCCAGTAAGGTGTGGAATGTTTTTTAGTCTGTGTCATATAAAAATAAATAGAATGAATAGCTATAGCTAGAGCTAAAATGGTTGTAATACTTACTACTATTATAGGATTAGAAGCAAAGATTAAAGAGAGAATCAAGGCAGCCAGATAGAGTGTAGCTTGGACACAGTAGTAACTTTTCGAATAGCGAAGATAGTGTTTGTTATGGGGCCCATTTACTAGGACAGCAGCTTGAAAGAGGCCAAATCCGATATAAGAGAAGCTGGTTGCAAAGAGACGATTAGCTTCAGGATTCAGAAGAAAACTCATCGATACAGTCATCATCATAAGCCCAATGAAAATAGGATAGTGACTGTAAATTAGAAATAGCCCCTTTTGATTAGATTTTTCATCAATAGCATGGTCGAATTGACCAAAATAAAACAAGAACAGAGAAATCATAATAATGAAATAAAGAACCGAATAAATCGAGAAATTCTCGATTGTAAAGAAGTTAGCTAGCTCCGTAATCATCTCTCCAAACATAATAATGACAAGAAGGGAGATGCGCTCGATTAAATGGGGGAGATTTACCTGGTAATGCTTATCTTTATTAAGCAAGATACTTGGCATAATAAATGTTAGCAGAATACTAACAAATAAGATATAGACTCTAAGGTAAATAGGAAGAAGAGCTGTTAGATAGACTCCTAAACTTCCTAGACCTGTTATCCATAGAAAACCTTTGATACTTTCCCGATTAGCATCATCGGTTGATTTTCTAAAAAATTCAACCAAATATTGAAAAAATAAGGTAAGGGTTAATGTACCAATAGCCCAACAGAGATAATGAAAATATTGTTGCCAATCAGGTCCAATCATATTGGCTATAAAGAGTAAAATTCCCATTTTGATAAACATGATTACTATGTTAAATAAAGAGTTCTTTCCATAGCGATTGGTATAATCGGTTTGAATCATCCAGGAATCGATGAGAAACAAAGTAGCAATGAGAAAATCAAGGAAAGAATTCCAAGTCAAAATACCGTTATGAAGATGGTCAATTAAAGTAGTTACTTTTGAAATTGCAAAAACAAAAACTAAGTCATAAAAAAGTTCTGAAAATTCTACACGTTTATGTTTAATAAGAGTTGTCATCTTAAGACCTTTCTATTTTAGAAGTACAATTTATTATAACAGAAAATGGTAAAAAAAAAAAAGGAGATGCTTAAATAACTTCATGTGACGCGAATGAACTGCGCCACAAAAGTTAGGTTTTTTCTGTCTAACTTTTGGGGTGCAGTTCAGAAGGGGTGTTTTTTCTATCGTTTTTTAGTGCTAAGACTACACAAAAAAGCCTTGATTCCAAGGCTTTTTCCTGTTGATTTAGATGCCCCCTACAGGGATTTGGAAAGGACTTTCATATTGAGAGCAATTAAAAATATTGAAATATAAGTGATTTTAGGTATTTTCAATGTCATGATTTAAAAATGGGACAAAAGTGGGGCAAAAACCATACAGATTCTAAACTGTATGGTTCTTTTTTTATCTAACCAAGAAAGGTTAAAACTTATTAAAACACATGCAATCAACTGTTGAAAACTTTTTAGTCCGTGTAATATAAAAACAAGTAAAAAGTTGAACTATAGGGAATATTGTGTCATAATAGGTAATAGATGAATAATTAATAGATTGGAAATAATGCTTTCTTACCTTAACAAGTTGAATTGGTTATACATTTTTTCGTCGCAATTGTGTCTATCTCTCGAGTTTAGCTAGTTTTTATAAGCTCTGGTTTCTAATCAATATAACAAATTTTAGAAGTGCATAAGACAAGATGGTGACATTATTACAGTCATTTCTAGTCACCATATGTTGCTGGCACAGGCTGTTTGTAGTGTTGGCTATTTACTAGTCAGTTTAATCGGAGTGTTTAATTTTTATTGTTGAAAGGTTTTTATATGGCGAAAATTCTATCTTTAGGTCTGACAGGTAAGAAATTACTTGCTCAGGGGTTCTTGTTTGTTCTGCTAGGTCTCATCTTGATGGTCACGGGGACTTGGTTGCCAGTAACAGTTATTCGCCTGGTTCTGTTTTTAGCTTGGATAGCAACGGTCGTAGATTTAGTATTACGTATTTTAAAAAAAAGTCAGTCAACGGACACCTTGGGAGTTGCGCTGGTTAAATTGTTAGTGCTGGGATATTTGCTAGGTTCTAATCTTGCGACTGATATACCGATTTATGTTCTGGCTCTTGTGATTGGAGTTTATCAGATTTTTCATGCTAGTATTAACCTTGTCACCTATGTTCTCTACCGCAAAAACAAAATTCGACCTCGTTTTCGTCTCTTACTAGATGGACTCGTACTAGTTTTTCTTGGTGGGACTAGTCTTTTGTCCTCTACAGGAAATTCTGTCTTTCAACTCTTTGTATTAGGGGCTTATTTTTTCCTTTATGGTGTGTCCAATATCCGTGATGGTTTCTTGTTTGAGGAGGAAATTGGGAAAAACCATCTCAAACGTCGTGTAAGAATGAGCTTACCTATTGTCCTAGCCGCTCTCATCCCTGCAAGTACTTTAGCAAAAATCAACAAATTCATGCAGGAAAATGCTGATGAGAGAGAGGATATCCATCTTGGAATGGTGAAGTCTGGTAAGACAGCGGAGCTTGAAATTTTTGTTCATACAGCTGAGACCTCTCTGTTTTCGGCAATTGGTCATGTGGATATCTGCTATCAAGGCCGTGTTATTTCTTATGGCAACTATGATCCGTCTTCTGAGACCTTATTTGGCATGGTAGGAGATGGTGTCTTATATTTCTGTGATCGTGACAAGTACATTGACCTATGTAAACGTGAGAGTCAAAAAACGCTATTTGGTTACGGAATAGATTTGACACCGGAAATGGAAGAAGCGGTTCAGGAAAAATTAGCTGAATTAAAACAACTAACGATTCCTTGGGAGCCAAGCGCAGATAAAATTAAAACGGAAGATGGTAAGGAAGACTACACCTACGCTTATAAAATCAGACATGAGACAGATGGGGAACTTTATAAATTTATCAAATCTAAGTTTAAATCCTACTTTGTCTTATCTACAAACTGTGTGCTCTTGGCTGATACCATAGTCGGTCAGGCTGGCACCGATATCCTCTCACCCAAAGGATTTATCGCTCCAGGAACTTACCAAGCCTACCTTAATCGAGAGTTTGAAAAACCAAATAGTATAGTCGTATCTAAACATGTTTATTAAGGAGAATTTATGAACTTAGTAAAAAAATACACCCCGTTAATACTTTTTATAGGGCTGGTTGCTCTTGTAATTCTGAATGCATCGAGCTTTATATCAGGAGCAATCTCTCTCTTTGATGTAATATCAACCTTGATTTATGGTGCTGTTATTGCTTTTGTGCTTAATGTTCCTATGAAAAAAATTGAACAGTACTTAGTTAAATTGAAGGTAAAGGCAGAGTTGCGTCGTCCGATTGCCATGGTACTTGTTTTCCTAGCTCTTATCTTAATCGTGATTGCTCTTTTGGTTTTGGTGCTGCCAACCCTAGCTCAGACTATTAGTCAGCTGGGAACAGTCCTTTCAACAGTCCTTACTCAACTTGGGAAATTGCTAGGCAGCTCGGAATTTGTAACCAAAGACATGTTGTCAACTATCGTATCAGGCATACAGGGACAATCTAGTTCTATTAGCCAAGCTTTGATAGGTTTTTTATCAGGTCTGACTAGTAATATCGGCAATATTTTTTCAAGTTTGATGAATGCCTTTTTGATTATAGTCTTCACCTTTTTATTTTTATCCAGTAAGGAACATTTGGCAGCGATGACGAGTCGACTTCTAAAAGTTTTTCTTCCAGAGAAGGTGGTGATAAAGTTGACTTACATTGGACAAGTAGCACTAGAGACTTATGACCAATTTTTGATGAGTCAGCTGATTGAAGCAGTTATCATAGGAGTTATGATAGCGGTTGGTTACAGCATGTTTGGGATACCCTATGGAGTAATGACAGGTATCTTTGCAGGAGTGCTATCGTTCATTCCTTATGTAGGGCCTATGATTGCTTGTGTTGTGGGAGCGATTTTTATCTTCACAGTGAGTCCTACTCAAGCCTTACTTTCTCTTCTTCTATATCAAGTTATACAGCTGATTGAAGGAAACCTTATTTATCCAAAAGTTGTAGGTCAGTCTATTGGTTTGCCAGCTCTTTTCACACTTGCAGCAGCTAGTATCGGAGGGAATCTTTTCGGACTGCTTGGAATGATATTCTTTACACCGATATTTGCTGTTATCTATCGATTGATTAAGGAATTTGTCGTTGCAAAGGAAAATCAGGTAGATTAAGAAAAACTAAATTTAATAAGATATACTGAGAAGAGAGTGAGAGATTCTCTTCTCTTTTATTTTTAAATACTTTTCTACAAAAAGCTATTAGACGTTAAAAAAAGCCTTGGTTTCAAGGCTTATTTCTGTTGATTTAGATGTGCCCCCTGCAGGGCTCGAACCTGCGCCCCATAGCTTAAGAGTCTACTGCTCTACCAACTGAGCTAAGGAGGCAACAGAAAAAGCTGAGAATGTAACTTCCCAGCTATTTTAATATGCCCAAAATGGCAGCTAGATTATTTACGAAAGGCATCAAGGATATAGGTGAAACCAACAATTAAAAATGCAAAGGCAACGACATAAACGACAAAGACACTTGTAGCTACTGGATTGAACAAAATCACTAGACCTAGTAAAAATGCAAGCAACGCTATCCACATGATATGGTTGCCAATAATAGGGAAAATCAATCCCAGACGATTGCCTTTAAAGAAAGCTATAATGGCTTCTACAATTAACCAAATTCCTAAAATAGTTGGAATGACAACTGGTAGCGTCACAAAGCCATAGGCAACGAGGTAAAGAGCTAAGAGAAGATTAACAATCCCTTGGAAAAGATGAGCTGGTGAGCGAAGCTCTTTTGGTACAGAGAAATAGCCTAAAATAGCTGCTATAGAAGAAACCAGTAAACCAAATGCAATCCACCAGCTGTAAGCAACAAGATTAGCTACTGGGTTTGTAAATAGGAAAAGTCCTAAAAGGACAAAAACAACTCCTGCAAGGAATAGCAGTAAACGATTAGAAAATTTCATTTCAATACCCCCTATATAGTATGGTATAGTTTGATAATAAAAATATTATACACCTTTTTAGAGGAAATGTCAATAAACAAAATGGAAAATTTGGAAGTTTCAGTCTGATTTATGAAAAGAAAATCAGTTTTTATTATTTTGAAAATAAAAAGAGAAGATAAAATTTGTCTTCTCTACATGAAAATATTGTATGGCATCAAAGCAAAAGTAACTGGCTTTACACTATTTGTAAAGATGTAATTTGATTCAAAAAGAAAAGATAGATTTAAAATGTGGGACAAATGATGGGGTAAATCAGTTATAGACAAGCAAAAAAAGCCTTGATTTACAAGGCTTTTTCCTGTTGTATTTAGATGCCCCCTACAGGGATCGAACCTGTGACCCACGGATTAAGAGTCCGCTGCTCTGCCAGCTGAGCTAAGGAGGCAAAGAAAAAGCTGTATTGGTGCCGAAACTTCACGGTTTGTATTGAACCCGCGCAATTAAGCAGGTGGGCAACTCGCTCTAACTGAAGCTGTTTCCGTGTGAGACGGCCTACATGCTGTTAGAAGACTTTTGTTTCCCTAATAATACAAAAAATAGTCGGTCAACACTTAAGTGTGAAGTCGTACACCACAGCGTTTCTATGTTTATATGATACCACTTTTTCAAAAAAAATCAAGAGGAAAGTGCAATTTTTTGAAAAGGATTTCAGATTTTTCGCAAACGGTCGATAGCTTCCTTTCTTTGAGCCAAAGCCCGTTCATATTTACCAGTATCTTCTGCTTGGAAATAGTGATGATTACGGATTTTTTCTGGTAGATAGTCTTGCTTGACCCAATTTCCAGGATAGTTGTGTGGATAGAGATAGTCTTGGGCATTCCCCAGTTCCTTGCTTCCACTGTAGTGCCCATCACGCAGGTGTCGCGGAATAGGCAAGTGCCCTGATGTTTTGAGGTCGGCAAGCGCCTTATCCATAGCTACATAGGCTGAGTTGGATTTTGGAGAAAGGGCCAAATCAATCACGACATTGGCAATGAGAATGCGGGCTTCTGGGAAACCAATCCTTTGTGCAGCATCCAGAGCAGTCACGGTGTGAATCTGAGCTTCAGGATTGGCCAAACCGATATCTTCATAAGCGATAACAGTCAAACGACGAGCGAGACTTGGCAAATCACCAGCCTCAATCAAGCGGGCAGCATAGTGAAGACTAGCATCCACATCTGAGCCACGGATAGACTTTTGCAGGGCTGAGAGAACATCATAGTGGCCATCTCCGTCCTTATCCATGGTAATGTAGCTCCGCTGCAGGCTATTTTCCATGATGTCTAGGGTGATATGGCGAATGCCCTTGTCATTCTCAGGGGTAGAAAGAACTGCCAAATCCAGTGAGTTGAAGGCAGAGCGAAGGTCTCCGTTTGTAGAGGTAGCAATGAAATCCAGCGCATCCTCATCTAGTTCTACTGGAAAATCAAAACCACGCTCAGGGTTACTTAGAGCTATCTGCAGGGCCTCTTTGACGTCTTGGTTAGACAGAGGTTCCAACTCAAAAATTTGAACACGGCTACGAATGGCAGGAGTGACAGAGAAGAAAGGATTTTCAGTCGTAGCGCCAATCATGATGACCAGTCCACTTTCCAAGAGTGGAAGAAGAAAGTCTTGCTTGGTCTTGTCAAGACGATGGATTTCGTCTAGTAATAGGACGAGGCCACCAGAAAATTTCGCCTCTTCGGCGATTTCTTGCAGTCGTTTTTTACTATCAACTGTCGCATTGAAAGTTCGAAAGGCATACTTGGTCGTCCCTGCGATGGCAGAGGCAATACTGGTCTTGCCGATTCCCGGAGGTCCATATAGAATCATGGAAGACAGGCGGTTGGCTTCCACCATGCGACGGATGATTTTTCCTTGTCCGACCAGATGCTCCTGGCCGATGACCTGGTCGATGGTTTTAGGGCGCATGCGAAGCGCGAGATTGTCTGGCATAGCAGTCCTTTCTAACGTGGATTTTCTGATGTATATGTGGTAAGATGGTAGTATCTATTTTAGCACATTTCCGAGTAATCGGGGCGATTAAAGAGTCGCATAGAAAGAGGACAAAATGGCAACATATGGATTTTTAGATGTTTTAGAGGAAGAGTTGGAGAAGAATTTTCCCTTTGACTTTGAGATTAGTTGGGACAAGCGCAACCACGCGGTTGAAGTGAGTTTTCTGTTGGAAGCGCAAAATGCTGCAGGTGTGGAGATGGTGGATGAAGACGGAGAGGTTTCGTCAGACGATATCCTCTTTGAGGAAGCGGTACTCTTTTACAATCCTGCCAAGTCAACCGTCAATGAAGAAGACTATCTGACTGTCATCCCTTACCTGCCTAAAAAAGGTTTTTCACGTGAGTTTTTAGCTTATTTTGCCCTTTTCCTTAAAGATACTGCCGAGGTTGGGCTGGATGCCCTCATGGACTTTTTGGAAGACCCAGAAGCAGAAGAGTTCGTCATGGAATGGAACCAAGAAGTCTTTGAAGAAGGAAAAGCAGGCTTGGAAGAAGGAGAGTTTTATCCTTATCCGAGATATTAGGAGTCTAACATGGAAATAGAAATTTCTGATTTTACAGGTTGCAAAATTGCCCTCTTTTGTGATGATAAAATTTTAACTATCTTGCGGGATGATAAGTCAAACATTCCATACCCTAATACCTGGGAATTGCCAGGTGGCGGACGAGAGGGTGATGAAAGTCCCTTTGAGTGCGTGGCGCGTGAAGTTTACGAAGAACTAGGAATTCATCTGACTGAGGATTGTCTGCTTTGGAGTAAGGTTTATCCCAGTATGCTTTTTGAGGGGAAAGAGTCGGTCTTTCTAGTTGGCAAGTTAACGCAGGAACAGTTTGACAAGATCACCTTTGGCGATGAAGGACAGGGCTATAAACTGATGAGCATTGAGGAGTTTCTTGGCTCAGATAAGGTTGTGCCTCAGTTGCAGGATAGGGTGAGGGATTATATTAAGGAAGTAAGATAGATGTCAAATCGTAGTAAAAATATCAACATGTTTCTTATGGATGGTAAAGTGACTGGAAAAATCAAGTGTACTTTGTCAAATTGGACAGGGGTGATTTATAAAATTCCTCGTATTCAATTGGCTGATTTAAAATCTCGTGACGAAATGAAGCAAAGTGGGATTTATTTCCTATTTGGACGTGATGAGGATAAGCAAAAGGATGTTACCTACATCGGGCAGGCAACGAATCGCAAGAATGGAGAGGGAGTCCTTTTTCGTGTGCAGGAACATACTCGTGATAATCACGCAGATTATTTTAATGATGTCATTATTTTGACGACGCAGAATAATTCCTTTGGTCCGACAGAAATTAGCTATCTGGAAAATAAATTTACTCAGCTAGCTAAAGAATCTGGGCGATATATTGTGAAAAACGGGAATGAGCCAAATTCTGGGAATGTAACGGAAGAGAAGCAATCAGAGTTGGACGAGGTTGTTGAAAACACCTTGATGATTGTAGGAACCTTAGGATATCGAGTGTTCGTTCCTATGACAAAGATATCGGAGAAAGACTTATCTAATGATCAGTTAACTTATTTATACTTAAAACGAAAATCTAAGAAATCTAATAAAGTAATAGAAGCATGTTGTGAACGTACTTCGGAAGGTTTTGTAGTTTTGGAGGGCAGTCAAATAGAGTTGATAGATTCCAACGTAATCCCATCTAGTCTACAAAAACTTCGTAAAGAATTAATTGATACAAATGTAATCAAAGATGGCATTTTACAGGAGAAACAACTTTTCTCTAGTCCTTCTTATGCAGCAGCTTTTGTTATAGGAATGAATACCAATGGACGAATGGACTGGAAAGATAAAAACGGTAAGACCTTAAAAGAATTAGAAGAAATGATGGGTTGTTAAGGAGAATAAAATGGAAACATGGCAAGAGTTAAAAGTTACAGTCAAGCGTGAGGGAGAGGAGTTGGTTTCCAATCTCTTGATTGAGCTAGGTGCTCAAGGTGTTGCGATCGAAGACAGCATGGACTATGTGGGAAATGTGGATCGCTTCGGTGAGATCTTCCCAGAGGTTGAGCAACAAGAAGAAATCGTAGTGACCGCCTACTATCCTGATACGGTTGATGTAGCAGTGGTTGAGGCAGATTTGCAGGCTCATTTAGCAGAATTGACAGACTTTATGGATCTAGGAGAGGTCAAGATGGGCACGACTGCCTTGGCTGAGGAAGACTGGGCTGACAACTGGAAGAAATACTATGAACCAGCTCGCATTACTCATGACTTGACCATTGTGCCGTCTTGGACGGACTATGAGGCGACTGCGGGAGAAAAGATTATCAAACTGGATCCTGGTATGGCCTTTGGGACTGGAACGCATCCAACGACCAAGATGAGCCTTTTTGCCTTGGAGCAGGTTCTTCGTGGTGGTGAAACGGTTTTAGATGTGGGAACTGGTTCAGGTGTCCTCTCCATTGCTAGCTCTCTTCTGGGTGCCAAGGAAATTTTCGCTTACGACCTGGATGATGTGGCGGTTCGGGTGGCTCAAGAAAATATTGAGCTCAACACTGGCATGGAAAACATCCACGTTGCTGCTGGAGATTTGCTCAAGGGTGTGGAGATTGAAGCAGATGTCATCGTGGCTAATATCTTAGCGGATATTCTCATTCATCTGACAGAGGATGCTTATCGCTTGGTCAAGGATGAAGGCTACCTCATCATGAGTGGCATTATCAAGGACAAGTGGGACATGGTGCGCGAGTCGGCTGAGTCAGCTGGATTTTTCCTTGAAACCCACATGATTCAAGGGGAGTGGAATGCCTGTGTCTTTAAGAAGACCAAGGATATTTCAGGTGTGATTGGAGGCTAGCATGCAACAGTATTTTGTCAAGGGTAATGCTACCTCGCCAGTCACCATTGAGGACAAGGAAACCAGCAAGCATATGTTTCAGGTCATGCGCTTGAAGGAAGATGATCAGGTAACCTTGGTCTTTGATGATGGGATTAAGCATTTGGCGCGCGTGCTAGATGTGGAAGCTCGTCAGTTTGAATTGCTCGAAGAATTAGCTGACAATGTGGAACTGCCAATCCAAGTGACTATCGCATCAGGCTTTCCCAAGGGAGATAAGCTGGAATTTATCACTCAAAAAGTGACAGAACTGGGTGCTAGCCAAATCTGGGCCTTTCCTGCTGACTGGTCGGTCGCCAAGTGGGATGGTAAGAAATTGGGCAAGAAAGTCGAAAAACTAGAAAAAATCGCCCTTGGAGCGGCAGAACAAAGCAAGCGTAATATCGTTCCAAGTATTCAACTTTTTGAGAAAAAAGCAGACTTTCTAGCACAACTAGACCAGTTCGACTCTATCGTAGTGGCCTATGAAGAGTCGGCCAAAGAAGGAGAAGCCGCTGCGCTTCTACAAGCAGTTGCTAGTCTTGAAAAGGGAGCCAAATTGCTCTTTATCTTTGGTCCAGAAGGGGGTCTTTCACCTGCAGAAATTGAGTCTTTTGAAGCTAAAGGAGCCGTCTTGGCAGGTCTTGGACCTCGCATTCTAAGAGCAGAAACAGCCCCACTTTATGCTTTATCAGCCCTTAGTGTATTATTAGAATTAGAGAAATAAGAGGAAGAAAATGGAACAAAAACACCGTTCAGAATTTCCTGAAAAGGAACTTTGGGATTTAACTGCCCTATACCAAGACCGTGAGGATTTCTTGCGTGCAATCGAGAAAACGCGTGAAGACATCAATCAATTTAGCCGTGACTACAAGGGTAATCTTCACACTTTTGAAGATTTTGAGAAGGCCTTTGCAGAATTGGAGCAAATCTATATCCAGATGAGCCATATCGGCAATTACGGCTTTATGCCTCAGACGACAGACTATAGCAATGAAGATTTTGCTAATATCGCCCAAGCTGGGATGGAATTTGAGACAGACGCTAGTGTAGCTTTGACTTTCTTTGATGATGCCTTGGTGGAAGCTGATGAGGAAGTCTTGGATCATTTGGGTGAATTGCCGCATTTGACGGCAGCCATTCGTCAGGCCAAAATCAAAAAAGCCCACTACCTAGGGGCAGACGTGGAGAAGGTCTTGACCAATCTTGGTGAAGTTTTCTACAGTCCACAGGATATTTACACCAAGATGCGAGCTGGGGACTTTGAAATGGCTGACTTTGAAGCCCATGGCAAGACTTATAAAAACAGCTTTGTGACTTATGAGAATTTCTACCAAAATCACGAGGACGCTGAGATTCGTGAGAAATCTTTCCGTTCCTTCTCAGAGGGACTTCGTAAGCACCAAAATACAGCTGCAGCTGTCTATCTAGCCCAAGTCAAGTCTGAAAAACTCTTGGCAGATATGAAGGGCTACGACTCAGTCTTTGATTATCTTCTGGCTGAGCAAGAAGTGGACCGTGCCATGTTTGACCGTCAGATTGACCTCATTATGCAAGAATTTGCGCCAGTCGCTCAGAGATACCTCAAGCATGTTGCCAAGGTGAATGGTCTTGAAAAGATGACCTTTGCAGACTGGAAATTGGACTTGGACAGCGCCCTCAATCCTGAAGTGACTATTGACGATGCCTATGATTTGGTTATGAAGTCAGTCGCACCATTGGGTCAAGAATACACTCAAGAAATTGCCCGTTACCAAGAAGAGCGCTGGGTAGACTTTGCTGCTAATAGTGGCAAGGAGTCTGGTGGTTATGCGGCGGATCCATATCGCGTGCACCCTTATGTCCTCATGAGCTGGACAGGCCGTTTGAGCGATGTCTATACCTTGATTCATGAAATCGGGCATTCTGGTCAATTTATCTTTTCAGACAATCACCAAAGTTACTTCAATGCCCACATGTCGACCTACTACGTCGAAGCGCCATCAACCTTTAATGAATTGCTTTTAAGTGATTACTTAGAGCACCAGTCTGACGACCCGCGTCAAAAACGTTTTGCCCTTGCCCACCGCTTGACAGACACCTACTTCCATAATTTCATCACCCACCTCTTGGAAGCAGCCTTCCAGCGTAAGGTTTATACACTGATTGAAGAAGGGGAGACCTTTGGGGCAAGCAAACTCAACAGCATTATGAAGGAAGTTTTGACAGATTTCTGGGGAGATGCTATTGAAATTGACGACGATGCGGCCTTGACTTGGATGCGACAAGCTCACTATTACATGGGCTTGTATAGTTATACCTACTCAGCTGGACTAGTCATCTCGACTGCAGGTTACCTTAATCTGAAACATTCAGAAACTGGAGCTGAAGACTGGCTCAATCTCCTTAAATCAGGTGGTAGCAAGACACCGCTTGAGTCAGCCATGATTATCGGAGCCGATATCTCAACGGACAAACCACTCCGTGATACCATCCAATTCTTGTCTGATACAGTTGATCAGATTATCGCCTACAGTGCTGAGTTGGGAGAGTAAATTAAAAGAGTCTGGGACAAAAGTCTAACCTTAAATATAAAAAGCGAACAAAACGAGTTATCTGACACTCGGAATACTGTCTTGTTCGCTTTTTTTCTAATCTATCGATTTTAAAAATTTATAATAAAGAATTCCTAAAATCAAAATTTTTTGTCCTGGCCTCTTAAATTATCCCCAAAAGCTATCTTCTTCAGCTTGATCTGAAGAGAAGAGCCAAACTTCTTTGATTTTTCCGTCTTCAATACGGAAGAGGTCAATCCCGTTCATATTGAGTTCAGTACCATCAGCACGTGTTCCGATAAAAGTAACATTAGCTGCGATTAAATCCTTATTGTCAGAAACCCAATTTGTTATCACCTTAAAGGTTCCATTAGTTTTCTCAGCAAATGTAGCTAGGTGAGTTCCTAGCTTGTCCTTACCAACAACTAAACCAGATATACTATGATTACCAGGTTGATGCCAGACAATATCGTCTGCCATCGTTTCAAAGACACCAGGAAAGTCACCAGCAATTAAAGCTTGGTTATAAGCATTGAAAATTTCTAAGTTTGTTGACATATCTATTCTCCATTTCTTTTTTATGGTATAATTGTAACAGTTAAAATCAAAAAAACAAGTAGACACTTTTTCGATAGCTAGTATCAAAAGTAGTACTATTATTGATACTAAAAGATAAATTTTTTTAAAAAAATAGAAAGAAGATATTTTATGCCAAATAAAGTGAGTGAGTATGGTATTTGTCCATTTGCGACAACGCAGAGGGTTTTAACGGGGAAATGGGCACTGGTAATCATTTATCAGTTGAGTACGGGTACTAAACGATTTAAAGAATTACAGAGATTATTGCCTGGGATTACTCAAACTATTTTGACCCGTCATCTCCGTCAATTAGAAAAGGATAAGATTGTTCAACGAAAGGTCTATGCCGAAGTTCCACCACGAGTTGAGTACAGCTTAACCGAAATGGGGCAGGAATTCAGAGTTGTTTTAGATGCTGTCGAGAAATGGGGTCTGGATTATATTAAGTTGCTAAATGCTAATGAGATAGGCAACTGATAATTCCCATAGAGGGAATGTATTTTTTATCGAATCCCTCAATTAAAAGACAGTAAGGCAAACCAGTAAATTTCCAATCAATTTTCTTGAAACCCTTTCCTTCTTTTGATAGACTAATACATAGTTTGAAAAAAGGAGACTTATCATGAAAAAATTTGTTGCTGAATTAATCGGTACATTTATGCTTGTGTTCATCGGAACAGGAGCTGTTGTTTTTGGAAATGGTGTTGAAGGTCTTGGGCACCTTGGGATTGCTCTTGCTTTTGGTTTGGCCATCGTAGTTGCAGCTTTCTCAATCGGAACTGTTTCAGGTGCTCACTTGAATCCAGCTGTTTCGATCGCTATGTTTGTAAACAAACGTTTGTCATCTTCAGAGCTTGTAAACTACATCCTTGGACAAGTAGTTGGAGCTTTCCTTGCGTCAGCTGCAGTATTCTTCCTCTTGTCTAACTCAGGCATGTCAACTGCTAGTCTTGGTGAAAATGCCTTGGCAAACGGTGTCACTGTCTTTGGTGGTTTCTTGTTTGAAGTCATCGCAACCTTCTTGTTTGTCCTAGTTATCATGACTGTAACATCAGCAAGCAAGGGCAATGGTGCGATTGCTGGTTTGGTCATTGGTTTGTCCTTGATGGCAATGATCCTTGTGGGATTGAACATTACTGGACTTTCAGTTAACCCAGCTCGTAGCTTGGCACCAGCTGTCTTGGTTGGTGGCGCAGCTCTTCAACAAGTTTGGATTTTCATCCTTGCTCCAATCGTTGGTGGTGTACTTGCAGCTCTTGTTGCTAAAAACTTCCTTGGAACAGAAGAATAATTGAAATTCAAAAAGCCTTGCTCCTCATCTTGAGGAACAGGGCTTTTTCGTATCTGTTTATACTCAATGAAAATCAAAGAGCCAACTAGGAAACTAGCCGCAGGTTGCTCAAAGCACTGCTTTGAGGTTGTAGATAGAACTGACGAAGTCAGCTAAAAACATGGTTTTGAGGTTGTAGATGAAACTGACGAAGTCAGTAACCATGCATACGGCAAGGCGACGTTGACGCGGGTTGAAGAGATTTTCGAAGAGTATTAGCGGTTGTCAATTTTCTCTGGATAAAGGTCGTGTTGGAAGAGGCGTTGTTCTGCCAAGCCTTCATACTTGGTTCCAGGCCTACCGTAGTTGTAGTAAGGGTCGATTGAAATACCACCGCGCGGAGTGAATTTTCCCCAGACCTCTAAATAGCGAGGGTCTAGCAAGTTGACCAAGTCTTTCCCGATGGTGTTGATACAGTTTTCATGAAAATCTCCATGATTTCGGTAGCTAAAGAGGTAGAGTTTGAGGGATTTTGACTCGACGCAGAGCTTGTCAGGAATGTAGGAAATATAAATCGTCGCAAAGTCTGGCTGAGCAGTGATTGGGCAGAGGGAAGTAAATTCAGGGCAGTTGAATTTGATGAAATAGTCATTTTCCACATGACGATTGTCAAAGGATTCGAGGACTTCTGGTTGATAGTCAAAAATGTAGTTGGTCTCTTTGTTGCCTAGTAGGCTTAAGTTTTTCATTTCTTCTTGTTGTGACATGATTTTTTCTTTCTAATTTAAACACCACGTTGGTTATCGTAGAGGAGGGTATGGAGTTGAGGGAGGACGCGGACATTGCCCCAGCTATCGTCAGCAGCGACGTGTTCCCAGAGTTCTTTGAGGCGGTCCAGTTGGTCTTGGACAATATTGCCCGTAGCCTTGGGCTCAGGGTTTCCTGCTGATAAGAAAAGAACATCTGGTTGGTAGCGCTCTTGAATGCCTTTGGCAAAGGCCAAATCGGCATCATCAAAGACAGGGATTTTAAAGGTGACTTTGTCAGGGTCCAGTTGGGAAACGATGAAATCCAAGGTCTCGAAGTTGACCTCCATCTTGGAGGAAGGAGGTTTGGGGCTAAGAGTGACCTGGTCAATATCTTTTAACCAATTTTGCCAGCGGGAGCCTTGGGTCTCAACAGCCAGAGTGACACCGCGTTCCTTGAGTTTGGTGACGAGTTGAGCCATGTTGGCTGCTAGGATAGCAGGATTTCCGCCAGATAGGGTAACGTAGTCGTAGCTTCCCAGTTTATCCAACTCAGCAATGACCTCGTCAGCTGTCATACGAGTAGGTTTTTCAGAACCATCCCAAGTAAAGGCAGAGTCGCACCAGTCGCAGTGGTAGTCGCAACCTGCAGTACGGACAAACATAGTTTTCTGCCCAATAGCACGACCTTCACCTTGAAAGGTTGGGCCGAAAATTTCCAGAACTGGTAGTTTGAGGACACGTTCCCTAGTCATCTAACCACTCCCGTCTAAACTCTGCAAAGGCAGTCGGAGTCTCATAGAGACGAACGTATTCCAAACAGAGACCGCGTTCGTCTGGCAACTCTTGACTCATGGTTTGGAAAATCCAGTAAACCATATTTTCAGCAGTCGTGTTCATATAAGGCAGGGTTTCATTGAGATAGCGATGATCCAAGTGGGGTTCTAAGTAGTTCTTGTAGATAGCTTTGATGTCTCCGAAATCGTAGGTCATGCCACGTTCATCTAAAAATCCACTGACAGCAATCTGCAGATGGTAGGTGTGGCCGTGCAGGGATTTGCATTTTCCCTCATAGTGAAAGAGGTGGTGGGCAGCGTCGAAAGTAAATTCTTTTGATACCAAGGTTCTGTGAGGATTGTAGACAAGAGATTCCCCAGTTTCCTGTTTGATTTCTTTGGGAGCAAAAAACATTAGCCCTCTCCTTTCTGTGAGAGATAAACATCAAGGCCATGCTGACGTAGGTGGCAGGCTGGGCAATCTCCACAGCCACTTCCAATAATTCCGTTGTAGCAGGTCAAGGTCTTTTCACGAACATAGTCAAAGGCACCGAGTTGGTCGGCTAAGTCCCAAGTTTCAGCCTTGTCCAGCCACATGAGAGGTGTTTGGATAACAAAGTCGTAATCCATGGCAAGGTTGAGAGTAACATTAAGGGATTTGACAAAGACATCTCGACAATCAGGGTAGCCTGAGAAGTCTGTCTCGCAGACACCTGTGACGATGTCTTTAATGCCTCGTTGCTTAGCAAGAACTGCCGCAAAGGACAGAAAGAGGTGGTTGCGACCGTCAACAAAGGTATTGGGAATCTCTCCCTCTTTTTGCTCGATTTCCAGATCAGAAGTCAAGGCATTTTCAGTGATTTGTCCCAGTAGAGACATATCCAAGATGTGATGACGAATGCCTTGTTCCTTAGCGATTTCTCTAGCAACTTGAATTTCGAGATGATGACGTTGGCCGTAGGCAAAGGTGACAGCTTCGACTGTTTTATAGTGTTCTTTAGCCCAAAAGAGGCAGGTTGTGGAATCTTGACCGCCACTAAAGACGACCAAGGCTGATTGACGTTTCATAGTACTCCTTCCAAAATGGGAAATGTTCAGAGCACGCAAAAAGCTCCCTTGAGGGGAGCTAAAAAATACCAAGTAGAGGTTTTTTTTAGCGATGGCATGTCCCAAACATCGTAATATTCTACCTACAGTCTAGCATATTTTTTGAAAAATGGCAAAGGGCAAGAAAAAAGAGACCAAATGAATCCACTTGGTCTCTCGTGTGATTAACTTAATTCAGCAACGATGGCCTTGATTTGTTCTGCTGTGTGAACACCTGCGACTTGTTTAACCACTTGGCCGTCTTTTTTGAAGAGAAGGGTTGGGATAGACATGATTCCAAAAGCACGAGCTGTGTTTGGATTTTCATCAACGTCCATTTTAACGATTTTCAAGACATCTTCTGAAAGTTCTTCAGACAATTTATCCAAGATCGGACCTTGCATGCGACATGGACCACACCAAGTTGCCCAGAAATCGACCAAGACCAAACCGTCTTTTGTTTCTTGTTCAAATGTTGCATCTGTAATTGCTTTTGCCATTGTATTTCTCCTTTTTTAGTTATATTGGCTTAAATCTTGTTTCATGAGATAGAAGAAGACATCTCCATAAGTCCCATGGTAGTCCAAATCATGACCATTGTAAGTTAATTTTTGGACAGTGTAGTAATCCGCGACGCCGATAAGGCAGGCTTGTTGAGAACGTTCAAATTCTTCATAAGATTCGAAAGTCATAGTTCTCTCTTGTTTGCTGGCGTCTAGGTAGGTAATTTCGATCATATAAAACTCCTTTATTCGATCTTGACTTTATTGTACTCCTTGAACAGAGGAATGTCAAGAAAAATGATTGCGCACGCAACTTTTTTAAAAATCGGATTAAGAAATGAAGTCAAGACTGGTTTCCAGTCTTTCTTCGACAGCTTTTTGCAGGTAGGCTAGAGTTGTTTGTCCTTCGTCAGTCAGACAGATAAAACTAGCTCGTCTATCCTGATCGCAACATCTGCGACTAAGCAAACCACAGTTTTTCTCTTCTAGTCGAGCCACCATTCGAGAAACAGCGCTCGGGCTGAGATGGAGTTTATCTGGCAGGTCAATCTGCCGTAAGGATTTTTCATCAGCTAGGTCCAGATAGTAGAGCAGATAAAACTCTTTCAAAGTCAGCCTTTGTTCACTCTGCTGGGCAATGGTTTCTTCTAACAAGGCTTCTATTTCCTTTTGACGGCGATTGTAGTCAAACCACTTTTCCAAATAGGTCATTGCTTTCTCCTTTCTTTTCAAAGTAAAAATCACAAAGTCATTACTGATTGTCTTTGTAACACAAGATGATTGCGCATGCAATGATTATACTACTTTTAACTAATCCTTGCAAGAAAGAAAAATTTCGGTATTTCCTTGAAATTTTCTGAAAAAAGAGTAAACTGGTATGCAAGAATTCTATTTCAAGGAGTTTGAGATGAAGTTATATGTTCAATTAATGATTCTCTTTGTGATTTCTCTTATTGGTGAAGGGATTTCCAGTTTCTTTCATCTGCCTATCCCAGGCAGTATTATCGGTTTGATTATTCTTTTTCTAGCCCTGCAATTCAAGTGGCTGAGGACCAGACATGTCAATATGGTCGGAAATTTCTTGCTGGCCAATATGACCATTCTCTTTTTGCCACCAGCAGTGGGAATCATGGAAAAGTTTGATGTGATTGCCCCCTATCTCTTGCCCATTGTCTTGATTGTCTTTTTTGCGGCTGTCATCAACATTATCCTCATCGCCCTAGTGGTTCAGTTCATCAAGAGACGGTTTGAAGGAGATTATGAGAAAGGAGATGCCAAATGAGCGAATTTGTATCCAATCCTCTGTTTGGGATTGCATTGTCTATCCTAGCTTATCTAGTGGGGATGTTGATTTACAGACGTTTTCCCCATCCATTGACGACGCCTTTGCTTTTGTCAGCTATTTTCATTATCATCTTTCTAAAGGTGACGGGTATTTCTTACCAAGATTACTACCAAGGTGGGGTTTATCTGAATAACTTGATAGTCCCATCAACAGTGGCTCTAGGGATTCCGCTTTATAAGAGTTTTCACTTGATGAAGCACCATGCTCGGAGTATTCTCTTTGGTAGTCTGCTAGCAGTAGTTGTCAATACTAGCTTCACTGCCATAGTGGCGAAAATCTTTGGCATGGACTTTTTCCTAGCCATTTCTCTCTTTCCCAAGTCAGTGACAACCGCCATGGCAGTGGGGATTACAGAAAAATTGCAGGGTTTGACGACTGTGACCTTGGTCGTCGTAGTGGCAACTGGGATTTTAACTAGTGTTATTGGACCAACCCTTTTAAAGTGGTTGAAAATTGATGATCCAGTGGCTGTAGGTCTTTCCCTTGGAGGGACAGGTCATGCTGTCGGAACGGGAACGGCCTTTCGATACGGCTCTGTAGCAGGCGCCATGGGTGGCTTGGCTATCGGTGTCACCGGTATTCTCTACGTCTTTGTCAGTCCCATTGTAGCCAGTTTGATATTGAGTTAAAGAAAAACCCAGCTTTCTAGCTGGGCATTTTTTATTGCAAGTTAACCTTATTTTTCAAGATATAGTAGGTTCCGAGGTAGTAGATAATTGCTAGAATGAAATCTTTGAGGATATCAACGCTAATTAGGAGGTTAAAATCATAATCCATTCGGAAGAAGATAGAAATATAGCCAATCACGATGTTAATCACGATATAGGCTAAAATTCCCATAGCGGTACGATACTCGTTAAATAGTTGACCAATTGAGATGCAAAGGTAAATAGATAAAATCCAAGTAATTGAACCCACCAGAAGAGAGAGGGCATAGAGCCAACCGTAGCCGAGATAAGGAGAGATAAATCGATAGAGGAGTGGCAAATCTTTCACTACAGGGGTGAGTGAGAAGATAATAATGATACTCAAGATAAATATAATATAGCTTATGATTGACCAAATGAGAGCACCCAGTAATTTGGCGGTGATGATTTGGTGTTCAGAGACGGGCAGAGTCAATGTCAGATAGCCCTGACGATCGTAGACACTTCCCTTGAAGCGTCGAACGATTAGAAAGATCGTCGCGATCCAGAGAGTAACGCTGAGCCCCCCAAAAACTAAGATCAGAAAACCTAACAGATAGTAGGGCTCATTACCATAGCTAGTGTAGGTCTGACTAATACCAGAAATGGATGCACCAATCAAAACCGAAATTGCAAGCACAGCACCGTAGAGAGCTAGATACCATTTGTTAACATTTTTAAATTCATAACGAACTAAATTCCAAAACATAATAATCTCCTTTGTCTAAGCCTTGAACTCCTGGCGGAAGAGCTGGTCAATCGACTCACCTGACTCATAACGAATATCATCAACATTTCCTTGACGGACGACTTTTCCGTTATTTAGGAAGATGATTTCGTCCAAGATCGGCTCAATATCTGAAATCAAGTGGGTAGAAATCAAAACAGTTGAAGTTGGTGAGTAGTTGTTGATGATGGTATTGAGGATATAATCACGGGCAGCCGGATCCACACCACCAATCGGTTCGTCGAGCACGTAGAGACGAGCTTCACGGCTCATAACGAGGATGAGCTGAACCTTTTCCTTGTTCCCTTTTGACAATTTCTTGAGACGACTGTTTTCATCAATGCCAAGATCTGCTAAAAGATGCTGAGCCCGCTCAAGATTGAAATCTTGGTAGAAAGTTTTAAAGTAGGTCAGTGCTTCTTTGATTTTCATCTGTTCATTCAGATAAGTCGTGTCTGGTAGATAAGAGACAATGGCTTTGGTAGCAGGACTTGGGTCCATGTTGTTAATGAGGACACGACCTTGGTCTGGTTGGAGAAGTCCGTTGATCAGCTTGATCAAGGTTGTTTTTCCAGATCCGTTTGGACCGAGAAGCCCGACGATTTTTCCAGCGGGAATCTCAAGGGAAACATTGTTAAGGGCTGCTGTAGCCCCATAGGATTTGGATACATTTTCAAATGCTAGTAATGTCATAATTTTACACTCCTTTGATGTATTCGCTAAGCACACTTGGCAGTTCTTCTTTTTGATACCCGAATTGAAGCATGCCCGTTACAAAGTTTTTCAGTTGCTCCTCAGAAAGCTGTTTGCGGGACTGAACGATGAGATCTAAGTCCTCAGTGACAAAACGACCAGTAGTCCGCTTGCTATAAACGAAGCCCTCGCGCTCAAGATCAGACAAGGCGCGCTGAATTGTGTTGGGATTGACCCCAGCCTCGCTCGCTAGTTCCCTTACGGTTGGGAGCTGTTGGTTGGGTTCCAGTTCATGGGAAACAATCTGTAATTTGATTTTTTCCATAATCTGCAAATAAATGGGTTTTGTATTATCAAATGACCAGGACATCATAGTCTCCTTTCTTTTTCTTTATTGTTCTAATTAAATAATACAATAAAACAAAAAACTTGTCAAGTAAAAATAAGAATTGTTTTGGGAATTGCTCAAAAAATGGTATAATGAAAAGAAAACGACAAGGAGGAGAAGCATGCGTTGTCCAAAATGTGGGGCTACCAAGTCTAGTGTTGTTGATAGCCGTCAAGCCGAAGAAGGAAATACCATCCGTCGAAGACGTGAGTGCGACGAGTGTCAGCATCGTTTTACAACCTATGAACGAGTTGAAGAACGAACGCTGGTTGTCGTCAAAAAAGACGGTACACGAGAACAGTTTTCAAGAGATAAAATCTTTAATGGGATTATCCGCTCAGCCCAGAAGCGCCCTGTTTCGAGTGATGAAATCAACATGGTGGTCAATCGCATCGAGCAAAAACTCCGTAGTCGCAGTGAGAACGAGATTCAAAGTGAATACATTGGAGCCTTAGTCATGGAAGAATTGGCAGAGCTTGATGAGATTACCTATGTTCGTTTTGCCAGTGTTTACCGTAGCTTTAAGGATGTGAGTGAGTTGGAGAGTCTGCTCCAGCAGATCACCCAATCCTCAAAAAAGAAAAAGGAAAAATAGATGAAACCAAATGACCGTTTTTCTTTTCTAAAGAATAATCGGGTGTCGCAAGATACCTCTTCCCTGGTGCAGTGCTACCTCCCGATTATCGGTCAGGAGGCGCTGAGCCTCTATCTATATGCCGTTACCTTTTGGGATGGAGGTCAAAAAGAACACCTTTTTGCCAACATTCTTAATCATTTGGATTTCGGGATGAATACGCTCCTCCAGTCTTTTAAAATCTTATCTGCTGTGGACTTGTTGACTCTTTATCAGAAGGGGGAAGTATATGAATTGCAGCTTCATTTTCCCCTTTCAAGTCAGGAATTTTTAAGTCATTCTGTCTATAGTAGACTTTTGGAGAGAAAGATTGGGGATACAGCTGTTTCTGCTATGAAACAGGCTCCAAGTGAGGGAGAAGAACTTTCTGTTTCTTTGAGTCAAGTCTTTCCAACCCTGACCGAAGAAGTGACCCCAAGCGAGTCTAAAAGCAAGTTAAAAAATGATTTTGATTTGGAATATTTTCAGCGCCTGATGGCTCGAGATGGTTTGCGTTTTGAAAACGAGCAGGCGGATGTTTTGGAATTGTTTGCCATCGCAGATGAAAAAAAATGGACCTGGTTTGAAACCTATCAATTAGCCAAGGCGACAGCTGTAGCTCAGGTTATTTCAGTCAAACGCATGCGTGAAAAGATTGCGCAAAAGCAGGTTTCTTCTGACTTTAGCCCCAAAGAAATGACCATTATCAAGGAAGCCAAAACCAAAACTCCCCTACAATTTTTAGCGGAAATCAAGCAAACTCGTAAGGGGAACATCACCCAGAGCGAACGGGAACTTCTTCACCAGATGGCATCTTTAGGCTTGTTGGACGAAGTCATCAATATCGTCTTACTTTTAACCTTTAACAAGGTTGATTCGGCCAATGTCAATGAAAAATATGCTATGAAAGTCGCAAACGACTATGCCTATCGCAAGATTCGGACAGCAGAGGAAGCCGTGCTTCGGATTCGAGAACGTCAGCAAAAAGGGCAAGAAGACCAGAAAAATAAGGCTAGTTCAACGAAGACAAATGTTCCTAAGTGGAGTAATCCAGAATACAAGAATCAAACCAGTGAGGAAACTCGTCTGGAATTAGAACGTAAAAAACAAGAAATGTTAGCCCGATTAGAAGAAGGAGGAGACTAGATGGAAAGTGTTGGTGACGTTATTAAACGTCAGTCAAGTCGTTTTCAGTATCAGGAACTAGTCCAGCAGATTATGAAGGACCCAGATGTAGCGGCTTTTATCCAGAAAGAATCCCTCAGCCCAGAGGAGTTAAATCGTAGCATCTCCAAGTTCAACCAATATATCACAGAACGGGACAAGTTTCTTCGCGGGGATGCGGACTATATAGCGCGTGGCTACAAGCCTATCTTGGTCATGAATCACGGTTATGCGGATGTATCTTATGAAGAAACACCGGAACTAATCGCGGCTGAAAAAGAGGCAGCTATAAAGAATCGTCTCAAGTTGATCAATCTACCAGCAAGTCTCAAGAAAGCGAAGTTGGCTCAGATTGACCTAGATGACTTAGGTCGTTTGCCGATTTTTGAGAGACTCTATGCCTTTGTAGACCTTTACCCAAGCATCCGAAAAGGCCTCTATCTGTACGGAGATTTTGGTGTTGGTAAGAGTTTCATGATGGCGGCTTTGGCTCACGACTTATCTGAAAAACGTGGTGCTTCAACAACCATTCTCCACTATCCAAGTTTTGTCATTGATGTGAAAAATGCTATCGGTGAAGGAACTGTGAAGACCTTGGTGGATGAGATCAAGTTAGCAGAGGTCTTGGTCTTGGATGATATTGGTGCAGAACAGTCTACCCCTTGGGTGCGTGATGAGATTCTCCAAGTTATTCTCCAGTATCGCATGCAGGAAGATTTGCCGACCTTTTTTACTTCCAACTTTAATTTCCAAGATTTGGAAAAACATTTTGCCAAAGGAAAGAATGGAAATGACGAGACTTGGGAAGCTAGACGGGTTATGGAACGAATCCGTTATTTAGCAGAGGAAACAAGACTAGAAGGAGAAAATCGCCGATGACAGAAACCATTAAACTGATGAAAGCTCATACTTCAGTTCGTCGCTTTAAGGAGCAAGAAATTCCTCAAGCAGACTTGGACGAGATTTTAACTGCTGGACAAATGGCGTCATCTTGGAAAAATTTCCAATCCTACTCTGTGATTCTTGTACGCAGTCAGGAGAAGAAAGATGCTCTTTATGAATTGGTTCCGCAGGAAGCCATTCGTCAGTCAGCAGCCTTTTTGCTCTTTGTTGGTGACTTGAATCGAGCTGAAAAGGGAGCAAGCCTTCATACAGATACTTTCCAACCTCAAGGGGCAGAAGGTCTCCTCATCACCTCGGTAGATGCGGCTCTTGCTGGTCAAAATACCCTGCTTGCGGCTGAGAGTCTGGGATATGGTGGTGTGATTATCGGTTTGGTCCGTTACAAGTCGGAAGAAGTGGCAGAGCTTTTTAACCTGCCTGACTATACCTACCCAGTTTTTGGGATTGCCCTTGGCGTGCCAAACCAACAACATGATGTCAAACCAAGACTGCCTTTGAACCAAGTAGTTTTTGAAGAAGAATACCAAGAACAGCCAGTTGAAGCGATTTTGGACTATGACAAAGTTCAGGCAGACTATGCTGGTGCGCGTGCGACAACCTCTTGGAGTCAGCGTTTGGCAGAGCAGTTCGGTCAAGCCGAACCTCGTTCAACTCGGAAGAATCTAGAACAGAAAAAGTTATTGTAGAAAGTGAGAAAACATGGCCTTACCAACTATTGCCATTGTGGGACGTCCCAATGTTGGGAAATCAACCCTATTTAATCGGATCGCTGGTGAGCGGATCTCAATCGTAGAAGATGTCGAGGGTGTGACACGTGACCGTATCTATGCAACGGGTGAGTGGCTCAATCGTTCCTTTAGTATGATTGATACTGGAGGGATTGACGACGTCGATGCTCCCTTTATGGAGCAAATCAAGCACCAGGCAGAAATTGCTATGGAAGAAGCCGATGTCATCGTCTTTGTGGTGTCTGGGAAAGAAGGAATTACGGATGCAGATGAGTACGTAGCTCGTAAACTTTATAAGACCCATAAACCTGTTATCCTTGCCGTTAACAAGGTTGACAACCCTGAGATGCGAAATGATATCTTTGATTTCTATGCGCTAGGCTTGGGTGAACCGCTGCCAATTTCGTCTGTCCACGGTATTGGTACAGGGGATGTGTTAGACGCCATCGTCGAAAATCTACCACACGAAGTCGAAGAAGAAAATCCAGACGTGATTAAATTTAGCTTGATTGGCCGTCCTAACGTTGGAAAATCTAGCTTGATCAACGCTATTTTGGGAGAAGACCGCGTGATTGCCAGTCCAGTAGCTGGAACAACGCGTGATGCCATTGATACCCACTTTACAGATGCGGATGGCCAAGAGTTTACCATGATTGATACAGCTGGTATGCGTAAGTCTGGTAAAGTCTATGAAAATACGGAGAAATATTCTGTCATGCGAGCTATGCGTGCCATTGATCGTTCTGACGTGGTCTTGATGGTCCTCAATGCCGAAGAAGGTATTCGTGAGTACGACAAGCGTATCGCAGGTTTTGCCCACGAAGCAGGTAAAGGGATGATCATCGTGGTCAACAAGTGGGATACTCTTGAGAAAGACAACCACACCATGAAAAAATGGGAAGAAGATATCCGTGAGCAGTTTCAATACCTGCCTTACGCACCGATTGTCTTTGTATCCGCGCTTACCAAGCAACGTCTCCATAAATTGCCTGAGATGATCAAGCAAATCAGTGAAAGTCAAAATACCCGTATCCCATCAGCTGTCTTGAACGATGTCATCATGGATGCCATTGCTATCAATCCAACACCGACAGACAAAGGAAAACGCCTCAAGATTTTCTACGCAACCCAAGTGGCAACCAAGCCACCAACCTTTGTCATCTTTGTCAACGAAGAAGAACTCATGCACTTCTCTTACCTGCGTTTCTTGGAAAATCAAATCCGCAAGGCCTTTGTCTTTGAGGGAACACCGATTCACTTGATTGCAAGAAAACGCAAGTAAACCTTGCTTGTTTTCCTATAAAAATAAATTGAAAGAAGACTGTGAGGTCTTCTTTTTTCTATCTAAAAGGGAAGAAAAGAAGCTATCAAATTGGAGGAGAAATCTGTCATTAAAATTCAATCATTTTCCTAGCTTTTGTAATCTATTTGTAATGAAAATGCACTTTCTTTGTAAAAATCAAAATGCTATAATTCCTTAAATCAATTTTCCTTTATCAGGGAGGTTATTATGAAAAGAATCAGATTATTAAAAAATAGTTTGTTGGTTCGCTTGCTTGGATTGTTGATGGTCTTTCTCTTCTTGTCAGCATTCACAGCACCTGAAAAACCTGAGTATGGGATTTATGACCCGGATCATTATCTAACCGAGGAGACAATCAGACTGATTCGAGGCTTGAACAAGGTAAATAGTCAAAAAACAGAAAAATTCCAAATAGGCGTTTACGTTGTGAAAAGCCTAGATGGAGAAACAATCGAAACAGTCGCCAATGAAACAGCTAGAGCTTGGAAGATTGGCTACTCGGGAGATAACCATGGTGCCTTGGTCGTCGTAGCAGTCCAAGATAGAAAATCACGGATTGAAACCAGTAATAATGTGGCCAGTAAGATCACAGACTATCAGACTCACAGGTTCTTGACAACAGCACGCCCTTATTTTCAAAAGGGAGACTATAATAATGGAGTTCTCTCAATAGTAAATAATCTCAACTACATATTCTATAGTGGCTCGAGTACGACTTCTTCAAGTTCTAAAAGTAGTTACGACTATGCTACTAATCCTAGTCGCTTAAGAGAAATTGAAAAGTATGCTGATGAGAGGAGTTCTTCGAGACGGAATCGAAAAAGTAGCTTCGATGACGGAGTCCTCGGATTTGGAGTTCTCATTTACTTCATCGTGATGATTATCGTATTTATATCTGGAGGTCGTGGTGGTTCTCGTCGCGATGATTCTAGCGGTGGCTGGTGGGGCGGTGACTCATCAGACTCAGGTTCCTCTTGGTCTGACTCAGGCTCCGACTCATCTGGTGGCTGGGACGGCGGTGGCTTCGATGGTGGCGGTTCGTCTGATGACTGGTGAGTGATTGTTTATAGAATACAAACTGATTTTTCCATACAGTAAGGTGACTCCCTTTGCAACAGTTCACTCCTTAATTAAAAATAAAAACAAAGTTTGGGAAATTGATTTAAAATCTGAGTATTTTCTCAGAAAAGTTGATAAAAGAAAGTGTTAAGGTTTTGATATGAAACAAAATAAAGTAATTCTCTCAATAGTAGCGATTTTCTTTGGACTACTAGTTCTGGGAAGTTGTTCCGCAGTGGCAACCTATAATGGTCTGGTTGGTGAACAGACTAAGGTGGAGCAGGCTCAGGCCGATGTATCGACAGCCCTCCAACGTCGTTCGGACTTGATTGGTAACTTGGTGGAGTCCGTTAAAGGACAAATGAATCATGAAACCGAAGTCTTTACCAAGATTGCTGATGCTAGAGCTAAAATCGGTAGTAGCTCAGTAACTTCGGAAGAAAACCAAAAGGCTCAGGGAGAATTGAGCTCTGCTCTTTCCCGCTTGATTTCTTTGACGGAGAATTATCCAGAACTCAAGAGCAATCAAAATGTTGAGCAACTAATGGTCGAACTTTCAGGAAGTGAAAATCGTATCTTTGTAGCACGCAAGGATTATAATAAAGTCGCAGCCGAGTACAATCAAAAGTTGAGAAGTTTTCCAACCGTGCTTTTTGCGAATATGATGAACTTTAAAGAAGCTGAAACCTTTAAAGAAACAGAAGAAGCCAAGACAGTTCCTAAGGTCGATTTTGGAACATCTTCATCAAGTCAATAAAGTGAATCAACCTATGAATAGAGGGATTTCTCTAGCATGACTAGTGATTTCAAACTCAAGCCTGGAAAGTGTTTTCCAGGTTTTTTTGGTATAATAAAATAAAAAGAAATCTTGGAGAAAGCTATGCTGGAAAGACTTCTGCAACTAGTGGTTTTGTCACCTTACTTTTATTTTTTTCATTGGATTGAGAAGGCGGACAAAGATAGTAAATATTTCGCGTTTTTCTATTACTCTTACTGGATTTATCTCCCTTTGTGGGCTTTGTTCAGTATCGCTTTTACAATTTTTTCATTCTTAATTTTCAATATTGTCTTGAAAAATCCTGCTGATTTAACAATTTGGGTGATATGGATTCTTTTAGTCTTTTTGTCTCTTGTGAATGACTGGAAAATATATGCCTGTCTAAAGAGAATGTTCAAGCTGAAACAAGAGAACAAAACGAGGACATTCATCAATAGCTAAAGTTTATAGGAGGTTCCGATGTTCAAAATAAAGCAGTTTATTCATCAATACTACAAAACCTACATTCTTACGATTTGCTTGTTATGGCTGCTGGTCTTTTGTCTTCCATGGGATTTGCAAATAGGAGGAGTTTCGATTTATTTCTTCATCATGAAAAAACTCTTTGTCGTCTTTGGTGTATTGGCAATCTTTTTCTCAGTACTGACTAAAAGGATAAGTCTCTTCCTCTTTGGAGTGCTATTTTGCATGGCCTTCTGGATCAATCTCTTCCTGATTTTTGGAATTTTGCCAGCTCTGCTTGGCAATTAAATTTTTGTGTGAAATGTAGTCCATAAAAAACCAAGAGGCTGACCTAGAAGTCAGCCTCTTTTCCCTGTTTAAACGCGGATTCTTTCTTGAAAATTAAGAGTAAATGTGCTAGAATTAAAAGAACATTCTAAAATATTCAGAATCTAAAGTAAGGAAAATAATGGCTAATATTTTAAAAACGATTATCGAAAATGATAAAGGAGAACTTCGTCGTCTGGAAAAGATGGCAGACAAGGTTCTCAAATATGAAGATCAGATGGCAGCCTTGACGGATGACCAGCTAAAAGCAAAAACAGATGAATTTAAGGAACGTTACAACAAGGGTGAATCGCTGGATTCATTGCTCTATGAGGCTTTTGCGGTAGTACGTGAAGCTGCCAAGCGTGTTCTTGGACTTTTCCCATATAAAGTGCAGGTCATGGGTGGGATTGTCCTCCACCATGGAGATGTGCCAGAAATGCGTACTGGTGAAGGGAAAACCTTGACTGCGACCATGCCTGTATACCTCAATGCCCTTGCAGGTGAAGGGGTTCACGTAGTAACGGTCAACGAGTATCTAACCGAACGTGATGCGACTGAGATGGGTGAATTGTACTCATGGCTTGGTTTATCAGTAGGGATCAACTTGGCTGCGAAGTCACCAATGGAGAAGAAAGAAGCCTATCTCTGTGATATTACCTATTCGACTAACTCAGAAATTGGTTTCGACTACCTTCGTGACAACATGGTTGTTCGGGCAGAGAACATGGTACAGCGTCCGCTCAACTATGCCTTGGTCGATGAGGTTGACTCGATCTTGATTGATGAGGCTCGTACTCCTTTAATCGTTTCAGGGGGCAATGCTGTGGAAACTAGTCAGCTGTATCATATGGCGGATCACTTTGTCAAATCTTTGGACAAAGATGACTATATCATTGACATCCAGTCTAAGACTATTGGTTTGTCTGATTCAGGGATTGACAAGGCTGAAGGCTACTTCAAGTTAGAAAATCTCTACGATATTGAAAATGTAGCTCTTACTCACTTTATCGATAATGCTCTTCGTGCCAACTACATCATGATTCTCGATATTGACTATGTGGTCAGCGAAGAGCAGGAAATCCTGATTGTCGATCAATTTACAGGTCGTACCATGGAAGGTCGTCGTTATTCTGACGGCTTGCACCAGGCGATTGAAGCCAAGGAAGGTGTGCCAATCCAAGATGAAACCAAGACTTCAGCTTCTATTACCTACCAAAACCTCTTCCGTATGTATAAGAAATTGGCAGGTATGACGGGTACTGGTAAAACAGAAGAAGAAGAATTCCGCGAAATCTACAACATTCGTGTCATCCCAATCCCAACCAACCGTCCAATCCAACGTATCGACCACTCAGACCTTCTCTATGCAAGTCTTGATGCAAAATTCAAGGCTGTAGTTGAAGATGTGAAGGCACGTTATCAAAAAGGTCAGCCAGTCTTGGTAGGTACGGTTGCCGTTGAAACCAGTGATTTTCTTTCTAAGAAATTGGTCGAAGCAGGTGTTCCTCACGAAGTCTTGAATGCGAAAAACCACTACAGAGAAGCGCAAATCATCATGAATGCTGGTCAACGTGGTGCAGTTACCATCGCTACCAATATGGCCGGTCGTGGTACTGACATCAAGCTTGGTGAAGGGGTTCGTGAACTTGGTGGACTTTGCGTCATTGGTACAGAACGCCACGAAAGTCGCCGTATTGATAATCAGCTTCGTGGACGTTCAGGACGTCAAGGAGACCCAGGTGAGTCACAATTCTACTTGTCTCTTGAAGATGATTTGATGAAACGTTTCGGTTCAGAACGTTTGAAAGGTATCTTTGAACGTCTCAATATGTCTGATGAAGCCATTGAATCTCGCATGTTAACGCGTCAGGTTGAAGCGGCTCAAAAACGTGTCGAAGGAAACAACTATGATACCCGTAAACAAGTCCTTCAATACGATGATGTCATGCGTGAACAACGTGAGATCATCTATGCACAACGTTATGATGTCATTACTGCCGACCGTGATTTGGCACCAGAAATCCATGCTATGATTCGTCGTACCATTGGACGTATCGTAGATGCACATGCTCGTTCAAAAGAAGATGAAAAACTAGAAGCAATCTTGAACTTTGCTAAGTACAACTTACTTCCAGAAGATTCAATCAGCCGTTCAGATCTTGCAGGTCTATCAGATCAAGCCATCAAAGATGAACTGTATCAACGTGCATTGAAGGTTTATGATAGCCAAGTTGCTAAACTTCGTGATGAAGATGCAGTGAAAGAATTCCAAAAGGTTCTGATTCTACGTGTTGTAGACAACAAGTGGACAGACCATATCGATGCTCTTGACCAGTTGCGAAATGCTGTCGGTCTTCGTGGATATGCCCAAAACAACCCTGTTGTAGAATATCAAGCAGAAGGTTTCCGCATGTTTAACGACATGATTGGATCGATTGAATTCGATGTGACTCGCTTGATGATGAAGGCACAAATCCATGAACAAGAACGTCCACAGACTGAACACAATATCAGTACAACTGCGACTCGTAATATCGCAGCGCAGCAGACTCATCTTCCAGCAGATGTGGACTTGAGCCAAATCGGACGAAATGACCAATGTCCATGTGGATCTGGTAAGAAATTCAAGAATTGTCATGGTAAGAGACAATAATATGAGATAAGATACAGGCGGATACCTGGTGAAAATACATTTTTACTTGGTGTCCGTTTGCTTTATAAGGAGATGAATCATGGTATTTACAGCTAAAAGTCCTAAAATTAACATTGAAGAAGTTCGTGCCTTGTCTAAATTAGAAGGAGCAGCTCTTGCAAGAAAAAACCAACGTGATCAGGAATTGGAAGCCATTATCCGTGGGGAAGACAAGCGTATCCTCTTGGTAATTGGACCATGTTCATCTGATAACGAAGAGGCGGTTCTCGAGTATGCCAAGCGTCTATCTACTTTGCAAGAAGAGGTCAAAGACCGTATTTTTATGGTCATGCGTGTCTATACAGCTAAACCTCGTACCAATGGAGATGGCTATAAGGGCTTGATTCATCAACCAAATGCGACAGAAGCTCCTAGCTTGATCAATGGAATCAAGGCTGTTCGTCAGCTACACTATCGTGTGATTACGGAGACAGGTATGACAACAGCTGATGAGATGCTTTATCCTGAAAATCTTCCGCTAGTGGATGATTTGATTTCTTATATGGCTGTTGGAGCTCGTTCTGTAGAGGATCAACAGCACCGTTTTGTAGCGAGTGGAGCAGACTTTTCGACAGGATTTAAAAATCCAACATCTGGGAATCTCAATGTTATGTTTAACGGGATTTACGCAGCGCAAAATAAACAGAGTTTCCTTTTCCTCGGTAAAGAGGTGGAAACAACAGGGAATCCATTGTCCCACGCCATTCTTCGTGGTGCCTTGAATGAATATGGGAAAAATATTCCCAACTACTACTATGACAATTTGATGGATACCATTGGTCAGTATGAAAAGATGGGCTTGGAAAATCCCTTTATCATCATCGATACCAATCATGACAATTCAGGCAAGCAGTACATGGATCAAATCCGTATCGTTCGTCAGACCTTGATTAACCGTGACTGGAATGAGAAGATCAAGAAATATGTTCGTGGTTTTATGATTGAGTCCTATCTAGAAGATGGACGTCAAAATGAGCCAGAAGTCTTTGGTAAGTCCATTACAGATCCATGTCTAGGATGGGACAACACAGAAGCACTTGTTCGCGAAATCTACCAAACACTAGGAGAATAAGATGGCATTTATCGAAAAAGGTCAAGAAATAGATATTGAAGCAATCAAGGCTGCGACTCAGTTGTCAGGTGAAGCCTTGCGAAAAAAAGAAGCCCGTGATCGAGAGTTGGCAGCCATTATCTCAGGTGAGGACGACCGAATTCTTTTGGTGATGGGGCCTTGTTCTTCAGACAATGAAGAAGCAGTACTCGAATATGCTCGTCGCTTAGCAGACTTGCAGAAAAAAGTTGCGGATAAAATCTTTATCGTGATGCGTGTCTATACGGCTAAACCTCGTACTAATGGAGATGGCTATAAAGGCATGATTCATCAACCAAATACCAGCGAAGCGCCTAGTCTCATCAATGGTTTGCAGGCTGTTCGTCAGCTGCACTACCGAGTGATTACCGAAACTGGATTGACAACAGCTGATGAGATGCTTTATCCGTCAAATCTCGTTTTGGTTGATGACCTGGTCAGCTACCATGCTGTAGGGGCTCGTTCGGTAGAAGACCAAGAACACCGCTTTGTAGCCTCTGGGATTGATGCTCCAGTTGGGATGAAAAATCCAACATCTGGGAACCTTGGGGTCATGTTTAATGCCATCTATGCGGCTCAAAACAAGCAAACCTTCCTTTACCACGGTCAAGAAGTAGAAACTTCAGGAAATCCCTTGGCCCACGTTATCCTTCGTGGTGCCATGAACGAATATGGTAAAAATGAACCCAATTTCTACTATGAAACCCTCTTAAATGCCATCAATCGCTATGAGACTATGGGGCTTGAAAATCCCTTCATTATCATCGATACCAATCATGACAATTCGGGCAAGCAGTATATGGAACAAATTCGCATTGTTCGTCAAGCCTTGCTGAATCGTGATTGGAATGAAAAGATTAAAAAGACGGTTCGAGGCTTTATGATCGAATCTTACCTAGCAGACGGTCGCCAAAATCAACCAGAGGTCTTTGGTTGCTCTATAACCGACCCTTGTCTAGGCTGGGAGAATACAGTAGCCTTGGTAGAAGAAATTTATACTACCTTAACAAAATAAGTGAAAAGGATGGAGTTGGGGGAATCTCAGCTCCTTTTATGAGTATGATAGTTGGACACGGAATTGACATCGAAGAATTGGCTTCGATAGAAAACGCAATTACACGACGTGAGGGCTTTGCTAAGCGCGTGCTGACTGCTAAAGAGATGGAACGCTTTACCAGTCTCAAAGGGCGCAGGCAGATCGAATACTTGGCAGGTCGTTGGTCGGCTAAGGAGGCCTTTTCCAAGGCTATGGGAACTGGTATTGGCAAACTGACCTTTCAGGATTTGGAAGTCCTGAACAATGAACGCGGGGCTCCCTATTTTAGTCAGTCACCATTTTCAGGAAAGATTTGGCTGTCGATCAGCCATACAGATCAGTTTGTGACAGCCAGTGTCATTTTGGAGGAAAATCATGAAAGCTAGTCCGCATAGACCAACCAAGGCTCTCATTCAGCTGGGAGCTATTCGAAAAAATATCCAGCAAATGGGGGCTCATATCCCTGAAGGAACGCTCAAGTGGGCAGTGGTCAAGGCCAATGCTTATGGTCATGGAGCTGTTGCCGTTGCGATGGCGATTCAGGGTGATGTCGATGGTTTTTGTGTTTCCAATATTGATGAAGCTATCGAGTTGCGTCAAGCAGGTATAAACAAGAAAATTCTCATCTTAGGAGTTTCTGAAATCGAAGCTGTTGCTCTAGCTAAAGAATACGACATCACCTTGACTGTGGCTGGACTGGAGTGGATTCAAGCTCTCTTATCTAGGGAGACAGATCTAGCAGGCTTATCGGTTCACCTTAAGATTGACTCAGGAATGGGAAGGATTGGTTTTAGAGAGGCCGGTGAGGCTGATCAGGCTCATGCCTTGCTCCAACAACACGGTGCTCGTGTTGAGGGGATTTTTACCCACTTTGCGACTGCAGATGAGGAATCAGATACCTACTTTAATCAGCAGTTAGAATGCTTTAAAGCTATTTTGGCAAGTATGAAGGAAGTTCCAGAGCTGGTTCATGCCAGCAACTCAGCAACGACACTCTGGCATGCAGAGACTATTTTTAACGCAGTTCGTATGGGAGATTCCATGTATGGTCTCAATCCAAGTGGAGAGGTTCTGAACTTGCCTTATGACTTGACTCCAGCCTTGACCTTGGAGTCTGCTCTGGTTCATGTCAAGACAGTTCCAGCTGGAGCTTGCATGGGCTATGGAGCCACCTATCAGGCGGATAGCGAGCAAGTCATCGCGACCGTGCCAATCGGCTATGCGGATGGTTGGACACGAGATATGCAAAATTTCACTGTCTTGGTAGATGGACAAGCTTGCCCAATCGTCGGACGAGTATCTATGGATCAAATCACTATTCGGCTGCCTAAGGTTTACCCGTTGGGAACCAAAGTCACCCTTATTGGCTCTAATGAGGACAAGGAAATCACAGCAACTCAGGTAGCGACCTACCGTGGAACCATTAACTATGAGGTGGTTTGTCTCCTCAGCGACCGCATTCCGAGAGAATATTATTAAAGAAAAGAAAGGAGTGGAGCATGAATCTACATCAACCCTTGCATGTCTTGCCTGGTGTGGGACCAAAGTCAGCCGAGAAATACGCTAAACTAGGAATTGAAAACTTGCAAGACCTCTTGCTCTACTTTCCTTTCCGTTATGAAGATTTCAAGACCAAGCAGGTGCTAGATCTGGAAGATGGCGAAAAGGCTGTTCTGTCTGGTCAGGTAGTGACTCCTGCTAGTGTCCAGTATTATGGCTTTAAGCGCAATCGCCTGCGTTTTAGCCTCAAGCAGGGAGAAGTCGTTTTTGCGGTGAATTTTTTTAACCAACCCTACTTAGCTGATAAGATAGAGTTGGGAGCAACCCTTGCTGTTTTTGGAAAATGGGACCGTGCTAAGGCTAGTTTGACTGGGATGAAGGTCCTGGCTCAGGTGGAAGATGACCTCCAACCTGTTTATCGACTGGCTCAAGGAATCAGTCAGGCCAGTCTGGTCAAGGTCATTAAGACAGCCTTTGATCAGGGGTTGGACCTCTTGATTGAGGAAAATCTTCCCCAGTCTTTACTGGACAAATACAAACTCATGTCCCGTTGTCAGGCTGTTCGCGCTATGCATTTTCCTAAGGATTTGGCAGAATACAAGCAGGCCCTTCGTCGGATCAAATTTGAGGAACTCTTTTATTTCCAAATGCAATTGCAGACGCTCAAGTCTGAAAACAGAGTTCAGGGAAGCGGTCTAGTTCTGAACTGGTCTCAGGAAAAAGTGACAGTCATTAAAGAAAATCTGCCTTTTGCCCTGACTCAAGCTCAGGAAAAGAGTCTGCAGGAGATTTTGACCGACATGAAGTCCGACCACCACATGAATCGTCTCCTACAAGGGGATGTGGGGAGCGGAAAAACAGTCGTCGCTGGCTTGGCCATGTTTGCGGCGGTGACGGCTGGCTACCAGGCTGCTCTCATGGTGCCAACAGAAATTCTTGCGGAGCAACACTTTGACAGTCTACACAGCCTCTTTCCAGACTTGAAACTCGCTCTCTTGACAGGTTCCTTAAAAGCTGCAGAAAAGAGAGCAGTCTTGGAGACCATTGCCAAGGGTGAGGCTGATTTGATTATCGGGACTCATGCTTTGATACAAGATGGGGTGGATTATGCTCATCTTGGTTTGATTATCATCGATGAGCAGCATCGTTTTGGTGTGGGGCAAAGGCGTATTCTGCGAGAAAAAGGAGATAATCCTGACGTTCTCATGATGACAGCGACACCGATTCCTCGGACGCTGGCTATCACAGCCTTTGGTGATATGGATGTTTCCATTATTGACCAGATGCCAGCAGGACGAAAACCTATTGTGACGCGCTGGATCAAGCATGAGCAACTGCCTCAGGTTTTGACTTGGCTGGAAGGGGAAATTCAAAAGGGTTCCCAAGCCTATGTCATCTCTCCCTTGATCGAAGAATCAGAAGCTCTGGATCTGAAAAATGCCATTGCCTTATCAGAAGAGTTGACGGCTCATTTTGCAGGCAAGGCAGAGGTGGCTCTTCTACATGGTAAGATGAAGAGTGATGAAAAAGACCAGATCATGCAGGAGTTCAAGGAGCGAAAAACAGATATTCTGGTTTCAACGACGGTTATCGAGGTCGGGGTCGATGTTCCCAATGCGACAGTTATGATTATCATGGATGCCGACCGGTTCGGTCTCAGCCAGCTTCACCAGCTCAGAGGTCGTGTGGGTCGGGGGGACAAACAGTCCTATGCTATTCTCGTTGCGAATCCCAAGACGGACTCTGGGAAGGACCGCATGCGGATCATGACAGAAACGACTAATGGATTTGTCCTTGCGGAGGAAGATTTGAAAATGCGGGGTTCAGGTGAGATTTTTGGAACCAGACAGTCAGGACTTCCAGAGTTCCAAGTGGCGGATATTATCGAAGATTTTCCGATTTTAGAAGAAGCCAGAAAGGTTGCCAGCTACATTAGTTCTATAGAAGGTTGGCGAGAGGATCCAGAATGGCGCATGATTGCTCTCCACCTAGAGAAGAGAGAACATCTGGATTAAGCCTTTTCTAAGAAATCTATAAGCTAGCTTTTAGGTTTGGGGTTTATACTAGAGTCATCAAAAAGAAACGAGGACTCTCACATGACTATTAAAGTAACCTACCAAAAGAAATTCCAAACCGTCAAACTAGAGAAAGGAGCTAGCACCTATTGATACACAGAGACCGGAAACGCTCTCTTTATTTTTAAAACTACTTTCAGACGATAGGTTTGAGGAAAGAGAATCTAAAATCACTTTCTATTTAGCATTCTTTCTTGCATTGCTTTCCTAGATATGCTAGAGTTATGATAGCGATTACAAAATCAAAGGAGCATGCTATGAAAAATCCAGCTTTGTTAGAAGAAATCAAGACCTATCTAGGACGGGATGAGATTCCAGAAGATTTTGATGCTTTCTGGGATGAGGAATTAAAAAAAGTTTCCACTCTTCCAGCCTACCAGTTGGAGGAAAGAGATTTCCACATTCCCCGAGTCAAGTGCTTTGAGCTCACTTTTGAGGGAACTAATGAAGGCAAGGTCTATGCACGCGTCGTCCTTCCAAAGACTGAGGGAAAAGTTCCCCTAATTTTCCATTTCCATGGCTATATGGGACGTGGCTGGGATTGGGCTGACATGCTGGCCTATACTGTGGCTGGTTACGGTGTTGTTTCCATGGACGTTCGAGGCCAGTCGGGCTATTCGCAAGACGGCTTGCGTTCTCCTCTTGGAAATACTGTGAAGGGGCATATCATCCGTGGTGCTGTGGAAGGTCGTGAGCATCTCTTTTATAAGGATGTTTATCTGGATATTTACCAGTTGGTTGAAATTGTTGCCAGTCTGCCTCAGGTAGATGAGGAAAGACTTTCTAGCTATGGTGCTTCACAAGGAGGAGCTTTAGCGTTGGTTGCAGCAGCGCTCAATCCTCGCATTCAGCAAACAGTTGCCATCTATCCCTTCTTGTCAGACTTTAGACGAGTGCTTGAGATTGGCAATACCAGTGAAGCCTATGATGAACTCTTCCGATATTTCAAGTTTCACGATCCCTTCCATGAAACAGAGGAGGAAATCATGGCGACTCTTGCCTATATCGATGTGAAAAATCTTGCCCATCGTATTAAAGGTGAGGTCAAGATGATTACGGGCTTGGATGACGATGTTTGCTATCCCATTACCCAGTTTGCAATTTACAACCGTCTGACCTGTGATAAGGCTTATCGAATCATGCCTGAGTATGCCCACGAAGCCATGAATGTCTTTATTAATGACCAAGTCTACAACTGGCTCTGTGGTAGTGAGATTCCTTTCTCCTATGTAAAAAAATAAGTTTAAGAGAGCCTTGAGCTCCCTTTTTATTTTCCAAAATCGAAAAGTACTTTCAGGAAACTTGAAATATTAAAATAGTTTTAAAAGTAGAATCTATTCTATATCAATTTAGCTATAAAGTTCAAAGTTTATTGTGTAATAAGGGAAAGACATTGTGCGAAAGGAGGAAAATTTCCGATGTTTGGTCAGAGAGTAAGAGCAGTGGACGTTTGAAGAATGGGAGGTCTCATTCAGTCGGTTACTTTCTTTTTACTTGTTTAGTTGGAGGAACTAAAAATTTTAAGAAAAAAAGAAAGCGCTTTATTTTGTGGAAAATGAAAGGACAAATATGAATTACAAATCTTTAGATCGGAAACAGCGATACGGAATTCGAAAATTTGCAGTTGGAACAGCTTCTGTACTAATTGGTACAGTTGTATTTGGAGTTTCTACAGTTTTAGCCCAAGAACAGGGAAATGTAGTAGCGCCAAGTACTGAAAATGTGGAAAAAGGCAAAGACCAATCATCAGAAGAGGCGCCTAAAGAAGCTCTAGTAGCAAATGCATCTGATGCTGATAAGAATGTAGCTGGGACTGAACTTAATCAAGATAAGCTCAAGAAGCAGGTAGAAGAAAAGACAGAAAATGCAACGGAAACAACTTTAAAAGAAGAGGAAGAATCAGCCGATGAGAATGCTATTCCTCGTGATTATTATTCAAGGGATCTACAAAATGCTAATCCTGTCCTTGAAAAAGAAGATGTTGAAACCAATGCAGCAAATGGTCAGAGAGTTGATTTATCAAGTGAACTAGATAAACTAAAGCAACTAAAAAATGCTACAGTTCACATGGAGTTCAAACCAGATGCATCAGCTCCACGTTTTTACAATCTCTTCTCTGTATCCAGTGACACCAAGGAAAATGAGTACTTTACTATGTCGGTCCTTGATAATACAGCTCTTATTGAAGGGCGTGGCGCTAACGGGGAACAGTTCTATGATAAGTATACAGATGCTCCTTTGAAAGTTCGCCCAGGACAATGGAATTCCGTGACTTTTACTGTCGAACAACCGACAGCGGAGTTACCTCATGGTCGAGTTCGTCTCTATGTGAACGGTGTTTTATCTCGAACAAGTCTAAAATCTGGGAACTTCATCAAAGATATGCCAGATGTTAATCAAGCTCAACTTGGAGCAACCAAACGGGGCAAGAAAACAGTTTGGTCCTCAAATCTACAAGTTCGAAACCTAACCGTTTATGATCGTGCTTTAAGCCCAGATGAAGTTCAAACACGGAGTCAATTATTTGAAAGAGGTGAATTGGAACAGAAACTTCCTGAGGGGGCAAAAGTTACTGATAAAGAAGACGTCTTTGAAGGTGGTAGGAACAATCAACCAAATAAAGATGGTATCAAGAGTTATCGTATCCCAGCTCTTCTCAAGACTGATAAAGGAACGCTGATTGCTGGAACGGATGAAAGACGTTTGCACCATTCTGACTGGGGAGATATTGGGATGGTTGTTCGTCGTAGCTCAGATAATGGAAAAACATGGGGAGACCGAATCGTAATCTCAAATCCTCGTGACAATGAGCACGCTAAACATGCAGATTGGCCATCTCCAGTCAATATTGATATGGCCTTGGTACAAGACCCTGAAACAAAGAGAATTTTTGCAATTTATGACATGTTCCTTGAGAGTAAGGCAGTATTTTCATTGCCGGGGCAAGCTCCGAAAGCTTATGAACAAGTGGGAGATAAAGTTTATCAAGTTTTATATAAGCAAGGAGAATCAGGTCGCTATACGATTCGAGAAAACGGAGAGGTTTTCGACCCTCAAAATAGAAAGACAGATTATCGCGTCGTCGTTGACCCTAAAAAACCAGCCTACAGCGATAAGGGGGATTTGTATAAAGGGAATGAGCTAATCGGGAATATTTATTTTGAGTATAGCGAGAAGAATATTTTTAGAGTTTCCAATACCAACTACCTATGGATGTCCTACAGTGATGACGATGGGAAGACTTGGTCTGCACCAAAAGATATTACACATGGGATTCGGAAAGATTGGATGCACTTCCTAGGAACTGGACCTGGTACGGGGATTGCCTTGCGTACAGGACCTCATAAGGGAAGACTGGTGATTCCAGTTTATACAACAAACAACGTTTCCTACCTAAGTGGTTCTCAATCATCTCGTGTAATTTATTCAGATGATCATGGTGAAACATGGCAAGCAGGTGAAGCAGTTAATGATAACCGTCCAGTAGGCAACCAAACCATTCACTCTTCAACCATGAATAATCCAGGCGCCCAAAATACGGAGTCAACTGTTGTTCAGTTGAATAATGGGGATCTCAAGCTCTTTATGCGTGGGTTGACTGGTGATCTTCAGGTTGCGACCAGTCATGATGGAGGAGCAACGTGGGATAAGGAAATCAAACGTTATCCTCAAGTAAAAGACGTTTATGTTCAAATGTCCGCTATTCACACCATGCATGAAGGAAAGGAATACATTCTACTCAGCAATGCTGGTGGTCCTGGACGCAACAATGGTTTGGTTCACCTGGCTCGTGTTGAGGAGAATGGTGAGTTGACATGGCTGAAACACAATCCTATACAAAGTGGTAAGTTTGCTTACAACTCACTCCAAGATCTCGGAAATGGCGAATATGGTTTGCTTTATGAGCATGCGGATGGCAATCAAAACGATTATACTTTATCCTATAAGAAATTCAACTGGGATTTCTTGACCAAGGATTGGATTTCTCCTAAAGAAGCAAAAGTGAAATATGCGATTGAAAAATGGCCAGGCATCCTTGCTATGGAGTTTGATTCAGAAGTATTGGTCAACAAGGCACCAACCCTTCAATTGGCAAACGGTAAAACAGCACGCTTCATGACCCAGTATGACACAAAAACCCTCCTATTTACGGTGGATTCAGAGGATATGGGTCAAAAAGTTACAGGTCTGGCAGAAGGTGCTATTGAAAGTATGCATAATTTACCAGTCTCTGTAGCGGGGACTAAGCTTTCGAATGGAATGAACGGAAGTGAAGCTGCTGTTCATGAAGTGCCAGAATATACAGGTCCATTAGGGACAGCAGGCGAAGAGCCAGCTCCGACAGTAGAGAAGCCAGAATATACAGGCCCACTAGGGACAGCGGGCGAAGAGTCAGCTCCAACAGTAGAGAAACCAGAGTACACAGGCCCACTAGGGACAGCGGGCGAAGAGTCAGCTCCAACAGTAGAGAAACCAGAATATACAGGCCCACTAGGGACAGCGGGCGAAGAGTCAGCTCCAACAGTAGAGAAACCAGAGTACACAGGCCCACTAGGGACAGCGGGCGAAGAGCCAGCTCCAACAGTAGAGAAGCCAGAGTACACAGGCCCACTAGGGACAGCGGGCGAAGAGTCAGCTCCAACAGTAGAGAAACCAGAGTACACAGGCGGAGTTAATGCTGTTGAAGCCGCAGTCCATGAAGTACCAGAGTACAAAGGTGGTGTGAATGGCGCTGAGGCAGCTGTGCATGAAATCGCAGAATACAAGGAAATTGATTCGCTTGTAACTCTTGCTGCAGAAGATTATACTTACAAAGCCCCTCTTGCTCAGCAGACACTTCCTGATACAGGGAACAAGGAGAGTGGCCTCCTTGCCTCACTAGGATTAGCAGCTTTCTTCCTTAGCTTGTTTGCAATGGGGAAAAAGAGAGAAAAGTAAGAGAATAATTATAATCATTTGGCTTTGTAAAAATAGAAGGAGATAGCAGGTTTTTCAGTCTGCTATCTTTTTCTTTCGGCTCAAGGTGTGCTAATAAGAAATTCTAAGATGTCTGAAACTACTTTCAGGATAGTCTGTTCTATAAAATAGTTTTGAAACTGAAATCTATTCCACTACAAACTATTGAAAGCGCTTAACAAATGATATATAATAAGCCCATAAGAACAAGAAAGGGAGGAAAGAGGATGCCACAGATTAGCAAAGAAGCCTTGATTGAACAAATCAAAGATGGAATCATTGTCTCTTGTCAGGCACTTCCTCATGAACCGCTTTATACAGAAGCGGGAGGGGTTATCCCCTTGCTAGTCAAAGCGGCTGAGCAAGGTGGAGCAGTCGGTATCCGAGCAAACAGTGTTCGCGATATCAAGGAGATTAAGGAGGTTACGAAACTCCCGATTATCGGGATTATCAAACGTGACTATCCGCCACAGGAGCCTTTCATTACAGCTACGATGAGAGAAGTTGATGAACTGGCTGAACTAGACATTGAGGTCATTGCTCTGGATTGTACCAAACGTGAACGTTACGATGGTTTGGAAATTCAGGACTTTATCCGACAAGTCAAAGAAAAATATCCGCATCAACTCTTGATGGCTGATACCAGTACTTTTGAAGAAGGAATTGCAGCAGTTGAAGCAGGTGTTGATTTTGTTGGAACAACTCTATCAGGTTATACTTCTTATAGTCCGAAAGTAGATGGTCCAGACTTTGAACTGATCAAAAAACTCTGCGATGCCGGTGTGGATGTCATAGCTGAAGGAAAAATTCATACACCAGAACAAGCCAAACAAATTCTTGAATATGGGGTACGAGGCATTGTTGTCGGTGGAGCTATTACTAGACCAAAAGAGATCACGGAACGCTTTGTTGCCGGTCTTAAATAATACAATCTCAAAACAGAGGAGAGTGGTCGATGCGTCGGATGAAATGAAAACGTATACAAACAGAAGCTTACTCACTATCCAATATGGACATGCTTAACAATTAGGAGAATACAAATGAAATTTAGAAAACTAGCTTGTACAGTACTTGCAGGTGCTGCGATTCTTGGCCTTGCTGCTTGTGGTAACTCTGGTGGAAGTAAAGATGCTGGAAAATCAGGAAGCGATAGCGGAAAAACAGAAATTACTTGGTGGGCATTCCCAGTCTTCACACAAGAAAAAACTGGTGACGGTGTTGGGACTTATGAAAAATCAATCATCGAAGCTTTTGAAAAAGCAAATCCAGATGTAAAAGTGAAATTGGAAACTATCGACTTCAAGTCAGGTCCTGAAAAGATCACAACAGCTATCGAAGCAGGAACAGCGCCAGACGTACTCTTTGACGCACCAGGACGTATCATCCAATACGGTAAAAATGGTAAGTTGGCTGAGTTGAACGACCTCTTCACAGACGAATTCGTCAAAGATGTGAACAATGAAAACATCGTACAAGCAAGTAAGGCTGGAGACAAAGCTTACATGTATCCAATCAGTTCAGCTCCATTCTACATGGCTATGAACAAGAAAATGTTGGAAGATGCTGGAGTTGCAAATCTTGTAAAAGAAGGTTGGACAACTGATGACTTTGAAAAAGTTTTGAAAGCGCTTAAAGATAAAGGATATACACCAGGTTCATTGTTCAGTTCTGGTCAAGGGGGAGACCAAGGAACACGTGCCTTCATCGCAAACCTTTATGGCGGTTCTGTAACAGACAAAGATGTAACAAAATATACAACTGACGATCCTAAATTCGTCAAAGGTCTTGAAAAAGCTGCTAGCTGGATCAAAGACGGTTTGTTGAACAATGGTTCACAATTTGACGGTGGGGCAGATATCCAAAACTTTGCCAACGGTCAAACTTCATACACAATCCTTTGGGCACCAGCTCAAAACGGTATCCAAGCGAAACTCTTGGAAGCAAGTAAGGTAGATGTGGTAGAAGTACCATTCCCATCAGACTCTGGTAAACCATCTCTTGAATACCTTGTAAACGGATTTGCAGTATTTAACAACAAAGACGACAAGAAAGTCGCAGCAGCTAAGAAATTCGTTCAATTCATCGCAGATGACAAAGAATGGGGTCCTAAAGACGTAGTTCGTACAGGTGCCTTCCCAGTTCGTACATCATTTGGCAAACTTTATGATGACAAACGTATGGAAACAATCAGCAGCTGGACTAAATACTACTCACCATACTACAACACTATCGATGGATTTGCTGAAATGAGAACACTTTGGTTCCCAATGTTGCAATCTGTATCAAATGGTGACGAAAAACCAGCAGATGCTTTGAAAGCCTTCACTGAAAAAGCTAACGAAACAATCAAAAAAGCTACAAAACAATAAGCACTAAGTCAGATTGATTCCCCCTTTTCCCTGTGCACTATGGTGTAAGAAAAGGGGGACTTTTGTTTGAAATGGTAGGAACTGTCACGAAATTAAAATGAAGTTCTTACATAAGCGAATCTTAAAAAATTTCATTTTGGTTTTAAAACAGTTCAAGAAAATCAAAAACTATTCTATTTGAAAGAGAGGTGCCGACTGTGAAAGTCAATAAAATTCGCATGCGGGAAACAGTGATTTCCTATGCTTTCTTAGCACCAGTATTGTTCTTCTTTGTGATCTTTGTCTTGGCTCCTATGATTATGGGATTCATTACAAGTTTCTTTAACTACTCCATGACCAGCTTTGAGTTTGTTGGCTTGGATAACTACATTCGCATGTTTAAAGACCCTGTCTTTACCAAGTCTTTGATCAATACTGTTATCCTAGTTATTGGATCAGTACCGATTGTGGTTCTCTTCTCGCTCTTTGTAGCATCTCAAACCTATCATCAAAATGCCATTGCCCGTTCTTTCTATCGTTTCGTCTTCTTCCTACCGGTTGTAACAGGTAGTGTTGCCGTAACGGTTGTATGGAAATGGATCTATGACCCACTATCAGGGATTCTAAACTTTGTTCTTAAGTCAAGTCATATCATCAGCCAAAACATTTCTTGGTTGGGTGATAAAAACTGGGCTTTGCTAGCGATTATGATCATCCTTTTGACAACATCTGTTGGTCAGCCGATTATCCTTTATATCGCTGCTATGGGAAATATTGACAATTCACTTGTTGAAGCAGCGCGTGTTGACGGTGCGACTGAGTTTCAAGTGTTCTGGAAGATCAAATGGCCTAGCCTCCTTCCAACAACTCTTTACATCGCGATCATCACAACCATCAACTCATTCCAATGTTTCGCCTTGATTCAGCTCTTGACTTCTGGTGGTCCAAACTATTCAACAAGTACACTTATGTACTATCTTTACGAAAAAGCCTTCCAATTGACAGAGTACGGCTATGCCAATACTATTGGTGTCTTCTTGGCAGTGATGATTGCCATTGTCAGCTTTGCTCAATTCAAGATCCTCGGAAACGACGTAGAATACTAAGGAAAGGAGACAGTTATGCAACCTACACAAAAGAAACCCTTAACAGCTTTCACTGTTATTTCAACGATTATCTTGCTCTTGTTGACCGTACTGTTCATCTTTCCATTCTACTGGATCTTGACAGGGGCCTTCAAATCACAGCCTGATACCATTATGATTCCACCACAGTGGTTCCCTAAAATGCCAACCATGGAAAACTTCCAACAACTCATGGTGCAAAACCCTGCTATGCAGTGGATGTGGAACTCTGTATTTATCTCACTGGTAACCATGTTCCTAGTGTGTGCAACCTCTTCTCTAGCAGGTTATGTCTTGGCTAAAAAACGTTTCTATGGTCAACGCATCCTCTTTGCAGTCTTTATCGCTGCCATGGCACTTCCAAAACAAGTTGTCCTTGTACCATTGGTACGTATTGTCAACTTCATGGGAATTCACGATACTCTCTGGGCAGTTATCTTGCCTTTGATCGGATGGCCATTTGGGGTCTTCCTGATGAAACAATTCAGCGAAAATATCCCGACAGAATTGCTTGAATCAGCTAAAATCGACGGTTGTGGTGAGATTCGTACCTTCTGGAGCGTAGCCTTCCCTATCGTGAAACCAGGATTTGCAGCCCTTGCAATCTTTACCTTCATCAATACTTGGAACGACTACTTCATGCAGTTGGTTATGTTGACTTCACGTCAAAACTTGACTATCTCACTCGGGGTTGCGACCATGCAGGCCGAAATGGCAACCAACTATGGTTTGATCATGGCGGGTGCAGCTCTTGCAGCCGTACCAATCGTAACCGTCTTCCTTGTCTTCCAAAAATCCTTCACTCAAGGGATCACTATGGGAGCGGTCAAAGGTTAAGACCTTGCGAAAATCGAATTCAAACCACGTCAGCATCACCTTGCCATACTTAAGTTTTGCCAGCGGTTAGCTTCCTAGTTTGTTCTTCGATTTTCATTGAGTATAAGAGAATATATAGTTATAAGTGTCTACAAAATGGAGAGTATGCAGTTACTTCGTGAAGTTTTGTCAGACACTTATAAACTTAAGAATGAACTCTTTTCATGATACTAGTTAGAGTAGGTTCGTTTTATGGTGGCTATTTTCCGCTTTAGTGGTATCTAAGATAAGAATCTTACGCTTATCTTAGACGGAATTTTTGAGACTGACGATGAAGGAGTGAAAGGCTCAAAAATTAGGAATGAAATTCCGAAGGAATTTGCTTCCGTCCGCACTATTACAGGGAAATAGAGGAAGGATGAATTGGAACTGAAAACTAGTAACTATCAGAAACGAAGGAAACAGTATGATTTTTGACGATTTGAAAAACATCGCCTTTTACAAGGGAATCCATCCCAATCTAGACAAGGCTATCGACTATCTCTATCAGCACCGTAAGGATTCTTTCGAACTCGGTAAGTATGAGATTGACGGGGATAAGGTCTTTCTAGTTGTTCAGGAAAATGTCCTCAATCAAGCTGAAAATGATCAATTTGAGCACCATAAGAACTATGCAGACTTGCATTTGCTGGTAGAAGGACATGAATATTCGGGCTACGGTTCACGTATCAAAGACGAAGCAGTAGCATTCGACGAAGCGAGCGACATTGGCTTTGTCCATTGTCATGAAAAATACCCACTCTTGTTGGGCTATCACAATTTTGCGATTTTCTTCCCAGGAGAACCACACCAGCCAAATGGCTACGCAGGTATGGAAGAAAAAGTTCGCAAGTATCTCTTTAAAATTTTGATTGATTAAAAGAATCAGGAGGAGCAAACATGGCACAAAAAGGAGTGAGCCTTATCAAGGCAGCATTTGATACAGATAATTTTCTCATGCGTTTCAGTGAGAAGGTCTTGGATATTGTCACAGTCAATCTTCTTTTTGTCGTCTCTTGTTTGCCCATCGTGACGATTGGAGTGGCGAAAATCAGCCTCTATGAGACTATGTTCGAGATTAAGAGAAGCAGACGGGTGCCAGTTTTCAGAACTTATCTGAGAGCTTTCAAGCAAAATCTGAAACTGGGTCTTCAGTTAGGTTTGCTGGAGTTGGGCATTGTTTTGTTGAGTCTTTTAGATCTCTATCTCTTCTGGGGACAGACAGCTTTGCCTTTTCAGATTGTGAAAGCTATTTGTTTAGGGATTCTCATCTTCCTCACTCTCGTGATGCTGGCTAGTTATCCCATTGCTGCACGCTATGATTTGGCTTGGAAAGAAGTGTTGCAAAAAGGGCTTATCTTGGCAAGTTTTAACTTTCCATGGTTCTTCCTCATGTTAGCCATTCTCTTTCTCATTGTGATGGTTCTTTATCTATCCGCCTTCACTCTCCTTTTGGGTGGGTCAGCCTTTATCCTCTTTGGTTTTGGTTTGCTAGTCTTTCTCCAAGCAGGTTTGATGGAGAAAATCTTCGCCAAATACCAGTAGGATGGCTTGTTCCTGAAACTACTTTCAATCGTTACAGTTTCTAAAATACAAGTAGAAACTAAAATCTAAGTGTATACAAGATATTGAAAGCGATTTTCACAAGGTGTATACTAAACTTGTAAAAAATAGAACTGCTCTCAGCAGAAAAAAAGAAATCTTAGGAGAAAATCTATGTCAGATTTGAAAAAATACGAAGGTGTCATTCCAGCCTTCTACGCATGTTATGATGATCAAGGAGAAGTCAGTCCAGAGCGTACGCGTGCCTTGGTTCAATACTTCATTGATAAGGGAGTTCAAGGTCTTTATGTCAATGGTTCTTCTGGTGAATGTATCTACCAAAGTGTAGAGGACCGCAAGTTGATTTTGGAAGAAGTCATGGCAGTTGCCAAAGGTAAATTGACCATCATCGCTCACGTAGCTTGCAACAATACCAAAGATAGTATGGAGCTTGCTCGCCACGCGGAAAGCTTGAGTGTAGATGCCATTGCAACAATTCCACCGATTTACTTCCGCTTGCCAGAATACTCAGTTGCCAAATACTGGAACGATATCAGTTCTGCAGCTCCAAACACAGACTACGTGATTTATAACATTCCTCAATTGGCAGGGGTTGCTTTGACTCCAAGTCTATACACAGAAATGTTGAAAAATCCTCGTGTTATCGGTGTTAAGAACTCTTCTATGCCAGTTCAAGATATCCAAACCTTTGTCAGCCTTGGTGGAGAAGACCACATCGTATTCAATGGTCCAGATGAACAGTTCCTAGGTGGTCGCCTCATGGGTGCTAAAGCTGGTATCGGTGGTACTTATGGTGCGATGCCAGAACTCTTCTTGAAACTCAATGAGTTGATTGCTGACAAAGACTTGGAAACAGCGCGTGAATTGCAGTATGCGATCAATGCGATCATTGGTAAATTGACTGCTGCACATGGAAATATGTACGGTGTGATCAAAGAAGTCTTGAAAATCAATGAAGGACTGAACATTGGTTCTGTTCGTTCACCATTGACGCCAGTGACAGAAGAAGATCGTCCAGTTGTAGAAGCAGCAGCTCAATTAATTCGTGAAACCAAGGAGCGCTTCCTCTAATCCATAAGGAGGTATTTATGACACACTACGTTGCAATTGATATTGGTGGAACCAACATCAAATATGGTTTGATTGACCAAGTAGGCCAACTTGTTGAATCGCATGAAATGCCAACAGAGGCGCATAAGGGCGGTCCTCATATCTTACAAAAGACCAAAGATATCGTAGCTAGCTATTTAGAAAAAGGCCCAGTAGCAGGTGTTGCCATTTCTTCTGCAGGAATGGTGGATCCCGAAAAAGGTGAGATTTTCTATGCCGGCCCGCAAATCCCTAACTATGCAGGAACCCAGTTCAAGAAGGAAATCGAGACTAGTTTTGCGATTTCTTGCGAAATTGAAAATGATGTCAACTGTGCGGGTCTTGCTGAGGCAGTATCTGGTTCTGGAAAGGGAGCGAGTGTGACACTCTGCTTGACCATTGGAACAGGTATCGGTGGTTGCTTGATTATGGGTGGGAAGGTCTTCCATGGATTTAGCAATTCAGCCTGCGAAGTCGGTTATATGCATATGCAGGATGGAGCTTTCCAAGATCTCGCTTCTACGACAGCCTTGGTGGAGTATGTAGCAGCAGCTCACGGAGATCCAGTTGACCAGTGGAATGGCAGACGCATTTTCAAGGAAGCTACTGAAGGAAACAAGATCTGTATGGCTGGCATTGACCGCATGGTAGACTATCTAGGAAAAGGTCTGGCAAATATTTGCTATGTGGCCAATCCAGAAGTGGTCATTCTTGGTGGTGGTATCATGGGGCAAGAGGCTATCCTCAAGCCGAAGATCCGAACAGCCTTGAAGGCGGCCTTGGTGCCAAGCCTAGCTGAAAAAACACGATTAGAATTTGCCCATCACCAAAATACAGCAGGGATGCTCGGTGCATATTACCATTTCAAGACAAAACAATCCTAGTTTGGTTGAGCCAAACTAGGATTTTCTAACGCGTTTTTGTCTACGATAGCCGTTGAGTTTTTTATTTTCCCAATAGCTGTTAAAGATTTTTTCCTTGCTATCTCGATTGATTTCTAAAAAGTAGGCATAAATCAAATCTATTAAAATGAGCATAGGGAGCTGAGCGGAAATACGCTGGATGTAAGAAGATTGACTATGGCTTGCGACAAGGACTGTTTCGGTATAAGCCTGACTATTTTTGTTTGGAGCGCTGGTAAAGAGAATGGTCTTAGCCCCCATTTCCATGGCATCCAACAAGCTATCTAGGACGGATTGGGTAGTGCCAGATAGGGAAAAGCCAAGCACCAAACAATTTTCATCCATGATACTGGTCGTCCATGCAAAGCCATCCTGATCGGTCAAAGCTTCACAGACAACACCTAGACGCATAAAACGAAGTTTCATCTCACGGGCAATCAGACCAGAACTTCCCGTTCCAAAAAAGTAAACTCGTTCAGCGTCATCGATTAATTGGGCAACTCGTTCCAGTTGTTCTTCGTCAATTAAATCCTGTGTTTGTTCCCGTAGGTTGCTGTAGCTTCGTAAAACACGTTTGGTCAAAGGACTGTGTTGGTGCGAATGGGTGTCCTGTTTATTGGCCTGGTGTTGGTATTGAAAAACAAATTCTCGGTAGCCTGTAAAACCACATTTTTTTGCAAAACGGGTAAGAGCAGCTTGGGAAACATGCAGTTTTTGAGTAACCTGTTGCGATGATAGATCATCCACAATCGTATCTACCTGCAAGAAATAACGAGCGATTTCCTGTTCTAACTCTGTTAATTCTTCAAAATGAAGATCAATAATAGTTGCGATATCCTGCTTTTTCATGGAGCTCCTTTTCATGAGTCAAACTCTTAAAAGTTGACGATTGCCAGCTTATTAACATCATTATATCATAGAAGTTAGGATAACCAAATAAAAAGGCATTTTCGATTAAAAGTCAAAAAATGCTTCGACTTTTCCAAGAGTTTCTCCGTAAAATATGGTACAATGAAAAGTACCGAGCTTCACCCGTTTGCTCTATTATTTTAGCTGAAAATGAAGGTGAAAATCGGGAATTTTTCTAGAAAAGAGTCTTAGTTGTATGAGAAAATTCAATAGCCATTCGATTCCGATTCGGCTTAATTTACTGTTTGCGATAGTTATCCTGCTGTTTATGACCATTATCGGTCGATTGTTATACATGCAGGTACTGAATAAAGATTTCTATGAAGCAAAGTTGGCATCAGCCAGCCAGACTAGGGTGACAACCAGTTCAGCTCGAGGGCAGATTTATGATGCAACAGGGAAACCCTTGGTAGAAAACACACTCAAGCAAGTTGTTTCTTTCACACGAAACAATAAGATGACGGCGGCAGAGTTGAAGGAGACGGCTAAAAAACTGCTGACTTATGTAAATGTAACCTCCCCTGATCTGACAGATCGACAGATTGCAGACTATTACTTGGCGGACCAGGACGTTTACAAAAAAACAGTCGAATCCTTGCCAAGCGATAAACGTCTGGATTCAGATGGGAACCGTTTATCGGAAGCGACGCTCTACAATAATGCGGTTGAAAGCATAGACGTGAGTCAACTCAATTATACAGATGACCAGAAAAAGGAAATCTATCTCTTTAGTCAGCTCAATGCAGTTGAAAATTTTGCGACGGGCACCATTTCAACAGATGCCTTGGACGATACTCAGGTCGCTCTTGTGGCTTCTGCATCCAAGGAATTACCGGGCATTAGCATTTCAACCTCATGGGACCGAAAAGTACTAGACACTTCTCTATCTTCTATCGTCGGTAGCGTTTCAAATGAAAAGTCAGGACTTCCAGCTGAGGAAGTTGACGCTTATCTCAAGAAAGGATACTCTCTCAATGACCGAGTGGGAACTTCTTATCTTGAAAAGCAATATGAAGATGTCCTCCAAGGTAAACGCTCTGTCAAAGAAGTACATCTCGACAAACATGGAAACATGGAAAGTGTGGAAAATGTCGAGGAAGGAAGCAAAGGAAACAACATCAAATTAACGATTGACCTCGCTTTCCAAAATGGAGTGGATGACCTACTCAAGAGCTACTTTAACTCCGAGTTGGGTAATGGTGGTGCCAAATATTCGGAAGGAGTCTACGCAGTCGCTCTCAATCCTAAAACAGGTGCAGTATTAGCTATGTCTGGTATCAAGCATGATGTCCAATCAGGGAAATTGAGCTCAGACTCCCTAGGGACAGTTACCAACGTTTTTGTACCAGGGTCTGTCGTTAAGGCAGCAACCATCAGCTCTGGCTGGGAAAATGGAGTTTTGTCAGGCAATCAAACCTTGACAGACCAGCCGATTGTTTTCCAAGGTTCAGCTCCTATCAATTCATGGTACACCTTGTCCTATGGCTCCTTCCCTATTACAGCTGTTGAGGCTTTGGAATACTCATCCAATACCTACATGGTGCAAACAGCTTTGGGAATTATGGGACAGACCTATAAACCCAATATGATGGTAGCAACGAGTCAATTAGATACAGCTATGGGCAAATTGCGGTCAACCTTTGGGGAATATGGACTCGGAGCTTCAACGGGAATTGATCTTCCAGATGAATCAACAGGATTTATACCAAAAGAATTTGATTTGGCCAACTATCTAAATAATGCTTTTGGTCAGTTTGATAACTACACACCTATGCAGTTAGCCCAGTATGTTGCAACCATTGCAAACAATGGCGTACGTTTGGCTCCTCACATCGTTGAAGGCGTTTATGAAAACAATGACCAAGGTGGCTTAGGCAGTCTGGTTCAAGAAACAGCCACCAAGGAAATGAACAAGGTTAATATTTCAGAAGCAGATATGGCTATCTTGCAACAAGGTTTCTATCAAGTTTCGCATGGAACGAGCGCTCTGACAACTGGTCGTGCCTTCTCAAATGGTGCAGCCGTTTCCATCAGTGGAAAGACAGGTACAGCCGAAAGTTACGTTAATGGTGGTCAAAAAGCCAACAATACGAATGCAGTTGCCTATGCACCAACCGAAAATCCCCAAATCGCGGTTGCAGTCGTCTTTCCTCATAACACTAATCTTACAAATGGTGTCGGACCTTCGATTGCACGCGATATTATCAATCTTTATCACCAACACCATCCAATGAATTAGAAAGGAACTTATGCTGTATCCAACACCTATTGCCAAGCTGATTGATAGCTATTCAAAGTTACCAGGTATCGGGATTAAAACGGCTACCCGCCTAGCCTTCTATACCATTGGAATGTCTGATGACGATGTCAATGAATTTGCCAAAAATCTCCTGTCTGCTAAGCGGGAGTTGACCTATTGTTCCATCTGTGGTCGCTTGACTGACGATGATCCTTGCTCTATCTGTACAGATCCAACTCGTGACCAGACAACCATCTTGGTGCTAGAAGATAGTCGCGATGTGGCTGCAATGGAAAATATCCAAGAATACCACGGACTCTATCATGTCTTGCATGGCCTCATTTCTCCTATGAATGGCATCAGCCCAGACGATATCAATCTCAAGAGTCTCATGACTCGTCTCATGGATAGTGAGGTTTCAGAGGTTATCGTTGCGACCAATGCGACGGCTGATGGGGAAGCGACCTCTATGTACCTCTCTCGTCTCCTCAAGCCAGCTGGTATCAAGGTTACTCGTTTAGCACGAGGCCTAGCTGTGGGAGCAGATATCGAGTATGCGGACGAAGTTACACTCTTACGAGCCATTGAAAATCGAACAGAGTTGTAGGAGTAAACAAATTTACGAACTCAATTCATTTATACAAGAACGGGGAGACCGAGTTTGTCGTTATCGGTCTCTTTTTATATTTCTTTACTATCAGTACCATGTTCAAGTTTCAAAAAAGAAGCAAATATGATATACTAAGGTGCGAGTATTCTATTAGAAAATAGGACAGTAATATGAAACAAACAATTATTCTTTTATACGGTGGACGTAGTGCGGAACGTGAAGTCTCTGTACTATCAGCTGAGAGTGTCATGCGTGCGGTCAATTACGATCGTTTCACAGTCAAGACTTTCTTCATCAGTCAGTCAGGTGACTTTATCAAAACGCAAGAATTTAGCCAGACTCCAGGTCAAGAGGATCGTCTCATGACCAATGCGACTATTGACTGGGACAAGAAAATCGCGCCAAGTGCCATCTACGAAGAAGGTGCTGTGGTCTTTCCAGTTCTTCACGGTCCAATGGGAGAAGATGGTTCAGTTCAAGGATTCTTGGAAGTTTTGAAAATGCCTTATGTCGGTTGCAATATCTTGTCATCAAGCCTTGCCATGGACAAAATTACGACTAAGCGTGTTTTAGAATCTGTAGGGATTGCTCAAGTTCCTTATGTGGCCATCGTCGAAGGTGATGATGTGACTTCTAAAATCGCTGAAGTTGAAGAAAAATTGACTTATCCAGTCTTCACGAAACCGTCAAATATGGGTTCAAGTGTCGGTATTTCTAAGTCTGAAAACCAAGAAGAACTCCGTCAAGCCTTGGAACTCGCCTTCCAATATGACAGCCGTGTCTTGGTAGAGCAAGGAGTGAATGCCCGTGAAATCGAGGTTGGTCTCTTGGGGAACTACGATGTTAAGAGCACGCTTCCTGGTGAAGTGGTCAAGGACGTTGCTTTCTACGACTACGATGCCAAATATATCGATAACAAGATTACCATGGACATCCCAGCCAAGATTAGTGATGATGTAGTAGCTGTCATGCGTCAAAATGCTGAAACCGCCTTCCGTGCGATCGGTGGACTCGGTCTATCTCGTTGCGATTTTTTCTATACAGATAAGGGAGAGATTTTCCTAAACGAGCTCAATACCATGCCAGGTTTTACGCAGTGGTCTATGTATCCACTACTATGGGACAATATGGGAATCAGCTACCCAGAACTAATCGAGCGTTTGGTTGACCTTGCCAAGGAAAGCTTTAACAAGCGCGAAGCGCATTTGCTATAAAAATGAAAGAGAGGGTAGAAGCCGGAACCGTCACTGTAAGGTGAGTCGAGTTCTTGGACTTCAACCCTTTTTAAAGGAGTAGAAATGAAATTAACAATCCATGAAGTTGCCCAAACTGTTGGAGCTAAAAATGATGTTAGCCTTTTTGCGGATGCTCAGTTAGAAAAAGCTGAGTTTGACAGTCGTTTGATTGGGACGGGAGATTTGTTTGTGCCACTTAAAGGTGCGCGCGATGGTCATGACTTTATCGAAACCGCTTTTGAAAATGGTGCAACAGTAACCTTGTCTGAGAAAGAGGTTGCAAATCATCCCTATATTTTAGTAGACGATGTGTTGACTGCCTTTCAAACCCTTGCAGCCTACTATCTTGAAAAAATGGCAGTTGATGTCTTTGCGGTCACAGGTTCAAATGGCAAGACAACGACCAAGGATATGCTGGCGCATTTACTGTCAACAACCTACAAAACCTACAAAACACAAGGCAACTACAATAACGAGATTGGACTTCCCTACACAGTTCTCCATATGCCTGAGGGGACAGAAAAGTTGGTCTTGGAGATGGGGCAGGATCACTTGGGGGATATCCATTTCTTGTCTGAATTGGCTCATCCAAAGACAGCCATCGTGACCTTGGTTGGAGAAGCCCATTTGGCCTTTTTCAAAGACCGTTCGGAGATTGCTAAGGGAAAAATGCAAATTGCAGATGGCATGGTTTCGGGTTCCTTGCTCTTGGCACCAGCCGACCCGATTGTAGAGGACTACTTGCCAACTGATAAAAAGGTAGTCCGTTTTGGGCAAGGAGCAGAGTTAGAAATCAGAGACTTGGTTGAGCGCAAGGACAGTCTGACCTTTAAAGCTAATTTCTTGGAAAAAGCTCTTGACTTGCCGGTAACTGGTAAGTACAATGCCACCAATGCTATGATTGCTGCTTATGTGGCTCTCCAAGAAGGAGTTTCAGAGGAGCAGATTCGTCAGGCTTTCCAAAATCTTGAATTGACTCGTAACCGTACTGAGTGGAAGAAAGCAGCCAATGGTGCAGACATCCTGTCAGATGTTTACAATGCTAATCCAACTGCTATGAAGTTGATTTTGGAGACATTCTCTGCCATCCCAGCCAACAAAGGAGGTAAGAAAATTGCGGTCTTGGCAGACATGAAGGAACTTGGTGACCAATCTGTTCAGCTCCATAACCAGATGATTTTGAGCCTTTCCCCAGATGTGCTTGATACGGTTATTTTCTACGGGGAAGATATTGCTGAATTGGCCCAACTTGCCAGTCAAATGTTCCCAATCGGTCATGTATTCTACTTTAAGAAAACTGCGAGCGAAGATCAATTTGAAGACCTTGTCAAGCAAGTCAAGGAAAGCCTCGGTGCCAATGACCAAATCTTGCTTAAAGGCTCTAACTCCATGAATCTAGCCAAGTTGGTAGAAAGTTTAGAAAATGAATGCAAGTGATTTTACCAAGTATCTGCAAAGAATGCTAGCCATTACGGATACTGGATTAACCTTCACAAAAGATCCTTTTGACTGTGAGCGCTACGAGGATTTGCGTGAGATCTTATCTGATATTTTGAGAGAAACTACAGAACTAAAGCAAGAGGAAGTAACAGAGCTCCTGAGACCAACTGGTGCTTACGCAACTCCTCTGATGGACGTCCGTGCTTGGATTGTTGAGGATGAAAAAGTCTGTTTAGTTAGAGGAAAAGGGGAGGATAGTTGGGCTTTGCCAGGTGGATTTGGTGAAGTCGGTTATTCTCCAACCGAAAATATTCTTAAGGAAATTGAAGAAGAAACTGGTTTTACGGCAAAAACAGAAAGGTTACTTGCAGTTTTTGATACCAATCGTTTCCAACTTCAGAGTAAACAATATGCAAAGTTTGTCTTTGAATGCCAACTTCTTGACGGACAATTTCAAGAGAATCAAGAAATTGCTGACCTTCAATTTTTTGCCATTGATCAACTGCCAGCCTTGTCTGAAAAACGCATCACCAAGGAGCAGATGGAGATTCTTTGGCAGGTTTATAAAGGACAAAGAGACCAATATATTGATTAGGTTATGCTAGAGAAGTCTGCAAATCAAAAAAGGGTGTTTGTAAGATGCATTTCTGCGATACAAATGATATAATAGGTTGCGAATTTAAGACGCAAGTGTTCTATGCATGGCATGGAATTAAGCTTTTTCAAAAAAAATTTAAAAGCTAGAATAGTGAGCTTTCTACTACTCTGGCTAGATGAACGAGGAATAGAATATGAATTTGTGGGAACAATTATTTACCACACAGATATCAGAACCGCCCCAGTTTGAACTCCGCTGGTATATTGGTTTGTTATGTTTACTGGCTCTTACTTTCTATCTTTCTTATCGTTACCGTGACAAGGTGGCTTACCAGCGCTTTATTCAGATCCTTCAGTCTCTTCAACTGATTGTTCTGTATAGCTGGTATTGGGGGAATCAAATGCCCTTATCAGAAAGTTTGCCCTTCTATCATTGCCGTATCGCCATGTTTGTTATGCTCTTGATTCCAGGGACTTCCAAGTACAAACAATACTTTGCACTTTTAGGAACCTTTGGAGCAACTGCAGCTCTGGCTTACCCACTCTTTGACCCTTATCCGTTTCCGCATGTGACCATCCTGTCCTTTATCATCGGGCACGTGGCACTTTTGGGGAATGCGCTCCTATACTTGTTTAAGAATTATGAAGCTTCCCTGCTCAATTTGAAAAATGTGACAGTGATTACATTTTCTCTAAATGCCTTGATAGGAGTTGTCAATTTGGTTGTAGGTGGAGATTATGGGTTTTTAAATAAACCACCACTAGTGGGGAATCACGGACTATTGGCGAATTACCTCATCGTGTCCAGTGTGTTGGTAGCAGCTATCAGCTTGACTGCAAAAGTACTAGAGGTCTTTTTGCAACAAAGAGCAGAAAAAATGATTCAAGAGAAAGCTTAAAAAGGCCTTCTCTTTTTTGATTAAATATGCAAAATATAGCTGTAAGGATATAAAAATAATGATTGCTCCTGAGAAAAATTGTTTAAAAGACTTTTACAAAAAACCTAGAGGAAATTTATGAAAAACTAAGCACGATTGGATTTTTTGTGTTATAATATTTTGTGAATAGCTGTGTCTCGTCACAGTTATTGAAAATAGAAGTGAGAAACTTGGAAGACAGAGAGGACGCAATGTAATGACTAGAGATGGTTTTTTTACAGGCTTAGATATCGGAACTAGCTCCATCAAAGTGCTGGTTGCCGAACATAGAGATGGTGAAGTAAATGTAATTGGCGTTAGCAATGCCAAGAGTAAAGGTGTCAAAGACGGGATTATCGTTGATATTGAGGCTGCTGCTTCAGCAATTAAATCCGCAATTTCCCAGGCAGAAGAGAAGGCAGGAATTTCAATCAAGTCAGTCAATGTTGGTTTACCAGCAAATCTCTTGCAGGTTGAACCAACTCAAGGAATGATTCCTGTAACATCAGATACAAAAGAAATTACAGATCAAGACGTAGAGAATGTTGTCAAATCAGCTTTGACAAAGAGCATGACGCCTGATCGTGAAGTGATTACTTTCATTCCAGAAGAATTTATCGTAGATGGTTTCCAAGGTATTCGTGACCCTCGTGGCATGATGGGGGTGCGTTTGGAAATGCGTGGCTTACTTTACACAGGACCTCGTACCATTCTTCATAACCTTCGTAAAACCGTGGAGCGTGTGGGAATTCATGTTGACAACGTCATCATCTCACCATTAGCGATTGTAAATTCAGTTCTCAACGAGGGAGAACGTGAGTTTGGTGCGACAGTGATTGATATGGGTGGTGGACAAACTACAGTTGCAACCATTCGCAATCAAGAATTGCAATTTACAAATATCTACCAAGAAGGTGGAGAATATGTCACTAAAGACATTTCCAAAGTCTTAAAAACTTCCCAAAAAATCGCAGAAAGTTTGAAACTCAACTATGGTGAAGCTTATGTTCCACTAGCAAGTAACGAGACTTTCCAAGTTGAAGTCATTGGTGAAGTAGAGCCCGTTGAAGTGACAGAAAGTTACTTGGCAGAAATTATCTCAGCACGTATCAAACATATTTTTGATCAAATTAAACAGGAGTTAGACAGAAGACACTTGTTGGATCTACCAGGTGGTATCGTTCTGATCGGCGGGAATGCGATTTTACCAGGAGTCGTCGAATTGGCGCAAGAAGTGTTTGGTGTTCGAGTGAAACTCTATGTGCCAAATCAAGTGGGAATTCGCAACCCTGCTTTTGCACATGTAATCAGCTTGTCTGAGTTTGCAGGTAAATTGACAGAAGTGAATCTTCTGGCTCAAAAAGCAGTCAGAGGAGATGAATTCCTTCGCCAAAAACCAATTAATTTTGGTGTTTCAAATCAGAGTGTGACACCAATTATACAATCAACTCCAGTGCAACCAGCTACTGCAGCAACTGAAATCACACCTGACAGTGGCCTTGCTCCAAGAGACGAATTCCAAGCAAGTTCTCAAGATAAACCGAAATTAACAGACCGTTTCCGTAGCTTGATCGGAAGCATGTTTGATGAATAAAAGAGGAAAAGAAATTATGACATTTTCATTTGATACAGCAGCTGCTCAAGGTGCAGTTATTAAAGTAATTGGTGTCGGTGGAGGCGGTGGTAATGCTATTAACCGCATGATCGACGAAGGTGTTTCAGGCGTAGAATTCATTGCGGCGAACACGGATGTACAAGCCTTAAGCAGTACAAAAGCTGAAACAGTTATCCAACTCGGACCAAAGTTGACTCGTGGTTTGGGTGCTGGAGGTCGACCTGAGGTTGGTCGTAAGGCTGCTGAAGAAAGCGAAGAAGCATTGACAGCAGCAATTAGCGGGGCAGACATGGTCTTTATCACTGCTGGTATGGGTGGTGGATCTGGTACAGGAGCTGCCCCAGTGATAGCGCGTATTGCTAAAGATCTTGGTGCCCTTACAGTTGGTGTTGTGACACGTCCTTTCGGATTTGAAGGAAGCAAACGTGGTCAGTACGCTGTAGAAGGAATCAACGAACTTCGCGAACATGTTGATACTTTGTTGATTATTTCAAACAACAATTTGCTTGAAATTGTTGACAAGAAGACACCGCTTCTTGAAGCTCTTAGCGAAGCAGATAACGTCCTTCGCCAAGGTGTTCAAGGGATTACAGACTTGATTACCAACCCAGGTTTGATCAACCTTGACTTTGCCGATGTGAAAACTGTCATGGCAAACAAAGGGAATGCCCTTATGGGTATCGGTATTGGCAGTGGAGAAGAGCGTGTCGTTGAAGCAGCTCGTAAAGCGATTTACTCACCACTTCTTGAAACAACCATTGACGGTGCTGAAGATGTCATTGTCAACGTTACTGGTGGTCTTGATTTGACCTTGATTGAAGCAGAAGAAGCTTCTGAAATCGTCAATCAAGCAGCAGGCCAAGGTGTAAACATCTGGCTTGGAACATCAATTGACGAAAGCATGAAGGATGAAATCCGTGTTACTGTTGTAGCGACTGGTGTTCGTCAAGAACGTGTAGAAAAAGTTGTTGGTTCCCCAGTAAAACAAGCGGCTCGTCGTGAAGCCTCAAGACAACCGCACCCTCAAAATTTTGATCGTCATTTTGACCTAGAAGATACAGCAGAATTACCAAAACAAAGCCAACGACGCTTTGAAACAAGTCAATCTTCTGCTTTTGGTGATTGGGACTTGCGCCGTGAATCAATCGTTCGTCAAACTGATTCAGTCGTATCACCTGTAGAACGTTTCGAAGCACCGACTTATCAGGACGAAGATGAGTTGGACACACCTCCATTCTTCAAGAATCGTTAATCAATGGATTTGAAAAAAAATACAGAGTTCGTTTTTCAGCAGGTCGCTGAAGCTAGCCGAGAAGCCAATCGTGATCCAGCTTCTGTTTCAATTATTGCAGTGACGAAATATGTGGACGTAAAAACAACGGAAGCCCTGCTTCCCCTGGGTGTTCATCATATTGGTGAAAATCGTGTTGATAAATTTTTAGAAAAATATCAGACGTTAAAAGAATTCCCTGTCACTTGGCATTTGATTGGAACGCTACAAAGACGGAAGGTCAAAGAAGTAATCCCTTTTGTGGATTACTTTCATGCTTTAGATTCCTTAAAATTGGCGCAGGAGATTCAAAAGAGGACAGATCATGTTATCAAGTGTTTCCTACAGGTCAATATTTCAGGAGAGGAAAGCAAGCACGGTTTTTCAAAAGAAGAATTACTAGAACTTTTGCCGGACTTGGCTCAGCTAGATCAGATTGAGTATGTTGGTTTGATGACCATGGCTCCTTTTGAGGCAGATTCTGATGAATTGAAACAAATTTTCAAGAAAACTCAGGAACTGCAAGCAGAAATTAGAGAAAAACAAATTCCTAATATGCCGATGACAGAGTTGAGCATGGGGATGAGTCGTGACTATAAGGAAGCGATCCAATTTGGTTCGACCTTTGTTCGAATTGGCACAGCATTTTTTAAATAGGAGAGGTCTATGTCTTTAAAAGATAGATTTGATAAATTTATAGATTATTTTACAGAAGATGGGGAAGAAACAACTGCGACTTATCAACCTCAGGATGAGCAGATGATTGCTTCATCGAGTTCAGCTTCTAAAGAACTGCCAGCGCAGTTTCAATCAACCACTTCAAAAGATGCCAACATCACTCGCTTACATGCTCGCCAACAAGAATTGGCTATGCAAAGCCATCGTACAGATGAAAAAGTGACGATTGATGTTCGTTATCCTAGAAAATATGAGGATGCAACAGAGATTGTGGATTTATTGGCTGGAAATGAAAGTATCTTGATTGACTTCCAGTACATGACAGAGGTTCAGGCTCGTCGTTGTCTAGACTATCTGGACGGTGCCCGTCATGTTTTGGCAGGTAATCTGAAAAAAGTTGCGAGTACAATGTATTTGTTGACACCAGTCAATGTGGTTGTGAATATTGAAGATATCAAGTTGCCTGATGATTCTCAAAGTGCAGAATTTGGTTTTGATATTAAACGAAGTAGAGCGAAATAATGATTTTTCTAATTCGTCTGATCCAAAATGCAGTGAATATCTATTCCCTGCTTTTGTTAATCTATGCACTCCTCTCTTGGTTTCCAAATTCTTACGGTAGTTCACTAGAACGTTTACTGGAAAAGCTTATTAGACCGATTGTTGATCCACTTCGCCGTTTACCTTTACAATTTGGAGGTTTGGATTTATCCATTTGGCTGGCAATCTTAATCGTCCGTTTTTTGGGTGACAGCTTGATTCGTTTCTTGTTGATACTATGATGACAAATAAAGCGATTTACCAGCACTTTTCCCTTGATGATGCTCCCTTTATTGATAAGGGATTAGAGTGGATCAAGCGGGTGGAAGATACTTATACTCCGGTCCTCACTGCTTTTGTCAACCCGCATCAGGAACAGATACTGAGGATTTTGGCTGGGACCTATGGACTGGGCTGTGTGAGTAGCGGAGAATACATCCATACAGAATTTGTCCGTGTCCTTCTGTATCCAGACTATTTCAGTCCGACACTGTCAGATTTTGAAATGGCATTGTTAGAGATCCGTTATCCAAGTAGGTTTGAACAGCTAACACATGCAAAGATTTTGGGGACAATCATCAATCAACTAGGAATTGATCGTAAGCTCTTTGGTGATATCTTGGTAGATGAAAAGAGAGCACAGATTTTTGTCAATCGTGATTTTATCCTTCTGTTTCAGGACGGGATACAAAAGATTGCCAGACTACCTGTGTCGCTGGAGGAATGTCCTTTCACCGATAAAATCATATCTGAGATCAATTATCAAGAACAAGAGATTTTGATTTCCAGTTTTCGTTTGGATGCCCTCTTATCAAGTGCCTTGAAATTATCCAGAAAGCAGGCTGGTCAACTGATAGAGAAAAAATCTGTTCAGGTAAACTACCACCCCATTGAAAAATTAGATTATCTAGTAGCTGTAGGGGATTTGATTAGTGTGAGAAAGTTTGGTCGTCTGAAGATTGTCAAAGAAAATGGGCAAACTAAAAGGGATAAGATAAAACTGACTATCCAATTATTATTAAGTAAGTGAGGAAAAGTATGCCAATTACATCATTAGAAATTAAAGATAAAACCTTTTCTACGAAATTCAGAGGGTTTGATCCAGAAGAAGTAGATGAATTTCTTGATATTGTTGTTCGTGATTACGAGGACTTAGTTCGCAATAATCACGAAATGGAAAGACACATTAGAAGTTTAGAAGAGCGCTTATCTTACTTTGATGAGATGAAGGATTCGTTGAGCCAGTCTGTTTTGATTGCTCAAGATACGGCTGAACGTGTAAAGCAAGCTGCTCAAGAGCGCTCAAACAATATTATTCAACAGGCTGAGCAAGATGCCCAGCGCCTCCTTGAAGAGGCAAAATACAAGGCTAATGAAATCCTACGTCAGGCAACAGATAATGCTAAGAAAGTAGCTGTTGAGACAGAGGAATTGAAAAACAAAAGCCGTGTATTTCATCAACGTCTCAAATCTACGATTGAGAGCCAGTTGGCAATTGTCGAATCTTCAGATTGGGAAGATATTCTTCGTCCGACTGCGACTTATCTCCAAACAAGTGATGAAGCCTTCAAGGAAGTCGTAGGTGAGGTCTTGGGAGAAGCTGTTCCTTCGCAACCAGAAGAAGAGCCGATTGATGTGACTCGCCAATTTTCACCTGAAGAAATGGCTGAGTTACAAGCCCGCATCGAAGCAGGTAACAAAGAATTAGCTGAGTTTGAAGCTCAGCAGGCTAACAGTCAAGCGGAAAGTCATGTGTTAGACATCAATACGGTTGTAGAAGAGATACAGTCTCATTCAGTTGAACCACAACATGAGGATTCAGAAATGATGACAGAGTATTTCTCAGTATCGCCATCAGCAACTGGAACTGCTTCTTCAACTACTAGACATGAAGCACAACAAGAATCCGTTACAATATTATAAGAAATAAATGTGAGAACAAGATCTGACTAACTATATTTTCAGCGAGTAGGAGACGGTGTGAGTCCTGCAATCCCTAGTGGTGAGATTATCCTCTCAAGTAATCCAGTCTGAAAGTAGTAAGATTGAACGTTCCCCACGTTACGGGAAAAGAGGAAAAGAGACTTTGTCTTTTTTCGAACAAAGGTGGTACCACGATTTTCGTCCTTTTTAGCGATTCGTGGTTTTTAATTTGTCTATATAATAAAGGAGATATAATGAAACTCAAAGATACCCTAAATCTTGGAAAAACTGAATTTCCAATGCGTGCTGGACTTCCTACTAAAGAACCACTATGGCAAAAAGAGTGGGACGAAGCGAAACTTTACCAACGTCGTCAAGAATTGAACCAAGGAAAACCGCATTTCACCTTGCATGATGGCCCTCCCTATGCCAACGGAAATATCCACGTTGGGCACGCCATGAACAAGATTTCTAAAGATATTATTGTTCGTTCGAAATCGATGTCAGGATTTTATGCGCCTTACATCCCAGGTTGGGATACTCATGGTCTGCCAATCGAGCAAGTTTTGGCAAAACAAGGTGTCAAACGCAAAGAAATGGACCTGGTTGAGTACTTGAAACTTTGCCGTGATTACGCTCTTTCCCAAGTAGATAAACAACGTGAAGACTTTAAACGTTTGGGTGTTTCTGGTGACTGGGAAAATCCTTATGTGACTTTGACTCCAGACTATGAAGCAGCTCAAATCCGTGTCTTCGGTGAAATGGCTAAGAAAGGCTATATCTACCGTGGTGCCAAGCCAGTTTACTGGTCATGGTCATCTGAGTCAGCTCTTGCTGAAGCGGAAATTGAATACCATGACTTGGTTTCAACTTCCCTTTACTATGCTAACCGCGTCAAAGACGGAAAAGGTGTCCTAGATACAGACACTTATATTGTCGTATGGACCACTACACCATTTACTATCACAGCTTCTCGTGGATTGACAGTTGGAGCAGATATTGATTATGTATTGGTACAACCAGCTGGCGAAGATCGTAAATTTGTGGTTGCTTCAGAATTGTTGAATAGTCTTTCTGAGAAATTTGGTTGGGCTGATGTTCAAGTCTTGGCGACCTACCGTGGTCAAGAATTGAACCAAATCGTGACAGCTCACCCTTGGGATACTACTGTAGATGAGTTGGTAATCCTTGGTGACCACGTTACGACTGACTCTGGTACAGGTATCGTCCATACAGCCCCTGGTTTTGGTGAGGATGACTATAATGTCGGTGTTGCAAATGGTCTTGAAGTTGCTGTAACAGTTAACGAACGCGGTATTATGATGGCCAATGCTGGCTCTGACTTTGAAGGTCAATTCTATGACAAGGTTGTACCAACTGTTATCGAAAAACTGGGTGATCTTCTTCTTGCTCGAGAAGAAATTTCTCACTCGTATCCATTTGACTGGCGTACGAAAAAACCAATCATCTGGCGTGCAGTGCCACAATGGTTTGCTTCTGTATCAAAATTCCGCCAAGAAATCTTGGACGAAATTGAAAAAGTGAAGTTCCACTCAGAATGGGGTAAAGTGCGTCTTTACAACATGATTCGTGACCGTGGTGACTGGGTAATCTCTCGTCAACGTGCTTGGGGAGTTCCCCTTCCTATCTTCTATGCTGAAGACGGAACGCCAATTATGACAGCTGAAACGATTGAACACGTGGCTCAACTCTTTGAGGAACATGGTTCTATCATCTGGTGGGAACGTGATGCAAAGGATCTCTTGCCAGAAGGATTTACACATCCAGGTTCACCAAATGGCGAGTTCAAAAAAGAAACGGACATCATGGACGTTTGGTTTGACTCGGGTTCATCATGGAATGGAGTAGTGGTTAACCGTCCAGAACTTAAATATCCAGCTGATCTTTACCTTGAAGGTTCTGACCAATACCGCGGTTGGTTCAACTCATCCCTCATCACATCTGTTGCCAACCATGGTGTAGCGCCATACAAACAAATCTTATCACAAGGATTTGCCCTTGACGGTAAAGGTGAGAAGATGTCTAAATCTCTTGGGAATACCATTGCTCCAAGCGATGTTGAAAAACAATTTGGTGCGGAAATCTTGCGTCTCTGGGTAACAAGTGTTGACTCAAGCAACGACGTACGTATCTCTATGGATATCTTGAGCCAAGTCTCTGAAACTTATCGTAAAATCCGTAACACTCTTCGTTTCTTGATTGCTAACACTTCTGACTTTAACCCAGCTCAGGACGCAGTCGCTTACGATGAACTACGTTCCGTTGATAAGTACATGACCATCCGCTTTAACCAACTTGTGAAAACGATTCGTGATGCTTATGCAAACTTTGAATTCTTAACCATCTACAAGGCCTTGGTGAACTTTATCAACGTTGACTTGTCTGCCTTCTACCTTGACTTTGCCAAAGATGTTGTCTACATTGAAGGTGCCAAATCACTCGAACGCCGTCAAATGCAGACTGTCTTCTATGACATCCTTGTCAAAATCACCAAACTCTTGACACCAATCCTTCCTCACACTGCGGAAGAAATCTGGTCATATCTTGAGTTTGAAGCTGAAGAATTCGTTCAATTGTCAGAATTGCCAGAAGCTCAAACCTTTGCCAACCAAGAAGAGATCTTGGATACCTGGGCGGCCTTCATGGACTTCCGCGGACAAGCTCAAAAAGCCTTGGAAGAAGCTCGTAATGCCAAAGTTATTGGTAAATCGCTCGAAGCACACTTGACAGTTTATCCAAATGAAGTGGTGAAAACTCTGCTTGGAGCAGTGGACAGCAATGTAGCTCAACTTTTGATCGTGTCAGAATTAACCATCGCAGAAGGTGCAGCTCCAGAAGGTGCAGTAAGTTTTGAAGATGTTGCCTTTACAGTTGAACGCGCTGCAGGTGAAGTTTGTGACCGTTGCCGTCGTATCGATCCGACTACTGCAGACCGTAGCTACCATGCAGTCATCTGTGACCACTGTGCAAGCATCGTAGAAGAAAATTTTGCGGAAGCAGTCGCAGAAGGATTTGAAACGAAATAATCAGAAAGAGACTGAGAAAGGTCGCTAAAATCATAAAAACGCATAATATCAAGAGTTCAAGTGCTTTGATATTATGCGTTTTATCATGGGAAAATTTACTAGTCCATTTCCTAAAATGAAGTTCTTTCTAGCCTGTCCGTGTAGATAATTAACATAATCAACTATTCAATTTTCTCATAATTTTATATTTCTACTAATTATAAAGAGACTATAGAACTTAAAATTATTTTTTGAAAATCAATATTTATTATAAAATTTTATAAGATTGTTTAATTTTTATTGAAATTATGATAGAATAATACCTATAAAAATTTTAAGGAGATTATTATGAAAACAAATACACTTGCTCGTGTTAACGCTATTTTTGGTCTTGTTTCAGGAATTGTATTGCTTTTAGCGCCAGTCATCATGTTTATGATGGCTGTTGGAGCTGCTGCAGCGACTGAAGACGCAGATGTAACACTTGGAACATTGACAGGGATTTCAATTATTTTGTTATTGGTTAAAATTGCTGTTTTGGTATTGGGAATTGTTGCTATTGTTTATTATAAAGATGATGAACGTGTTACGAATGCACCTTCTGTTTTGCTCATTGTAGGTGGTGCGGTCGGTTTGATTCCACTTTTGGGATGGGTAGGTGGAATTCTAACCATTATTGGTGGTTCACTCTACTTTGGAACATTGAAAAAATTTGTAATTGAAGAGTAGTAGTTTTTTAATTATTTAGGAGAGACTGCTTCATTTTCTGTTGAGAACAATTATGATAATATAATAAAGAGAAGGCTGAGAAGCTCTTCTCTTTTTCGTTGATTTTCACTAGCTTTTTTGTGAAAAATTGTGTAAAATGGAATAGATAAACGAGGACAACCTCGAAAAATAAAAGGAGAATCCATCTAATGGTAAAATTGGTTTTTGCTCGCCACGGTGAGTCTGAATGGAACAAAGCTAACCTTTTCACTGGTTGGGCTGATGTTGATTTGTCTGAAAAAGGAACACAACAAGCGATTGACGCTGGTAAATTGATCAAAGAAGCTGGTATCGAATTTGACCAAGCTTACACTTCAGTATTGAAACGTGCGATCAAAACAACAAACTTGGCGCTTGAAGCAGCTGACCAACTTTGGGTTCCAGTTGAAAAATCATGGCGCTTGAACGAACGTCACTATGGTGGTTTGACTGGTAAAAACAAGGCTGAAGCAGCTGAGCAATTTGGTGATGAGCAAGTTCACATCTGGCGTCGTTCATACGATGTATTGCCTCCAAACATGGATCGTGATGATGAGCACTCAGCGCACACTGACCGTCGTTACGCTTCACTTGACGACTCAGTTATCCCAGATGCTGAAAACTTGAAAGTGACTTTGGAACGTGCCCTTCCATTCTGGGAAGACAAAATCGCTCCAGCACTTAAAGATGGTAAAAACGTATTCGTAGGAGCTCACGGTAACTCAATCCGTGCCCTTGTAAAACACATCAAACGCTTGTCAGATGACGAAATCATGGACGTGGAAATCCCTAACTTCCCACCATTGGTATTCGAATTTGACGAAAAATTGAACGTAGTTTCTGAATACTATCTTGGAAAATAATCTATAAACAGAAAGCTTAGGAACTCCTAGGCTTTTTTGTTTTTGCTTCTAGTTTCCAACTAGTTGAAAAAGCGTTATAATGATAGTAAAGAGTGACTTAATTGTAAGAAAGAGAGAAGGACGATGGCTTATATTGAAATGAAACACAGCTACAAGCGTTACAAGGTTGGGGATACGGAGATTGTGGCTAATCGCGATGTGAATTTTGAAATTGAAAAGGGGGAGCTGGTCATTATCCTTGGTGCTTCAGGTGCTGGAAAATCAACCGTTCTCAATCTTTTAGGAGGTATGGATACCAATGATGAGGGGGAGATTTGGATTGATGGTGCCAATATTGCCAACTATAGTTCGCACCAACGAACAAACTATCGTCGTGAAGATGTGGGCTTTGTTTTTCAGTTTTACAATCTGGTCTCCAATCTGACAGCCAAGGAAAACGTAGAGTTGGCCTCAGAAATTGTAGCTGATGCCTTGGATCCAGAGCAAGTGCTCAAAGATGTGGGGCTAGGTCATCGCCTCAATAACTTTCCAGCCCAGCTTTCTGGAGGAGAGCAACAGCGGGTATCTATTGCACGCGCGGTAGCTAAAAATCCTAAAATCCTCCTTTGTGATGAACCGACAGGTGCCTTGGATTACCAGACGGGGAAGCAAGTCTTGAAAATTCTCCAAGACATGTCTCGTCAAAAAGGATCAACAGTGATTATCGTGACCCACAATAGCGCGCTAGCTCCTATTGCAGATCGGGTGATTCACATGCGTGATGCTACGGTTAAGAGCGTAACAATCAATGAGCGTCCACAGGATATTGATACATTGGAGTATTAGCATGAAAAAAACATATCGAAAAGACTTGCTCCAGTCGGTGACTGCTTCCAAGGGGCGCTTTGTTTCTATCTTGACCTTGATGATGCTGGGTTCTCTAGCCCTAGTAGGTCTCAAGGTGGCCAGTCCAAACATGGAACGTACGGCAGAAGATTATCTCCGTAAAGCCAATACTCTGGATCTGGCCGTGATAGCAGATTATGGCTTGGACAAAGAAGACCAAGATGAACTAAAGACACTTCAAAGAGTAAGTGTTGAGTTTGGCTATATGGCAGATCTAACCGTTGAAAATAGTGAAGAAGCGGTTCGACTTTATTCCAAACCAGAGAGCATTTCAACCTTCCAAGTGACAGAAGGGCGACTGCCAGAGGCTGATGGGGAAATTACCTTGGCTGATTTCTGGAAAGACCGCTATCAGATTGGTCAGACCATTACCTTTACTAAGAAAGAAGAAAAGTCCGTCCTAAAATCCCAAACTTTCACAATTACTGGATTTGTTCAGTCGGGTGAAATTCTTTCTAAAGAAGATTTAGGTGGAGCTAGTAGTGGAAATGGAAGCTTGGCTGGCTATGGAGTGATTTTACCCAGTCAGTTTGACTCAGATGTCTATAGTATCGCGCGTGTGCGCTATGACGATTTAAAAAATCTGGATGCTTTTTCATCAGACTATAAGACCAAACGATCCCAACATCAGGAAGAGTTGCAAGACTTGCTGGCCGATAATGGTCAAAAAAGATTGGCAAGTATCAAAGTAAATGGGCAAAAGAGCCTGGAAGAGGGCAAAGAACAGCTCCAAACTGCTGAAAGCAACCTTGAAAATGGCAAGAGTCAGTTAGAGAAGGCTGAAAGTCGCTTGAAAACGCAAGAAGAACAAGTGACCGCTTTACCAGAACCGCAAAAGAGTACAGCCAAGGAGCAATTGACAAAAGCTAAGGAAGAACTGGCGACAAAAAAAGAAAAGCTGGCTCAGACAGAGAGTGATCTATCTAAGGAAAAAGAGAAGCTAGAGCAGCGACAGAAAGAACTTGATGAACTGGCAGAGCCGAAATACCACGTATACAATCGCGAAACCATACTAGGTGGACAAGGTTACCTCATGTACAGCAATGCATCATCAAGCGTTCGTTCGGTCGGAAATATCTTTCCAGTGGTGCTTTATATGGTTGCTGCGATGGTGACCTTTACAACGATGACTCGCTTTGTGGATGAAGAACGCACCAATGCTGGTATTTTCAAGGTCTTGGGTTACCGAAATCGAGATATAGTTGCCAAGTTTGTCCTTTATGGTTTTCTTGCAGGAACTATGGGAACCATTATAGGAACGCTTCTAGGACATTATCTCCTTGCAGGCGTGATTTCGGATGTTATAACAGCTGGGATGGTCGTTGGGAAAAGTCAGGAGTATTTCTATTGGTCTTATAGTCTTATTGCCCTAGCTTTAAGTTGGGTATCCAGCGTTTTGCCGGCTTATCTGGTAGCGCGAAGAGAATTGCACGATGAAGCAGCCCAGCTCTTACTTCCCAAACCTCCCGTTAAAGGATCAAATATTTTGCTGGAACGCTTGAGCTTTATTTGGAGTCGTCTGAGCTTCACTCATAAGGTCACGGCGCGGAATATTTTTCGTTATAAACAACGAATGTTGATGACCATTTTTGGAGTTGCAGGTTCGGTTGCTCTCTTATTTGCAGGTCTTGGCATTCAGTCATCTGTGGGACGAGTTTCCGAGCGTCAATTTGAACAAATCCAGCAATACCAGATGATTGTAGTGGAAAAGAGCAGTGCGAGTGAGCAAGAAAAAGCAGATTTAGAAAGCGCCTTGCAGGCTGAATCTATCCATGCTTATCAAAAGATTTACTCTAAATCCATTGAAAAAGATTTCAAAGGAAAAGCAGGACTTCAGACTATTACCATGATGGTTACGAGTGGAGAAGACTTCAAGCCCTTTATCACATTAGAAGAAAAGGGGCAAGAGGTGCAGGTTACCGATGGAGCGGTCGTGAGTCAAAAATTAGCCCAACTAGCAGGTGTTACGATTGGGGATAAGCTGGAGCTTGATGGAAAAGAAATCAGGGTCGCGGCTATTTCTGAAAATTATGTTGGACACTATGTTTATCTCAACCGAGCGACATACGAACAAGTCTATGGCACCAGTCCGCAAGACAATACCTACCTAGTAAAATTAAAAGATCCAACACCTTCCAATACGGAGAAAGAAGCAGCTATCTTCATGGAAAAAGCTGCTGTTTCAGGGGTGGTCCAAAATGCGACGGCCATCCATCTCTTTGAATCCGTGGCTAGTTCGCTCAATAAAACCATGGCAATCCTTGTCCTTGTTTCCGTCTTGCTAGCTATTGTTATTCTTTACAATCTCACCAATATCAATGTGGCAGAACGTATCCGTGAACTTTCCACTATTAAGGTTCTCGGTTTCCATAATAAAGAAGTGACCCTCTATATCTACCGTGAGACCATGGTGCTATCCCTTGTGGGGATTGCTCTCGGTTTGGTAGCTGGCCACTATTTACATCAATTTTTGATTCAAATGATTTCACCTGCCGCCATACTTTTTTATCCACAAGTCAGCTGGGAAGTCTATGCGCTTCCAATCGTCGCAGTGATTGTGATTTTGGCTTTACTGGGCGTCTTTGTCAATTACCACTTAAGAAAAGTGGATATGCTTGAAGCCCTGAAATCAGTAGAGTAATTCACGGTTTTAAACAGTAAATCAGTTGACAAAGTCCCTGCTTCTTGGTAGAATAAGAACTGTCGTAAAGACAAATAACTTCTTCTTGGTTACAGGCATGCCAACCTGTCACTCGGATGAAGCCAAATAAAAAGGAGAAACATCATGGCAATCTCAAAAGAGAAAAAAAATGAAATCATCGCACAATATGCACGTCACGAAGGTGATACAGGTTCAGTAGAGGTTCAAGTTGCTGTCCTTACTTGGGAAATCAACCACCTTAACGAACACATCAAACAACACAAAAAAGACCACGCTACTTACCGTGGATTGATGAAGAAAATCGGTCGCCGTCGTAACTTGCTTGCATACTTGCGTAAGAACGACGTTAACCGTTACCGTGAGTTGATCAACTCTCTAGGACTTCGTCGCTAATCTTGCGTCTAAAACGTTTCTATACTTCGTTGCCTTCGCCTCGATGTACCATCAGTACAATCTTCGGCTTGTCGCCTAGTCTATAAACGTTTTATCCAGCAAGAATAAAGCTCTCTGATTTCAGAGGGCTTTTTATGTTGTTACCATACCTCAATATACTCAAGTATAATCTTCGCCTCTTCGCCTAGTTTATAAACGGTTTATCCAGCAAGAATTATGATGCTCAGGGCGCCAAAAATCCGTATGAAAATAGGGAAAGGACACAGTGTTCGATGAACACAAGGAGTTTCATCTTTTTCACTAGGATTTTATCCCGAGCTCAAATCAGCTCTCTGATCTCAGAGGGCTTTTTCTATATATGTCTCTATCCTTGTTCATCGAGTAGAAATATGGTATACTTTTCATGAGAATTTTCTAAATTTTTAAGATTCTATCAAAGGAGGTTTGCATGCTTTCCAAATTTTCTGGAAGCCGAAGGGACCTGCAATTTGTGTTACTTTTAGGTATTTTGCTAAGTGTTTTAGGAATTTCGCTCTTTCTAGCAGTTTCTATGGGATCTGTTGCGATTGATCTAGGAGATACCTATCGGATTATTTTGAGCAGGTTGGGTTTTCCTCTTGAGATAGGAGAGGTTTCCAAGTCCACTCTTGCCATTGTATGGAACATGAGATTCCCCCGAGTATTGTTAGGCTTGATAGTAGGGGCTGGTCTTTCCATGTGTGGTAGCGTGATGCAGTCTACAGTGAACAATCCCATCGCTGAGCCCTATGTCTTAGGCATCTCTGCGGGTGCAACTCTGGGTGCAACCTTGAGCATCATTCTTGGCTTAAAAGTGATGATTAGCCTTGGAGCTTTTTTAGGAGCTATTTTGGCAACCATTGCTGTCCTCATCATTGCCTCTATGCAGGGAAGGATGACGACTTCTAGTCTGATCTTATCAGGAACAGTGGTCAATGCTCTTTTTCTGGCATTTTCCAACTTTATTATCTCAGTTGGTGCTAACGCTGACAGTGTGATGACCATTAAGTTTTGGACCATGGGCTCGCTTGCTGGGACTAACTGGTCTGACTTAGTCCTGCCAACTATAGTAGTTGGAATGGCCTTTCTATTTTTCTCTACTCAGTATCGTGTTTTCAATGCGATGATGATGGGAGATGAGGCTGCTTTAACTTTGGGTATTCCCTTACGCTTTTATTGGTATCTTTATGTGACCATGGTGGCTGTTCTGACAGCAGTCTTAGTAGCAACTTGTGGGATTATTGGATTTGTTGGTCTAATTACTCCTCACTTAGCTCGAGGCTTAGTAGGAACGAATTACAGGAGGCTTTTTCCCATTGCGACCTTACTGGGTGCCCTCTTTGTCGTCTGGGCAGATGTACTTTCTCGTGTCATCATTCCAAATGCCGAGCTGCCTATTGGTATTTTCACAGCCTTAGTAGGTGCTCCCTTCTTTATCTACATTGTTGGAGGTAGGCGAAGGGAGGTGAGGATCTGATATGGATTTGATTTGTCAAGATATACACTTTGGACTAGGAGGGAAAAAAATCCTAAAAGGAGTTTCTCTTAAGGTTGAGGGGCATCAATTTCACACGATACTAGGACCAAATGGAAGTGGAAAAACCAGCCTGCTTAAACTCCTCTATCGTCAGGAAAAGGCGGACAAAGGCTTGATAAGCTTAGATGGAAAGCCACTGGAGCATTGGTCACTCAAAGAAACAGCCAAGCAAATGGCAGTTGTCACCCAGTTTAATCAATTGCAGTTTGATTGTACAGTTGAGGAAATCGTCTTGCTGGGAAGAACTCCCCACCTCTCTTTTTTACAGAAGGAAAAGGAAAGGGATTATGCCCTCGTTCAAGATGCTCTCGTCAAGGTGGATATGCTTGAGAAGAAAACTCGTCTCTACTCGTCTCTTTCAGGTGGAGAAAAGCAGCGAGTCTTATTAGCACGCGCCTTGGCGCAAGAACCGACTCTCTTGCTCCTGGATGAACCTACCAATCACCTGGATATCAAGTACCAGTTAGACTTGTTGGCCATTGTAAAGAATCTCAAGGTCAATGTTCTAGCTGTCCTGCATGATATTCAACTTGCTTGTCGCTATTCGGATTATCTCTATCTGATGAAGGAGGGGGAAATCCTTTACCAAGGTACTCCAAAGGAGACCATCACCCCTGAGTCATTGCAAACTGTATATGGAGTTCAAAGTCAGGTGACTTGGACTGAGGATCAGCAAGCTATGATTCACTATTTATAAAAATGAAAAGGAAAACAAGATGAAAAAAACACTAAGCATTTTACTCGTAACAGTAGCTACCCTAACCATGGTAGCTTGTGGTAATACTACTACAGAAAAAGCTACCACACATTCTAGCACAGAAATAAGTCAAAAGGCCAGCACAGAGACGACTTATCCACTCACGGTCAAGACTTATGACGCTAAAGGAAATGAAGTCGAACAAGTCTTTGACAAGGCACCTGAAAAAGTTATCACCAACAATCTTTCAACCACTGAAATCTTATTGGAGTTAGGCTTGAAGGATAAAATTGCTGGTATGCTCAACCCGGACAATGCTGTGACGGACAAATACAAGGATGCGATTGCGACTATTCCTCAAATTGGCGATAAAAAAACAGTCTCACAAGAGACAGTCCTTTCTTATGAGCCAGATGCGGTGATGGGTCGAAACATGATGTTTTCTGAAAAATCCTTGGGGACAGTTAGCACTTGGAATGAAAACAAAATCCCAGTTTATACACAAAAAGCTTCTCTCTCAACGATTCAGCAAGACTTGGGGAATATTGTAGAAGATGTCAAAAATCTTGGAATGATTTTCAATGTTCAGGACAAGGCCAATGAATACGCAGCCCAGTTACAAGCTAAAATTGACGCTGTTAAGAAAGCAACCCCAGCAAGCCAAGGTGAAAAGAAAAAGGCTTTGATTATGGTTGCTTATAATGACGAAACCTTCGGTGCTTACAAGTCTGCTTTGCAAGAAAGCTTGTTGAATCAACTTGGTTATACCAACGTTGCAACGGGAACATCAGGCTTGACCTTGGAAAATCTCGTGTCAATGGATCCTGAGTTGATTATCTATGTAACTAGCGACCGCAATAAAAAATTGGATGCCAACGCAGTAGAGTTGATGAAGAAAAATGCTGTTTTGGAAAACGTTCCTGCAATTAAGAATCAAAAAATCATGACCATTTCCTACGATGAGTTAATGGACTATGGTCCAGCAGTGATTGATTCCCTTGAGAAAATCAATGACTTTATCAATAAATAATGAGTTTGATTGGGAAGGGATCCAAGTCCAAATCAGCCTTCCTTCAACCTATGATCCCAACCAAACCTATCCAGCTATTCTCTTTAATGATGGAAACTTGGATTTCCTATCTTCCCTTTCAGAATCTGTGATTTTAGTTGGTTTGACCTCTAAACATCGCCTAGATGACTACACTCCATGGAAGGCATCTGCTCTGAGAGATGGGGCTCCAGATTTTGGCGGTCAGGCAACTGCCTATCATAGTCATTTATTTGGAGGTCTTTTAGATAAGTTGCAGTCGCTTTATCGCCTGGACAAAAATCGCCTTGCTTATGGAGGTTATTCACTAGGTGGTTTGGCGGCTGTATACAGTCTTTTCCATTTTGACAAGGTCTCCTGTATCTTCTCTATCTGCGGTTCCTTTTGGTATCCTAATTTTGCGACTTATTGCAAGGAAGAAAAGGTGAAAAATTTGGACTGTTTACTGTATTTACAGAATGGTCAAACAGAAGGAGCCCATCATACCAATCGCTTGGCTCAAGCACCAGTCTATGCTGAGCAGATCCATACCAGTCTTCAGCAACGCTATCCGACTGGTCAGTTTGTCTTTGATCCTTATGGGCATCATGAGCAAGTTGCTGAGCGATTTTTAGCCTTTTCCAGCTGGTTGACCCAAAAATGGAAAATCAAATAAAAGAATTATCCCTTGGCTTTTGCCAAGGGATAATTGTATTTTTTAACCAAGTTTCTCTCTCTTCTTATCTGGATTCCAGATAAAGCTTGCGATAAAGCTAAAGATAATCGTTAGGATACCAACAACCACAGCAAGGATGAGGGCTGGGATGCGGACAAACCACCAGAGTGGGTTTGGTTTTTTATCATTGTGCCATTGCTTGGTTTCTTCGTCCAAACGTTGGAATTCAGCTTGGATGCGGTCTGCAACCATTTCGATTCCTTCATCATTCATTTTCTTGATATCTGAGATATCGATTGGATTTCCAAAGTTCATATCGACACGTTCACGGCTAACCAAGCCTTTCAAGGTCATAGGACCTGTGTAGGTAACCGGCATGATACGGACTTTGGCCATCTTGGCAATCAGGGCTACGCCACCCTTGACATCGTTTGAGTGACGGCTCCCACTTGGAAACATGATGAGAGAGCGGTCGCTTTTTTTGAGGACATTGATAGGGTATTTGATAGCAGAGGCGCTAGGATTTTCCCGGTCGATAGGAAAGGCCCCACACATACGGATCCACCAGCCAAATATGCGGTTGTTAAACAGCTCTTTTTTGGCCATAAAGATGAACTGTTTTGGTTTGGTCGCAAAGGCCATGTAAACTGGATCCCACCAAGTACGATGAGGAGCGACGAGGATATAGTTTTCATCTTGACTAGGGATTTTATCAGTATTGTGATAGTGGGCATTGCCATTGATGGACCACAAGATCAGCATGACTAGTCCACGCAAATAAGTATAAAACATGAGATCTCCTTCGATTGTATTGCTTTTATTATTATACCTTATCAAAAGACTACTGGCAAACTTTTTCAGTTATCAGCCAACAGTTTTAGATGGGATTAGAATTCTTTTAAAAAAAATGATATGATAGAGTTTATGGATAAAAATAAGATTATAGGATTAACCCAAAGAGAAGTCAAGGAAAGACAGGCTCAAGGTTTGGTCAATGACTTTACCGCTTCAGCCAGTACCAGTACTTGGCAAATCATCAAACGAAATGTTTTTACACTTTTTAACGCATTAAACTTTGTTATTGCCCTAGCGCTTGCCTTTGTACAGGCTTGGAGCAATTTGGTTTTCTTTGCCGTTATTTGCTTTAACGCTTTTTCTGGGATTGTGACTGAGCTGCGAGCCAAACACATGGTGGACAAGCTCAATCTCATGACCAAGGAAAAGGTCAAAACCATTCGTGATGGTCAAGAAGTTGCTCTCAATCCAGAAGAGTTGGTTCTAGGAGATGTCATTCGTTTGTCTGCTGGGGAGCAGATTCCTAGTGATGCCTTGGTTCTAGAAGGTTTTGCGGAAGTTAATGAAGCCATGTTGACGGGTGAGAGTGATTTGGTGCAAAAAGAAGTGGATGCTCTGCTTTTATCAGGAAGTTTCCTAGCCAGTGGCGCAGTTTTGGCTCAAGTTCACCATGTCGGGGCAGACAACTATGCTTCCAAACTCATGCTGGAAGCTAAGACAGTGAAACCGATCAATTCCCGTATCATGAAATCGCTAGACAAGCTAGCTGGTTTTACTGGGAAGATTATCATTCCCTTTGGTCTAGCTCTCCTGCTAGAAGCCTTGATGTTAAAAGGCCTACCCCTCAAGTCATCCGTTGTAAATTCGTCAACAGCCCTTTTAGGGATGTTGCCTAAGGGAATTGCCCTTTTGACCATTACTTCACTCTTGACTGCGGTGATTAAGCTGGGCTTGAAAAAGGTTTTGGTGCAGGAGATGTACTCTGTCGAGACCTTGGCGCGCGTGGATATGCTCTGTCTGGACAAAACGGGGACCATCACCCAAGGAAAGATGCAGGTGGAGGCGGTTCTTCCTCTGACGGAAACTTATGGTGAAGAGACTATTGCCAGCATTTTGACCAGCTATATCGCTCATAGTGAGGATAAAAATCCAACAGCCCAAGCCATTCGCCAGCGTTTCCAAGGACAGGTTGCCTATCCTATGCTTTCGAATCTTCCCTTCTCAAGCGACCGCAAGTGGGGGGCTATGGAATTGGAAGGCTTGGGGACAGTTTTCTTAGGTGCGCCTGAGATGTTGTTGGACTCTGAAGTCCCGGAAGCCAGAGAGGCCTTGGAGAGAGGATCACGTGTCTTGGTCTTGGCACTCAGTCAGGAGAAACTAGACCACCACAAATCACAGAAACCATCTGATATTCAGGCTCTGGCCTTGCTGGAGATTTTGGATCCTATTCGAGAAGGAGCAGCTGAGACGCTGGACTATCTCCGTTCTCAAGAAGTGGGACTCAAGATTATCTCTGGTGACAATCCCGTTACAGTGTCCAGTATTGCCCAAAAGGCTGGCTTTGTAGACTATCACAGCTATGTAGATTGCTCAAAAATCACAGATGAGGAATTGGTTGTCATGGCTGAAGAGACAGCTATTTTCGGGCGTGTTTCCCCTCATCAAAAGAAACTCATCATCCAAACGCTGAAAAAAGCGGGTCATACAACGGCTATGACAGGGGACGGGGTCAATGATATCCTGGCCCTTCGTGAGGCGGATTGTTCTATCGTGATGGCTGAGGGGGATCCTGCGACTCGTCAAATTGCCAATCTAGTTCTTTTGAACTCAGACTTTAATGATGTTCCTGAGATTCTCTTTGAAGGTCGTCGTGTGGTTAATAACATCGCCCATATCGCACCGATTTTCTTGATTAAGACGATTTATTCCTTCTTGCTCGCGGTGATTTGTATTGCTAGTGTTTTACTAGGGCGGTCTGAGTGGATCTTGATTTTCCCTTTCATTCCGATCCAGATTACCATGATTGACCAATTCGTGGAAGGTTTCCCGCCATTCGTTCTGACTTTTGAGCGAAATATCAAGCCTGTTGAACCAAACTTCCTCAGAAAAGCTATGCTTCGTGCCCTACCAAGCGCTCTCATGGTCGTGTTCAGCGTTCTTTTTGTCAAAATCTTTGGGGCTAGCCAAGGTTGGTCAGAGGTAGAAATCTCAACCCTACTCTATTATCTCTTAGGCTCTATCGGTTTCTTATCCGTATTTAGAGCCTGCATGCCATTCACCCTCTGGCGAGTCCTCTTGATTGTCTGGTCAGTAGGAGGCTTCCTAGCCACAGCTCTTTTCCCAATGATCCAAAAGTTGCTTGAAATTTCGACCTTAACTGAACAAACATTCCCTGTTTACCTTGTCATGATGCTGGTCTTTACCGTGATATTTATCTTAACCAGTCGTTATCAAGCTAGAAAATAAAGAAAGGCTGCAATCTGTGGATTGCGGTTTTTTTAAGGATAAGATAGACCAAGGAAATATGGTATAATAAAGCAAACAGATTTTTGGAAAGTGAGAGAAGATGATTTCGAAGAGATTAGAATTGGTGGCGTCCTTTGTTCCCCAAGGGTCCATTTTACTAGATGTGGGGAGTGACCATGCTTATCTGCCGATTGACTTGGTTGAAAGGGGACAGATCAAAAGCGCCATTGCAGGGGAAGTGGTGGAAGGTCCCTACCAGTCTGCGGTCAAAAATGTTGAAAGTCACGGTCTAAAGGAGAAAATCCAAGTTCGTTTAGCCAATGGCTTGGCAGCATTTGAGGAGGTAGACCAAGTCTCTGTTATCACCATTGCTGGTATGGGAGGCCGTTTGATTGCTACCATATTAGAAGAAGGCTTGGAAAAACTTGCTAATGTAGAGCGTTTAATCCTTCAGCCCAATAATCGTGAAGACGACTTGCGTATCTGGTTGCAAGACCACGGTTTCCAAATTGTGGATGAAAGCATTCTAGAAGAAGCTGGTAAGTTTTATGAGATTTTGGTGGTGGAAGCAGGACAAATGAAGCTATCAGCCAGTGATGTTCGCTTTGGACCTTTCTTGTCCAAAGAAGTCAGTCCAGTTTTTGTCCAAAAATGGCAAAAAGAAGCTACTAAGTTAGAATTTGCCCTCAGTCAAATCCCAGAAAAAAATCTGGAGGAACGTCAAGTTCTAGTAGATAAAATTCAAGCCATCAAGGAGGTGCTCCATGCTAGCAAGTGAAGTTATTAACGCGTATGAAGGCTTCTGCCCTCAGGAATTTTCTATGGAGGGAGACAGTCGTGGCCTGCAAATCGGCACTTTGGACAAGGATATTCAAAGAGTCATGGTTGCCCTCGATATTCGTGAAGAGACGGTGGCAGAGGCCATTGAAAAGGGTGTGGACCTGATTATCGTCAAGCACGCGCCGATTTTCCGTCCTATCAAGGACTTGGTAGCTAGTCGTCCGCAAAATCAGATTTACATTGATTTGATTAAGCATGACATTGCAGTTTATGTCAGCCATACCAATATTGATATTGTTGAGAACGGGCTAAATGATTGGTTCTGCCAGATGCTAGGTATTGAGCAAACGACCTATCTGCAGGAAACAGGTCCAGAACGTGGAATTGGACGTATTGGAACCATTCAGCCTCAGACATTTGGAGAATTTGCCAGTCATGTCAAGCAAGTCTTTGACCTAGATAGCCTTCGAATGGTGCATTATCAAGAGAGTGATTTGCAGAAGCCTATTTCAAGAGTAGCCATCTGTGGTGGCAGTGGTCAGTCTTTCTATAAGGATGCTTTGGCAAAGGGGGCAGATGTCTACATCACTGGCGATATCTACTACCACACTGCTCAGGATTTGCTGTCTGATGGCCTGCTGGCACTGGATCCTGGACATTATATCGAAGTGCTTTTTGTGGAAAAAATCGCATCACTCCTTACTCAATGGAAAGCAGAATGTGGCTGGACAATTGATATCTTGCCTAGTCAGGCATCGACCAATCCTTTCCACCATATCTAGTTAGAAGGTGAAGACAATGAAAAAAGTTGCCATTATTGGAGCAGGGATTGTGGGGGCAACAGCTGCCTACTACCTCGCGAAAGAAAGCGACCTAGAGATAACTGTTTTTGACCATGGTCAAGGTCAGGCAACCAAGGCAGCAGCAGGAATTATCAGTCCTTGGTTTTCAAAACGCCGCAATAAAGCTTGGTATAAGATGGCGCGCTTGGGAGCTGACTTTTATGTAGATTTGTTGGGTGATTTAGAAAAGTCTGGTCAGGAAATTGACTTTTACCAGCGTTCGGGAGTTTTTCTCTTGAAAAAGGATGAATCCAAGTTGGAAGAACTCTATGAACTAGCTTTGAAACGCAGGGAAGAATCTCCTTTAATAGGCCAGTTAGCCATTCTAGCTCAAGCGTCTGCAAATGAATTATTCCCTAGCTTGCAGGGATTTGACCACCTGCTCTATGCTTCTGGTGGGGCACGGGTGGATGGCCAGCTCTTAGTGACTCGTTTGCTAGAAACCAGTCAGGTTAAGCTGGTCAAAGAAAAAGTGAGTCTGACACCTTTATCATCAGGATATCAGATTGGTGAAGAGGTATTTGATCAGGTTATTTTGGCTACTGGAGCTTGGTTGAAGGACATTTTGGAGCCTTTAGGATATGAGGTAGATGTTCGTCCTCAAAAGGGGCAACTCCGAGACTATCAGATTTCTCAAGACATGGAATCCTACCCTGTTGTCATGCCTGAAGGAGAGTGGGATTTGATACCTTTTGCAGGCGGGAAATTGTCCTTAGGCGCTACCCATGAAAATGACATGGGATTTGACTTGACAGTGGATGAAAGCTTGCTCCAACAAATGGAAGAAGCAGCCTTGCCTCACTATCCAGCCTTGGCAGAAGCAAAATCATCAGGTGAGCGTGTAGGAATCCGTGCCTATACTCGTGATTTCTCACCTTTCTTTGGACAGGTACCTGGTTTAGCAGGTGTCTATGCGGCTAGTGGACTTGGTTCATCAGGCCTCACAACGGGTCCGATCATCGGTTACCATCTAGCCCAGCTGGTCCAAGACAAGGAATTGACCTTGGATCCAGTAAACTACCCAATTGAAAACTATGTCAAACGGGTAAAAAGTGAATAAAATTTTACTGAAATTTTAGCAGGTAGTTTAGGATGGCAAATGACATTCCCTATCAAAAATGATAAAATAAGAAAAAAATAATCCGAGAATCGAGGAAAAAAGATGCAAGAAAAGATTTTGGTAACGGGCGGTGCTGGTTTTATCGGAACCCACACTGTGATTGAGTTGATCCAAGCAGGTCATCAGGTTGTTGTGGTGGATAATCTTGTCAACAGCAACCGTAAAAGTATAGAAGTCGTTGAAAGAATCACAGGAGTTGAGATTCCTTTTTATGAGGCAGATATCCGTGACACAGATACACTCAGAGATATTTTCAAGCAGGAAGAACCGACTGGTGTGATTCACTTTGCTGGTTTGAAGGCTGTTGGCGAATCAACCCGTATCCCTCTTGCCTACTATGATAACAATATCGCAGGAACTGTCAGCCTTTTGAAAGCTATGGAAGAAAATAATTGTAAGAACATCATCTTCAGTTCTTCGGCGACAGTTTACGGAGATCCTCACACTGTTCCAATCTTGGAAGATTTCCCACTTTCAGTGACCAATCCTTACGGTCGTACTAAGCTCATGCTAGAGGAAATTTTGACGGATATCTACAAGGCAGACTCAGAATGGAATGTGGTCTTGCTTCGTTACTTTAATCCAATCGGAGCGCATGAAAGTGGAGACTTGGGAGAAAATCCTAACGGAATTCCAAACAATCTCTTGCCTTATGTTTCACAAGTAGCAGTTGGCAAACTAGAGCAAGTGCAAGTATTTGGAGATGATTACGATACTGAAGATGGAACCGGGGTTCGTGACTATATCCACGTTGTAGACCTAGCCAAAGGTCACGTTGCAGCTCTTAAAAAACTCCAAAAAGGTTCAGGTCTTAATATTTATAACCTTGGAACAGGCAAAGGTTACTCTGTTCTTGAAATTATCCAAAACATGGAAAAAGCGGTGGGACGTCCTATTCCTTACCGCATCGTAGAACGTCGCCCAGGTGATATCGCTGCCTGCTACTCAGACCCAGCAAAAGCCAAAGCCGAACTTGGATGGGAAGCAGAACTCGATATTACTCAAATGTGTGAAGACGCATGGCGTTGGCAAAGCAAGCATCCAAATGGATTTGAAGACTAAGATGATGATTTCAATCATTGTCCCATGTCTAAACGAAGAGGAAGTACTTCCTCTTTTTTATCAGTCTGTTGAAGCACTCCTTCCAGAATTGGGGGCAGAGATCGAGTATGTCTTTGTGGATGATGGTTCAAGCGATGGCACTTTGGAGCTTTTGAAGGCCTATCGGGTGCAAAATCCTGCGGTACATTATATTTCTTTCTCACGAAATTTTGGGAAAGAAGCAGCTCTGTATGCAGGCTTGCAGCATGCAACTGGAGACTTGGTGGTCGTGATGGATGCAGACCTCCAGGATCCTCCTAGTATGCTAATTGAGATGAAAGCCTTACTAGACCAAAATGCAGACTTGGACTGTGTTGGGACACGGAGAACTAGTCGGGAGGGAGAACCCTTCTTTCGCAGTTTTTGTGCTGACATCTTTTACCGCCTCATGCAAAAAATCAGTCCAGTGGCTCTGCCCTCAGGTGTCCGTGATTTTCGCATGATGAGACGGTCTGTGGTAGATGCTATTTTAACACTGACCGAATCCAATCGTTTTTCTAAAGGACTCTTTGCCTGGGTGGGTTTTCGAACGCACTATCTCGACTATCCAAATGTCGAAAGACAGGCTGGCAAGACCAGTTGGAGTTTTAGACAGCTCTTTTTCTACTCAATTGAAGGGGTTCTCAATTTTTCAGATTTTCCCTTGATTATAGCCTTTGTAGCGGGACTTCTATCTTGTTTTATTTCTTTTATGATGACTGTTTTTGTGGTTTTTCGGACTCTTATCTTGGGGAATCCGACATCTGGCTGGACCTCTCTGATGGCTGTCATTCTCTTTCTTGGGGGGATTCAACTCCTGACCATTGGGATTTTGGGAAAATATATCAGTAAGATCTATATGGAAACCAAAAAAAGACCACTCTATCTCGTCAAAGAAAAAAGTGATCTTTCTATTTTTGAAGGAAAAAATAACCGGAAAAGACTATAATTTTACCTTGAAATATGCTAAACTAGTAGATGAAGGGATTAAAGTGATAAAAAGAATCTACAAAATCAATCTCCCTTTTAAACTATGATGGATCTTTGAGAAGTGCACGTGTAGGGCACTGTTTGATAGCCTCCAGAACATCGCTGGTCTCAGCGATTTCTCTTTGCAGTTCATCAGGATCATCATAAAAGCGAACGATTCCATTATCATGGTAATCAAAGAGTTCAGAGTAGGTCTGGCAAAGCCCACAGGCGATGCACCGTTCAGGTATAAGTGTGAGTTTCATATTTATATTGTAATAAGAAAGTTTAAAAAATACAAGGAGTAAGGTATGGAAAAAGAACCGTGGCAAGAAGATATTTATGACAACAGAGAAGAAGAATCAAGATCAGAGCGTCGTCGCCGTAAACAAAAAGGAAAAGGTGTTGTTGCCAATCGTGTCTTGACCATTCTAGCTAGCCTCTTCTTTGTAATCGTTGTAGCGATGGTTGTCATATTGATTTACCTTTCTACTGGAGGAAGTAACCGCACGGCAGCCTTGAAGGATTTTTATGATTCTTCAGCTCCATCGTCAACCTCTAAAGTGGAAGAGTCTTCTTCCTCTACTAGTAAAGCTCAAGAAACGAAAGAATCAACTCCTTCAGAAAGTAGTTCTGAAGAACACACAGATGGAGAAGGAACGCTTACTGTGCAACCTGGAGAAGGAGAAGCAGCTCTCGCTCAGCGTGCAGGGATTTCCATTGCCCAGCTAGAAGCTCTGAATCCTTCTCATATGTCATCAGGAACCTGGTTTGCTAACCCTGGTGATGTGATTAAGACAAGATAGGAGTCGGAAATGAAGACAATTCAAATTGCTATTGATGGTCCTGCTTCCAGTGGTAAGAGTACGGTCGCAAAGATTATTGCTAAGGATTTTGGTTACACTTATCTTGACACAGGTGCCATGTATCGTGCTGCGACTTACATAGCACTCAAGCACCAGTTGGATGCAGGAAATGTAGACCAACTTCTTGAGCTTCTTAACCAACACCCTATTAGTTTTGGTCGTTCAGAAACAGGTGAGCAACTTGTCTTTGTAGGGGATGTTGATATTACTCATCCGATCCGTGAAAATGAAGTGACCAACAAGGTTTCAAGCATTGCTGCCATTCCTGAGGTGCGTGAGAAACTGGTTTCGCTCCAGCAAGAGATTGCTCAGCAAGGTGGTATTGTCATGGATGGGCGTGATATCGGGACAGTTGTTTTACCACAAGCTGAACTCAAGATTTTCCTAGTGGCTTCTGTTGAAGAAAGAGCAGAGCGTCGTTACAAGGAAAATATTGCCAAAGGGATTGAGACTGACTTGGAAACGCTGAAAGAAGAGATTGCTGCACGTGACTACAAGGACAGTCATCGTGAAACCTCGCCTCTCAAGCAGGCTGAGGATGCAGTTTACCTTGACACAACTGGACTAAGTATCCAAGAAGTGGTCGAAAAAATTGAATTTGAAGCAAAAAAATATATGTCCTAGGGACGAGAGGAGCAGGCTAAATGAAGCCTGCTCCTTTTCTCTCTTTTGCGCGCGTTTCAAAACAGTCTTTTTGGGAGAATTTTGATAAAATAGTAATATCAATAAAAAGGACGGAAGCATGACAAAGAAAATCATAGCCATTTGGGCCCAAGATGAAAAAGGGGTGATTGGAAAGGAAAATCGTCTCCCATGGCATTTGCCAGCAGAGTTGCAACATTTTAAGGAAACAACTTTAAATCATGCTATACTGATGGGACGAGTGACCTTTGATGGTATGGGACGTCGTCTGCTTCCAAAACGGCAAACCCTGATTTTAACGCGCAATAGCGAAGAAGTCATAGATGGGGCGCTCGTATTTCAAAATGTGGAGTCTGTTTTAGCGTGGTATCAGAGTCAGGAAAAAAATCTCTATATCCTTGGCGGAAAACAGATTTTTCAGGCTTTTGAGCCTTATTTAGATGAAATCATCGTGACACAGATTCATGCTCAGGTGGAGGGAGATACCTATTTCCCTGAGGAGTTTGATTTGTCTCATTTTGAGACAGTTGCAAGCAAATCTTACACCCGAGATGAGAAAAACGACTATGATTTTACAATCGAATACCGAGATAGAAAGGAAGTCTAATGGAGCGCAGTATATTTGGATTTTTTACAGCTTTTTTGTGTGTGATCTGTATTTTGACTGGAGCACAGGCTTTTCGTAAGAAGCGCTATGGACTGTCTGCCTTACTCTGGTTGAATGCTTTTACCAATCTGGTCAACAGTGTCCACGCTTTTTATATGACCTTATTTTAGATAGAATGATAAATTAGAATGGAAGGAAATCATGCCTACAAATAGGAAAAATGATATGATGGTTTATTGCTCATTTTGTGGCAAGAGCCAAGAAGAAGTAAAGAAAATAATCGCTGGGAACAACGCCTTTATCTGTAATGAATGTGTGGAGTTGGCCCAGGAAATCATTCGGGAGGAGTTGGCCGAGGAAGTCTTGGCAGACTTGTCTGAAGTACCAAAACCAATCGAACTCCTCAATATCCTAAATCACTATGTGATTGGTCAAGATCGTGCCAAACGTGCCTTGGCAGTGGCTGTATACAATCACTATAAACGCATCAATTTCCACGATACGCGTGAAGAGTCAGAAGATGTGGATTTGCAAAAGTCAAATATCCTGATGATTGGCCCAACTGGTTCAGGGAAAACTTTCTTGGCTCAGACTTTGGCAAAGAGCTTGAACGTGCCTTTCGCTATTGCAGATGCGACAGCTCTGACTGAGGCGGGGTATGTGGGTGAGGACGTTGAAAACATCCTCCTCAAACTCTTGCAGGCTGCTGACTTTAACATCGAACGTGCAGAGCGTGGGATTATCTACGTGGATGAAATTGACAAGATTGCCAAGAAGAGCGAGAACGTGTCTATCACACGTGACGTTTCGGGTGAAGGAGTGCAACAAGCCCTTCTCAAGATTATCGAGGGAACTGTTGCTAGCGTGCCACCTCAAGGTGGACGCAAACATCCACAACAAGAGATGATTCAGGTGGATACCAAGAATATCCTCTTCATCGTAGGTGGTGCTTTTGATGGCATCGAAGAAATCGTTAAACAACGTCTGGGAGAAAAAGTCATCGGCTTTGGACAAAACAACAAAGCGATTGACGAAAACAGCTCTTACATGCAAGAAATCATCGCAGAAGACATTCAAAAATTCGGTATTATCCCTGAGTTGATTGGACGCTTACCTGTCTTTGCAGCTCTTGAGCAATTGACGGTCGATGACTTGGTTCGCATCTTGAAAGAGCCAAGAAATGCCTTGGTCAAACAATACCAAACCTTGCTTTCTTATGATGATGTTGAGTTGGAATTTGACGACGAAGCTCTTCAGGAAATCGCCAATAAGGCTATTGAACGCAAAACTGGTGCGCGTGGTCTTCGCTCAATCATCGAAGAAACCATGCTAGATGTTATGTTTGAAGTGCCAAGTCAAGAAAATGTGAAATTGGTCCGCATCACAAAAGAAGCTGTCGATGGAACGGAAAAACCCATTCTAGAAACAGCCTAGAGGTGACTATGGAACTTAATACACACAATGCTGAAATCCTGCTCAGTGCGGCAAACAAGTCCCACTATCCGCAGGATGACCTGCCAGAGATTGCCCTTGCAGGGCGTTCAAATGTCGGTAAATCTAGCTTTATCAACACCATGCTCAACCGCAAGAATCTTGCCCGTACATCAGGGAAACCTGGGAAGACCCAGTTACTCAACTTCTTCAACATTGATGACAAGATGCGTTTTGTGGATGTACCAGGTTATGGCTATGCCCGCGTTTCTAAAAAGGAACGTGAAAAATGGGGGCGCATGATTGAGGAGTATTTGACCACTCGGGAAAATCTCCGTGCCGTCGTCAGTTTGGTGGATCTCCGCCACGACCCGTCAGCAGATGATGTGCAGATGTACGAATTTCTCAAGTATTATGAGATTCCAGTTATCATCGTTGCGACCAAGGCAGACAAGATTCCTCGTGGTAAGTGGAACAAGCACGAATCAGCAATCAAAAAGAAATTAAACTTTGACCCAAGTGACGACTTCATCCTCTTTTCATCTGTCAGCAAGGCAGGGATGGATCAGGCTTGGGATGCAATATTAGAAAAATTGTGAGAGAAAGAAATGGCAAAAACAATTCATACAGACAAAGCTCCAAAAGCAATCGGACCTTATGTTCAAGGAAAAATCGTTGGCAATCTTTTGTTTGCTAGCGGTCAAGTTCCCCTATCGCCTGAAACTGGGGAAATTGTAGGAGAAACTATACAAGAACAGACAGAACAAGTCTTGAAAAATATCGGTGCTATTTTGGCTGAAGCAGGAACAGACTTTGACCATGTTGTCAAAACAACTTGCTTCTTGAGCGATATGAATGACTTTGTTCCTTTTAACGAGGTTTACCAAACGGCCTTTAAAGAGGAATTTCCAGCTCGTTCAGCTGTAGAGGTTGCACGTCTTCCTCGTGATGTAAAAGTCGAAATTGAAGTAATCGCAGAGATTGGATAAGCTAGTTGAAGTTTGGCTCTGCCAAACTTTTTTTGATATAAGGAGAGATAGATGACAAAGAAACAACTTCACCTGGTAATTGTGACAGGGATGAGTGGCGCAGGGAAAACGGTAGCCATTCAGTCCTTCGAGGATTTGGGATATTTCACTATTGACAATATGCCACCAGCCCTCTTGCCAAAGTTTTTGCAGTTGGTAGAGACCAAGGATGATGACCATAAGTTAGCCCTAGTGGTGGATATGCGGAGCCGTTCTTTCTTCTCAGAGATTCAGGCAGTTTTGGATGAATTGGAAAACCAAGATGATTTGGACTTCAAAATCCTCTTTTTAGATGCAGCAGATAAGGAATTGGTGGCACGCTATAAGGAAACTAGAAGAAGTCACCCTCTAGCAGCAGATGGTCGAATTTTAGATGGCATCAAGCTGGAACGTGAACTCTTAGCACCTTTGAAAAATATGAGTCAAAATGTAGTGGATACAACAGAACTCACTCCGCGTGAACTTCGTAAAACCATTGCTGAGCAATTTTCAGACCAAGAACAAGCTCAGTCTTTCCGTATAGAAGTCATGTCTTTTGGATTCAAGTATGGTATCCCTATTGATGCAGACTTGGTTTTTGATGTCCGTTTCTTGCCAAATCCATACTACCTCCCTGAACTCCGTAATCAGACAGGTGAGGATCAAGCAGTTTATGACTATGTGATGAATCATGAAGAGTCTGAAAGTTTTTATCAGCACTTACTCGCCTTGATTGAGCCCATTTTGCCAAGTTACAAAAAAGAAGGAAAGTCTGTTTTAACCATTGCAGTAGGATGTACAGGTGGACAACACCGTAGTGTTGCTTTTGCAAAACGAATCGCTGAGGACCTTGCTAAAAACTGGCCTGTCAATGAAAGCCATCGTGACAAAGACAGAAGAAAGGAAACGGTAAACCGTTCATGAGAAAACCAAAGATAACGGTAATTGGTGGAGGAACTGGTATCCCCGTCATTTTGAAAAGCTTGCGAGAAAAGGATGTTGATATCGCAGCTATCGTAACGGTAGCTGATGATGGTGGCTCTTCTGGTGAACTAAGAAAGAATATCCAACAGCTGACACCACCAGGTGATCTTCGCAATGTTCTGGTAGCCATGTCGGATATGCCTAAATTTTACGAGAAGGTTTTTCAGTACCGTTTCTCTGAAGAGGCTGGTGCTTTTGCGGGCCATCCACTGGGGAATATCATCATAGCAGGGCTCTCTGAAATGCAAGGGTCTACCTACAATGCTATGCAATTACTCAGTAAGTTCTTTCACACAACAGGAAAGATCTACCCCTCAAGCGATCAGCCTTTGACACTGCATGCAGTCTTTAAAGACGGTTCTGAGGTGGCAGGTGAGAGCCACATTGCAGATCATCCAGGCATGATTGACCATGTCTATGTGACCAATACCTTGGATGATGAAACACCCCAAGCCAGCCGTCGAGTAGTCAATACCATTCTCGAGAGTGATATGATCGTCTTGGGGCCTGGTTCCCTCTTTACATCGATTTTGCCCAATATTGTTATTGAGGAGATTGGGCAGGCTCTCTTAGAGACCAAGGCGGAGATAGCCTATGTCTGCAATATCATGACCCAGCGTGGGGAAACAGAGCACTTTTCAGACAGTGACCACGTGGAAGTTCTCCACCGTCATCTAGGGCGTCCCTTCATTGATACGGTTCTGGTGAATATCGAGAAGGTTCCTAGAGAATACATGGATACCAACCGATTTGATGAGTATTTGGTTCAGGTAGAGCATGATTTTGCTGGTCTTTGCAAGCAGGTTCCTCGTGTGATTTCATCCAACTTCCTTCGTTTGGAAAATGGAGGAGCCTTCCATGATGGCGATTTGATTGTAGACGAATTGATGCGGATTATACAGGTGAGAAAATGAGTTTTACAGTTGCAGTAAAAGAGGAAATTCTTGGTCAACATCATCTCAGTCGTCATGAGCTGTCGGCAATTATCAAGATGTCTGGCAGTATCGGTCTCTCGACTTCAGGCCTGACCTTGTCCGTCGTGACCGAAAATGCCAAGTTGGCTCGGCACCTTTATGAGTCCTTTCTCCATTTTTATGATATCAAGTCAGAGATTCGTCACCATCAGAGAAGCAATCTTCGTAAGAACCGTGTCTATACGGTCTATACTGATGAGAGAGTGCAGGAACTTTTAGCTGATTTGCGGCTTGCGGATTCCTTCTTTGGTTTGGAGACAGGCATCAATCCTGATATTTTAGCAGATGAAGAAGCTGGACGTGCATACTTATGTGGGGCCTTTCTGGCAAATGGTAGCATCCGAGATCCGGAGTCTGGTAAGTACCAGTTGGAGATTAGTTCCGTTTATCTAGACCATGCCCAAGGATTGGCTTCTCTCCTCCAGCAGTTTTTGCTGGATGCCAAGGTCATTGAGCGCAAGAAAGGTGCAGTTACCTATCTCCAGCGTGCAGAAGACATCATGGATTTTTTGATCGTGATTGGGGCCATGCAGGCGCGTGATAATTTTGAGCGCGTCAAGATTTTGCGTGAAACCCGTAATGATCTCAATCGAGCTAATAATGCCGAGACAGCTAATATCGCTCGAACGGTTTCTGCCAGCATGAAAACTATCAACAATATCAGTAAAATCAAAGATAGAATGGGTTTGGAAAATTTACCCGTGGATTTGCAAGAGGTGGCACGGTTGCGGATTCAGCATCCAGACTACTCTATCCAGCAGTTGGCAGATAGTCTGAGTAATCCCTTGACCAAAAGTGGTGTCAATCACAGACTCAGAAAAATAAACAAGATCGCAGATGAGCTATAAAACCACGGATTATTCTATCCGTGGTTCTTTTCTTATAAACTGGTCGAGTGTTTGGGTTGAACTTTTTGTTCTGGGTCAATGTAGTTAATGGCATTGTTAACAGCTGTTGGAGCTTCACCCAGTCCTGTAGCGATCAAATCAATCTTACCTTCATAGTAGCAGCAGTCCCCAATGGCGTAGATACCTGCTTGACTGGATTCTTGCTTGCTATTGACGATAATTTTGTGACGGTTGAGGTCCAGACCCCAATTTTTAAGATTGCCGACAGATGATTTGAAACCATAGTTGACAAAGAGGTGGTCTACATCAATAGTTTCAGTTTCATCTGATTTGACTTTTGTGATTTCTAGTTTGTCAAGGGTCTTTCCATCTCCAAGAAGTTGGTTAGGAATGAACGGTGTCTTGATGGTCACAGATGATTCTTGCAAGGCTTGTACACTGTGTTCTAAGGCGCGGAAATTATCTCTGCGGTGAACAAGGGTAGTTGGGGCAATTTTTTCAAAAGCCAGAGCCCAGTCCACTGCTGAGTCCCCACCACCGAGAATGGTTACTTTCTTGCCAGCATATTGCTGAATGTTGGAAACGTGGTAGTGGATGTTTTCATAGTTCTCAACCCCCTCTAATTCAAGCGGTCGTGGTTTAAAGGCGCCACCACCCATAGCAATGATGACTGTTTTAGTCAGGTGGCTTCCTTTGTTGGTGGTGATGGTAAATCCTTCATCTTGTTTTTCAATCTCAAGAACGGTTTCGTTGAGGTGAACAGGTGTTTCAAAGCCGTTTAGCTGCTCAATCAAGCGATTGGTAAGCTCCTCTCCAGTTAAGTTTGGAAAACCTGGCACGTCAAGGATTTGCTTTTCAGGGTAGAGGATGGCTGGTTGACCACCGAGCTGGGGAAGGGAGTCGATGATTTGGACTTTGGCTTGGCGTAGGTGGGCGTAAAAGGCAGCAAAGAGGCCGACGGGACCGCCACCTACAATGGTAATATCATAGAGTTGAGACATGATTTCTCCTTCGTTTTTTCTAGTCAGTTTATTTTATCATATTTTTAATCAAATTAAAATGAAGTGGGATAGGGAAAAAATTGTTAGAAAATGGTATAATAGAACGGAACGTGTTTTGATAGGGAGGGAACTAGGGATGAATTTTCAGCAATTTTCCAACTTGCAATACTGGACGAGTTTGTTTTCAAGCCCTTGGAGTATCGTCATCAATCTGATTGATATTCTGATTGTGACTTATATTTTGTATCATTTTACAAAGGCCATTGCAGGTACTAAAATCATGATCTTGGTGCGGGGAGTTTTGGTCTTCATTCTAGCTCAAATTCTGTCCAATATGATTGGTTTAACGACCATTTCTTGGTTGATCAATCAGATCATCACCTACGGAGTCATTGCAGCGGTGGTCATCTTTTCACCAGAGATTCGGACGGGTCTAGAGCGGTTGGGCCGGGCAACGGATTTCTTTTCCAATGCTCCGATTAGTGCAGAGGAGCAGATGATTCGTGCCTTTGTCAAATCAGTCGAATACATGAGTCCGCGTAAGATTGGGGCGCTTGTAGCAGTTCAGCGTGTGAGAACCTTGCAGGAATACATCTCGACGGGGATTCCTCTAGATGCCAAGATTTCAGCTGAATTGCTCATCAATATTTTTATTCCCAACACTCCCTTACACGACGGAGCGGTCATTATCCGAGAAGATCGAATTGCCGTCACTTCAGCCTATCTGCCACTAACTGAAAATACAGAGATTTCCAAAGAGTTTGGAACACGCCACAGGGCGGCGATTGGTTTGTCGGAAGTATCAGATGCTCTTACCTTTGTGGTTTCGGAGGAAACAGGTGGAATCTCAATCACCTATAATGGAGTCTTTAAGCACGATTTGACCTTGGAAGAGTTTGAATCTGAATTGAGAAGAATCCTGCTTCCAACATCAGAGGAAAAACATGGTCTGAAAGAGCGCTTGCTAGGAGGATTGAAACATGAGAAAAAATAGTCTATACATCATTTCTTCCTTCTTTTTCGCCTGCATTCTCTTTATCTATGCGACTTCTACAAACTATCAGAATAATAATAGTGCCAGACAGGTGCGGACGGAAACCTATACTAATACAGTACTCAATGTACCAATTGATATCCACTATGACAGTGAACAGTACTTTATTAGTGGCTTCACGTCAGAAGTAACGGTTTTCTTGACAGGTTCCAATCGAGTTGCTTTGGCAAGCGAAATGCAGGAAAGTACGCGCAAATTCAAGGTGACAGCTGACTTGACAAATGCTGGTGTTGGAACAATAGAAGTTCCTCTAAACATAGAAAATCTACCAAGTGGTTTGACCGCTGTTGCGACACCACAAAAGATAACAGTGAAGGTCGGTAAAAAAGCAAAACGAGACAATGTAATCGTTGTGCCGGAGATTGATCCTAGCCAGATTGATTCTCGTGTGAAAATCGATACAGTTACTGTGTCAGATGAAAGAGTAACGGTTATTAGTGATGAAGAGACTCTCTCTAGAGTAGATCGTGTCATTGCCATCTTGCCTACAAGTGAACGGATAACAGGTAACTACTCGGCCTCTGTTCCACTACAAGCAGTTGATAAAAATGGAAATGTTTTGCCAAGTGTCATTATGCCATTTGATACGACTATGAAAATTACAACAAAAACAGCAGCGTCTAGTTCGAGTAACTCGTCAACAAGTTCCTCAGAGGGAAGTTCGTCTTCAACGAGTTCAGAAACGAAATCAGATTCGTCTAAACAATAATAAATAATAGAAAAGGATGATAAATAAAATGGGTAAATATTTTGGGACCGATGGAGTCCGTGGAGAAGCAAACGTAGAACTGACGCCAGAATTGGCCTTTAAACTGGGACGTTTTGGTGGATATGTTCTTAGCCAACACGAAACAGAAGCCCCTAAAGTCTTTGTAGGACGTGATACACGTATATCAGGAGAAATGTTAGAATCTGCCTTGGTGGCAGGTCTCCTCTCTGTAGGGATTCACGTCTACAAACTCGGTGTCCTTGCAACACCAGCAGTAGCATACTTGGTCAAAACTGAGGGAGCAAGTGCAGGTGTCATGATTTCCGCTAGCCACAACCCAGCCCTTGATAATGGAATTAAATTCTTTGGTGGGGATGGCTTCAAACTTGATGATGAAAAAGAAGCAGAAATAGAAGCCTTGCTGGATGCTACAGAAGACACCCTTCCTCGTCCAAGTGCCGAAGGCTTGGGAACCTTAGTGGACTATCCAGAAGGTTTACGTAAGTATGAAGGCTACCTTGTTTCAACTGGAGCTCCTCTTGAGGGAATGAAAGTGGCCTTGGACACAGCAAACGGTGCAGCGTCTACAAGTGCCCGTCAGATTTTCGCTGATCTTGGTGCTCAGTTGACAGTTATCGGTGAGACACCAGATGGTCTTAATATCAACTTGAATGTGGGTTCTACACACCCAGAAGCCCTTCAAGGAGTGGTCAAAGAAAGTGGGTCAGCTATCGGTTTGGCCTTTGACGGAGACAGTGACCGTTTGATTGCTGTTGATGAAAATGGCGACATCGTTGATGGTGATAAGATCATGTATATCATCGGGAAATACCTTTCTGAAAAAGGCCAGTTAGCCCAAAATACTATCGTAACAACCGTTATGTCTAACCTTGGTTTCCATAAGGCCTTGGACAGCGTAGGCATTAATAAGGCAGTCACTGCAGTTGGTGACCGCTATGTCGTCGAAGAAATGAGAAAATCAGGCTACAATCTTGGTGGTGAACAGTCTGGTCACGTTATCTTAATGGATTATAATACAACAGGTGATGGTCAATTATCAGCTGTTCAATTGACTAAAATCATGAAAGAAACAGGCAAGAGCTTGTCTCAACTAGCATCAGAAGTGACGATTTACCCACAAAAACTGGTTAATATCCGAGTGGAAAATGCCATGAAAGAAAAAGCCATGGAAGTACCAGCCATCAAGACAATTATCGAAAAGATGGAAGAAGAGATGGCAGGGAACGGCCGTATCCTTGTCCGCCCGAGTGGAACAGAACCCCTCTTGCGTGTCATGGCAGAGGCACCTACAACAGAAGAAGTGAACTACTATGTAGATACGATTGCGGATGTAGTTCGAGCTGAAATCGGTATTGACTAAAGCCTAGAAAACTAGATGAAAAGATAAAAATGTGGTACAATTGCATAGTAAATTGTAGCAATGGGAGAGAAAAATGAATCTTAAACGAGAACAAGAATTTGTTAGCCAGTATCACTTTGATGCTCGTAACTTTGAATGGGAAAATGAAAATGGAACCCCTGAAACTAAGGTAGATGTGAACTTTCAGTTGCTCCAACATGACCAAGAAAACCAAGTAACTTCGCTAGTCGTTATCTTGAGTTTCATGATTGTCTTTGACAAATTTGTCATCAGCGGAACAATTTCTCAAGTTAACCATGTGGAAGGTCGTATTGTCAACGAACCAAGCGAATTTAACCAAGAAGAAGTTGAAAACTTGGCACGTCCATGCTTGAACATGCTCAACCGTTTGACGTATGAAGTAACAGAAATCGCCTTGGATCTTCCAGGGATCAATTTGGAGTTTTAGTCATGAAATTAGCTGTCATTACAGATTCTTCAGCCTATTTAGAGGAGAAGACGCAGCAAAGAGAGAATCTATTTGTCTTGGATATTCCTGTTAATATTGATGGAGAGGAGTATGTAGAAGGTGTCAATCTGACTGCTGAGGAATTTTATCAAAAAATGGCTCAGTCTGCAGAATTGCCTAAGACTAGTCAGCCAAGTATTGCCAAATTGTATGAGATTCTAAGTTCCTTGAAAGATGAGGGGTATACCCATGTCCTGGGACTCTTTCTTTCGTCAGGAATCTCAGGTTTTTATCAGAATATCCAATACATGGTAGACGAGTATGATGGTTTGACCATTGCTTTTCCTGATACCCATATCACAAGCTCTCCTCTAGGATTTATGGTGGAAAGTGCCTTTGAATGGGCAGAACAAGGCGACGATTTTGCTCAGATTCAGGAAAAATTAGCTCTTCAAATTGCTGATAACTCAGCCTTTATCATAGTAGATGACCTCGATCACTTGGTTAAGGGAGGTCGTCTGTCAAATGGTGCGGCTGTTTTGGGGAACCTTCTCAGTATCAAGCCCATTCTTTACTTTAATGACCAAGGTGTAATTGAAGTTTACGAAAAAGTTCGTACGGAAAAGAAGGCAACTAAACGTTTGGTGGAAATCATCAAAGAGTTGACAAAAGATGGGGATTACCGTATTACAGTCATTCATGGTAACGCTCCTCAAAAGGCGGCAGATTTGCGCCAGCTTTTGATGGAGAGTGGTGTGACTGCTGAAATTCCAATTGAAACCTTTGGTAGTGTCATTGGGACCCACCTTGGAGAAGGTAGCATCGCCTTGAGCTATACGCCAGTTGTCTAGATTGTTCTGGCAGGATTTGTATCTTAGAAATTGAACACGGACTACCTGCCTCTTGAAAAAAGATGCCTGTCTTGCCTTTCGTGGAAAGTCAGCGCCATTCCCTATTTTTCATGGGCAGCTAACGTCCTTTGTATCTTGATAATTGAACATGCCTGGAACACTGTGTGAAAAAGATAGTTCTTCCAAGGAGTAGACACTCCTTGATCAGACCTCCTATTTTCACTTTGTGTTCTTGCAGGCTTTGTATCTTGAATAGGAGTAGAGATGAGTATTCGAGTGATTATTGCTGGGTTTAAGGGAAAGATGGGTCAGGCCGCTTGTCAGATGGTCTTGGCTGATCCTGACTTGGACTTGGTGGCAGTGTTGGATCCTTTTGAGTTTGAATCAGAATGGCAGGGGGTTCCTGTATTCAATGATAAGGCTGCCTTGGCTGGTTTTGAAGCTCATGTCTGGGTAGACTTTACAACACCAGCTGTTGCCTACGAAAATACACGCTTTGCTCTTGAAAACGGCTTTGCTCCTGTCGTAGGAACAACAGGCTTCACTAGTGAAGAAATTACAGAATTAAAAGAATTTTCCCGTGAGAAAGATTTGGGTGGCTTGATTGCCCCTAACTTTGCCTTGGGTGCTGTCTTGCTCATGCAATTTGCAAGGCAGGCTGCCAAATATTTCCCAAATGTGGAGATTATCGAGCTTCATCATGACAAGAAAAAGGATGCTCCGAGTGGAACAGCCATTAAAACAGCTGAGTTGATGGCAGAAGTTCGGGAGTCTATCCAGCAAGGTGCGCCCGATGAGGAAGAACTCATTGCAGGAGCTCGTGGTGCTAATTTTGATGGCATGCGCATCCATTCAGTTCGTCTACCAGGCTTGGTAGCTCATCAGGAAATTATCTTCGGCAATCAGGGAGAAGGATTGACCCTTCGTCATGACTCCTATGATCGCAGCTCCTTCATGACAGGGGTGAATTTGGGAATCAAAGAAGTTGTCAAGCGTCATGAGCTTGTCTATGGATTAGAACACTTATTATGAGATTAACACAAATGCCTTCTGAATTTCAGAAGGCTTTACCAGTATTAGAAAAAATTAAAGAAGCAGGTTTTGAAGCCTATTTTGTTGGGGGTTCCGTCAGAGATGCCCTCCTCAATCGTCCCATCCATGACGTGGATATTGCGACCTCTTCCTATCCGGAAGAGACTAAGCAGATTTTTCCGCGAACAGCCGATATCGGAATCGAGCATGGAACCGTCTTGGTTTTAGATGGTGACGAGGAGTATGAAGTAACAACCTTTCGGACAGAAGATGTCTATGTAGACTATCGCAGACCCAGTGCGGTTTCCTTTGTACGTTCGCTAGAAGAAGATCTCAAGCGACGTGATTTCACAGTTAATGCCTTTGCCTTGGACGAAACAGGCGAAATTATTGATTTGTTCCATGGTTTAGAAGATTTGAAAAATCAAGTCTTGCGAGCAGTTGGAGTGGCTAGTGAGCGTTTTAACGAGGATGCTTTGCGCATTATGCGTGGTTTTCGTTTTCAGGCCAGTCTTGGTTTTGAACTTGAGCGAGAAACATTTGAAGCGATGAAATCCTTGACTCCGCTCTTGGAGAAGATTTCTGTGGAACGTACCTTTGTTGAATTTGATAAACTCTTGCTGGCACCTTTTTGGCGAGTTGGTCTGTCTTCCATGATTGAGAGTCGAGCTTATGACTATCTTCCAGATATGGCAGGAAGCCAGGACAAGCTCAACAGACTGTTTGATTTGGAGAGTGATTTCACTTTTGAATCTTCCGAACAAGCCTGGGCAGCTCTCTTGTGGGCTTTGGAGATTAGAGATGCACAGCCATTTTTAAAAGATTGGAAGACCTCACGTCAATTTGCCAAGCAGGTTCAGGATTTGCTGAGCATTTTGATGCTTCGTGAGAAGGGAGAATTGAGCAAGCGCGATTGTTACCACTTTGATTTGGATTCCCTTCTACAAGCTGAAAGTCTTCGTCAGGCCCAAGGAAAAGAAGTCAATCCGCAAGCTATCACAGAAACCTACCAGAGTTTGACCATTCACGATAAGAAAGAAATCCAGATTAACGGTGGTATTTTAATCAAGGAATACGGTTACCAGCCTGGTCCAGATTTGGGAGAGATTTTAACAGAGATTGAGTATGCCATTGTCGATGGAGAGTTGGAAAATGATCGTCAAGCAATCCATGCTTATCTGAGGGAGAAAAAATGAGTGATTTTATCGTTGAAAAACTAAGCAAATCCGTTGGTGACAAGACCGTTTTTAAGGATGTTTCTTTTATCATCCATGATTTAGATAGAATCAGTCTGATTGGTGTCAACGGAACGGGTAAGACCACCCTTTTAGATGTTCTATCAGGTGTTTCTGGTTTTGATGGCGATGTTAGTCCCTTTTCAGCTAAGAATGACTACAAGATTGCCTATTTGACACAGGATCCTGATTTTGATGATAACAGGACGGTCTTGGATACGGTTCTCTCCAGCGACCTCAAGGAAATCCAGTTGATTCGTGAGTATGAGTTAATCATGCTCAACTACAGTGAGGACAAGCAGGCTCGTTTGGAACGGGTCATGGCAGAGATGGATTCTCTCCAAGCCTGGGAAATTGAAAGCCAGGTCAAGACGGTCCTCAGCAAGCTGGGTATTCAGGACTTATCGACTCCAGTTGGTGAATTGTCAGGTGGTCTAAGAAGACGGGTTCAGTTGGCGCAAGTTCTCCTAGGAAACCACGACCTCTTGCTTCTGGACGAGCCGACTAACCATTTGGATATTGCGACCATTGAGTGGCTGACCCTCTTTTTGAAAAATTCTAAGAAGACAGTTCTCTTTATCACCCACGATCGTTATTTCCTAGATGCACTATCAACGCGGATTTTCGAGTTGGACCGAGCAGGCTTGACCGAGTATCAGGGAAATTATCAGGACTATGTTCGCCTTAAGGCTGAACAAGATGAGCGTGACGCTGCCCTTCTCCACAAAAAAGAACAACTTTATAAGCAAGAACTGACCTGGATGCGCAGACAACCGCAGGCGCGTGCGACCAAGCAACAAGCCCGTATCAATCGTTTCCACGACTTGAAAAAGGAAGTTTCAGGCGGCGTTGCTGAGACAGACTTGACCATGAACTTTGAAACCAGTCGGATTGGGAAAAAAGTCATCGAGTTTAAGGATGTTTCCTTCGCTTATGAGAACAAGCCCATTTTACAAGATTTCAACCTCTTGGTGCAGGCCAAAGACCGCATTGGAATCGTTGGGGACAATGGTGTTGGGAAGTCAACTCTTCTCAATCTCATTGCAGGAAGTCTTGAGCCGACTGAAGGTCAAGTTATCATTGGTGAGACGGTTCGCATCGCCTATTTCTCTCAACAAATCGAAGGCTTAGACGAGAGCAAGCGCGTTATCAATTACCTGCAGGAAGTGGCAGAAGAGGTCAAGACCAGTGGTGGTTCTACGACTTCCATCGCTGAGTTGCTAGAGCAGTTCCTCTTCCCACGTTCGACGCATGGAACCTTGATTGAGAAATTGTCAGGCGGAGAGAAAAAACGCCTTTATCTTCTCAAATTGCTCTTGGAAAAACCAAATGTTCTTCTTTTGGACGAGCCGACCAATGATTTGGATATTGCGACTTTGACAGTTTTGGAGAATTTCTTGCAGGGCTTTGCGGGTCCTGTTTTAACAGTCAGCCACGATCGCTATTTCCTTGATAAGGTAGCGACCAAGATTCTTGCCTTTGAGGATGGGAATATTCGTCCATTCTTTGGTCATTACACTGACTATCTGGATGAAAAAGCCTTTGAAGCAGAAGCGACCAGTCAAGTTCAAAAGGCTGACAAGGAAAAGGTTGTCAAAGTCCGTGAAGAAAAGAAACGGATGACCTACCAAGAAAAGCAGGAGTGGGCAAGCATTGAAGGCGATATTGAAGACTTGGAAAATCGTATCGCTACTATTGAAGAGGAGATGCAGGCAAATGGCTCTGATTTTGGTAAACTTGCAACACTTCAGAAAGAGCTCGATGAAAAAAACGAAGAACTTCTTGAAAAATACGAACGCTATGAATATTTAAGTGATTTTGATAGCTAGAAGAATAGAGAAATCCCGTCTCATGGACAGGATTTCTCTATTCTTCTTTTTTGGTTTCTTGATGAAAGATATTTTGCCAGGTTTCGTGGCGACGCCAGATACTGGTATGGACGATACCATCTAACTCATAGCAAATGAGCTTGGTTTTTTGACTAATAGAAGTAATTTGAATATCCTTGATTGTAGTAGATGGTTCTTTTGCAACTTTGTAGGCGCCCTTGTCCATCTGCTCTCCATCTTGACGGATATAGAGAAAGTCCTCAGCAAGGAGTTCTTCTAGCTGATTCCCCTGGTCAATCAATTGCTCGCGCATGAGTAGTTTTTTATAGACATTGTCCAAAATTTCGTCTTCAGGTATAGGAGCAGGTTCGATATGGACATCAGTATCAAATACTCCAAATCGTTCTTCTAGCATAGACTCAACCTGATCTGCAATTTCGTGACTTTCATAGACTGATAGATCAGGATTCATCTCCAGCGTGATATCAAGGTAGATATTGCTACCGTAGGTACGCCCTCTTTGGGACTTAACCTTACTAATCTTTGGAATCTCCATGATGGCCTTTTGATAATCTTCCAGCAGACGGTCGTCAAAACCATCTGAAAGACTGAAGGAAGACTCGATAAAGATATCATAGGCTGTCTTTAAGATAAAGAAAGTGATGATGATAGCAACCAGTTTATCCACGATTGGATAATTGAAACTGCTGGCTAGGATGGCAATGGAAGTCCCCAGCGAAGTGACAGCATCGGAAAGATTGTCTTTTGCCGCCGCTTTGAGAGCCTTGGATTTGGATTTCTTACTGAGACGAGTATTATAGAGATAAACGGCGAACATGACTGCCGCTGATAAGACTCCTAGACTTGCACCCAGAGGGTCAATAACCGTCTGTTCCCGACTGAGAATTTTTTGAATGGTATCCCGAAGAACATCAAAGCCAACGTAGAACATGATGATGGAAGTAATCAAACTAGCCAAATCTTCAATCTTCCAGTGACCGAAACGATGGTCACGGTCTGCGGGCTGGCGAGCCATCCGAATACCGATCAGAAGAGCAACATTTCCGATAATATCTGATACGTTGTTGAAACCATCCGCTACCAAACTGGAAGAATGTAGGAGGTGGCCAGTCGCTAACTTTGCCGCAGACAAGAGGAGGTAGGTCGAAATGCTGATAATGGCTCCACGTTCTGCCAATTTGAGATTTGACATGGATTGGTTCATCGGGCTTCCTTTTCAGTATAAATAATATTCTTTCATTATACTGGTTTTTGCGGGAAAATTCAAATTTAGTCCTCCTTCATCGGATTTTAATTCTTGAAAATTGTTCAAATTTTGATATAATAGTACTACTCAAGGGAGTAGCTGGCAGAAACCTGTGATAGTGTCGTCATTCCGAATTTTATACTGCAAAGTATTCTTTCCGGCGCTATCTTAAACAGCGAGACTTGTTATGATTAACAGGTCTCTTTTTGTTTGTCATAAAACCAAAAGAGACATTGTTTTGCACACAAAGTCAAGGAGGAGACACATGTCAAAAGAACAAAAACGCCAAGCGTTTTATACTCAAAGTCCTGAAGAGGTCTTGAAGTCGGTTGAAGCAACTGAGCAAGGCCTTTCGTCAAGCGAAGCGCAGAAACGCCTAGCTGAATATGGGCGCAATGAACTGGAAGAGGGTGAGAAAAAATCTCTCTTGGTTAAATTCATCGAACAGTTTAAGGATTTGATGATTATTATTTTGGTGGCTGCAGCCATCTTGTCTGTCATAACTTCTGGTGGGGAAGATATCGCAGATGCCATCATTATCCTAGCTGTTGTTATCATCAACGCAGCCTTCGGTGTTTACCAAGAAGGAAAAGCAGAAGAAGCTATCGAAGCCCTCAAGTCGATGTCTAGTCCAGCTGCTCGCGTTATCCGTGATGGGCATATGGCTGAGATTGATTCCAAAGAATTGGTGCCAGGTGATATCGTTGCTCTTGAAGCAGGTGACGTAGTACCAGCAGACCTACGTTTGCTAGAAGCCAACTCTCTTAAAATCGAAGAAGCAGCATTGACAGGTGAGTCTGTTCCAGTTGAAAAAGATTTGACTGTAGAACTCGCTACCGATGCTGGTATTGGTGACCGTGTCAATATGGCCTTCCAAAACTCAAACGTGACTTATGGTCGTGGTCTTGGTGTTGTTGTCAATACAGGTATGTACACTGAAGTTGGTCATATCGCTGGCATGCTCCAAGATGCGGATGAGACGGATACACCACTCAAACAAAATTTGAACAACCTTTCTAAGGTCTTGACCTATGCAATTTTGGTCATTGCCCTTGTTACTTTTGTAGTTGGAGTCTTCATTCAGGGCAAAGATCCACTCGGTGAGTTGATGACCTCTGTTGCGCTTGCTGTTGCAGCCATCCCAGAAGGCCTTCCTGCTATCGTGACCATCGTTCTTGCCCTTGGTACTCAAGTTTTGGCAAAACGAAACTCTATCGTTCGTAAGTTGCCAGCAGTAGAAACACTTGGTTCAACTGAGATCATCGCTTCTGATAAGACTGGTACACTTACTATGAACAAGATGACCGTCGAAAAAGTCTTCTATGATGCAGTTCTACATGATTCAGCTGATGACATTGAACTTGGTCTTGACATGCCTCTTCTTCGTTCAGTTGTTTTGGCTAATGATACTAAGATTGATGCAGAAGGAAACCTAATCGGGGATCCAACCGAAACAGCCTTCATCCAGTATGCCTTGGACAAGGGCTATGATGTTAAAGGATTTTTAGAGAAATATCCTCGAGTAGCTGAATTGCCATTTGACTCGGATCGTAAACTCATGTCAACAGTTCATCCATTGCCAGATGGAAAATTCCTAGTGGCAGTCAAGGGAGCTCCTGACCAACTCTTGAAACGTTGTGTTTCTCGTGATAAAGCTGGAGATGTCGCTCCGATTGATAATCAAGTCAATGACTTAATTCACACAAACAACTCTGAAATGGCTCACCAAGCCTTGCGTGTTCTTGCAGGTGCTTATAAGATTATTGATAGCATTCCAGAAAACTTGACTTCTGAAGAACTGGAAAACAGCTTGATTTTTACTGGTTTGATTGGGATGATTGACCCTGAACGTGCCGAAGCAGCAGAAGCGGTTCGTGTCGCTAAGGAAGCAGGAATCCGTCCAATTATGATCACTGGTGACCACCAAGACACAGCGGAAGCCATTGCTAAACGTTTGGGAATCATCGATGAAAATGACTCAGAAGACCATGTCTTGACTGGTGCTGAGCTCAACGAACTTTCAGATGAAGAATTTGAAAAAGTCGTTGGTCAATACTCTGTTTATGCGCGTGTATCTCCAGAACACAAGGTTCGTATCGTGAAAGCTTGGCAAAACCAAGGTAAGGTCGTTGCCATGACAGGTGACGGTGTCAATGATGCGCCAGCTCTGAAAACAGCTGATATCGGTATCGGTATGGGGATCACTGGTACAGAGGTTTCTAAGGGTGCATCTGACATGATTCTTGCGGATGATAACTTTGCGACCATTATCGTCGCAGTTGAAGAAGGACGTAAGGTCTTCTCAAACATTCAAAAGACCATCCAGTACCTGCTTTCTGCAAATACTGCTGAAGTATTAACCATCTTCCTAGCGACCCTCTTTGGATGGGACGTTTTGCAACCAGTTCATCTTTTGTGGATCAACTTGGTAACCGATACCTTCCCAGCTATCGCTCTTGGTGTTGAACCAGCTGAACCTGGTGTTATGACCCACAAACCACGTGGACGTAAGTCAAGCTTCTTCTCAGGTGGGGTCTTGAGTTCTATCATCTATCAAGGTGTACTCCAAGGGGCACTCGTCTTGACCGTTTATGGTCTTGCTCTTGCCTATCCGGTCCATGTAGGAGACAACCAAGCCATTCACGCAGATGCTCTTACCATGGCCTTTGCAACACTCGGTTTGATTCAGCTCTTCCATGCCTACAACGTTAAGTCTGTTTACCAATCCATCTTGACAGTTGGACCATTCAAGTCTAAGACCTTCAACTGGTCTATCTTGGTATCCTTCATTCTTCTTATGGCAACCATCGTCGTAGAACCACTTGAAGGTATCTTCCACGTAACCAAACTAGACTTATCACAGTGGGGAATTGTTATGGCTGGCAGCTTCTCAATGATTCTTATCGTAGAAATCGTTAAGTTTGTTCAACGTAAACTTGGTCTTGATAAGAACGCGATTTAAAAAGAAAGTCATCTTCGGATGGCTTTTTTCGCATTTGAGGGAAAGGACTAGAAGTTGCCCCCTTTTATGCTATAATAAAGTAAAGTAGCAAGGAGCGTAAGAGAATGGAAAAGAAAATTGTCCGAGACGTCTTATTCTTGTCGCAGGTCTCGAAACCTGCAAGTCAGGAAGATCTTTATCTGGCTAAGGATTTGCAGGATACCCTGCTGGCCAATCGCGAGACCTGTGTCGGTCTGGCAGCCAATATGATTGGGGAGCAGAAGCGCGTGATTATCTTTAATCTTGGACTGGTTCCTATGGTCATGTTTAACCCCGTTCTTTTGTCTTTTGAGGGAGCTTACGAGACGGAGGAAGGTTGTTTATCCTTGACAGGAGTGAGACCAACGACTCGTTATGAAACGATTACGGTATCCTATCGCGATAGCAAGTGGCAGGAGCAGACCATTACGCTGACAGGTTTTCCAGCTCAGATCTGCCAGCATGAACTGGATCATTTGGAAGGACGAATTATTTAGGAGGAACTCAGATGAAACGTATACTCTTTGAACTTGTTTTTATCGCAATGACCTGGTATATCTTTTTACCACCCTTCAATCTTACCAGTTGGGAATTTATCTTTTTCCTATGTGGGCATCTGGTGGTGATGGGTATTTTGTTTAGTTTCCGAAAGGATACCAATCTCCTCAAGACGGTTCACGTACGTCATGGCAAGGTTGCCAACGAACTTAATCTAGAAGGGCTTCATTTTAATAAATTAGGTGGAGGATTGTTGCTGGCTGCAGGCCTTATCTTTGCCCTTGCTGGTCTGGTAAGCCTAGTTACCTCTAGCTTTTTCCAGGCTAAAAACTATGCCAATGTGGTGTCTATCACAGAAAAAGACTTTAAAGACTTTCCTAAGAGTGATACCAGTAAGGTTCCAATCCTAGATCGGAGCACTGCAGAAAAGATTGGTGACCGTTACCTGGGCTCTCTGACGGATAAGGTATCCCAGTACGTGGCGGCAGATACTTATACCCAGCTGACAGTTGATGGCAAACCTTATCGGGTGACACCTTTGGAGTATGCTGATCCCATCAAATGGTTCAACAATCAAGCCAAGGGAATTGGCGAGTATATCAAGGTTGATATGGTGACAGGAAATGCGGAATTAGTAGATTTGAAAACACCGATGAAGTATTCGGACTCCGAGTATTTTAACCGTGACGTCAAACGTCATCTTCGAATCAAGTATCCGACCAAGATTTTTAAAACGCCCTCCTTTGAGGTGGATGATGAAGGTAATCCTTTCTATGTAGCAACCGTTTATCAAAAACAGTTTGGTCTTGGAGTACCTCGCCCTTCATCTGTTATTATCTTGGATGCTACTAATGGAGAAACCAAGGAATATAGCTTGGATGAAGTGCCAGAATGGGTGGACCGTGTCTATCCGGCCGAAGAAACCATCCAGCAAATAAACTACAACGGCAAGTACAAAGACGGTTTCTGGAATGCCTTGATTTCTAAAAAAAATGTTACCCAAACGACAGAGGGCTATAACTATCTTTCTATCGGAAATGACATTTATCTCTACACGGGGATAACTTCAGCAAATGCTGACGAAAGTAATTTAGGTTTTATCCTTGAAAACATGCGAACTGGTGAAATCACCAAGTACAATCTAGCATCAGCAACCGAAGAATCTGCCCGTGCTTCCGCAGAAGGAGCAGTACAAGAGAAAGCCTACAAGGCTACATTCCCTATTCTTGTCAATCTCAATGACAAGCCTCTCTATATCATGGGCTTGAAGGACAATGCAGGTCTGGTCAAGGAGTATGCTTTGGTCGATGCAGTGGAGTACCAAAACGTCATCGTAGCAGCTACGGTAGATGAACTCCTCAGCAAGTATGCCAATAAAAACGACCTCGAGCTGGATAATGAAACGGTAGAAAGTATCAAGGGAGTGATTTCAGACCTTAAATCAGCTGTTATTAAGGGGGATACCGTCTACTTCTTTAAAGTTGATGGCAAGATTTATAAGGTCAAGGCTTCCGTGTCAGACGACCTCCCTTACCTTGAAAATGGCCAATCCTTCGAAGGTCAAGTTGGAAAAGATAATTATCTCAAGACCTTTAAAGTACAATAATACTCTTCGAAAATCAAATTCAAACTACGTCAGCGTCGCCTTGCCGTACTCAAGTACTGCCTGCGGCTAGCTTCCTAGTTTGCTCTTTGATTTTCATTGAGTATAAAAATAGGTTTTCTCAGTTCAAGGAGAAAAAAGATAAATTCTTATCTATCTTAACAAGCTTAGCTGGCACAGCCCTTGTTCTCATGGCTATCTGGTTAGGATGGCCAAAATAAACAGAGAAACCTCGGTTTATACCGAGGTTTCTCAGATGAAATTCTTGGTCGTGGTTGAAAAATATGCTACACTAACAATATGAAAATTTTAATCCCAACAGCCAAAGAAATGAACACAGACCTTCCTATGATTGAAGCGCTCTCTTTGAGGAAAGAAAGCCAGGCAGTCCTTGACTCACTGGCGCACTACTCAGTCAGTGAATTAAAAAGTTTTTATAAGGTATCTGCCGAGAAAGCAGAAGAAGAGCACGCTCATATTCAAGCTCTAAAAGATCACAGGGCTAAGAACTATCCAGCCTTGAAGCTCTTTGACGGTCTCATGTATCGCCACATCAAACGAGATGGGTTAGCCGAGGCTGAACAAACCTATCTTGAAAATCATGTCCTGATTACCTCGGCTTTATACGGTGTTGTTCCTGCCTTGTCGCCCATGGCTCCTCATCGTCTGGACTTCTTGATGAAGTTAAAAGTTGCTGGTAAGACTTTAAAGAGTCATTGGAAGTCGCCCTACGATGAGGCGCTACAGGATGAGGACTTGATATTTTCACTCCTATCATCAGAGTTTGAAACTGTATTTTCGAAGGAAATCAGAGAAAAGATGGTGACCTTCAAATTTATGGAGGACAAGGGTGTTCAGCTGAAGATTCACTCAACCATTTCAAAAAAAGCCCGTGGCGCCTTTTTGACCGCCTTGATAGAGGGGCAAGTCCAAACAGTCGAACAAGCTCGTAAGCTCAGCTTCGCCGGTTTTGACTACCGACCTGATTTATCAAGTGACTTAGAACTCGTCTTTGTGAAACAAGGATAAAACCAGCTCATTCGAGCTGGTTTTTGCTGGATTAGTTGATGGCTGCAAGAAGGTTGTCAGCTTGTTTGGCAAGTGATGAAGCAGTTGTTTCTTCTAACACCAATTTTCCGTCAGCCCAAGCAGAGTCATTGACACGAGCAGCTGTAAAGTCACCAACGACTTGTGTACGGATAAATGGCAAGAGGTCTTTGTAAATAGCAAAGAGTTGATCGTGACCGGCATTGGCTACAGATGAGACAGTAACAAACTTGTCTTGGAGGGCAGAAGCACCACGTGTATCAGACAAGTCAATGGCGCGAGAGAGCCAGTCAAGCAAGTTTTTCACTGTTCCAGGGATAGAGAAGTTGTATACTGGAGAGAAGATCCAGATGGCATCAGCAGCAAGAACTGCTTCACGAGCAGCAGCTACAGCTGGATGAGTTGGAACTTCCAAATCTTGGCTGAAGAGAGGAACAGCTGAGTAATCAAGATAGCTAACTTCTACTTTACCAGCAAGTACTTTTTCAGCTTCGAGGGCCATTTGGTGGTTGAAAGAACCTTGGCGTAGTGAACCGACGATAAATAATACTTTTTTAGACATGATGTGTCTCCTTTTGTTTAAAATTTAAAGAGCGAACTCTTTTGTTACCATCTATGTTACAACAAATGATACTAATTAGCAATAATTTTGCTCACAAATGTTTAAATTTTTTTAAAATCCGGATTAAGTCTTCCTTTTCGCCATCTTCCAAGATGCTGAGTGCTTCTACGATAGAATCGATATGATCAGGAAGAACCTCTTCGATTTTTCTGCGTCCTGCAGGTGTTAATTTCAGGAAAAAGGAGCGACGATCTTTTGGGTCACAAGTTCTAGAAATCCACCCATCTCGAACCATATTTCGAATGACAACAGTCATGTTTCCAGAAGTGGCTAGCATTTTTTCAATCAAATCCTGAATGCGTAGTTCCCCCTTGCTGTAGAGGGTTTCCAAAACTGAAAATTGAGTGGGTGTTAGCCCGTGTTCTTTGGCAGCCTTGGCTTCATATGGTTTAAAAGTTCGTATGGCCTTATTGAGGACGATAGCTGTTTTTAAATCTAATTGATTATCGGAAATTTTCTCTTTTAAATGTTGTTTCATAAGGCTATTTTATCAATAATGAGAGAGAAAAACAAGAACTTCTATTTTATAGGAAAAGAATCTTAGAATGTTCCTGTCTTCACTTGTAATAAAGGAGGAGAGATGGTAAAATAGACGAGTGAAACTAAGACAGAAAAAAGCAAAAAACAAGCTACTTTTACAGTATGGAATCGGCATTGCTCTGGTACTGCTAGTCATGACCACTTCCTTCCTTTATCTGATATCACTCAGCATGAAACCCTATCAAGATGCTAGAGTTGAGGGAGAAAAACTAGCCAAGCAGTATGCAGAATTGGAAAAGGCGGATCAGGTTGATTTTTACAATGGACTAGAAGGCTATTACAGCGTTCTGGGACATAATAAAAAGCAAGAGGCCATTGCCGTATTGATTGAAAAGAATGACCACAAGATTTATGTTTATCAGCTTGATAAGGGGATTTCTCAAGACAAGGCAGCGACGATTTCGAGGGAAAAAGGAGCTAGTGATATTGATAAGATCACCTTTGGTCGTTATCAGGATAAGCCGATTTGGGAAGTTAAGTCAGGAAACCAGTACTATCTGGTCGACTTTGAAACAGGAGCAGTGATCCAATAAGGAGGACATATGAAACTATCCAAGCGTGTACTAGAAATGGAAGAAAGCGTCACTCTAGCTAGTGATGCAAGAGCCAAAGCATTAAAAGCTCAAGGAAGGGATGTTCTTTTCTTAACCTTGGGACAGCCTGATTTTCATACTCCTGAAAACATTCAGGATGCAGCGGTAGAAGCGATTCGAGATGGACGAGCTTCCTTCTATACAGTTGCTTCAGGCCTACCAGAGTTAAAAGCAGCGGTTAATACCTATTTTGAACGCTACTATGGGTATTCCGTAGCGGCTAACGAGGTTACCTTTGCCACTGGTGCCAAGTTCTCTCTCTACACCTTCTTTATGGCTGTGGTCAATCCAGGTGATGAGGTCATCATCCCTACACCATACTGGGTCAGCTATGGAGACCAGGTCAAGATGGCAGAAGGTGTGCCAGTCTTTGTTCAGGCCAAGGAAGACAATCACTTTAAAGTAACAGTAGAGCAGCTAGAAGCAGCCCGAACAGATAAGACCAAGGTCTTGGTTCTCAATTCACCATCGAATCCGACCGGTATGATTTACTCTCGTGAGGAACTCTTGGCTATCGGAAATTGGGCTGTTGAACATGGTGTCCTTATCCTAGCAGATGATATTTATGGTCGTTTGGTTTATAACGGGAACGAATTTGTTCCAATCTCTAGTTTGTCAGCAGCCATTCGCAAGCAAACCATCGTGATTAACGGTGTATCTAAGGCCTATGCCATGACTGGTTGGCGGGTAGGTTATGCTGTGGGAAATCCTGAAATTATCGCTGCTATGAGCAAACTAACAGGACAAACAACCTCAAATCTGACTGCCGTATCGCAATATGCTACCATTGAAGCGCTGACTGGACCGCAAGACTCTGTTGAAACCATGCGGCAAGCCTTTGAAGAACGTTTGAATACTATTTACCCTCTCTTGTGCCAAGTACCAGGATTTGAAGTTGTCAAGCCCCAAGGAGCCTTCTATCTCTTTCCAAATGTTAAAAAAGCGATGGAGATGAAGGGTTATACCGATGTGACAGAGTTTACAACGGCTATTCTCGAAGAAGTCGGCCTTGCCTTGATTACAGGAGCTGGATTTGGAGCACCAGAAAATGTTCGTCTCAGCTATGCCACAGACTTGGATACATTAAAAGAAGCTATTCGTCGTTTGCACCAGTTTATGGAAAAATAAAACTTAGAATCTTCGCCTTTTTAGCGAAGATTTTTTGTAACGAAAATCTCGCGATTTTTCTCTAGTAGAACCTAGCTATCGCAGTCTATTTATGGTAAAATAGTGGGTAATGATGTCTTCGGACAAGTTAAACGAAAAAAGGAAGATAGATTATGACAAAACGTGTAACAATTATCGATGTAAAAGACTACGTTGGTCAAGAAGTGACCATCGGAGCCTGGGTTGCCAACAAATCAGGAAAAGGGAAAATTGCCTTCTTGCAATTGCGTGATGGAACAGCCTTCTTCCAAGGTGTAGCATTTAAACCAAACTTTATTGAAAAGTTCGGTGAGGAAGTGGGTCTAGAGAAGTTTGATACGATTAAACGCTTGAGCCAAGAAACGTCTGTTTATGTGACAGGGATTGTCAAAGAAGACGAACGTTCTAAGTTTGGCTATGAGTTGGATATTACAGACATCGAAGTGATCGGTGAATCTCAAGACTACCCAATCACACCAAAAGAACACGGAACAGACTTTTTGATGGACAACCGTCACTTGTGGCTCCGCTCTCGTAAGCAAGTAGCGGTTATGCAAATCCGTAACGCTATTATCTATGCAACTTATGAGTTTTTCGACAAGAACGGCTTCATGAAATTTGATAGCCCTATTCTTTCAGGAAATGCGGCAGAAGATTCAACTGAACTCTTTGAAACAGACTACTTTGGAACACCAGCCTACTTGAGCCAATCAGGTCAGCTTTACCTAGAAGCAGGTGCTATGGCTCTTGGTCGTGTCTTTGACTTTGGTCCAGTATTCCGTGCTGAAAAATCAAAAACGCGCCGTCACTTGACTGAGTTCTGGATGATGGACGCAGAGTACTCTTACTTGACACACGATGAGTCACTTGACTTGCAAGAAGCTTATGTAAAAGCTCTTCTTCAAGGTGTTCTAGATCGTGCGCCTCAAGCCTTGGAAACCTTGGAACGTGATACAGAGCTCTTGAAGCGCTACATTTCAGAGCCATTTAAACGCATCACTTACGATCAAGCCATTGACCTCTTGCAAGAACATGAAAATGATGAAGATGCTGACTACGAGCATTTGGAACATGGAGATGACTTTGGTTCACCACATGAAACATGGATTTCAAACCACTTTGGTGTACCAACCTTCGTTATCAACTACCCAGCAGCTATCAAGGCCTTCTACATGAAACCAGTTCCTGGCAATCCAGAGCGCGTGCTTTGTGCAGACTTGCTGGCACCGGAAGGCTATGGAGAAATCATCGGTGGTTCTATGCGTGAGGAAGACTATGATGCCCTTGTTTCCAAGATGGAAGAACTTGGTATGGATCGTACAGAGTACGAATTCTACCTTGACCTTCGTAAATACGGTACAGTACCACATGGTGGATTTGGTATCGGTATCGAGCGTATGGTAACTTTCGCAGCAGGAACAAAACACATCCGTGAAGCCATTCCATTCCCACGTATGTTACACCGTATCAAACCGTAAACTAAATCAAAACGCCGTAATAGGCGTTTTTTCAAAACACCATAATACTTGAAGGAAGAGGTGAAGGACATGTAAAGTAAAGCTTAACAAGTGACAAACACAAAGATACAAATACACTTGTTAAAGGAGAAACTATGTTTAAACGAAATTACCGGAAGAATATCGGTCTCATGGCTGGTGTGGAATTTTTTGCCTTTCTGGGCATTACCAGCTTTTGGATTCTATTTCTCAGTCAAAACGGGATGTCGCTTTGGCAGATTGGCTTATTGGAAAGTATTTTTCATGCCACCAGTGTCATCTGTGAAATTCCCTCTGGAATGTTAGCTGACCGCTATTCCTATAAAACCAATCTGTATTTAAGTCGAATAGCTGGGATTGCGTCGTCTATTCTCATGTTACTAGGACAAGGTAATTTTTGGATTTATGCACTTGCTATGGTGGTGAGTGCCTTGTCTTATAATTTTGATTCGGGGACGAGTGCAGCCATGGTTTATGATTCAGCCGTGGAGGCTGGATTAAAAGAGCGCTACTTATCTATCTCAAGTTTTATGTCAGGAGTCGCAGAAGGAACTCGGTCTTTAGGGACGGTTTTAGCAGGATTTTTTGTCCATGGTCAATTGCACTTGACCTACTATATCATGATTGCTACTTCGATTATCGTTCTTTTTCTAACTTGGATGCTAAAAGAGCCTAGTGTTAAAGCGCAAAAATCTGAGCGCTTGACGATGAAAAAAATAATCTGGACTGTCAAAGAAGAGTTGCAGAGAAATCCCAGTCTTTTTGGTTGGATGATTCTGTCCCAAATCATCGGAACACTGATGTGTATGTTTTATTTTTACTATCAAAATCAACTGCCTGACCTAGAAGGGTGGCAGATTTCGATGGTCATGCTGATGGGCAGTGCTTTGAACATCTGGGCAGTTTATCTAGCAAGTAAGATTGGAAAGAGGTATTCAGCCTTAAAACTCTTTCCAATTCTTGTCCTCTTGACGGGAGGAACTTATTTGCTGTCCTACTTTGGTACGCCATTGATTTATATTTTGGTTTATTTGATTAGTAACGCCTTATATGCTCTCTTTCAACCGATTTTTGACAACGATTTACAAAAGCGACTCCCAAGTGAGGTACGGGCAACCATGCTAAGTGTTTACTCTATGATGTTCAGCCTGAGTATGATCGTCATTTTTCCTCTGACGGGGTGGTTGATTGACTATCTAGGATTTGTAGTAGCCTTCCTTTACTTAGGATTCGTTTTAGTACTAGCCAGCTTTTTGCTATTTTTAAATTTGAAAGAGATGGCCGGATCTGTAGAACTGAAAGAGAATGTTATTTCTAAGCAATAGACTTTTTTTCACTTTTATCTTTTTTCTCTTGCAATCTACTAGCTTTTCTAGTATAATAGTTAATTGTGAGCAAACCTCACTTACCCCTTGCAAAGACTTGGGGTCATTAGACCAAAAGGAGGAACATATCAATGGCTAAATACGAAATTCTTTATATCATTCGTCCAAACATTGAAGAAGAAGCGAAAAACGCTTTGGTAGCACGTTTTGACTCTATCTTGACTGACAACGGTGCAACTGTTGTTGAATCAAAATCATGGGAAAAACGTCGTCTTGCATACGAAATCCAAGATTTCCGTGAAGGACTTTACCACATCGTTAACGTTGAAGCAAACGACGACGCAGCTCTTAAAGAGTTTGACCGTCTTTCAAAAATCAACGCTGACATTCTTCGTCACATGATCGTCAAACTTGACGCGTAAGAAGGTAAATTATGATTAACAATGTTGTACTTGTAGGGCGTATGACACGCGATGCTGAGTTGCGTTATACCCCATCAAATGTAGCAGTTGCGACTTTTACTCTTGCAGTAAACCGTACATTCAAGAGTCAAAACGGCGAACGTGAGGCTGATTTTATCAATGTCGTTATGTGGCGCCAACAGGCTGAAAATCTTGCTAACTGGGCTAAAAAAGGCTCTCTTATCGGGATCACTGGTCGTATCCAGACTCGTAGTTACGATAACCAGCAAGGACAACGTGTCTACGTAACAGAAGTCGTGGCTGACAATTTCCAAATGTTGGAAAGCCGTAGCGTGCGTGAAGGACATACAGGTGGGGCTTATTCTGCACCAACTGCTAGTTATACAGCACCTACACAATCAGTACCTGACTTTTCACGTGATGAAAATCCATTTGGAGCAACCAATCCTTTGGATATTTCAGATGATGATTTACCATTCTAATGGACAATTAAAACTATAAAGGAGAAAAAACATGGCTCAACAACGTCGTGGCGGATTCAAACGCCGTAAAAAAGTTGATTACATCGCAGCAAACAAAATTGAATATGTTGATTACAAAGATACTGAGCTTCTTAGCCGTTTCGTTTCAGAACGTGGGAAAATCCTTCCACGTCGTGTAACAGGAACTTCAGCTAAAAACCAACGTAAAGTAACAACAGCTATCAAACGCGCTCGCGTAATGGCTTTGATGCCTTTCGTAAACGAAGATTAAAGAAAAAAAAGACCCCAACGGGTCTTTTTTTCAGGTCCCCCGGACCTCTTTTTTCAGACTTTTACAGGACTCCGTTCGAAACGTCTACTTTTTGACCTAGTAAGATTCTTTTGTCTTACTAGGTTTTTTCTTTTAATCTTTGTTGTCGTGCTATAATGGTAGGAGAAAGCTTTAAAGGAGCATCTTATGTAGGGAAATGCTATTATTAGAAAAATGATTGAATCGGATATCCAACACCTGTCCCAAGGTTTTATCAATCAAGGTTGGCCCGGTAGAGAGGAAATTTTGGCTAGATATTTTCTGGAACAGAAAAGCAAGGAGAGAGAAGTCTTAGTTGCAGAGGTTGAGGGTGCTTTAGCGGGGTATATCACAATTTTGCCCTGTGCTAAGCAAGGTCCGTTCGCAGAAATCCATCCAGAACTTTCAGATTTCAATGTCTTTGAGCCTTTTCAAAATCAAGGAATTGGAAACCTCTTGATGGAAGAAGCTGAAAATCAAGTTAAGCTCATATCGGATAAGGTGACCCTTGGTGTTGGGCTCCATTCAGGGTATGGACCTGCCCAGAGATTGTACATCAAACGAGGCTATATTCCTGATGGTTCAGGCGTTTGGTATCGAAATCAGCCGTTGGAAATGAATGCGACTATTCAAAATAATGATGATTTAGTTCTGTACCTATCCAAGAAGTTCGAATAAGAGATAGTGAATTTCTTTGAAGATAGGGGATTTCTTTACTTTATGGTATAATGGAAAGAGTTAGATTGAAAGAGGTAGAGAGATGGATGCAAAATTAAAATACAAGGCAAAGAAGATTAAAATCGTCTTTTTTGATATTGATGATACCCTGCGTGCGTCAAAGACAGGTTTTATTCCAGCTACGATTCCTACTGTCTTTAAGCAGTTGCGAGAGAAAGGGATTTTAACAGGTATCGCCTCTGGGCGTGGTATTTTCGGTGTTGTTCCAGAGATTCAAGATCTCAAGCCAGACTTTTTTGTAACCTTGAATGGTGCCTATATAGAAGATAAAAAAGGAAATGTCATTTATCAAAATCAGATTAAGAGGCCAGATGTTGAGGATTATATCTCTTGGACCAAGCGAGAAGGGATTGAGTACGGCTTGGTTGGCAGTCATGACGCCAAACTCTCCACTCGGACAGAAATGATCAGTGAGGCGATTGATCCGATTTATCCAAACTTGGATGTGGATCCTGACTTCCATGAAAAAGTAGATATTTATCAGATGTGGACCTTTGAAGATAAAGGAGATGCCTTGCGCTTGCCAGAATCTTTATCGGATAAACTTCGCATGGTCCGTTGGCATGAACATTCATCTGATGTGGTACCAATTGCAGGCTCAAAGGCTGCTGGTGTGGCAAAGGTTGTAGAACACCTAGGATTGAAACCAGAGAACGTCATGGTCTTCGGAGATGGTCTCAATGACTTGGAACTCTTTGATTATGCAGGAATTAGCATTGCCATGGGAGTTTCCCATGAAAAAATCAAAGAAAAAGCAGATTATATTACAAAAACAGTAGAAGAAGATGGCATTTTTGATGCCTTAGAAGGATTTGGTATGGTAGAAAAAGAATTGCATTTCCCACAAGTAGACATTGAAACAGTAGAAGGTCCGTTGGCGACTATTAAGACAAATCACGGAGACTTGCGTATCAAGCTCTTCCCTGAACATGCTCCTAAAACAGTAGCAAACTTTGTCGCTCTTTCAAAAGATGGTTACTATGATGGTGTGATTTTCCACCGCATTATCAAGGACTTTATGATTCAAGGTGGAGACCCAACTGGTACTGGTATGGGGGGAGAGTCCATTTATGGACAAGCTTTTGAAGATGAATTTTCTGAAGAACTTTATAATATCCGTGGTGCCCTTTCTATGGCCAATGCTGGTCCAAATACCAATGGAAGCCAGTTCTTTATCGTGCAAAACCACCACTTGCCATACTCTAAGAAAGAGATTGCACGTGGTGGTTGGCCAGAACCAATCGCTGAGATTTATGCAGAGCAAGGCGGAACTCCTCACCTTGACCGTCGTCACACTGTTTTTGGGCAATTGGTCGATGCAAAATCTTTTGCAGTCTTGGATGCCATTGCAGCTGTTGAAACTGGTGCTATGGACAAGCCAGTTGAAGATGTAGTAATTGAAACGATTGAAATTGAGGACTAATATGAAAATTGGTGATAAGCTAAAGGGGCGTATTACAGGAATTCAGCCCTATGGTGCCTTTGTTGAGTTAGAGACAGGGGTGATTGGGCTGATTCATATTTCAGAGATTCGGACAGGATTCATCGAAAATATCTATGAAGTTTTGAAAATTGGTGAAGAAGTGCAGGTTCAGGTTGTTGATTTAGACGAATTTTCAGGTAAAGCTAGTCTATCTATTCGCACTCTGGAGGAAGAAAAACATCAATTGCCAAGACGGAGACGTTTTTCAAATGATCGTATCAAGCATGGTTTTGCACCACTTGGGCGAATGATGCCAATCTGGACAAAGGAAGCCCTCAACAATCTGAGAGAGAAAAACTAGTTTATTAGATTTCGTATTTTTAAAAATCAATATATGGAAGAACAATTATTAAAACCAGGAGAGCGCATCAACCAGCTCTTTTCGACAGATATCAAGATCATTCAAAATAGAGAAGTATTTAGCTATTCGGTGGATAGTGTTCTCTTGTCACGCTTTCCTCGCTTCCCTAAAAATGGCTTAATAGTGGATTTTTGTGCTGGAAATGGTGCAGTGGGACTTTTTGCAAGTAGTCGTACCAAGGCAAAAATTCTCTCTGTAGAAATTCAGGAGCGTTTGGCGGATATGGCAGAGCGTTCGGTTCAGTTGAATGGTTTGGAAGAGCAGATGCGGGTCATCTGCGATGATTTGAAAAATATGCCTGCCCACATTCAGGGAAGTAAGGTGGATATGATTTTGTGCAATCCGCCTTATTTTAAGGTGGATCCGCATTCCAATCTCAACGAGAGTGAACACTACCTTCTGGCCAGACACGAAATTGCGACTAACTTAGAAGAAATCTGTCGCAGTGCTCAGAGTATTCTCAAGTCTAATGGTCGTTTGGTCATGGTTCATCGTCCAGATCGGCTCTTGGATATCCTAGACATGCTTCAACGCCACAATTTGGCACCCAAGCGCCTGCAATTTGTCTATCCTAAACGACAGAAGGAGGCCAATATGCTCTTAATCGAAGCTATCAAGGATGGATCGACAAGTGGTTTCAAGGTCCTGCCACCACTCATTGTTCACAATGAGGATGGTTCCTACACGCCAGAAATTCAAGAGATTTACTATGGATTATAAGGCCTATATGTATGTGGTGGAGTGTTGTGACGGTTCTTACTATACGGGCTATACAACGGATGTGAAAAAACGCCTTGCCGTTCATAATAGTGGTAAGGGAGCCAAGTATACCCGAGCTCGCTTGCCAGTTAAACTCATCTATGTAGAGGGTTTTGCTGGCAAGGAAGAAGCCATGTCAGCAGAGGCTCTTCTCAAACGAAAGAAAAGACCACAGAAAGAACGATTTTTATCCGAAAATCAAGAGAAAAATCTAGTCAATCGTATTGATATCTAATGAGGAGTCCTTTGACTCCTCTTACTTTTGTCAAAAGAGGAAAAAAATGCTAAAATAAGATGAATAAATTTAAAGAGGTATTATCATGTCTAAGATTCTAGTATTTGGTCACCAAAATCCAGACTCAGATGCCATCGGGTCATCTGTAGCCTTTGCTTACCTTGCAAAAGAAGCTTATGGATTGGACACAGAAGCAGTAGCTCTCGGTACTCCAAATGAAGAAACAGCCTTTGTTTTGAACTATTTTGGTGTAGAAGCACCACGTGTTATCACATCTGCTAAAGCAGAAGGTGCAGAGCAAGTTATCTTAACTGACCACAATGAATTCCAACAGTCAGTGTCAGATATCGCTGAAGTAGAAGTTTACGGTGTTGTAGACCACCATCGTGTGGCTAACTTTGAGACTGCAAGCCCACTCTACATGCGTTTGGAACCAGTTGGATCAGCTTCATCTATTGTTTACCGCATGTTTAAAGAACATGGTGTGGCAGTTCCTAAAGACATTGCAGGTTTGATGCTTTCAGGTTTGATTTCAGATACCCTTCTTTTGAAATCACCAACAACACACCCATCTGATAAAGTCATTGCTCCTGAGTTGGCAGAATTAGCTGGTGTCAACTTGGAAGAGTACGGTCTCGCGATGCTGAAGGCTGGTACAAACTTGGCTAGCAAATCTGCTGAAGAATTGATTGATATCGATGCTAAGACTTTTGAACTCAACGGAAATAAGGTTCGTGTTGCCCAAGTCAATACTGTTGATATCGCTGAAGTCTTGGAACGCCAAGCTGAAATCGAAGCAGCAATGCAAGCGGCTAATGTGGCAAACGGCTACTCTGACTTTGTCTTGATGATTACTGATATTGTGAACTCAAACTCAGAAATTTTGGCTCTTGGATCAAACATGGACAAGGTTGAAGCTGCCTTCAACTTTAAACTTGAAAACAACCATGCCTTCCTTCCAGGTGCCGTTTCACGTAAGAAACAAGTGGTGCCACAGTTGACTGAAAGCTTTAATGGCTAATAGCCTGAGTGATAATTGAAATGAGGAAACGTTAGTTTCCTTATAGCTAAAGGAGTCTCGGCTCCTTTTTTTCTAGGAGAGAAAGATGTTAGAAAATGGCGATTTGATTTTTGTGAAGGACCTTTCAGATATGGGGCAGGCCATCCAGGCTTCTACTGGGAACTATAGTCATGTAGCCATCTTTTTGGACGGTTTGATCTACCATGCTAGTGGGCAAGCAGGTGTCATTTGTCAAGAACCAGCTGAATTTTTTGAACCGACTCATCTCTATGACCTTTATGTCTATCCAGAGATGGAAGCTGACTTGGTAAAGGAAAGAGCCAGCAAACATTTAGGTGCACCCTATAACGCCTCTTTTTATCCAGATGGGGCTGGCTTTTACTGCTCCCAGTACATCGCTGAAATCCTACCGATTTTTGAAAGCGTACCGATGAAATTTGGTGATGGGGAGCAGGAGATTAGTGATTTTTGGAGGGAATATTACAGGAAACTCGAACTTCCTGTGCCTCTGAATCAACCAGGGACCAATCCTAGTCAACTAGCAGCCTCTTCTCTTTTAGAATGTAAAGAAAGGAATCTTCATGATTCAGATTTTTAATCCATCTCGTTTGACTCGACAGCCATTTTTTATAGATTTGGTTGACTATCTGGACCAGCATGATGATGTGATTCTACGAGAAATCAAGGCTCAGTTTCCAGATGTGGCAGTTGATAAACTCATGGAAGAGTATATAAAGGCAGGTTTGATCCTAAGGGAAAACAAACGTTATTCACTCATTCTCCCTTTTCTAGAATCGATAGACAGTCTGGCTCTTGACCAAGAAATTTTTGCCAGAGAGGACAGTCCAGTCTATCAAGCCTTGCTAGAGAAGACTTTTGAGACAGAATTGCGCAATCAGACCAATGCAGCCATTTTAGTCGAATCTACGGATTTTGCAAGAGAAAAAATGACCCTGTCGAATTATTTCTACAAGGTCAAGAATCAATATCCTTTGACAGAAAAACAGCAGGAACTCTATGCTATTTTAGGGGATGTCAATCCTGAGTATGCTCTCAAGTATATGACGACTTTTTTACTGAAGTTTCTCAAAAAAGACCAGCTGATGCAGAAACGGCGTGATATCTTTGTTGAGAGTCTAGTCGTCTTGGGCTATATAGTGCAAAACGAAGAAGGGAAGTATGAGTTGGCTGTTGAGTTTGACAAGGAACGATTGACTTTCTATTTACCTTAATTGCTTCATTTTGAGCAGATTATTTGACTTTGCTAAAGAATAAGCATAAACTGAATGTAAGCGATAACGTTTATCGTATTAAAAGCAAAGGAGACAGAGATATGTCACTTGAAAATAAATTGGATCAAGCAACTGGTGCTATCAAAGAAGGATTTGGTAAAGTTACTGGCGATAGCAAGACAGAAGCAGAAGGTACTGTAGAAAAAACAGTTGCCAAAGCAAAAGAAGTTGTTGAAGATGCTAAAGGTGCTGTAGAAGGTGCCGTTGAAGGTCTTAAAAATTCATTTAAGAAAGAAGACTAAAAAAATCAAGGGAATGTTTCCCTTGATTTTTTTATAGATAACGTTCTGCGATAGCTGCGTCTCCAGGATAGTCTTCTTTCTTTCCTTGGATGATCTGGTAGCAATCAGCTCCCTTACCAGCAATAATCACAGCATCGAGTTCTTGATTTGTGATGGCCATCGCCGCCTTGATGGCTTGTTCGCGATCGGCAATCTTTTCAACAGGATGGCTGATATAGCTACTGATCTCATCTGCAATCGCCATTGGATCTTCATAGTTGGGATCATCAGCGGTGAGAAAGACTTGAATCTCAGGATGTTGATTGAGAAGGATTCCAAAGTCTTTGCGACGACTTTCACCCTTGTTTCCAGTCGAACCGAGAACCAGAGCAATCTTTCCGGTTTGATGGGTTTCAACAACAGAAATAAGTTTTTTCAGACTGTCACCATTGTGGGCGTAGTCGATGAAGACCTTGGCACCATTTTTTTGAGTGAGAACTTCCATACGTCCAGGAACTCGGGTCGCAGCGATTCCTTTTTTGATGTCCTCTAGACTGGCACCTAGACGAAGGCAGGCAAGTCCTGCAGCAACGGCGTTTTCTTGGTTAAAGTGGCCGATCAGTTGGATGTCATAATCTCCTGCAAGCTTACCAGTAGCAGAAAAGCTAAAGGCTTTGGGGTTCTCGATTTGGTTACTTGACTGGCTACCATAGATATCATGCTCTTGATTTTCAACTTGTTCTTTTAGCACAGAGAAGTGGTCCATGTCGCTGTTAATGACAACTGCTCGGCTATTTTCCATCAAGAGACGCTTGTGGTAGAAGTAATCCTCAAAACTAGGATGCTCAATCGGACCGATATGGTCAGGACTGATATTGAGAAACACTCCTACATCGAAAGTTAGGCCGTAGACTCGCTTAACCAAGTAGGCTTGACTGGAGACTTCCATGATGAGATGGGTTCTTCCGTTATGAACAGCCTGAGCCATCATATCAAAGAGATCGATACTTTCAGGAGTTGTGAGGGCAGATTTAAAGAAGGTTTTGCCATCTAAGGTTGTATTCATGGTTGACAGCATAGCTGGGTGATACCCTTTAGCCAAGATGTTATAGGCAAAATAGGCCGCTGTTGTCTTTCCTTTTGTTCCTGTGAAGGCGAGAATTTTGAGTTTTTCTTGTGGGTTACCATAAAATTCCATGGCAATCAAACTCATGGCTTTCTTAATGTCGTTCACGACAATAACAGGAATACCGACTTCGTAGTCCTTTTCTGCGACATACCAAGCTAAGCCTTGACTTATAGAAGAAAGGAGATATTCTTTTTTAAAGGCAGCACCTTTTGCAAAAAAAAGAGTCCCTTCTTTTACTTTTCTGCTGTCGTAACTGATGCTATCAAAAACAACTTCACTGTAGTTGTAGTGGTAATGTCCTTGATCAATAATCTCGCGGAAGAGACCATCTTTCTTTAATATATCTAATATGGTTTCAATCTTTATCATACTTTCTATTGTAAACCGAAAGTCTGAATTTTACAAGTAACAAGGAAAAGTTTATAATGGAAGATGAGGAAAATTTCCTAGTTATCAAAATTGAATGAGGAAGCTATGTCTAACGAAAACAATCACCAGCAAGCCCAGATGTTGCGAGGGACTGCTTGGCTAACAGCTAGTAACTTTATTAGTCGCCTCCTTGGTGCTATCTATATTATTCCCTGGTATATTTGGATGGGGACTTATGCCGCCAAGGCAAATGGTCTCTTTACCATGGGTTATAATATTTACGCCTGGTTCTTGCTGATTTCGACAGCGGGTATCCCGGTTGCGGTCGCCAAACAAGTGGCTAAGTACAATACCATGCGAGAAGAAGAGCATAGCTTTGCCTTGATTCGGAGTTTTCTAGGCTTTATGACGGGCTTGGGACTATTCTTTGCCTTGGTCTTGCATCTCTTTTCTCCCTGGTTAGCAGATTTGTCAGGTGTGGGGAAAGACCTGATTCCCATCATGCAGAGTTTGGCTTGGGCGGTCTTGATTTTCCCATCTATGAGTGTCATCCGGGGCTTCTTCCAAGGAATGAACAATCTGAAACCCTATGCTATGAGTCAAATCGCTGAGCAGGTGATCCGTGTTATCTGGATGTTGATGGCAACCTTCTTCATTATGAAGATGGGTTCTGGTGATTACTTATCAGCGGTTACTCAGTCTACCTTTGCTGCCTTTGTGGGAATGGTGGCTAGTTTTGCAGTCTTGATTTATTTTCTTTCCAAGGAGGGACTGCTCCAAAAGGTATTTGAAACACGGGATAAGATCAATAGCAAGCGACTCTTGGTTGATACCATCAAGGAAGCCATTCCCTTTATCCTGACAGGATCAGCCATCCAGCTCTTCCAGATTTTAGACCAGATGACCTTCATCAATAGCATGACCTGGTTTACCAACTATAGCAATGAAGACTTGGTTGTTATGTTTTCTTATTTCTCAGCCAATCCTAATAAAATCACCATGATTTTGATCTCTGTTGGTGTCTCGATTGGAAGTGTCGGCTTGCCACTTTTGACGGAAAATTATGTCAAAGGTGATTTGAGAGCCGCTGCTCGCCTAGTTCAAGATAGTATGACCATGCTCTTTATGTTTCTCTTACCAGCAACAGTTGGAGTCGTCATGGTAGGGGAGCCTCTCTATACAGTTTTTTATGGCAAGCCAGATAGTCTGGCCATGGGCTTGTTTGTCTTTGCGGTTTTACAGTCTACTATTTTAGGTTTGTACATGGTCTTGTCACCCATGCTTCAGGCCATGTTCCGCAATCGCAAGGCAGTTCTTTACTTTGTCTATGGATCAATTGCTAAGTTAGTCTTGCAGTTACCAGCTATTGCCATTTTCCACAGCTACGGTCCCTTGATCTCAACGACTATCGGTCTCATCATTCCAAATGTTTTGATGTACCGAGATATTTGCAGGGTAACAGGTGCACGTCGTAAGATTATCTTGAAACGAACTATCTTGATTACTATTTTGACCCTTGTCATGTTTATCTTGGTTGGTTTCCTACAGTGGATTTTAGGATTTTTCTTCCAACCAACGGGACGCTTCTGGAGTTTCTTTTATGTAGCCCTCATCGGAGGTCTCGGGGGAGGGCTTTATGGTTTAATGAGTCTTGGAACTCACCTATTGGATAAGATTATTGGTAAACCTCAAGCAGACCGCCTACGAGCAAAATTTAAACGATCTTAACAAAATAGATTTATAACTAAAAGAAAAGCTAGCTCCTTGTTAAGTGTCTGGGTTAGCTGACACTTAATTTCCATAAATTAAAATCCCTAGAATCAGTTGTTCTAGGGATTTATTGGGGTGTGAGCATCATTAATTCTACAATCATAGCGATATAGAGGACTAAGGTTAGGAGAAAACCTGCTCTCCAGAAGAATTTGATAAATTTAGGGTAATAAAAACTTCGTTTTTTGAGTAGGAAAAAGACAACTAGGAGGATTGCTAGGAGAGAAAGTGCAACACCAAGTCGTGGCAGAAAGTTGTGGGTAAAGGCTTTTGCAGTGATAAGATAATACTCGAATACCAAAAGTGGAAAAGCTAAATCCGCAAAATTCAGTCCTAGTTTTTTCAGTTTAAAAAGTTTTGTTACAATGATGGAGACCACGAGGGTTAATACCAACAATAAAGTAGCTGCTATTTTCATTAAAATCATACCCATATTGTATCATAAAAAATCATTAAAGGAAACGAGAAACAAGGGAATCTGTAGGAAAGTCAGGCTTTTGAGATTGTAGGTGTTTTTTGTTATAATGAAAGTTATGAAATCCTATAATACCTTGAATGATTATTATCGAAAACTTTTTGGAGAAAAAACTTTCAAAGTTCCGATTGATGCGGGGTTTGACTGTCCAAATCGCGATGGAACTGTGGCACATGGGGGCTGTACCTTTTGTACAGTTTCAGGTTCTGGAGATGCTATTGTAGCACCGGATGCCCCTATCCGTGAGCAATTTTATAAGGAAATCGACTTTATGCATCGCAAATGGCCAGATGTTAAAAAGTATCTGGTTTATTTTCAAAACTTTACCAATACCCATGAAAAGGTGGAAGTGATTCGGGAACGTTATGAACAAGCCATCAACGAACCGGGTGTGGTGGGAATCAATATCGGAACACGCCCAGACTGCCTACCAGACGAAACCATTGAATATTTGGCTGAGTTATCGGAGCGCATGCATGTGACAGTAGAATTGGGCTTACAGACCACTTATGAAACAACCTCTGACCTGATTAACCGTGCTCATTCTTATGAATTGTATGTTGAAACAGTAAGACGCTTGAGGAAATATCCCAAGATTGAGATTGTTTCCCATTTGATTAATGGTTTGCCCGGTGAGACTCATGAGATGATGGTCGAAAATGTCCGCCGCTGCGTCACGGATAATGATATTCAAGGAATTAAGCTGCACTTGCTCCATCTCATGACCAATACGCGTATGCAGCGAGATTACCACGAAGGGCGCTTGCAACTGATGAGTCAGGACGAGTATGTCAAGGTTATCTGTGACCAGTTGGAAATCATTCCCAAGAATATCGTCATCCATCGAATCACGGGAGATGCGCCTAGAGATATGTTGATAGGTCCCATGTGGAGCCTCAATAAATGGGAAGTGCTAAATGCTATTGAAACTGAAATGAGACGTCGTGGAAGTGTGCAAGGATGCAAGGCTGTAAAACAGGAGTTTAAAAATGAAAAGACCACTTGAGATGGCGCATGATTTTTTGGCTGAAGTTGTGACAAAAGAGGATATCGTTGTGGATGCGACCATGGGCAATGGTCATGATACGCTTTTTTTAGCCAAGCTAGCCAAGCAAGTCTATGCATTTGATATACAGAAACAAGCTTTAGATAAAACCCAAGAGCGTTTGGATCAGGCTGGAATGACAAATGCCCAGTTAATCTTGCAAGGTCATGAGACACTAGACCAGTTTGTGACAGAGGCTAAGGCAGGGATTTTTAATCTGGGTTATCTGCCTTCTGCTGACAAATCCGTCATCACACAACCTCAGACTACTATCGAAGCTTTAGAAAAGCTGTGTCATTTGCTTGTCAAAGGGGGACGGATTGCTATCATGATCTACTATGGCCATGAAGGAGGAGACACCGAGAGGGATGCTGTGTTGGATTTTGTTAGCCAGTTGAACCAACAAGAGTATACAGCTACCATTTATCGGACACTCAACCAAGTTAACAATCCACCGTTTTTAGTTATGATTGAAAAATTAGAAAGGTATAGACATGGATAAACAATACCTTCGTGAGAAGCTTGAGGCAATGCGCCAAAATTTTGTTGAGTCAACGCATCACGAGAGAGCAGTCGGGGTGCTCGACGAAGCACATATGAGCAAGAAAATGCTCAAAATCAAGAAAAAGTTAGTGGCTCTTGAAATGGAACGGTGCCAGAAAAAAATAGAGCACAAAGACTGTTCCAAGATTGATCAGAAAATCCAAGAGCAGAAGGAGATGTTTGAATTTTGTTGTAAAAAAGACTAAGGAGGGTCTAGATGACACTACTAATTTACCTGATTCTATTTTTATTTGTCTTAATCATTTCAACTACGACCAATAAACTTCTCCCTTTTTTACCCCTTCCTCTGGTGCAAATCCTTTTGGGGATTGGGATTGGCTTATTTGTTCCCGATACGGACTTTCATCTCAATACAGAGCTGTTTCTGGCCGTGGTTATTGGCCCCTTACTTTTCCGGGAGGCAGAAGAAGCGGATATTACGTCCATTTTGAAGCACTGGCGGATCGTCGTCTTTCTGATTTTTCCTGTGATTTTTATCTCGACCTTAAGCTTAGGAGGTATGGCTCACTTCCTTTGGATGACTCTTCCTTTAGCTGCCTGTTTAGCAGTTGGAGCGGCACTTGGGCCAACAGATTTGGTTGCCTTTGCATCTCTTTCTGAACGTTTTCGTTTTCCTAAACGGGTTTCCAATATCCTAAAAGGGGAAGGGCTCTTAAATGATGCTTCTGGTTTGGTTGCCTTTCAGATGGCTCTGGCTGCTTGGACAACAGGAACTTTTTCTCTCAGCCAAGCTGGAACTTCCCTAGCACTTTCTATTCTTGGTGGTTTTGTAGTCGGTTTTGTGACGGCTATGGTCAATCGTTTCTTGCATACCTTTTTACTGAGTGTGCGAGCGATAGATATAGCCAGTGAACTATTGCTAGAGCTAAGTTTGCCACTCATGACCTTTTTTATCGCAGAAGAGTTTCATGTTTCAGGGATTATCGCAGTAGTGGTTGCAGGTATTTTGAAGGCCAGTCGCTTTAAGAAAATTACGCTCCTTGAGGCCCAGGTAGACACTGTGACGGAGACCGTCTGGCACACCGTGACCTTTATGCTAAATGGATCAGTCTTTGTTATCTTGGGAATGGAATTAGAATTGATTGCAGAGCCAATTTTGTCTAATTCTCTCTACAATCCCCTTCTTTTACTGCTTTCAGTTGTCGTTCTGACCTTCTTGCTTTTTGTGATCCGCTTTGTCATGATTGCTGGTTTTTACTTTGTGAGGACGCGTCGACTCAAGAAAAAAATTCATAAGTACATGAAAGATATGCTTCTTTTGACCTTCTCTGGTGTCAAAGGGACAGTATCTATCGCGACCATTCTCCTCATACCTAGTAATCTCGAGCAGGAGTATCCCCTCTTACTTTTCCTTGTAGCGGGTGTCACGCTATTAAGCTTTCTAACAGGTCTTGTAGTTCTTCCCCACCTTTCCGAGGAGCAAGAAGAAACCAAGGATTACCTCATGCACATTGCGATTTTAAATGAGGTCACAGGAGAGTTAGAAAAAGAATTGGAAGGGCATAAGAACAAACTCCCCCTTTATGCGGCTATTGATAATTATCACGGTCGAATTGAAAACCTAATCCTTAGTCAAGAAAATAAAAGCGCCCAAGAGGACTGGGAGGCTTTAAAACTCCTCATCTTGAGTATCGAAAGCGATGGTTTGGAGCAGGCTTACGAGGAAGGGAAAATCGGTGAGCGTGGTTATCAAGTTTACCAACGCTATCTGAAAAATATGGAACAGAGTATTAATCGCAAGGTGGCTTCCCGCCTGACATATTACTTCCTTGTGTCGCTCCGTATCTTGCGCTTTGTCCTGCATGAATTGCTGACCTTTGGTCAGACCTTCCGTAGTTGGAATGACAAGGAGCAACGTCGCCTTCGAGCTATTGACTATGATCAAATATCTGAACTCTATCTGGAGAATACGGAGTTGATTATCGAAAGTTTGGAAAACCTAAAAGGAATCTACAAGAGTAGTCTGATTAGTTTTATGCAGGAGTCTCGCTTGCGTGAAACGGCCATTATCGGAAGTGGTGCCTTTGTCGAACGTGTTATCAATCGTATTAAACCAAACAATATCGATGAAATGCTAAGAGGTTACTATCTAGAACGTAAGTTAATCTTTGAATACGAAGAGAAGAAATTGATTACGACCAAGTATGCCAAGAAATTACGACAAAATGTCAACAATCTTGAGAATTATTCTTTAAAAGAAGCCGCAAATACCCTACCCTATGATATGATGGAATTAGTCAGAAGAAATTAGTTTAGAAAATCAACTTGTATTAGGAGGATTGCAACATGAAAAAGTGGTGGAAAGAGCTGATGGAACGGCCCATGTTGAAAGCTTTTTTACATTTTTATCAAGCTTCCGATAGTGAACTGACCAGTGTTGCGGTTGCCTACTATTGGTTGGTTTCAATCTTCCCCTTGCTGATGATAGTGGTCAATATCTTGCCCTATTTTCAAATTCCGATTTCAAATTTTTTGCTCACCATCAAGGAATTTGTACCGGATACAGTCTATGATGTGGTCGCAAAGATTGCCCGAGAAGTCCTGACTCAACCATCGACTGGTTTGCTGAGTTTTGCAGTCTTGTCTGCCCTTTGGACCTTCTCGAAATCGATGGATTTCCTCCAAAAAGCTTTTAATAAGGCCTATGGAGTGGCTAAGAGCCGAGGAATTATCTCCCATCAACTGATGAGTTTACTCGTCAGCTTTGGCTTGCAAATTCTTTTTGCCCTAGCCTTATTTTTAAGTATGTTTGGGCGTATGTTGCTCAACCTGCTCAAAACTTACTGGCAATCAGACAGTCCTTTCTTTGATTACCTACAGGACTTTACAGGCCCTTTGATTTATGCCTTGCTCTTTGCCATCTTGGTCATGCTCTACTATTTCCTTCCAAATGTCAGAGTCCCTCGTATTCGCTACGTTTTTCCTGGTAGTATCTTTGTTTTGCTGACTCTTGTCTTTCTTTTGAATATCTTTTCTGTCTATTTCAATAACTATGTCAACCATCTAGTTGATGTCCGATTTTTCAGCTCCATTATCGTGGTGGTGATGATGTTCTGGTTTATTCTCATTGCAAAGATTTTGATTATTGGAGCAGTTATCAATGCCAGTGTACAGAGTTTGAAAGATCCAAAGTTTCGTGATAACACATTCTTTTTAAAAAATGAAGAATAAAAAAAGACGCTTTGAAAACAAAGTGTCTTTTATTGCATTTGCAACAAAAATGTGCTATTCTATCATCATAGATGCGAGAGGAGGAAACATGTCGTTATTACGCGAAATCGGAGTTATAGCCCGTGCCCTAGATTCTATTGCTAATATTGAGTTTCGTGATATTGAACTAGCTCGTGGGCAATATCTTTATTTAGTACGAATCAAGGAGAATCCAGGAATCATTCAAGAAGCCTTGTCGGATTTACTGAAGGTTGACCGTTCGACAGTTGCTCGTTCAGTAAAAAAACTGGAAGAAAAGGGATTAATAAAACAAGGAATGACCAGTACAAATCGGAAAAATAAAGAGTGGTTTGTCACTGAAAAAGGAGAGGCACTTTATCCTTTTATCCTTGCTGAACATCACTATTCAGAGAATTCTGCCCTAAAAGGATTTTCTAGGGAAGAGGCCAGAGAACTGGAGAGCCTACTAATTCGGGTTAGAAAAAATATTACAAGTGATTGGGATATGGTCAAAAAAGGCCAGAAAAGAAATTATTTATAATAAGAGGTGAAAGATGAAAGTTATCGTTGAAAATGAATTTTGGAGCTTGTTTCCAGAAGCACAGATTAGCGTTTTAGTAGTAAAGGGATTAGATAATACAGTTGATGAAAGCAAGGATCCCTATTTCAAAACCTTGCTAGATAAGGGAGCTAAACGAGCTGAGGATTTCATTTCGGATGAGAATTTTACTCAGAATGATGTCATTCAAGAATGGCGTCAGGCTTTCAGCAAGTTCAAAACGAAAAAGGGAGCACGCTCTTCTATAGAAGCTCTGCTTAAAAGGGTCAGTCAGGGAAGAGAGTTTAATCCCATCAATCCCTTAGTAGACATCTATAATAGTGTCTCTCTATCTTATGCTGTTCCCTGTGGTGGCGAAGATGTGAACAAGATTGTAGGCAATCTTCATCTTGGTCAGGCCAAGGGAGGAGAACCTTTCTTTCCACTAGGAGCTGAAAACGATGCTCCTGCACTTCCAGAAGAGCTGATCTATTATGATGATGAAGGAGCGGTTTGTCGCTGTCTCAACTGGAGAGAGGCGCAGAGAACCATGCTGACAGAAGCGACAAAAGATGCTGTCTTAGTGATTGAAGCGATTAATGCAGAACAGGCAAGACGTGCTCGGGCTGCCATGGAAGAATTACAGGACTTGGTAAAGGACTACTTTGGTGTTCAAGGCAAACTGGTTCATCTAACTTCTGAGTTCCCAGAAATTACACTTTAAACAGAAATAGCCCTGTCATCTCTTAGGAATAAAATTTCCTAAAGAAATGACGGAGCTATTTTTAATAGATAAACATGGCATCACCGAAACTGAAGAAACGGTAGCGTTCTTGAATAGCGTGGTGGTAAGCATCTAAGACTAATTCACGGCCTGCAAAGGCAGAAACCAACATGACCAGAGTTGATTTGGGTAGATGGAAGTTGGTTGAGAAGGCATCGACAACCTTCCACTCGTAACCAGGCTTGATAAAGATATTGGTCCAGCCAGAATCTGCTTGGATTTGCCCATCAAACTTGGAACCGATGGTTTCCAGTGTGCGGATCGAAGTAGTTCCAACAGCGATAACACGACCTCCATTTTCCTTGACAGAGCGAAGGGTGGCTGCGGCTTCATCAGAAAGTTGGTAGAACTCTGAGTGCATTTCGTGTTCGTCCAGATTGTCAACAGAAACGGGTCTAAAGGTTCCTAAACCAACGTGGAGCGTTAAATAAACCAAATGGACACCCTTGGCTTGGATTTCTGCTAGCAGTTCTTTAGTAAAGTGGAGACCAGCAGTCGGTGCTGCAGCAGAACCACTTTCTTTAGCGTAGACCGTTTGATACCGTTCACGGTCATCTAGTTTTTCATGGATATAAGGCGGTAATGGCATTTCACCTAGACTTTCCAAAACTTCTAGGAAAATTCCTTGGTATTCAAAGCGGACAATGCGGCCGCCGTGGGTCAATTCCTCCGTAACGACAGCGCTAAGGCGACCATCACCAAAGCTGACGCGAGTACCGACCTTGAGGCGTTTGGCAGGTTTAGCGAGAACCTCCCACGCATCTCCAGCAGTATTTTTGAGTAGGAGAAGCTCCACATGACCTCCAGTTTTTTCCTTTTGACCATAGAGACGGGCAGGGAGAACACGGGTGTCGTTCATAACGAGGGCATCACCAGGTTCCAGCATATCGATAATGGAGTGGAAGTGCTTATCCTGCATTTCTCCTGTCTCGCGATTAACGATAAGGAGTTTGGAGGCATCTCGTTTTTCAAGGGGCGTTTGGGCAATCAAATCCTCAGGCAAGTGGAAATCAAAATCAGCTGTATTCATTTTTCATTATTCTTTCTAAGTTCTAATCTTATCCATTATAACATGTTTCAAGTTTAGACGCTCTTTTTTTAGAAATTAAATCGTTTTCACTTGACAAAAATTGGTCTATACCATATAATAAATATAGAAACATGGAGGATATAAAATGAAAGTTATAAAAGTTGAGAATCAAGTCGAAGGTGGAAAAGTTGCTTTTGAGATTTTGAAGGAAAAATTGGCCAATGGTGCTCAAACATTAGGACTTGCGACAGGAAGCAGTCCGCTTGAGTTTTACAAGGAAATCGTGGAGAGTGACCTTGATTTTTCAAATCTAACCAGTGTAAACCTCGATGAGTATGTAGGGCTTGATGGGGACAATCCACAGTCTTATCGTTACTTCATGCAGGAAAACTTGTTCAACAAAAAACCATTTAAAGAAAGTTTCTTGCCACGTGGTGTTAAGGATAATGCTGAAGAAGAAGTAGAAAGCTACAATCAAATTTTGGCTGACCATCCTGTTGATTTGCAAATCTTGGGAATTGGTCGCAATGGACACATCGGATTTAATGAGCCTGGCACTCCATTTGACAGTCAAACGCATCTAGTGGAACTTGACCAGTCTACTATCGAAGCCAATGCTCGCTTCTTTGACAAGATTGAAGACGTCCCAACTCAAGCCATTTCAATGGGAATTAAAAACATCTTGGATGCCAAGTCAATTATTCTCTTTGCTTACGGTGAGTCAAAAGCAGAAGCCATTGCTGGAACAGTATCTGGCCCAGTGACTGAGAACCTCCCAGCAAGCAGCCTACAAAACCACCCTGATGTGACTATTATCGCAGATGCTGAAGCGCTCAGCTTGCTTGAAAAGTAAAATGACAAGAACCACTTGCTCTTTGGAGTGAGTGGCTTTTTACTTCAAATGTTCACTATCCTGCTAAAAGAAATTTTTTTGTAAATCACCGTAACAGTTGTCGATATTTCATATAAAAAGGCATCCAATAGAAAATTCTTAAATGTCTGTAAACTTTGATATAATCGTATTGACTATTCTTATGATGCTATACGATTTTTATTAAGACAGTTGTTGATGCTGGAAACCATGATATAACTGGCAATTCCTGACATGTGAAGAAAGGTCGAAATCCAGCCTGTTATATTTGGTAGAAGCATTGTGAGAGATAGAACGATTAAAAGGATATAAAATAGTTTTAATCCTAAATTGAAATTCTTCCATATACCAAACATACTCATCACCCCACCCATTACAAAAGCATAGCCAATAGCAGAGATACCCGATGCCTGAATTTCTTGATTCTGTGTTAATATATGGAATACAATCGAAGATATTACCATAGAAGTAATAAAAACTAAAAATACATATTTTGATCCCCTTTTATACTCCAATAGCCCACCAAAAGGAAGTAACATTAAAGTATTTAAAACTAAATGAAACCATATAAACCATATTGGTGCTTCTTTACTTCCATGCATAAATGTACCACTAAAGTATTGCCAACAATAAATTGGCTTTGAATGAAATGCAAATAAGTCATACATTACACTTCCCCAAAAGGTAGTAAGAATTCCTAGCAATAAACAAATTACAACTAAAATACTTACTACAGGGTAAATTTTTATGATTCTTTTCATGTTATAGATTCACTTCTAAATAATACTAATTTTTGCTAATCAATATGTGCCACTATTATATCATTTCCATCTATAAATGTTAATCAATTTTAACAAGATTAAAATTGAAGATAATATAAGTTTATGGCAGTTTTCCTCTTGACAATTATTCATTTTGCGTGTAAAATAGAATAGATCTTGAACTTGAAGGGAGTGAAAAAAATGTCTAAAACAGTAGTACGTAAGAATGAATCTCTTGACGATGCACTTCGTCGTTTCAAACGTGCGGTTACTAAAGCTGGTACTCTTCAAGAAACACGCAAACGTGAATTCTATGAAAAACCTTCTGTAAAACGTAAACGTAAATCAGAAGCAGCTCGTAAACGTAAAAAATTCTAATTAGAAATGAAAGACTAGAGCAATCTAGTCTTTTTATTTCTAAATAAATACTGTAAATCCTGCAAAAAAAGGAAACTTCCAACTACAATTTGATATAATAGTAGGGAGAACTCGATTGAAGGAGGAAATTATGTCGGTTTTAGTAAGAGAAGTAATTGAAAAGCTCAGACTAGATATTGTCTATGGTGAAGGCGAATTGCTTGAAAAGGAAATCAATACTGCGGACATTATGAGACCAGGTCTTGAAATGACGGGCTATTTTGATTACTATACTCCAGAACGGATTCAACTGTTAGGGATGAAGGAGTGGTCCTATTTGGTCGCTATGCCTGCCCATAATCGTTATCAAGTTCTGAAGAAAATGTTTTTACCTGAAACACCTGCTGTCATCGTTGCTCGTGGCTTGGTAGTGCCAGAAGAAATGTTGAAAGCTGCTAGAGAATGTAAGATTGCGATTTTAACCAGTCGAACATCAACCAGTCGTTTATCTGGAGAGTTATCTAGCTACCTTGATTCCCGTTTGGCTGAACGTACGAGCGTGCATGGTGTCTTGATGGATATCTATGGCATGGGTGTCTTGATCCAAGGGGATAGTGGTATCGGTAAGAGCGAGACGGGTCTTGAGCTTGTGAAACGTGGACACCGTTTGGTAGCAGATGACCGTGTGGATATCTTTGCCAAGGATGAAATGACCCTTTGGGGAGAGCCCGCTGAAATTTTGAAGCATTTACTTGAGATTCGTGGAGTGGGTATTATTGACGTGATGAGTCTCTACGGAGCAAGTGCTGTAAAAGATTCTTCACAAGTCCAGTTGGCTGTTTACTTGGAAAATTATGATACCCATAAGACCTTTGACCGTCTAGGAAACAATGCCGAAGAACTAGAAGTTTCTGGAGTAACGATTCCACGTATCCGCATCCCAGTAAAAACAGGACGCAATATCTCTGTTGTTATTGAGGCGGCAGCCATGAACTATCGCGCTAAAGAAATGGGATTTGATGCGACGCGTTTATTTGAAGAACGCTTGACTAATCTCATCTCCAAAAATGAGGTGAAAGATGATTAATCCAGTTGCATTTGAAATCGGTCCTTTTTCCATTCGTTGGTATGCTTTGTGTATTGTGGCTGGCTTGGTCTTGGCTGTCTACCTTGCCATGAAAGAAGCTCCTAAAAAGAAAATTCTATCAGATGATATTTTGGATTTTATCCTGATTGCTTTTCCAGTTGCGATTTTAGGTGCCAGACTTTACTATGTGCTCTTCCGCTTAGATTACTATCTGCAAAATCCAGGTGAAATCATTGCCATCTGGAATGGTGGTTTGGCCATTTATGGAGGTTTGATAGCAGGGGCTATTGTCCTTTATATCTTTGCAGATAGAAAGCTGATTAATACTTGGGATTTCTTAGATATTGCAGCACCGAGCGTCATGGTTGCCCAGAGTTTAGGACGCTGGGGAAACTTCTTTAACCAAGAAGCCTACGGTGCAGCAGTGGATAATCTGGATTATTTGCCAGGCTTTATCCGTGACCAGATGTACATTGAGGGTAGCTACCGTCAGCCGACCTTCTTATATGAGTCGGTTTGGAATCTGATTGGTTTTGCTTTGATTTTGATTTTTAGACGAAAATTAAAGGGAATCAGACGTGGTCATATCACTGCTTTCTACTTGATTTGGTATGGCTTTGGTCGTATGATCATCGAAGGCATGCGGACGGATAGTCTCATGTTCTTTGGTTTGCGAGTTTCTCAATGGTTATCAGTTATCCTTATCGGACTTGGTATTTTTATCATACTTTATCAAAATCGAAAGAAAGCCCCTTTCTATCATACAGAGGAGGAAAAATAAATGTTAGAAGTTGCATATATTCTTGTTGCGATTGCTTTGATTGTCTGTTTAGTCTATTTGACAATCACGATTCAAAAAGCAGGTCGTATGATTGATGAGACAGAGAAAACCATCAAAACATTGAGCTCAGATGTGAACGTTACCTTGCATCAGACCAATGAATTGTTGGCTAAGGTCAATGTGTTGGCAGATGATATCAATATCAAAGTTGCGACGATTGATCCACTCTTTACAGCTGTGGCGGACTTGTCAGAGTCAGTATCTGATCTCAACCAACATGCACGTGTCTTAGGCAAAAAAGCTTCATCAGCTGGTTCAAAGACCATTAAAACAGGTGCAAGCTTGTCAGCTCTTCGTTTCGCAAGTAAATTTTTCAAAAAATAAAAAAGGAGAAATCTTATGGGAAAACTATCCTCTATCCTTTTAGGAACGGTTTCAGGTGCAGCTCTTGCCTTGTTCTTAACCAGTGACAAGGGCAAGCAAGTTTGCAGTCAAGCTCAGGATTTTCTGGATGATTTGAGAGAAGATCCAGAATACGCTAGAGAGCAGGTTTGTGAGAAACTAACTGAAGTGAAGGAACAGGCAAGGGACTTTGTGCTGAAAACAAAGGAACAAGTAGAATCTGGTGAAATCACTTTTGACAGTGTCCTTGACCAAGCCAAAACCTGTGCACGACAAGCGACAGAAGCGTCAAAAGAAACCTTTAACAATCTCAAGGAGCAATGGCAAGAACAGTCAGTAACTCCAGATGTTGCTGAAGACCAAGAAGAAATCATCATCGATATTACTGAAGTATAAAGTATCACCATCTCTGGTTTTTGGAGATGGTGATTTTTATCTGGAAGCCTGTCTTTATGGTATAATAAATACTATGCAGAAAAAACCAACGTCCGCCTACGTGCATATTCCCTTTTGCACACAGATTTGTTATTATTGTGACTTTTCAAAAGTTTTTATCAAGAATCAACCAGTAGATAGTTATCTGGAGCATCTGCTAGAAGAGTTTCGTTCTTATGATATCCAAAAGTTGTCAACTCTCTACATTGGAGGTGGGACGCCAACGGCTTTGTCAGCTCCGCAATTAGAAGTGCTCTTGGAAGGCTTGACTAAAAATCTAGACTTGTCTGTCTTGGAAGAGTTGACCATTGAGGCCAACCCAGGCGACTTGGATGCGGATAAGATTGCGGTTTTGAAACAGTCGCCAGTCAATCGTGTTTCCTTGGGTGTGCAGACTTTTGATGACAAAATGCTGAAAAAGATTGGGCGCAGTCATTTAGAAAAGGATATTTATGAGAATATCGACCGTCTCAAACTGGCTGGTTTTGACAATATCTCCATTGATCTAATCTATGCTCTTCCAGGTCAAACTATGGCTCAGGTCAAGGACAATGTAGCTAAGGCTATCTCGCTTGATATTCCTCATATGAGCCTTTATAGCTTGATTTTGGAGAATCATACGGTCTTTATGAACCGCATGCGACGTGGGAAGTTGCCTCTACCCAAGGAAGAGCTAGAAGCGGAGATGTTTGAGTACATCATTGCAGAACTGGAGCGAGCTGGTTTTGAGCATTATGAGATTTCAAATTTCTCTAAACCCGGATTTGAAAGTCGCCACAATCTCATGTACTGGGATAATGCCGAGTATTATGGTATCGGTGCGGGTGCTTCAGGTTATGTGGATGGAGTTCGTTATAAAAACCACGGTCCTATCCGCCACTATCTCAATGCAGTAGAGGAAGGAAATGCTCGAATTACAGAAGAACACCTAAGTCAAAGGGAGCAGATGGAAGAAGAAATGTTCCTAGGCCTCCGGAAAAAATCTGGGGTTTCCATGGCGCGATTTGAGGAAAAATTTAGACGATCCTTTGATGGACTTTATGGCGAAATCATCAGAGACTTGGTTCAACAAGGTCTCATGAAAATCGACGGTGATCGTGTCCGAATGACAAAGAGGGGTCTCTTCTTGGGAGACACTGTAGCAGAACGATTTATTTTGGAGTAGAACAATGGGCTTAACTTATCAAATGAAAATGAAAATTCCTTTTGATATGGCGGACATGAACGGTCATATCAAACTTCCAGATGTGATTTTGCTGTCCTTGCAAGTATCAGGTATGCAGTCAATTGAGCTGGGAGTTAGCGACAAGGATATGTTAGAACGTTACAATTTAGTCTGGATTATTACAGACTATGCGATTGACGTGGTTCGCTTGCCTCGCTTTGCTGAGGAAATTACGATTGAAACAGAAGCATTGACTTACAATCGTCTTTTTTGCTACCGCTGTTTCACTATCTATGATGAAGCAGGTCAAGAAATCATTCGCATGGTAGCAACCTTTGTTCTTATGGACAGGGACAGTCGTAAAGTTCATGCTGTAGAACCGGAAATTGTTGCTCCTTACCAGTCTGAGTTTGATAAAAAACTCATCCGTGGGCCAAAGTATACAAATCTAGAAAACCCGTTCAGTAAAGACTACCATGTTCGTTTTTACGACTTGGATATGAATGGTCATGTCAATAATAGCAAATATCTGGATTGGATTTTTGAGGTCATGGGAGCAGACTTTTTGACCAAGTATATTCCCCAAAAAATCAATCTCAAATATGTCAAAGAAGTGCGACCGGGTGGCATGATTGCTTCAGCTTATGAACTCAAGGGACTAGAAAGCAAGCATGAGATTATCAGTAATGGCGAGATTAATGCCCAAGCTATGATTACATGGCAAGAAATTAAAGGCAATTAGAAAGGACGATATGGCTTATAAAGGTTATTTAATTGATTTAGACGGAACCATTTACAAGGGGAAAGACCGAATTCCCGCGGGTGAGGCTTTTGTGCATGAATTGCAAAAGCGAGAAATTCCCTATCTCTTTGTGACTAATAATACAACTCGAACTCTTGAGAGTGTCCAAGAGATGTTGGCTCAGAATTTTAATATTAATACCCCTCTATCAACTGTCTACACGGCAACTCTGGCAACCATTGACTATATGAATGACTTGGGACTGGAAAAGACAGTCTATGTCATCGGTGAAGCAGGGCTCAAAGATGCCATTCAGGCGGCTGGTTATGTCGAAGATAAGCAAAATCCTGCCTATGTGGTAGTTGGACTGGACTGGCAAGTCGACTATGAAAAATTTGCGACGGCTACACTAGCTATCCAAAAGGGTGCCCACTTTATCGGAACCAATCCAGACCTCAATATTCCAACAGAGCGTGGTCTCTTGCCAGGTGCTGGTTCACTGATAACCCTTCTTGAAGTGGCAACTCGAGTAAAACCGGTTTATATTGGGAAACCAAATACTATCATTATGGACAAGGCAGTTGAGCACTTGGGCTTGAAACGAGAAGAATTGCTCATGGTGGGGGATAACTACCTGACAGATATCCGAGCAGGGATTGACAATGGCATTCCAACGCTCTTGGTGACGACAGGTTTTACCAAGGCAGAAGAAGTGGCGGACTTGCCAATCGCCCCAACTCATGTGCTTTCTAGCCTTGCGGAGTGGGATTTTGATGAAAACTAAACTGACCTTTTGGGGAAGTATGCTCTTCTTCCTCTCCCTTTCTATTCTCTTAACCATTTATCTGGCTTGGATTTTCTATCCCATGGAGATTGAGTGGCTAAACTTAGCGAATCGAGTCTATCTAAAACCAGAAACCATTCTGTATAACTTTCATATCTTGATGAATTACCTGACCAATCCTTTTAGTCAGGTCTTAGAGATGCCGGATTTTCGTTCTTCAGCGGCAGGCCTGCACCACTTTGCGGTGGTGAAGAACCTCTTTCATTTGGTTCAGTTAGTGGCTGTGGTAACACTGCCAAGTTTCTATTTCTTTGTTAAAAAGATTGTAAAAAAGGGTTTTCTACCCCTATATCGTAAAAGTATCCTGACTCTATTAGTCTTGCCTTTGGTCATCGGGCTTCTGGGAGTGTTGATTGGTTTTGAGCAATTCTTTACTCTTTTTCATCAGATTCTCTTTGTGGGAGATGATACCTGGCTTTTTGATCCAGCAAAGGACCCAGTTATTTGGATTTTACCAGAGACCTTCTTCCTCCATGCATTCCTTCTCTTCTTTGGCCTCTATGAGAGCTTCTTTGTCTTCCTTTATTTGAAAAGTCGTAATCCCAAACTATTCTAGTATTTTGCATAGATAAAATAGAAACGAATTTAGAAATTCTGATGAGGGGTGAATTAATCTAATCAGAATAGAGGTATTCGTTCGCATACAGTCTATTTTTCTAGAAAAAATAGGCTTTTTTCTAGAAATTGCTAGTCAAGCGCTTTATTTTTTTGTATAATAAGAATAGCAAAGTATAGATAAAGAAGAGAAAAGCATGATTACACTATTTTTATCACCGAGCTGTACATCATGTCGTAAGGCAAAGGCCTGGTTAGAGACGCATAAAGTTCCTTTTGAGGAGCACAATATTATGACCAGTCCTTTAACAAGAAAAGAATTGCAACACATTCTTTCCTTGACCGAAAATGGTACTGATGACATCATTTCAACTCGTTCAAAAATTTTCCAAAAATTGGATATTGATGTAGAGAGTATTTCGGTATCGGAGTTGCTTCAGTTGATTGAGCAATATCCTAGTCTTTTGCGTCGCCCAATTATTATTGATACCAAACGCATGCAGATCGGTTTTAATGAAGATGAGATTCGTGCTTTTCTCCCTCGTAGTTACCGTAAACAAGAACTAAAAGAAGCAACATTGAGAGCTGGTATTGGATAGATGAACAAACAGTATAGTTACCCACTAGATTTGTCGTGGAGCACTGAAGAACTTGCTTCAGTGCTTTCTTTTTTTAATGATGTTGAAGCTGCCTATGAAGACAAGGTAGAAGCAAAAAAACTGCTAGAGTCTTACAAGGAATTTAAGTCTGTCGTTCCGAGCAAAAGTGAAGAAAAACGCCTAGGCCGCGAATTTGAGACGGCTAGCGGTTATTCCTTCTATCATGCAGTTCAATTAGCAAAAGAAAAAAGAGAAGGGAAGATTTCTCTTGGAAACTAAATTTGAATTTGCCAAACAGATTGTGCAGGAAGCTGCTGAGTATATTTTGGCCCACATGCAAGAAGATTTGCAGGTCGAGCGAAAGTCTTCCCCTACAGACTTGGTGACGCGTTTGGATAAGGAAGTTCAGGATCTCTTAATTCAGAGAATTTTAGCATCTTATCCAGAAGACTTGATTTGTGCAGAAGAGGGCTGTTTGCGTGCTGCGGTCGGTCAAGGTTCCGTTTGGGTGATTGATCCCATTGACGGTACCAATAACTTTGTCGCCCAGCAGGAAGATTTTGCTGTTATGTTGGCTTATTTTGAGAATGGGGTTGGCAAATTTGGTATCATTTATGATGTCATGAAAGGGGATTGTTATCATGGTGGAGGTGCCTTTCCTCCTTGTCGTAATAATGAGTTCTTACCAACTTTTAAAAAGAAACCTCTTCAAGAATTTTTAGTTGCCGGTAACTCAGGTATGTTTGAAACCAATGAGTGGGGCTTGGCTGATTTGGGCCGAGCAGCGTTGGGAGTCCGTGTCTATGGTAGTGCGGCCATTAGTTTTGCCAAGGTTTTATCAGGTCGTCTGCTGACTTATATCACCTATTTGCAACCTTGGGATTACGCTGCTGCAAGTATCCTAGGGGAAAGTCTGGGTTATCGCCTTCTTACGGTATCGGGTGAGCCCGCTGATTTTCAAACGCGTCAGCCGGTCATGATGGTGCCAATCGAGATGCAAGATGAGATTCAGTCCTATATTTATGAAAGGAAAGAAAACTAAATGCAATTTCCAGAAGGATTTGTTGAAAAATATGAAGCGATACTAGAAGATGAGGCAAGAGATTTTCTTGCCTCTTTTAAACAAGAAGCAGTTTCGGCTTTTCGAGTCAATCCCTTAAAAGAAAGTCAGCTATCGTTTGCTGATGCCATTCCCCATACACCTTGGGGGCACTATGGAAAAGTTTCTGGGAAGTCACCAGAGCATGTGACAGGTTTCGTTTATTCGCAAGAGCCTGCAGCCCAAATGGTGGCCCAGGTAGCTCAACCAAGCTCTGGTATGAAGGTCTTGGACTTGGCGGCAGCACCGGGTGGAAAATCCACTCAACTAGCAGCTTATCTGGCTAATCAAGGAGTCCTTGTCTCCAACGAAATTTCAAGCAAGCGTGCTAAAATTTTAGTGGAAAATATGGAGCGATTTGGAGCGACAAATGTTGTCGTGACCAATGAATCTGCTGACCGCTTAGCCAAGGTCTTTAAAGGTTATTTTGATGTGATTGTCCTTGATGCACCTTGCTCGGGTGAAGGGATGTTCCGTAAACAACCAGATGCCATGGACTATTGGAGTACCGATTATCCTAGCCAATGTGCCAGTCTCCAAAGAGAAATTTTAGAAGATGCAGTGACCATGCTTGCAGAAGGTGGCCGTTTGGTCTATTCGACCTGTACTTGGGCACCTGAGGAAAATGAAGAAATCGTCCACTGGTTGCTGGATACCTATGATTTTGAACTGCTTCCAGTCGAGCATGTGAATGGCATGGTAGCAGGAATTGATCTTCCTGAAACGGCTCGGATGTATCCTCATCATTTCAAGGGAGAAGGCCAGTTTGTTGCCCACCTGCAGTTTAAGGGACAAAATCCAGCACCTAAATTCAAGGCTAGCAAGAGCAATCTCAGTCGTGAGCAACTGGCTTTGTGGCAAGAATTTGCCCAAAAACACTTGCGGGTCAATCTAGCTGGTATCTTACAAACTTTTGGAGACCAACTCTATCTCTTGCCAGAGAGGCTACCTGATCTAGGGAAACTCAAAATTGCCCGAAATGGACTTCATCTGGGTACTTTTAAGAAGAAACGCTTCGAACCAAGCTTTGCTCTGGGATTAGCCTTAAAACCAAGTCAAGTTTTGCAAACAGTCGAAATCAAGGATGAGAATTTTGTAAAATATGTGGCTGGGGAGACAGTTCAGCTAGCTGAAAGTCTATCAAATGGATGGTATCAAGTCCTTGTTCATGGAAACGGATTAGGCTTTGCCAAGGTAACGGGAAATGTTTTGAAAAATTATTATCCAAAAGGGCTTAGATTCAAGTGAAAAAGCTAGTCAAAGAATCTATTCTATGTTATATTGGAAGTATGAGTTTTTTCTGATAGTCTTTCATTTTTACTTATATTATATGATGAACTGACTGCTCCTCAATGGGGCTTCCAGTCTATAAATCGTAAACCAAATCTTATCATCACTGATTGATATGATAGGAACAGAAAGAAATCAGAGCATTCATCATTATGTTCAAGGAGAAAAACAGTGAAAAAAAGAAAAAAGCTCGTCCTATCTCTTGCGACTCTTTTGATGGCAGGTTCTCTAGCAGGATGTGCTAGCTGGATTGATCGTGGAGAATCCATGACAGCCGTTGGTTCAACTGCTCTTCAGCCTCTTGTCGAAGCAGCAGCAGATGAATTCGGTTCTAGAAACATCGGAAAAACAGTCAATGTTCAAGGTGGTGGATCGGGTACAGGACTATCCCAAGTCCAGTCTGGAGCAGTTGACATCGGGAACTCTGACGTCTTTGCAGAGGAAAAAGAAGGAATCGATGCTTCGGCTCTAGTAGACCACAAGGTTGCAGTGGCTGGACTTGCAGTGATTGTAAACAAGGAAGTGGATGTTGAAAATCTGACAACCGAGCAACTTCGCAAAATCTTTACAGGTGAAGTGACCAACTGGAAAGAAGTTGGGGGCAAAGATCTGGCAATTTCAATCATCAATCGAGCAGCAAGTTCTGGTTCACGAGCAACCTTTGACAATGTCGTAATGAATGGTCAGGCTGCAATGCAGAGTCAAGAACAGGATTCCAATGGAATGGTCAAGTCAATTGTTTCGCAAACTCCAGGAGCCATTTCTTATCTTGCCTTTGCCTATGTGGATGACTCGGTCAAGACCATGAAGCTCAATGGCTATGAGCCTACGTCTGAAAATGTAACGACCAACAACTGGCCTTTGTGGTCTTATGAACATATGTACACACTTGGTCAGCCAAATGAGTTAGCTGCTGAATTCCTGAATTTCGTCCTCTCAGACGAAGCCCAAAATGGGATTGTTAAGGGCATGGGCTATATTTCCATCAATGAAATGAAAGTCCAAAAGGATGCTTCAGGTACCGTTACAGCAGTAGAAGGAGGTCAATAATGAATCAAGAAGAACTTTCAAAAAAATTACTCTCTCCTTCAAAGAACTCTCGACTTGAGAAGTTTGGTAAAGGTTTGACCTTCACTTGCCTTTCTTTGATTGTTATCATTGTGGCGATGATTTTGATTTTTGTAGCCCAAAAAGGCTTATCAACTTTCTTTGTCAATGGGGTCAACATCTTTGATTTCCTCTTTGGACAAACTTGGAATCCTTCAGGGAAACAATTTGGTGCCCTTCCGATGATTTTGGGTTCCTTTATTGTGACGATTTTATCTGCCCTGATTGCAACACCCTTCGCTATCGGAGCTGCAGTCTTTATGACAGAAGTATCACCAAAGGGTGCAAAGATTTTGCAACCAGCCATTGAACTCCTCGTCGGTATTCCTTCAGTCGTCTATGGATTTATCGGTTTGCAAGTTGTGGTGCCTTTTGTTCGTAGCGTTTTTGGTGGAACTGGTTTTGGGATCTTGTCAGGGATTTTCGTTCTTTTTGTCATGATCCTACCAACTGTAACCTTTATGACAACAGACAGTTTGCGCGCTGTGCCTCGTCATTACCGTGAAGCTAGTTTAGCTATGGGAGCCACTCGTTGGCAAACCATCTGGCGTGTGACCTTGAAAGCAGCACGTTCAGGTATTTTCACAGCAGTGGTCTTTGGGATGGCGCGTGCCTTCGGTGAAGCCCTTGCTATTCAGATGGTTGTCGGAAACTCAGCAGTTATCCCAACCTCGTTAACAACACCAGCTGCGACTTTGACATCTGTATTGACTATGGGTATCGGAAATACCGTCATGGGAACGGTTGATAATAACGTTCTCTGGTCACTGGCCTTAGTCTTGCTCTTGATGAGTTTGGCCTTTAACAGTGTGATTAAATTGATTACGAAAGAAAGAGGAAAGAAAAACTATGCACGCTAAGAAATTAGATAAACTTGCAACAGCTGTCCTCTATACCATCGCGGGTATCATCGTGACCATTCTGGCATCTTTGATTCTCTATATCTTGGTGAGAGGGTTACCGCACATCTCTTGGTCCTTCTTGACTGGGAAATCCTCCTCTTATCAAGCAGGTGGGGGTATCGGGATTCAGCTCTACAATTCCTTCTTCCTTTTGGTCATTACCTTGATCATTTCTGTTCCCCTGTCTATGGGAGCTGGCGTTTTCCTCGCTGAGTATGCCAAAAAAGGACCTGTGACCAATTTTATTCGTACCTGTATTGAGATTTTGTCTTCTCTACCATCAGTTGTTGTGGGTCTCTTTGGTTACTTGATCTTTGTCGTCCAGTTTGAGTATGGATTTTCAATCATTTCAGGTGCCTTGGCCTTGACGGTCTTTAACCTTCCTCAGATGACTCGAAATGTTGAGGACAGTTTAAAACACGTTCACCATACACAACGTGAGGCTGGTCTGGCCCTAGGAATTTCTCGTTGGGAGACTGTAGTCCATGTCGTCATTCCAGAAGCTCTTCCAGGTATCGTAACGGGTGTTGTCTTGGCATCTGGCCGTATCTTTGGTGAGGCCGCCGCTCTTATCTATACGGCAGGACAATCCGCTCCAGCCCTTGACTGGTCTAACTGGAACATCCTTAGTGTTACCAGTCCTATCTCAATCTTCCGTCAAGCAGAAACCTTGGCTGTCCACATCTGGAAAGTCAATAGCGAAGGAACCATTCCTGATGCGACCATTGTATCTGCTGGTTCTGCCGCCGTGCTCCTCATCTTTATCTTGATTTTTAACTTTGGAGCACGCAAACTCGGAAGCTATTTACACAAGAAATTAACCGCTGCCTAAAGGAGAAGCCATGTCAAAATATAACTGGGATGAAAAGCATATCATCACCTTTCCTGAAGAAAAAGTGGCCCTCTCTACCAAGGATTTACATGTTTACTATGGTAAAAATGAATCCATCAAGGGCATCGATATGCAATTTGAAAAAAATAAAATTACGGCCTTGATTGGTCCTTCTGGATCTGGGAAATCTACTTATCTTCGCAGTCTCAATCGGATGAATGATACCATTGATATTGCCAAGGTCACAGGCCAAATCCTCTACAGAGGGATTGACGTTAATCGTCCAGAAATCAATGTCTATGAGATGCGCAAGCATATCGGAATGGTCTTTCAACGTCCAAATCCATTTGCTAAGTCTATTTACCGCAACATCACTTTTGCTCATGAACGTGCAGGTGTTAAGGATAAGAAAGTACTTGATGAAATTGTAGAAACCTCTCTAAGACAGGCTGCACTTTGGGATCAGGTCAAAGACGACCTCCACAAATCAGCCTTGATGCTTTCTGGTGGTCAGCAACAACGTCTCTGTATCGCTCGCGCCATCTCTGTCAAGCCAGATATCCTCTTGATGGATGAGCCTGCTTCAGCCTTGGATCCGATTGCGACAGCCCAGCTGGAAGAAACCATGTTGGAATTGAAGAAGGACTTTACCATCATCATCGTTACCCACAGTATGCAACAGGCTGCGCGTGCAAGTGACTACACTGGATTTTTCTACTTGGGTGATTTGATTGAGTATGATAAGACATCCAATATTTTCCAAAATGCTAAGTTACAGTCTACCAATGACTATGTAACGGGACACTTTGGTTAGAAAGGAAGCAGTATGACAGAACCGATTTTGCAGGTTAAAGACCTGTCCGTTTATTATAATAAAAAGAAGGCTTTGAATAGTGTTTCCCTTTCTTTCCAACCTAAGGAAATAACAGCTTTGATTGGTCCTTCTGGATCAGGAAAGTCCACTCTTCTCAAAGCCATCAACCGCATGGGCGATCTAAATCCTGAGGTGACAACAACTGGAACAGTGATTTATAATGGCCACAATATCTACAGTCCACGTACCGATACGGTTGAATTGCGTAAGGAAATTGGTATGGTCTTTCAACAGCCCAATCCCTTCCCTATGTCTATCTACGAAAATGTTGTCTATGGGCTACGTATCAATGGGGTTAAGGACAAGCAAGTTCTGGATGAAGCGGTTGAAAAAGCCTTGCAACGTGCTTCTATCTGGGATGAAGTAAAGGATCGTTTGCATGATTCGGCCATTGGTCTCTCAGGTGGACAACAGCAACGTGTCTGTGTTGCCCGTGTTTTGGCGACCAGTCCGAAAATCATCCTCTTGGACGAACCAACTTCAGCCTTGGATCCTATCTCGGCTGGTAAGATTGAAGAAACCTTGTATGGTCTAAAAGACAAATACACCATGCTCTTGGTAACGCGTTCCATGCAGCAGGCTTCTCGTATCTCTGATAAGACGGGATTTTTCTTAGATGGGGATTTGATTGAGTTTAATGATACGAAGAAGATGTTTCTTTCCCCTCAACACAAGGAAACAGAAGATTATATTACAGGAAAATTTGGATAAGGAGTTGAATGATGTTACGATCTCAATTTGAAGAAGATTTGGAGAAATTGCACAACCAGTTCTACGCTATGGGACAAGAAGTGCTCTCGCAGATCAATCGTACAGTACGTGCCTTTGTCACTCATGACCGTGATTTGGCAAAAGAAGTCATCGAAGACGATGCAGAAGTAAATGAATATGAAGTGAAGTTGGAAAAGAAATCATTTGAAATGATTGCCCTTCAACAACCTGTTTCGCAAGACCTTCGTACCGTCTTGACCGTTCTCAAGGCCGTATCAGACTTGGAACGCATGGGAGATCATGCAGTGTCTATCGCTGAGGCGACCATTCGTATGAAAGGAGAGCAACGTATCCCTGCTGTTGAAGAAGAAATCAAAAAGATGGGACGCGACGTGAAAAACTTCGTCGAAGCAGCTCTAGATCTCTATCTCAACGGTTCTGTGGATCAAGCCTACGAAGTAGCAGCGATGGATGAAAAAATCAACCATTACTTTGATAGTATCCGAGATTTGGCTACAGAAGAAATTAGGAAAAATCCTGAAGCCATCGTTACAGGCCGTGATTACTTCCAGGTTATTTCTTTTTTGGAACGTATCGGAGACTACGCAAAAAATATCTGTGAATGGGTTGTTTACTTTGAAACAGGTAAAATCGTCGAACTATAAGAAATGGATTAAATATTCACTAAAAAGGCTAATCAACTCAGATTAGTCTTTATTTTTGAATAAAAAGGAAATTTTTTGAAATGAAAATTCTGAAAATGTTGACAAGTATTTTCAAATTGGTTATAATTATTCAGAAATAACAGAAAGGTCGTTTATTTATGAAATTTAAAAAATGGATGTTAGTTGTATGTAGCATGCTTGCCAGCATGGTTTTGGTAGCTTGCCAATCAAGTACGGATAGTTCTCAGTCTGCTGTGGAGGCTATCAAACAAAAAGGCAAGCTAGTCGTTGCGACCAGCCCAGACTATGCACCATTTGAATTCCAATCCTTGGTAGATGGTAAAAACCAAGTGGTTGGTGCAGATATTGATATGGCTCAAGCGATTGCGGATGAACTTGGAGTTAAACTTGAAATCTCTAGCATGAGTTTTGACAATGTCTTGACCAGTCTTCAAACTGGAAAGGCTGACTTAGCTATTGCTGGTATTAGTGCTACAGATGAGAGAAAGGAAGTCTTTGACTTTTCAATCCCTTACTATGAAAACAAAATGAGCTTCTTGGTTAGAAAAGCCGATTTAGACAAATACAAGGATCTTACAAGCCTCGCAAGTGCCAATATCGCAGCTCAAAAGGGAACTGTACCAGAAACCATGGTCAAGGAACAATTGCCAAATGCCCAGTTGACATCTTTGACCAATATGGGGGAAGCAGTCAATGAGTTGCAGGCTGGAAAAGTGGATGCTGTTCATATGGATGAACCAATTGCTCTTAGTTACGCAGGTAAAATCTCAGACCTTGTCGTTGCGACAGCTACTTTGACGATGAAAGATGGTGAAGCCAATGCCATTGCCATCAAGAAGAATCAATCAGACTTGAAAGCAGTAGTAGATAAGGTTATCCAAAAACTGAAAGATGAAGGAACTTATCAAACCTATCTAGAAAAAGCAGCGAAACTAACAGAAGTTGAACAATAAAAAAGAAAGCAGAGTTGGAGTTTAATCCAATTCTGCTTTTATGTATTGTAATAGTGCTTCTAAATTTTCGAGAGAGACTTTGGCAAACTGATAAGGACAGGCTTCCAAATAAGCCTCTTCAAAGAAGTCTAGTTTGAGTGAACTATGCTTTAAACTGGCAATTTTAGGATAGTTTCTCAAATCAAGGAGAAGCCCATCATGTAGAGGATAGTTGGGTAAGGGACAGGTATTTTTTTCAAGTACTTCCTTTATCCGAGTCTGATAGTTCTCTTGAAGGGTCAGTCGAGCCAGTCGATTTTTTTCAAATAACTGGCTATCGATGTAAAGAGAGAGAGCCTTTTGCATGATGAGATTGCTGTCATAGTCTAGGATATTTTTGTAAGAAACAAAGGCCTCTTTTAGGGCATTTGGGAGAATGAGAGCTGTGATCCGAAGGGCTGGAAAGAGGCTGGTTGAGAAGGACTTGATATAAATGACCCGATCCTCGGTATCCAGATAGTGGAAGGTCTGTCCTTTTTTAGGGTCTAGGTCTCCTAGATAGTCATCCTCGACGATGTAAACACCATACTGGTTTGCTAGATCCAGAATAGCCCTCTTTTCCTGATCAGAATAGGAATGGCCAAGAGGATAGTGGAAGCGAGGAATGGTATAGAAAAACTTGATTTTTCCAGATTTGAACTGTTCTTCTAGTTCTTCAAGGTCAATGCCATCAATACGGCGTTCAATGGTCTGGTAGGCCAGCTCCTGAGCGACCAAGAGGCGATTCATTCGGTGGTAAGTCGGCTGTTCGACCAAAATCTCAGCTCCCTCGCTCGGAAAGTTAATCTGAGAAAGGATAAAGAGAGCTTGTTGGGTGCCAGATGTTAGAACCAGTTGGTCGGGTTTGCAGTAGAGGGCTTGGTTGAAAAGAAGTTGATGGACAGATTGTCTCAGTTCCTCAAGGCCTTCTTGGTTGTCATAGTAGTTGAAGAGGTAGTTTTCTCGGCCTATCAGGGTTTCGTTGACACAGAGTCGGAAGTCGTCATAGGCACTGGCATGTTCGTCAGTGACTTCGATTTCCAAGTCCTGATGCTGGCCCTGTTCTAGAACATAGTAGCCACTTTGGGGTTTGGCATAGAGGTATTGTTCATGGCGTAATTCCAGTAGGGCTCGTTGGACAGTGTCCTTGCTACAGTGGAAGTCTTGGCTCAGTTGACGGATAGAGGGAAGTCGGCTACCTGTTGGAAATTTTCCTGATTCGATACCTTTTTTGAGAAAGGAAACGACTGCTTGGTATTTACTTTCTTTCTTCATTCCAGACCTCCGTTGATTTTGTTACATTGTACCTTTTTTTTGCCTCCTTTGCAATGGGAAAAGTATTTCTCCCTTTCACAACTAGGAGCAAATGTGGTATACTTAGAAAGTATGATGATTCATTGAAAAGAAGATAAGAAAGAGAATGGATAGAAAAGTGCAGGAACCGGTAAAATTATTTCAATACAATACTCTAGGTGCCCTTATGGCTGGTCTCTATGGCGGAACCATGACAGTAGGAGAATTGCTGGAACATGGTGACCTCGGCTTGGGAACCTTGGATTCGATTGATGGGGAGTTGATTGTCCTTGATGGCAAGGCTTATCAAGCCAAAGGGTCAGGGGAGCAACCTGAAATTGTAGAAGTCGCTCCTGATGCCCTTATCCCATATGCAGCAGTGGTCCCCCATCAGGCAGAAGTGATTTTCCGCCAGCGCTTTGAGATGACGGATAAGGAATTAGAAAAGCGGATTGAGTCCTACTATGATGGGGAAAATCTCTTTCGCTCCATCAAGATTCATGGGGAATTCGCCCACATGCACGTACGGATGATTCCCAAATCCACACCTGATACCAAGTTTGCTGATGTGGCAACTCACCAACCTGAATATAGCCGTGAAAATATTTCAGGAACCATTGTTGGATTTTGGACACCAGAGATTTTCCATGGGGTCAGCGTGGCGGGCTACCATCTGCATTTTATCTCAGATGATTTGACTTTTGGTGGGCATGTGATGGACTTTGTTATCAAAGAAGGAATGATTGAGGTTGGGGCAGTCGACCAGTTGGACCAACGTTTTCCAGTCCAAGATCGCCAGTATTTATTTGCTAAATTTAACATTGACGAGATGAAGAAAGATATTGATAAGTCAGAATAGGAGAAAAAGATGACAGTACATATTATCCTTACTATGATTGCTTTGCTTCTCATTCTAGTAGGTGGGACTTGGTACGCCAAAAAACAGTTTAAAATCTCTCTTGCAGTGATGGGCTTGGGAGCAATCGCATTTTTTGTTTCTTCTCAAGTGTTAGAGAAGATTGTTCACCTTCTGATACTCCATCCGCAAAAAGACGGAACCATTCCGCTCATGAATGAGCAACCTTTCCTATATGTTCTTTATGCGATTGCCATGGCTGCCCTCTTTGAGGAAACTGCCCGCCTCGTCTTTTTTAAATGGTTGGAGAAAAAGAGAAGTCTAGAAGAGAAAGACGCTTTGGCTTACGGCTTGGGACATGGAGGTTTGGAGTTGCTCTATCTCGGGATGGGAAGCTTAATCAGTTTGTTGATCCTCTTTTCACTCATCCAGTCTTCAAACACTGATGTAGCCAATCTCCTTCCAAAGGCTACCCTCGAAACGGTTCAGTCTCTATCGATATGGCAGGTTTATTTATTAGGAGTTGAGCGTGTGCTTGCCCTAGTTCTCCAAATCGGTCTTTCCATCTGGGTTTACCAAAGTGTTAGCCAAAAGAAATGGATCTACCTAGTTGCTGCTTATTGTTTGCATGCCTTGTTTGACTTGGCTCCAGCCTTATCTCAAGTGGGATGGATTGCAAATCCGCTTCTAGTTGAGTTTATTCTTCTCGTAGAACTTTTAGTCTTTATCTGGCTAACCAAATCTACATTTTGGAAAAAATCATAGAAAGAGGGGTGACCTCTTTTTATTGTTCTCTCTTAACTCTGTTTTTGTCTATTTCTTACTATTTACCACCCGTTGTATTATCTGGAAGACAAGCCTATCTTTCTGTTTAACACCTATTTACCAAGGGACAGTCAGCTTTTCAAGAAATGAGAAACTTGTTTGATAAAATCTTTCAATTAAGCCAAGGAGATGCCGTTATCAAGCAAACCCACATCAACTCTGTCTATGTTCGAAAATAATTTAAAAATTTTTTTATTTTTCTCTTGACATGGAACGCGTTCCAGAATGTACAATGGTATCAAAGGTTGGGAATGCGCATTTAAACCGACCTATCACACGCTAGCGGACAAAGAAGAAAAGAGGACAACATTATGACCATCAAACGTATTTTTTCGGATATGGACGGCACCCTTCTCAATTCTGAGGGCCGCGTTTCTAGCGAGAATAGCAAGGCTATCCGCGATGCTCAGATTCCGCTGACTCTGGTTTCTGCTCGAGCTCCAATGGAAATGAGAGAGGCTATCGAAGCACTTCAGCTGACTGGCCCTCAAGTAGGTTTTAACGGTGGTTTGATTTATCAGATTGTGGATGGAAAGGTCAAGCCCCTTCATATAGATATTCTCCCTAGAAAGACAGCACAAACTATCTTACAGGCAGTGCGCCAGCATTTTCCACAAATTAGCGTCAGCTATTATGATATGACGAACTGGTATTGTGATAGAATAGATGAAGGGATTCGTCTAGAGTTCAACATCACGCGCCAGGCACCAACGCTTACAAACGAGGCTAATTTTCTAGCTGCCAAGGACAATACCTTCAAGATAATGATGATTACCTTAGATAATGACGATTTATTGGCACTGGAGAAATACTTGCAAGCCCTAGACTTGGGCGAGGTCAGCATTCTCCGATCTGGTCAATATCATCTAGAAATTACCAGCAAAACTGCTAAAAAATCAAAAGGTATTGCTTATATTCTCAAAAAAGAAGGTTTAGATAAGAACCAGACCGCTGCCTTTGGTGATGGGCACAACGATATCCCAATGTTTGAGATGGTGGGCCATCCAATCGTAATGGGCAATGCCTTTCCTGACATCAAAGAGCTAGCTTATAAGGTAACACGCAGCAATGATGAACATGGTGTCGGCTACGGCATCCGTAAATATCTCAAAAAAATCCATTAATCACGTGTTTGGAGGGTGTCAATCCTCCTATAGAAAGCAAACAATGACAAATATTCGAAAAATTGCCAAACTGACTGGTTACTCAGTTTCTAGCGTGTCACGCGTCATCAACAACCATCCCCATGTATCCGAGGAGGCTCGTCAGAAAATCCTGCAAGTCATGGAGGAACTGGACTACCGCCCCAACATTCTAGCTCAGGAGTTAAGTTCGGGTTCGACTCGTCGGGTCGGTGTAGTTATTCCCCACACGACCCTGCACCCTTATTTTAGTCAGTTACTTAACGGGCTCTTGGATGCGGCTATGGATCATAACTATACCTTGCTCATTCTACCTTCTCGTTATGATATAGACTTGGAAAAATATTATCTGGAGCAGCTTCGAGGAAGAGCCTTTGACAGTCTTATTTTCACCTCTCGCAGTGTGGACATAGAAACCATTGCTTCCTACGCTAAGTATGGCAATATTGTCTGCTGTGAAGAAGTGCAGAACCCCAATCTGAGTAGCGTTTATGTGAGCCGCACCCATGCCTGTAAGACAGCCTTCAACTGGATTAAAGACCAGGGAAAAAGTAAAATTGCTCTGCTATTTACCCGAAAAGACCTAAAAAGTTCCACCTACCGTCTCACTATGGAAGCCTACAAGGAAGTTTTTGGTGAAAAAACAGAACCTCTGATTTTGGATGGTATTTCCACGGGAGAGGATGCTTATGAGCAAGGGGATAGCCTACTAGAGCAAGATTTAGACTGTATTTTCAGCAACGGAGATGATGTGGCAACTGGTGTAGTTCGCTATTATCAGGAGAAAAATCTTGAATTACCTTTGCTGATTGGCCAAGAAAGGCAACTGACAGGAGAGGTGCTGGGGATTCCTACCATTGATAACAAATCCTACCAACTCGGTCAGGAAAGTTTCAAACAAGCTCTCTCTGACGAAAAACGAACCATTATCCTACAATCGGAGTTTATCATACGATGATAAAATAGGCTCAAGCGGCAATCGTCACTTGAGACCTGTTTTTCTTTTATACAGCATCCGTAAACAAACCAGGATGCAGATGCTTAGGCAGGCAATCAAGACCAGACGATACGGATCCAGCCCTGAACTGGAACTAGCTAGGTGCACCAAGTTACCAGAGAGATAAAAGACAAGTACGCTAACAAGATAGGCAATCCCCTGATAAATATTCCAAATTGTAAAGGGGCTAGGACTTGCTGCTTGGTGTTTGACTAGAGAAATGTAGAGTCCCCATAGAGCTCCCACAGCCCCATTTAATAACCCCCAACCTATGCTCCAAAAGATTGTATAGGATACAGCATCGTGGGGAAGAAAGAAGATCAAAAGAATCTCGCATCCCGTTACTACCAGTAAGATTGTGAAAAACGTAGAACGTCTTTTTTCAAAGCAAGGACCTGCAAGAGCAAAGGCTAGGACGTTCCCCAGCAAACTCATACTCGAATATAGAGAAACGAGGTTGGCGGAGAGGTGCAATACCTGTACCATATAGAGGACATTCATTGTTAAGGTCACATATAAAATCAAACTATCCAAAAGTAGGATACGGACATGGTGCCAGAGCTGTTTTTTCAAAACCTGCCAATCCATCCGCCTTGTTACTTGATGATTTTGAAACAAGCTATAGTCTGTTTGTAACTGTTTCAAAAGGATAAACTGCATGAACAGACTAGCAAGAGCAATCACCAGTAACCAACGATAATGAAGTGCAGTCAACTCTTTTCCGATGAAAAAGGAAATAAGAAGGGTATAAAAGCTCGTGACCAGCTGAAACAAACCTAAGTAACTGAGAAATTTTGCGCGGACTTTCTCTTCTGTTAATAATAATATTAAGGGATTCCAAGCCAGACCAAAGCCCAACTCCACGGCTATCTGATATAGAATCAGAAAAAGAGCATAGATAGAAAAAGTCACACTTTCGTAGGGAATCACTACTAATATCCCTAGCAAACACAGCTTAGACAGTATACTCCACCGCATCAGGTCAAGGAGATTTTTCCTTCGCATCAGATAAGACAAGGGAATGCGGACAAGGGCTATAATCGGTAGCATTGTGATAAGCCAGCTATTTTGCAAATCACTAAAACTTAAAATCTGACTCATAAAAAGAATCATGAAGTCACCTGTTATGGTGATGGAAACAATTTGATTACTGAGGTTGAGCCCTACCATACTAGATTGATACGATTTTTTCATTTGTTCTCCTTTCTTGCCTCATTATAAACCAGAGTTTGTCCCTTTTCTAGGAGTTCATGATGAAGAAATATGCACTTATGTTGCAAGGAGGAAGTATTTATGAAACTATGGCACTATTTTAAAGAAACATCTAAGGAATTTTACCTTGAAGAATGTGGGATTGATGATTATTCTAGCTTTCCGTTTTATGACTATACTGTTTTTCAGGATTTTGTCATCCACTGGATTTGTGAGGGGAAAGGGTATCTGCAAGTTGATGGGCAGACTTACTCTTTGGAGAAAAATGATGGTTTTATCCTAAGAAAAGGCCAAAAAGTGCGTTATTGGGCAAATCAAGAAGATCCTTGGACAAGCTACTGGCTGGGATTTTCTGGAGACAAATTAAGCGACTATCTCCAAAACACACAAGTTTTTTATGAGTCTGTTTGCCATTTCGATAGTTATTTTCAAAGCAGGGAAATTATTCAAGATATATGTCACAAAACTGCAGAAAGTAGGCAAAAAGAAAGCTGGTACCAGATGCAAATTTATACCTTCCTTTACTACCTGCAGGAAGAATTTCCAGCAGAAATACCTCTGAATGTCACTCAACACCCTGTTGAAAAAGCTGCGCAAATTTTGCTACATCAGTACCAACAAGACATCTCCATTCAAGACTTGGCATCCCAGGTCGGACTCAGTCGTAGCACCTAGTTTCGTCAGTTTAAGAAACTTTACCATAAATCTCCTCAGCAATTTCTCCTTGAAACACGCCTGCTAAAGGCAAGAACACTTTTAACTGACACTGATCTATCTATAAAAGAAATTACCTTGGAAGTCGGCTATCAGGATCAGCTAGTCTTTTCAAAAGCTTTTAAGCATTTTTTCTCTGTGAGTCCTAAATTTTATCGCCAAAGCTGGAAAAATCCTCCATCCAACTAGCATCCATCTCAGCATTTGCTATAGAAGGGTCTTATTGATTGCTTCAAGTGTAGATAGATTCAATATAAAAAAATTTTTTAAAACAGCATCCTGAAAGTTAGATGTCATTCAACTAACTTTCGGGGTGTTTTTCTATTGCCTCCCATTCACGTCAACATCTGAATCCATCATTTGAAAAACATGAGTTGAATTATCAATAGTAATTTTGAGGTCGTCAAATGTCTCTAAAAATGGTATAATGGAATGAATTTTGAAAAAGGATGAGTGACATGTCAGTAAAAGAAAAAATACTTGAAATCCTAGAAGGAATCGATATTCGTTTTAAGGAACCTTTGAAGACCTATACCTATACCAAGGTTGGAGGTCGAGCGGATTATCTGGTTTTGCCACGCAATCGCTATGAGATGGCCCGTGTCGTCCAATTTGCCAATCAAGAGAATATTCCTTGGATGGTGCTAGGGAATGCCAGCAACATCATCGTTCGTGAAGGTGGAATCCGTGGTTTTGTTATCTTGTGCGATAAGCTTAATAACGTCTCAGTTGATGGTTACACTATTGAAGCAGAAGCTGGTGCTAATTTGATTGAAACGACACGTATTGCCCTTCGTCATAGTTTAACTGGTTTTGAGTTTGCTTGTGGCATCCCTGGAAGCATCGGTGGAGCAGTCTTTATGAATGCAGGTGCCTATGGAGGTGAGATTGCTCATATCTTGCAGTCTTGTCAAATTTTGACCAAGGAAGGGGAAATCGAGACCTTATCTGCCAAGGATTTGGCTTTTGGTTACCGCCATTCAGCTGTTCAAGATTCTGGAGCTGTTGTGTTGTCAGCTAAATTTGCCCTGGCTCCAGGGAATCATCAGGTTATCAAGCAAGAAATGGACCGCTTGACGCACCTACGTGAACTCAAACAACCATTAGAATACCCATCATGTGGTTCAGTCTTTAAGCGTCCAGTGGGGCATTTTGCAGGTCAGTTGATTTCAGAAGCTGGCTTGAAAGGCTATCGTATCGGTGGTGTTGAAGTATCTGAAAAGCATGCCGGTTTCATGATCAATGTTGCTGACGGTACGGCCAAAGACTACGAGGACTTGATCCAATCTGTTATTGAAAAGGTCAAGGAACATTCAGGTGTCACCCTTGAGAGAGAAGTTCGAATCTTGGGTGAGAAGGAGTAAGGTTTCGCCAGAATAGCTGCTGCTATGTCAATGGAAAGGGGGTGAAAGCCTATCGGTAGCGAAGATGTATGCAGGTGGTTTTACTCCCTGCAAGAGGTAGTAGCGGCCTGACAGAGCCCTGATCTGTTAATTTATGAAAAAGAAGGAATTTATGCCAATTGAAAAAACCAATTATTGAATTCAAAAACGTCTCTAAAGTTTTTGAAGACAGCAACACCAAGGTTCTCAAAGACATTAACTTTGAGTTGGAAGAAGGAAAGTTCTATACCCTACTAGGCGCATCAGGTTCGGGGAAATCAACCATTCTGAATATCATTGCAGGTTTACTGGATGCGACGACAGGGGATATTTTACTGGATGGGGTGCGGATCAATGATATCCCAACCAACAAGCGAGACGTTCATACCGTCTTTCAATCCTATGCCTTATTTCCACATATGAATGTGTTTGAAAATGTTGCCTTTCCACTCCGCTTGCGTAAAATCGACAAGAAAGAAATCGAACAACGCGTAGCGGAAGTTCTCAAGATGGTTCAGTTGGAAGGGTATGAAAAACGTTCCATCCGTAAACTCTCTGGAGGACAACGTCAGCGTGTAGCCATTGCCCGTGCCATTATCAACCAACCTCGTGTGGTTTTGTTGGATGAGCCCTTGTCAGCGCTGGACTTGAAATTGCGAACAGACATGCAGTACGAACTGCGTGAATTGCAACAACGATTGGGGATTACCTTTGTCTTTGTCACTCACGATCAGGAAGAAGCTCTCGCCATGAGTGACTGGATTTTTGTTATGAACGATGGCGAGATTGTCCAGTCGGGAACGCCTGTGGATATCTACGATGAACCGATTAACCACTTTGTTGCCACCTTTATCGGCGAGTCCAACATCTTGCCAGGAACCATGATTGAGGACTACTTGGTCGAGTTCAATGGCAAACGCTTTGAAGCGGTTGATGGAGGGATGAAGCCAAATGAACCTGTTGAGGTTGTCATTCGTCCAGAGGACTTGCGCATTACCCTTCCTGAAGAAGGCAAGCTCCAAGTCAAGGTTGATACCCAGCTTTTCCGTGGAGTTCACTATGAGATCATCGCCTATGACGAACTCGGAAATGAATGGATGATTCACTCGACTCGTAAGGCCATTGTGGGTGAGGAAATTGGTCTGGACTTTGAACCAGAAGATATCCACATCATGCGTCTCAACGAAACCGAAGAAGAATTCGATGCTCGTATCGAGGAGTACGTAGAAATCGAAGAGCAAGAAGCAGGTCTGATTAACGCGATCGAGGAGGAAAGAGATGAAGAAAACAACCTCTAAACTCTTTGTAGTGCCCTACATGCTTTGGATTGCCCTCTTTGTTCTCGCACCCTTGGTCTTGATTTTTGGACAATCCTTTTTCAACATTGAAGGGCAGTTTAGTTTAGAAAATTATAAATCCTACTTTGCGTCACAAAACTTGACCTATCTCAAAATGAGCTTCAACTCTGTGCTTTATGCAGGAATTGTGACCTTGGTAACACTGCTCATCAGTTATCCGACAGCCCTCTTTTTGACCCGTCTTAAGCACCGTCAACTCTGGCTCATGCTGATTATCCTACCGACATGGATTAACCTGCTCCTTAAGGCCTATGCCTTTATCGGGATTTTTGGTCAAAATGGCTCTATTAACCAATTCTTGGAATTCATCGGAATCGGTTCGCAACAGTTGCTCTTTACGGATTTCTCCTTTATTTTTGTCGCAAGCTACATCGAGCTTCCATTTATGATTTTGCCAATCTTCAATGTCTTGGATGATATGGATAACAATCTTATCAATGCCAGCTATGATCTCGGTGCAACCAAGTGGGAAACCTTCCGCCATGTCATCTTCCCTCTATCTATGAATGGTGTGCGAAGTGGGGTTCAGTCTGTCTTTATCCCCAGCTTGAGCCTCTTCATGCTGACACGTTTGATTGGTGGAAATCGTGTCATCACCTTGGGGACAGCCATTGAGCAGAACTTCCTGACCAATGACAACTACGGTATGGGTTCAACCATCGGTGTGATTCTTATCCTGACCATGTTTCTCACCATGTGGGTGACCAAGGAAAGGAGAGAACGATGAAAAAATTTGCCAATCTCTACCTAGCCTTTGTTTTTATCATCCTATATTTGCCAATTTTTTACTTGATTGGCTATGCCTTTAATGCTGGTGATGATATGAACAGCTTTACTGGTTTTAGCTTGAGCCATTTTAAAACCATGTTTGGTGACGGTCGTCTCATGTTGATCCTCACCCAAACCTTCTTCTTGGCCTTTCTATCAGCCTTGATTGCGACAGTGATTGGAACTTTTGGAGCCATCTACATCTATCAGTCTCGTAAGAAATACCAAGAAGCCTTTCTATCACTTAATAATATCCTCATGGTTGCTCCTGATGTTATGATTGGTGCCAGCTTCTTGATTCTCTTTACACAGCTTAAGTTTTCACTTGGTTTTCTGACAGTTCTTTCCAGTCACGTGGCCTTCTCCATCCCAATTGTGGTCTTGATGGTCTTGCCTCGTCTCAAGGAAATGAACGGAGATATGATCCACGCGGCTTATGACCTTGGTGCCAGCCAGTTTCAGATGTTCAAGGAAATTATGTTGCCATATCTAACACCGTCTATCATCGCAGGTTATTTCATGGCCTTTACCTATTCGCTGGATGACTTTGCCGTGACCTTCTTTGTAACGGGAAATGGCTTTTCAACCCTGTCAGTCGAGATTTACTCTCGCGCTCGCAAGGGGATTTCGTTAGAGATCAATGCCCTGTCTGCACTCGTCTTTCTCTTTAGTATTATCCTAGTTGTAGGTTATTACTTTATCTCACGTGAGAAGGAGGAGCAAGCATGAAAAAACTCTATTCATTTTTAGCAGGAATTGCAGCCATTATCCTCGTTTTGTGGGGAATTTCTCATCATCTAGATAGTAAAATCAACAGTCGAGATAGTCAAAAACTGGTTATCTACAACTGGGGGGACTACATTGATCCCGAACTCTTGGAGCAATTCACCGAAGAAACAGGGATCCAAGTCCAGTACGAAACCTTTGACTCTAACGAAGCCATGTACACGAAAATCAAGCAAGGGGGAACAACTTACGATATTGCCATTCCAAGTGAGTACATGATCAACAAGATGAAGGACGAGGACCTCTTGGTTCCACTTGATTATTCAAAAATTGAAGGAATCGAAAATATCGGACCAGAGTTCCTTAACCAGTCTTTTGATCCGGGCAATAAATTCTCCATTCCTTATTTCTGGGGTACCTTGGGAATTGTCTACAATGAAACCATGGTAGATGAGGCTCCTGAGCATTGGGATGATCTCTGGAAGCCAGAGTATAAGGATTCCATTATGCTCTTTGATGGGGCGCGTGAAGTACTGGGACTCGGGCTTAACTCGCTCGGTTACAGCCTCAACTCAAAGGATCCTCAGCAGTTGGAGGAAACGGTAGACAAACTCTACAAACTGACTCCAAATATCAAGGCCATTGTGGCGGACGAGATGAAAGGTTACATGATTCAGAACAATGCTGCTATTGGGGTGACCTTCTCTGGGGAAGCCAGCCAGATGTTGGAGAAAAATCCTAACCTCAAGTATGTCGTTCCGACTGAGGCCAGCAATCTCTGGTTTGATAACATGGTCATTCCAAAAACCGTGAAAAACCAAGATGCAGCTTATGCCTTTATCAATTTTATGTTGAAACCTGAAAATGCTCTGAAAAATGCGGAGTATGTGGGCTATGCAACACCAAATCTATCAGCTAAAGAAATGCTCCCAGAGGAGACCAAAGAAGACAAGTCTTTCTATCCAGACGCTGATACAATGAAACACCTAGAAGTTTATGAAAAGTTTGACCATAAATGGACAGGAAAATACAGCGACCTCTTCTTACAATTTAAGATGTATCGGAAGTAGGAGTGATGGTTTATTGTCGGTTTTTCCAGTTGACGCAGACTTAAAAAAACGATATAATAAGAAAGTTGAGAATTGATTTTCAGTTGTCTTAGCCCAGAGAAATGGCGGTGCTGCGAGCCATCTAAGATAGGAAGTCATGCTACTCAATCTAACAATTGCATAAGAATAAGAGAATGACAAGTTCATTGAATGAAGGTGGTACCGCGGTTTTTCGCCCTTCGTGATGTGAGCTTGTCTTTTGATTTTTGGAGGTGTTTATGAAGACATTTCTCGTGAAACAAAAGTTTCGTCTTGGGGGCGAACGCTTCGATATCAAGGATGATAGAGGAGTAGTGAACTATCAGGTGGAGGGCTCTTTCTTTCAAATTCCTAAGACCTTTACCATCTATGACGCCTATGGTGAACAAGTTAGTGAGATTAGTAAAGAATTTTTCACCTTACTTCCTCGCTTTACTATTCAGCTACGAAACGGTTCAAATTTCGTTATTCGTAAGAAGTTGACCTTTTGGCGGGATAAGTATGAGTTTGATAATCTGGGACTTCGTATCGAGGGCAATATCTGGGATTTAAATTTCAAATTGCTAGATGATCGTGATCAGCTTGTCGCCGAGATTCGGAAAGAGATTTTCCATTTGACCTCAACTTACACCGTAACCGTCTATGAAGACTCTTATGCAGACCTGGTCATTTCCCTCTGTGTCGCGATTGACTATGTGGAGATGCTGGAAAGCCAATCAAATTAAACAAGTAAATAAGGAGATATTATGAAACAACTATCTAGTGCACAAGTACGCCAAATGTGGCTTGATTTCTGGGCGACCAAAGGTCACTCAGTAGAACCATCAGTGAGCTTGGTTCCTGTAAATGACCCAACTCTTTTGTGGATCAACTCTGGGGTAGCAACCCTTAAGAAATATTTTGACGGGACGATTATCCCTGAAAATCCGCGTATTACCAATGCGCAAAAAGCCATCCGTACCAACGACATCGAAAATGTCGGAAAAACGGCTCGCCACCATACCATGTTTGAAATGTTGGGGAACTTCTCTATCGGTGATTACTTCCGTGACGAAGCCATCACTTGGGCCTATGAACTCTTGACAAGCCCTGAGTGGTTTGACTTCCCAGCTGAAAAACTCTACATGACTTACTATCCAGATGATAAAGATTCTTACAACCGCTGGATTGAAGTAGGGGTGGATCCAAGCCACTTGATCCCAATCGAAGACAATTTCTGGGAAATCGGTGCTGGACCTTCTGGACCAGATACTGAGATCTTCTTTGACCGTGGAGAAGCCTTTGATCCAGAAAATATCGGTGTTCGTTTGCTTGCAGAAGATATCGAAAACGATCGTTACATCGAAATCTGGAACATTGTATTGTCACAATTTAACGCCGACCCTGCTGTTCCTCGTAGTGAGTACAAGGAATTGCCACACAAGAATATTGATACGGGTGCTGGTTTGGAGCGTTTGGTGGCAGTTATCCAAGGGGCTAAGACCAACTTTGAAACAGACCTCTTCATGCCAATCATTCGTGAAGTGGAGAAATTGTCTGGCAAGGTCTACGACCAAGATGGTGATAACATGAGCTTCAAGGTCATTGCTGACCACATCCGTTCTCTTTCATTTGCCATCGGGGATGGTGCCCTTCCAGGAAATGAAGGTCGTGGCTATGTCCTTCGTCGTCTCCTTCGTCGTGCTTCTATGCACGGTCAAAAATTGGGCATCAACGAGCCTTTCCTTTACAAACTCGTTCCAACTGTTGGAAAAATCATGGAAAGCTACTACCCAGAAGTGCTTGAAAAACGTGACTTTATTGAGAAAATCGTGAAGAGCGAGGAAGAGTCATTTGCACGTACCCTTCATTCAGGTCAACACTTTGCTGAAACGATTGTGGCTGATTTGAAAGAAAAAGGTCAATCAGTGATTACTGGGCAGGATGTCTTTAAACTATACGATACGTACGGATTCCCAGTGGAATTGACAGAAGAAATCGCTGAAGAAGCTGGTATGACTGTCGACCGTGAAGGATTTGAAGCAGCCATGAAAGAGCAGCAAGAACGTGCGCGTGCGTCAGCTGTCAAAGGCGGCTCAATGGGAATGCAAAACGAAACCCTTCAAAACATTACAGTGGAAAGTCACTTTAACTACAATGCCAGTCAATTGTCTTCTAAATTGGTCGCTATCGTAGCGGACAATGCTGAAGTAGAAGCTGTTTCAGAAGGGACTGCCTCTCTTATTTTTGCAGAGACACCATTCTACGCTGAAATGGGTGGACAGGTTGCAGACCACGGACAAATCTTGAATGCTGCAGGAAACCTTGTTGCCACTGTGACAGATGTTCAAAAAGCACCAAATGGACAAGCTCTTCATACTGTTGAAGTTCTTGCACCACTTGCTTTGAACCAAGAATACACATTGGCCATCGACAGCAATCGTCGTCACCGTGTCATGAAAAACCACACGGCAACTCACTTGCTCCATGCCGCCCTTCACAATATCCTTGGCCACCATGCGACACAAGCAGGATCTCTGAACGAAGTAGAATTCCTTCGCTTTGACTTCACGCATTTCCAAGCCGTAACTCCTGAAGAATTGCGTGCGATTGAACAGCAAGTCAACGAAAAAATCTGGGAAGCAATTGCTGTAGAAACTGTTGAGACAGATATTGACACTGCTAAAGAAATGGGAGCTATGGCCCTCTTTGGTGAGAAATACGGTAAAGAAGTTCGTGTTGTGACCATTGGTGACTACTCTATCGAGCTCTGTGGTGGTACCCACGTTGGCAACACTTCTGAAATTGGTCTCTTCAAGATTGTCAAAGAAGAAGGAATCGGATCAGGAACTCGCCGTATCTTGGCAGTGACTGGTAAAGAAGCCTTTGAAGCCTACCGTGAACAAGAAGACGCTTTGAAAGCAGTAGCAGCAACCTTGAAAGCACCTCAACTCAAGGAAGTACCTCACAAGGTGGAAGGACTTCAAGAGCAACTTCGCCAACTTCAAAAAGAAAATGCAGAATTGAAGGAAAAAGCCGCAGCAGCAGCCGCAGGTGATGTATTCAAGGATGTGAAGGAAGTTAACGGCCACAGCTTTATCGCTAGCCAAGTTTCTGTATCAGATGCAGGTGCCCTTCGTACCTTTGCGGATAACTGGAAACAAAAAGACTACTCTGACTTGCTTGTCCTAGTTGCCGCTATCGGTGACAAGGTCAATATCCTTGTTGCAAGCAAGACCAAAGACATTCACGCGGGTAACTTGGTTAAAGAATTGGCTCCAATCGTCGATGGACGTGGTGGTGGTAAACCAGACATGGCCATGGCAGGAGGAAGCAACCAAGCGAAAATCCAAGAACTCTTGGATGCAGTAGCAGGTAAATTGTAATCAAGCAAAGATCTATCCATTTGGGTAGGTCTTTTTGTGCATACAAAAAAGCCAAATCCGGTTGGATTTGACTTGTAACTGATAGGTTTATTTTGTTGCCCAGACACTGACGGATCTAGCTGAGACCGGAAATTCTCCATAACCGTCAGCATTGATTGTAACTTGTGCTGGATGATTTTCAAGGAGGTCAATAAAGGTTTGGTCAGCCCATTCTTGCCCGACAAACATAGATTTGCTGTTTTCTTGGTCATTTGAGATGAGGACAGCGATTGGAGATTGATGTTCAGCACCTGAACGTACCCATCCGATACAGTTGGCATCGTCAAAGTAGTTTGTTTGCTCTCCATAGGCCAAGTTTTTTCGGATGGCTAGGAGACGGTCAAGAACTTCTCTGAAATCTTGTTGTGCATATCGCCCTGAAATACCGTAATAGTCTCCGTAAAAGACACACGGAAGCCCATCTTGGCGTAATAGAATAAGGGCATAGGCTGCTGGCTTGAACCATTCTTCAACAGTAGACTCAAGGGCTTGACCTCTTTGGGTATCGTGGTTGTCAACGAAGGTTACAGCCTTATCAGGCTTGAGTTCAACCAAGCTATCGGTAAAAATAGTACGAAGGTCGTAACTTGCTCCAGCATTACTAGCTTCAAAGAGATTCTGGTGGAGGCGAACATCGACAAGGTCAAAACGTTCTTCTGTTTTCTCGAGATAGTCTAGATTGGCTTCTTTATCTGGATTCCAAAATTCCCCAAAAACGTAGAAATCCTGACCATATTTTTCTTTCATATCACGGATGAAATTGCCCATAAAGAAGGAGTCGATGTGTTTAACGGCATCCAAGCGGAATCCCGCCACACCAGTCGTTTCCATGAACCAGTCAGCCCAGTCATAGATGTTTTGGATGACTTCAGGGTGCTTAAAGTCTAGGTCGGCATACATAAGATAGTCGTAGTTACCGTTTTCGTTATCAACCAATTCCTCGTTGGCCCAGCCCTTGTTGTCCCCCTGGATCAGGTAAATGCCAGACTTACGGCGTTTGGCATCGTAGTCTGTACCTGTGAAGTGGTACCAGTGCCAGTGGAAGTCATTGTAGGTGTCTTGGCGACCATCGAAGGTGAAGTGGGTCCATCCGTTGATAGTAAAGGGCTCACTTAGTTGAACTGTACGGTCCTCAGGGTCCACTTCAATAACCTGAAAGGCTTCCATGTGATCAGCGGCAGCCTTGTGATTGAGCACCACATCGGCCATAGGTTGGATTCCATGCTCCTTGAGAGTCTGAATCGTTTGAAGGTAGTCTTCTTTAAACCCATACTTGGTGCGGACAGTCCCTTTTTGGTTAAATTCACCTAGGTCAAAAAGATCGTAAACACCATAGCCTACATCTTTTTCGTTGGTTGCCTTGAAGGCAGGTGGCATCCAGACATGGCTGATACCAAGGTTTGCTAGGTGTTGAGCATCTTCAGCCAGACGCGTCCAGTGTTGTCCGTCGTGGGGCAGATACCACTCAAAGTATTGCATAAGTGTCTGATTTTGCATTGTTTTTCCTCTTGCTTATCAATGTTGTGTTTTATTCTACCATAAAGTTTAGAACTAGGCAAACGTTTGCGCAAGATTCTATACTCATTTCTGAAATTGTCTATTTTTAGAGATTACTCGCCCTCCTTCTATTGCAAGGGAAAGGATGTTTTGGTGAAAAAGTAAATTGAGTAAACTTTTTTTAACAAAAATGACACTCAGTAAACTAAAGTACAAATGGTTAAACGGTTTCTTTTTTGAGAATTGTCACAAAATTTGCTATAATAGTAGCTATGAATAGAATTAGGGTCAGCAGACGTGTTGAAAAAAAGCTAGCTAAGGGTCTAGTTCTTTTGGAAGCAAGTGATTTAAGAGATATTGATCTGACGGATCAGGCAGTAGAAGTTCTTAGTCAAGATGGAAAGTTTTTAGGGAGCGCCTATCTTTCTCAGCAGAACAAGGGAATCGGCTGGTTCATCAGCAAGGAAAAGGTTCGTTTCAATCAAGCCTTTTTTGAAATTCTGTTTCGTAAGGCCAAGGAAGCTAGAAAGCCTTATTATCAAGATGACTTGACTACTGCCTTTCGCCTTTTTAACCAAGAGGGGGATGGTTTTGGTGGTCTGACTATTGATCTCTATGGAGATTATGCTGTCTTTTCGTGGTACAACTCCTTTGTTTACCAGATTCGTGAGCTGATAGTAAAGGCTTTTAAGGAAGTTTTTTCTGACGTCTTGGGGGCCTATGAGAAGATTCGTTTTAAAGGTCTAGACTACGAGTCTGCCTATGTTTATGGTGAGGAAGCGCCAGATTACTTTACTGTTCTTGAGAATGGGGTACTCTATCAAGTCTTTATGAATGATGGCTTGATGACAGGGATTTTCCTAGACCAGCATGAGGTTCGTGGGAGTCTGGTTGACGGTCTAGCCATGGGCAAATCCTTGCTCAATATGTTTTCCTATACGGCTGCTTTTTCTGTTGCTGCAGCCATGGGAGGTGCGAGTGAGACGACTTCTGTCGACTTGGCCAAACGGTCCAGAGAGTTGTCAGAAGCCCATTTTCAGGCAAATGGACTCAGCCTAGACAATCATCGCTTTATCGTTATGGATGTCTTTGAATACTTTAAGTATGCCAAGCGAAAAGGTTTGACCTACGATGTGATTGTCCTTGATCCGCCGAGCTTTGCCCGCAATAAAAAACAAACATTCTCTGTAGCTAAGGACTATCACAAGTTGATTTCCCAGAGTCTAGAGATTTTAAATCCGGGAGGCATTATCATTGCCAGTACCAATGCTGCCAATGTTTCCCGCCAGAAATTTACAGAACAAATTGATAAAGGTTTTGCAGGAAGAAGGTATCAGGTCTTGAACCAATACGGACTTCCAGCAGACTTTGCCTATAATAAAAAAGATGAAAGCAGTAATTACCTCAAGGTGATTAGTATGAAGGTTAGTAGATGAAATTAGTCGTTTCAGTAATGCCAAGAAGTTTAGAGGAAGCTCAAGAACTGGATGCCACAAGGTATGAAGATGCCGATATCATCGAATGGCGTGCGGACTTTCTTGCAAAGGACGCTATTTTACAGGTAGCACCTGCTATCTTTGAAAAATTTGCAGGACGCGAACTGGTCTTTACCCTTCGGACTCGCGCTGAGGGAGGAGAAATTGAACTTTCCTCAGAAGAGTATGTTCAAATCATCAAGGAAGTGACCCAACTCTACCAACCAGACTATGTGGATTTTGAGTATTTTAGCCACAAGGATGTTTTTGAGGAGATGTTGGATTTTCCAAATCTGGTCTTGAGTTATCACAATTTCCAAGAAACACCTGAAAACATGATGGAAATCTTGTCTGAATTGACCAGCTTTACTCCAAAAGTAGTGAAGGTATCGGTAATGGCAAATACAGCTCAGGATGTTTTGGATCTGATGAACTATACGCGAGGTTTCAAGACACTCAATCCTGAGCAAGAGTACGTGACTATTTCCATGGGGAAAATTGGCAAGGTTTCTCGTATCACTTCAGATGTAACAGGTTCCAGCTGGTCTTTTGCTAGTATGGATGCAGTCAGTGCGCCGGGTCAGATTTCCCTATCAAGTATGAAAAAAATCAGGGAGATTTTGGATGAGGCTTGATGGCTATACACGTATGGCAGCTGTTGTTGCAAATCCCATCAAACACTCTATTTCACCCTTCATCCATAATAAGGCCTTTGAGGCGACAGCTACCAATGGTGTCTATGTAGCTTGGGAGATTGAAGCGGGTGATCTGGCAGAAACAATCGCCAATATTCGCCGTTATCAGATGTTTGGCATCAACCTGTCCATGCCTTACAAGGAGCAAGTGATTCCTTATCTGGATGAGTTGAGTGATGAGGCTCGTTTGATTGGGGCGGTCAACACAGTTGTTAATCAAGACGGAACGTTAATTGGATATAATACAGATGGCAAGGGATTTTTTAAGAGCTTGCCTTCTTTTGCAATCTCGGATAAGAAAATGACCATTCTGGGAGCAGGTGGTGCGGCTAAGTCCATTTTGGCTCAGGCTATTTTGGATGGCGCCAGTCAGATTTCAGTCTTTGTTCGTTCAGTTTCCATGGAAAAAACAAGACCTTATCTGGACAAGTTACAGAAGCAAACAGGCTTTAAAGTGGACTTGTATGCTTTAGAAGATGTTTCTAAACTGCAAGCAAGGATTGCCGAGTCGGACTTATTAGTCAATGCTACTAGTGTTGGGATGGATGGCCAGTCGTTCCCAGTTCCAGAAAGCATCAATTTACCAGAGAATCTCTTGGTTGCAGATATCATTTACCAACCCTTTGAGACGCCATTTTTGAAATGGGCTAGAAGTCAGGGCAATCCAGCTGTCAATGGTCTGGGGATGTTGCTCTATCAAGCTGCTGAAGCCTTTCAACTGTGGACAGACAAGGAAATGCCGACAGATCAGATTTGGCAGTCCTTAACAGAAAAATACCAATAAAAAAGGAGACCCTACTATGAAAATCAGAATCGATATTCCGCATCATCCTTATGATATTCAGATTGAAAAAGGTTGTCTGGCCCAGGCTGGTCAATGGTTGCGAGAACTTTGGCAACCACAAAAAGTAGTCATTGTGACAGATAACCATGTAGCTTCTCTCTATGCAGAGAAGGTCAAGCTCAGCCTAGAAGATACTGGTTTTCAGGTAGCCGTTTTTGATTTCTTAGAAGGCGAAGAAAGAAAGAATTTAACAACTGTTCAGAAAGTCTATAAATTCCTAGTCAAGCAAGGACTGACTCGTAGCGATGGGATTGTGGCTCTTGGCGGTGGTGTTGTTGGGGACCTGGCTGGTTTCGTAGCCTCTACCTATATGCGGGGCATTCACTTTGTTCAGATACCGACCAGTCTGACAGCTCAGGTTGATTCTTCTATCGGTGGTAAGACAGGCGTTAACACTCCATTTGCTAAGAATATGGTGGGGACTTTTGCCCAACCAGATGGGGTTCTGATTGACCCGCTTGTCCTTGAAACACTCGGAAAAAGAGAGTTGATTGAAGGGATGGGTGAGGTTATCAAGTACGGCTTGATTGAGGATCCAAAACTGTGGGCTCTCTTGACGGAGCTAGATGGTTCTGTAGAGAGCATTCTGGAACATGCAGAGACTTTGATTGAACATTCTTGTCAGGTGAAGCGCAAGATGGTGGTTGAGGATGAGTTGGACAATGGTGTTCGCCTTTACCTAAATTTTGGGCACACTATTGGTCATGCTATCGAAGCGACTGCCGGTTATGGCAAGGTTATGCATGGTGAGGCTGTGGCCATGGGAATGGTGCAGATTTCCAAGGTTGCTGAGAAAAAAGGCCTTATGCCAGAAGGAATGACCCAATCTATCAAAGATATGTGCCAGAAGTTTGGTTTGCCTGTTGAGTACGAAAACTGGGATGTAGACAACCTTTATCAAGCTCTTACTCATGACAAGAAGGCGCGTGGGAATACCTTGAAATTGGTCTTGGTACCAGAGCTTGGTTCAGCGACCATTCACCCAGTTTCTCTGGAAGAGATGAAAGACTACTTGGTAAAATAAGGAGAACGTATGAGATATTTAACTGCAGGAGAATCACACGGCCCCCGTTTGACGGCTATTATTGAAGGAATTCCAGCGGGCCTTCCTTTAACAGTAGAGGACATCAATGAGGATCTGAAACGTCGTCAGGGTGGCTACGGTCGTGGTGGTCGTATGAAGATTGAGAGTGACCAGGTTGTCTTTACTTCGGGCGTTCGCCACGGGAAAACGACAGGTGCTCCCATTACCATGGATGTTATCAATAAAGACCACCAAAAATGGTTGGATATCATGTCTGCTGAGGACATTGAAGACCGCCTTAAAAGTAAGCGAAAAATCACCCATCCACGTCCAGGTCATGCCGATTTAGTTGGGGGGATCAAGTACCGTTTTGATGATTTGCGAAATTCTTTGGAGCGCTCATCAGCTCGTGAAACCACCATGCGAGTTGCAGTAGGAGCAGTAGCTAAACGCCTCTTGGCTGAGCTGGATATGGAGATTGCTAATCATGTCGTAGTCTTTGGTGGCAAGGAAATCGATGTACCTGAAAATCTGACAGTGGCTGAAATCAAGCAACGAGCTGCCCAGTCTGAAGTTTCTATTGTCAACCAAGAACGAGAACAAGAAATCAAGGACTATATTGACCAAATCAAGCGTGACGGTGATACCATCGGTGGGGTTGTGGAGACAGTCGTCGGAGGTGTTCCAGTTGGTCTCGGTTCCTATGTCCAATGGGACAGAAAATTGGATGCGCGATTGGCCCAAGCAGTTGTCTCTATCAATGCCTTTAAAGGGGTGGAATTTGGTCTTGGATTTGAAGCTGGTTACCGCAAAGGAAGTCAAGTTATGGACGAAATTCTCTGGTCTAAAGAAGATGGTTATACTCGCCGTACCAATAATCTAGGTGGTTTCGAAGGTGGTATGACCAATGGGCAACCCATCGTTGTTCGTGGTGTTATGAAACCCATTCCTACTCTTTATAAACCATTGATGAGTGTGGATATCGAGACGCATGAACCTTACAAGGCAACTGTGGAGAGAAGTGATCCGACCGCCCTTCCAGCAGCTGGGGTAGTCATGGAAGCTGTTGTGGCAACGGTTCTGGCGCAAGAAATCCTTGAAAAATTCTCATCAGATAATCTTGAGGAATTAAAAGAAGCGGTAGCTAAACACCGAGACTATACAAAGAACTATTAAGGAGTCCTTATGGCAAAAACAATCTATATCGCAGGTCTCGGTTTGATTGGTGCTTCGATGGCACTCGGTATCAAGCGCGATCATCCTGATTATGAAATTTTAGGTTATAATCGCAGTCAGGCTTCGAGAGATATTGCCTTGAAAAAAGGCATGATAGACCGTGCGACGGATGATTTTGCCAGTTTCGCTCCCCTAGCAGATGTCATCATCCTGACCTTGCCAATCAAACAGACCATTGCTTTTATTAAGGAGCTGGCAGATTTAGATTTGAAAGAAGGCGTCATTATCTCGGATGCCGGTTCGACCAAGTCAGACATTGTGGATGCGGCGGAGCAGTATTTGGCTGGCAAGATGGTTCGCTTTGTCGGGGCTCATCCTATGGCTGGTAGCCACAAAACAGGGGCTGCCTCTGCGGATGTCAATCTCTTTGAAAATGCCTACTATATCTTTACACCTTCGAGCCTGACAAGTCCTGACACACTTGAGGAGATGAAAGATCTGCTTTCAGGTCTTCATGCTCGTTTTATCGAGATTGATGCCAAGGAGCATGATCGAGTTACTTCTCAGATTAGCCATTTTCCTCATATTCTGGCTTCCAGCCTTATGGAGCAGACGGCAGTTTATGCTCAAGAACATGAGATGGCAAGGTGCTTTGCGGCGGGTGGTTTTCGAGATATGACTCGCATTGCGGAAAGCGAGCCAGGTATGTGGACTTCTATTCTCTTGTCCAATCGTGAGACTATTCTAGATCGAATTGCGGATTTCAAGGAGCGCCTAGATGAGGTTGGACAAGCCATCAGCAAGGGAGATGAAGAGCAGATCTGGAACTTTTTCAACCAAGCCCGTGAGCAACGTCAGGCCATGGAAATCCATAAGCGTGGTGGTGTGGATAGCTCTTACGACCTTTATGTCGACGTTCCTGATGAAGAGGATGTCATCTTGCGAATTTTGGAATTGCTACGTGGAACTTCCTTGGTTAACATCCACATCAACGAGGAAAACCGTGAGGATATTCACGGGATTCTACAAATTTCCTTTAAAAATGCTCAAGATTTAGAACGAGCCGAGCGCTTAATTACAGAAAATACAGACTACACAGTCGTCATCAAATAAGGAGAAAATCATGTCAAATATTTACGATAGTGCAAATGAACTCAGTCGCGGATTACGCGAATTACCAGAATACAAGGCGGTTAAGGCAGCAAAAGATGCCATCCAAGCTGATGAACAAGCTAGCAAGATTTTTGCAGACTATATCGCCTTCCAGCAAGAAATCCAAGTCATGGCGCAGACTGGACAAATGCCAGACGCCTCTTTCCAAGAAAAGATGCAGTCTTTCAGTAAGCAAATCCAAGAGAACGCTCTTTTGTCAGATTTCTTTGCCAAACAGCAACAATTATCTATTTACCTTTCAGACATTGAAAAAATTGTCTTTGAACCTGTTTCAGAATTATTGAAATAGTATTTTATCTGTATAAAAGCCAGAAATTTCAGGAATTTCTGGCTTTTTTGTGATAAAATAAGAAAAAGTATTGCAAGTATGAGGTCAACTATGAAACTAAAAACAAACATTCGCCACTTACATGGCAATATCCGGGTTCCAGGTGACAAGTCTATCAGCCACCGTTCGATTATTTTTGGAAGTTTGGCTGAGGGCGAGACCAAGGTTTATGATATTTTGCGTGGCGAGGACGTGCTTTCGACTATTCAAGTTTTTCGTGACCTTGGTGTTGAGATTGAGGATAAAGACGGGGTTATTACCATTCAAGGTGTGGGTATGGATGGCTTAAAAGCTCCGCAAAATGCCCTTGATATGGGAAATTCTGGCACCTCGATTCGCCTGATTTCAGGTGTCCTTGCTGGTGCAGACTTCGAAGTAGAGATGTTTGGAGATGATAGTCTTTCCAAACGCCCTATGGATCGTGTGACCCTTCCACTGAAAAAAATGGGCGTTAGCATTTCAGGGCAAACCGAGCGAGACCTGCCTCCTCTTCGCCTAAAAGGGACGAAAAATTTAAGACCGATTCATTATGAGTTGCCAATCGCCTCTGCGCAAGTCAAGTCTGCCTTGATATTTGCAGCCTTGCAGGCTCAGGGGGAGTCCGTTATTATCGAGAAAGAATGTACTCGTAACCACACCGAAGATATGCTTCAGCAATTTGGTGGTCATTTAAGTGTGGATGGCAAGAAAATTACAGTCCAAGGACCACAAAAACTGTTAGGACAAGAGGTGATCGTTCCAGGTGATATTTCCAGTGCAGCCTTTTGGTTGGTCGCAGGTTTGATTGTTCCAAACTCTCGTGTAGTGCTGCAGAATGTGGGCATCAATGAAACGCGTACAGGTATTATTGACGTCATTCGCGCTATGGGTGGGAAATTGGAAATGACAGAAATCAATCCAATCGCTAAATCTGCAACCCTGACTGTTGAGTCTTCAGACCTGGAAGGAACAGAGATTGGTGGAGCCTTGATTCCACGTTTGATTGATGAATTGCCTATTATTGCCCTTCTAGCGACACAAGCGCAAGGTGTAACGGTCATTAAGGATGCTGAAGAACTCAAGGTCAAGGAAACCGATCGCATTCAGGTGGTGGCAGATGCCTTAAATAGCATGGGGGCGGATATCACTCCTACAGCAGACGGGATGATTATCAAAGGGAAATCAAGACTTCATGGCGCTAGAGTTAATACGTTTGGTGACCATCGAATCGGAATGATGACGGCCATTGCAGCTCTCTTGGTTGCAGATGGAGAAGTAGAGCTTGACCGTGCAGAAGCCATCAATACTAGCTATCCTAGCTTTTTCGATGATTTGGAGACCTTGATCCATGGCTAAGGTCTTACTCGGATTTATGGGGGCTGGCAAGTCGACAATCGCTAGAGGCTTGGACCCAGACTACATCGATATGGATGCCTTAATTGAGGAACGTTTGGGCATGTCCATTGCAAATTCTTTCGCTGAAAATGGAGAAGAAGCCTTTCGTCAGGTGGAGTCAGAAGTTCTAGCTGATTTACTAAAAACGGACCGAGTTGTGTCAACTGGCGGAGGAGTTGTTATTTCTCAGCGAAATCGTGACTTGCTCAAGACCAATCCTGATAACATCTACCTAAAAGCAGATTTTGAAACTCTCTACCAACGTATCGCAGCTGATAAGGGCAATCAGCGCCCGCTCTTTCTTAACAAAAGCAAGAAAGAATTAGCCAGTATTTTCCAAGAAAGACAGACTTGGTATGAGGAAGTAGCCAGTCGGGTTCTGGATGTGACCAAGCTAAGCCCAGAGGAAATTATAGAGGAACTGAGATGAAAATTGCCTATCTAGGTCCCAAGGGATCTTTTTCGCATCATGTTGTGCAGACAGCCTTTCCCAAAGAGGAATTGCAGGCTTTTGCCAATATCACAGATGTTATCAAGGCTTATGAGCAAGGCTTGGTGGATTATTCTGTGGTGCCAGTTGAAAATTCTATCGAAGGTAGTGTTCATGAAAGCTTGGATTATCTTTTTCACCAGGCTCGCATCCAAGCAGTTGCAGAAATAGTACAACCCATTCATCAGCAACTGATGACAGTTCCTGGTCAGTCAAAAATTGAGAAAATCTTTTCCCACCCTCAAGCTCTGGCTCAAGGAAAGAAATTCATAGATGAGCATTACCCAGAAGCCCAGCTTGAAGTAACGGCAAGCACAGCCTATGCAGCCCGCTTCATTGCTGAACACCCAGACCAGCCTTTTGCAGCTATTGCCCCTAGAAACTCAGCTGCCGAGTATGGTTTGGAGTTGATAGCAGAAGATATCCAAGAAATGGAAGCCAATTTCACTCGTTTTTGGGTTTTAGGGTCCGAGATTCCCACTATCCCTCTACAATCACAAAATGAAAAAATGAGTCTAGCCTTAACCTTACCGGACAATCTTCCCGGTGCCCTCTACAAGGCTCTTTCAACCTTTGCTTGGAGAGGGATTGACTTAACCAAGATTGAAAGTCGCCCCCTTAAAACAGCCTTGGGAGAATATTTTTTCATTATTGATGTGGATTATAGTGCCAAAGAGCTGGTTCATTTTGCCAGACAAGAACTCGAAACAATTGGGATCCAGTACAAGATATTGGGAACCTACCCTATTTTCACCATTAGAGATTTAGGAAAGGAGAGCCTATGAGCAAAGAAAGCCCTTTAAGTCATCATGAGCAGTTACGCTATGACTACCTTTTTAAGAATATTCATTACCTAAATGACAGAGAAAAGAGAGAATTTGACTATTTAAAAAGAAAAATGGACGGTGGATTTCCCTCTAATGAAGTTGAAAGGGAAAAAAATCTAGGGAAGGACATTGGGATTCCACAGTATTCCAATCAAAGTCGCTCGAATAGACATCAGAAAATTCCCTCTCTTCCAAAAGTGAAAAAGAAGAAACCAAGAAGATTTTTTAAACGAGTTCTAATTTGGCTTTTACTGTTGGTAACCTGTGTGGCTGCGGGCATGATTATTATGTTCCTTCGAGGTTTCCAGTCGGCAACTACTAGCAATAAGCCAGCTGATGCAAAAGCGGCACAAGTAGAGGTCTTTAATGGTCAAGATACCAAAGACGGGGTGAATATCCTAATCATGGGGACAGATGGCCGTATTGGTCAAAATAGTGCAGAAACTCGCACAGACACGATTATGGTATTGAATGTTAGTGGTTCGGATAAGAAAATCAAGCTAGTCAGCTTCATGCGTGACAACCTAGTCTATATTGATGGCTACAGCCAGATTGTGAATGGCAAGAAACAAACAGATAATAAACTAAATGTTGCCTATGAACTCGGGGAACAAGAAGGGCGAAAAGGGGCAGAAATGGTCCGCAAGGTTCTAAAAGACAACTTTGATTTGGACATTAAGTACTATGCTCTGGTAGATTTCCAAGCGTTTGCAACTGCTATTGATACGCTATTTCCTGATGGGGTGACTATAGACGCTAAGTTTTCAACGTTAAATGGTCAGCCTCTGACAGAAGCCACAGTTGGAGATGACCTACATGCAACAGAAACGGAATCACCAACTCAAACTATTAAAGTTGGGAAACAGCAGATGAATGGCTCGACCTTGCTCAATTACGCTCGCTTCCGTGATGATGATGAAGGAGACTATGGTCGTACCAAACGTCAGCAGCAGGTCATGTCAGCTGTTCTTGAGCAAATCAAAGATCCAACCAAACTCTTTACAGGATCAGAGGCACTTGGAAAGGTCTTTGGAATGACCTCAACCAATCTACCTTATACCTTCCTGCTGACTAATGGTTTGTCAGTTATCGAAGGCGCACAGAACGGTATTGAAAGATTGACAGTGCCAGAACTTGGCGATTGGGTAGATGCTTATGATGTCTACGGAGGACAAGGTCTACTTGTCGACCAAAACAAATACCGGGCTAAACTCGCCCAAATGGGAATGAGATAAGAGGTAAATAAATGAAAATCAAAGCTTCATTCACCAGTAAAAATGGTGGATTGGCTTTGATTTTTTACGGTATCTGATGGATTTTTAAGACTTTTTTATGGTATAATAAAACGATATAACTCGTTATTGGACAGAAGAGGAGAGACATGAGTGATTTGAAAGCGATTCAGGCTCGTAGTCTGGAAATGGCTGAATATTTCGTCGCGTTTTGTAAAGAACATAATTTGTTGTGCTATCTCTGTGGTGGTGGGGCTATTGGTGCCCTTCGTAATAAGGGCTTCATTCCTTGGGATGATGACTTAGATTTTTTCATGCCTCGCAAGGACTATGAAAAGTTGGCAGAACTATGGCCTCGTTATGCAAATGAGCGCTATTTCTTATCAAAAAGTAACAAGGAGTTTGTCGATCGAAACCTCTTTATTACCATTCGTGATAAGGAAACGACCTGTATCAAGCCTTATCAGAAGGATTTGGATTTGCCACATGGTTTGGCTTTGGACGTTTTGCCTTTAGATTATTATCCTAAAAATCCAGCTGAGCGTAAGAAACAGGTTCGTTGGGCCTTGATTTATTCACTATTTTGCGCCCAAACTATCCCAGAAAAGCATGGTGCCATCATGAAATGGGGAAGTCGTATCTTACTCGGTTTGACTCCCAAATCTCTACGTTATCGCATTTGGAAAAAAGCTGAAAAAGAAATGACCAAGTATGGTCTGACTGAGAGCGATGGAATCACGGAATTATGCTCAGGTCCTGGCTACATGAGAAACAAGTACCCGATCGCATCTTTTGAAGACAATCTTTTCTTGCCATTTGAAGGAACTGAGATGCCCATTCCAGTCGGCTATGATGCCTATCTCAGCACTGCTTTTGGGGATTATATGACACCGCCACCAGCGGACAAGCAAGTACCGCATCATGATGCTGTCATAGCTGATATGGATAAGTCTTATACAGAATACAAGGGAGAATATGGGGCATGATGGAAGAAAAAATTAGCGTCATTGTTCCAGTCTATAATGTAGAAGCCTATCTGGAACGATGTGTGGAGTCAATTCTTCATCAAACTTATACCAATTTTGAACTAATTCTGATCAATGATGGCTCTACCGATTCCAGCGGAATGATCTGTGAGAATTTAGCCTCTCGGCATGAGAATATCAAGGTCTATCATCTAGAAAATGCTGGAGTCTCAAATGCTAGAAATACGGGAATCAAGCTGGCGACGGGTGCTTGGATCACCTTTATTGATAGCGATGATTTCGTTACTAAAGATTATCTAGCTACTTTAGCTAGTGCAGTTGAGGGGGAAAATATAGGCTTTGTAATTGCTCCTCTGCACCATATCAAAAACGGCATTGTGACAGACTTACCTCCACATTCTGGAAAAACAGAACTCTGGTCAACAGAAGAAACCATGAAGGAACTACTGATGACCACCAGAACGTCATTTTTTCCAGTCGCAAAACTGTTTAAGAGAGACCTGCTTGTGGATGAAAAGTTTAATACAAATTATCACCTAGCTGAAGATGCTCTATTTTTAACTGAATTGCTACTAAAGACAAGATGCAGTTGCGTATTTATTGACAAACCTGTTTATTTTTATGACCATCGTGAGGGAAGTGCAACAACATCTGTTAATCAGCATGTGTTTGACACGATAGAAGTTTATCAGCAAATAATTGCTCAAGTTTCACAAGCTTTTCCTGATTTAAAACCTGAATTAAAAAATAGAGAATGTTGGTCGTACGTCACAGTTTACGATAAAATTATCTTTACTTCATCTGAACAGTACCAAAAGGAGAAAGCTGAGTTGAGGACTTGGATTGTTCGGCATCGACGCGAAATATGGAAGGATGCTTATTTCACTACTTTTCGCAAGGTAGCGATCCTTTCACTTGTCATTTCTCCATGGCTATATAAGAAAATTGTTGGATTAAAAAACTAATATCATGAGAAGGAGTTGAAAATGAATTTTTCAAAATTGGATGAATACTTTGAAAAATCAAAACTATGGATTGCATATCTATTTGTTTTCATTTCGATTTTAAGTATGAGTTCACTGGTTTATAAGGTAGCAAATCCCCTCTACAAGGGATTATCAGCGATTGTAGTGTTTTATATTTGCTATACCTTATTGTTTAAGTGGAAAGAAATCACAGTAGATCGTAAATTTCTATCCTTATTTGGACTCCTATCTGGAAGCCACCTACTGTCGGCAGTATTCAATCGCTCTGGACATTTGATTGGAAATGTGATTGAAATCCTTTTCATGGTAACCTATGTTTTATTATTTACCATGTTACAATCAGGGCAACTTAAAAAATTATTTGACTGGATTGCATATACGGTTCAAATTGTATCTTTTTCTTCAGCAATTTTTGCGTTTGGTTTATTAGTAAGTAGAGTCCTTATCCTATTTAAAATTGGCGAGCAATCTTATTATTATGGTGTCATGAATGGACGTCTGTGGGGAATTGTCAATCCTAATGCTAGTGCGATATTTTCATATATTAGCATTATTTTGGCCATGTATTTGATCCATAAAGGAAGTAAATATTCTGTTTATCTTAAACTGAACAATGTGATTCAATTAGTTTACTTCGCTACAATGCAAAGTCGGGGAGCCTTACTTTCTTTACTTCTCATGATTGGACTCTATAGTTTCTTTGCTACTAGAGGAAGTATCGTTAAACGATTCCTCACTTTTATAGTTGCTGGTTTGCTTATTACTGCAACCAACATTGGATTAAGCTATGCAACCTCAATCTATATCGCATCTGAAACTGCGACTGTTTTTGACTTAAACAAAGGACAGTCCTACGCTGAGACAGATTCGTCTGTTACCAAGAAGAACGGTGAACTCCATCTAATTGAAACAACACCAAGTGGTAGAACCTATATCTGGAAAAATGCCATCAAGATGGGAAGTGCCAAACCAATTTTTGGTTATGGTGTACGGAATGTTCCAGATTACTATACAGAATATTTCAGTAAATTTGAGATTCAAAACTCCCTTATTGGTGGGAATTTCCATAATATTTTTGTAACCATATTTGTCAGTTCGGGAGTTCTAGGCTTGGTATCCTTCCTTCTTATATTGGGTTATGTCATCAAGCGCTTTTTAACGTATTTGATTGTTTCCAAGAAAAATACTGATAAATTGATTATGATACTTTTCTTTGGTATCTTTTTTGGTCAATTATTTGAAAGTCAGATTATGTATTCAACCAACTTTATCAATATCATCTTTTGGTTGGCAATCGGTTATGGACTAGTGGTTTGCAAACGGGATGAAGGAGTTTGGTATCAAGAAGTAACAGATGTCAGTGAAATTCAACAGATGGAACTTGGAATCATGGAGTACATTCACGAGGTTTGTCAGAAAATTGGTGTCAAGTATTTCTTAGCATACGGAAGTCTAATTGGTGCGGTTCGCCATCAAGGATTTATTCCTTGGGATGATGACATGGATATCTGTATGTTACGAGAAGATTATGAAAAGTTGCAAGACTACCTTATCGCTAACCCTGATGAACGTTACGAGGTCATGTCTTATAAAAATAATCTCAACTATGTCTATCCTTTTATGAAAGTGCAGGATAACCATACCTACTTGCTAGAAGAAGATGTACGAATTGATTCCAATATGGGAATTTATGTGGATATTTTCCCTGTAGATGGTTATGAAGATGATGCAGATTTTAAAAACAAGATGACGAAACTCATAAAGAAACGTCAATTGAGTTGTTACACTTTTAAAGGAATTACTAATACAAAAAGTCTACTAAATTCTTTAATTCGTTATATTTCTGTTGTCATTTTCTATTTCACAAATACGAATAAGTATGTTGAGCAAATTGATGAGCTTGCTAAAACTAGAGCAGTTGCTGACTACGAGCAAGTTGACTATTTGATTTACAAGGATATGAATAAGCCAGTTTGGAAACGTGAGTGGTTAGAACAAGTGATTGTGGGAACGTTTGAAGGTAAGGAATTTATGATTCCAAAACACTACCATGAAATTTTGACCTCGGACTATGGAGATTACATGCAATTGCCCCCTCTTGAACAGAGAGTATCTCACCATGATTTCAAACTGTGGAAAATCACTAAAAGTTCTAAGTAAGCAAATCGCAGTTAAAAATCGTTTAAAAAATTAGTCAAAATTAGGAGAATAAAACGTATGTCTGAGAGAGTTTTAAGTCTTGAAGAAATAAAACAAGTGGAGTTGGATATTTTAAAGTATCTACATGAACTATGTGAAAAGCATCAGATTAAATATTTTATTGATTTTGGAACCTTACTAGGAGCTGTCCGCCATAAAGGATTTATCCCTTGGGATGATGATACAGATATTTCCTTAGCGCGAGATGAATTTGAAAAGCTTTATAAGGTTTTAAAAAATGAGAATCATCCCTATTACAAATTGATTTCATTTAGAGAAACAAAAGGCTATCCGTACAGTTATATGCGTGTCCATGATATTCGAACACGTAGAGATGCCAATCTTCTGGACCCGACAGTCGTATTGGGAACTTGCGTTGACATTTTTCCATATGATGGTGTCGTGACGGAGGAAAGTGATTGTAAGAAAATGAAGCTCTACAAACATTTCATCCGCCTTTCTTCTCTGAATTTCAAAGGAATTAAATTAGAAAATGGGGGGATAAAAAATCTGCCTCGCTATATTGGGTCAGCTATTTTTCGCTTAAGTTCTCCACAAACTTGGAATCAAAAATTAGAGAACCTTGCTTTGAAATATAGTATAAATCAAGCTACAGATCTTACCTGTACGATATTTGATCCAAGTTTTCCAGAGGGAATCAAAAAAGAATGGCTCTATGATCTGGTTGATATGCCATACGAAAACATCGTAGTGAAGGTTCCGAGAAAATATCATGAAATTCTTGTCTACGAATTTGGAGCAGACTATATGACTCCACCACCTGTTGAACAGCAGGTTCCAGGAACTGATAAGAATTATTGGATTGATTAGTAAGAGATTGTTTTCATCGAGAAAGGAGTGTTCAAGATGAAGAATAAAAGATTAGTTAAATTAGTCAGTTATGGTTTACTTGCTTTCCTTTGTGTGTTGATTGGTTTATCACAACAAGTTAATGCAGACACTATTACTGCTGGTTCAGGCAATCGTATCCATTTCATAAATACTAAAGCAAAATCTGGGAGTGATGCTATCCTTCTGGAAAGCAATGGTCATTATGCCTTGATTGATATGGGGGAAGATTATGACTTTCCTGATGGGAGTGATCCACGCTATCCAAGTCGTTGGGGAATTTCCATGAGAAATTATCAAGTCTTGGAAGACCGTTTGATTCGCCATCTTGATCAGATTGGTGTTAAAAAATTAGATTTTATTATAGGAACTCATGTCCATAGTGACCATATTGGTGGAGCGGACGAAATACTCAATCGATATCAAGTCGGTAAGTTTTATTTGAAAAAATATTCAGATGATCGGATCACAGCAAACTGGGGACTCTGGGATAATCTTTTTAATTACGATAATGCTTTGAGAGCCGCACAAAAACGAGGGGTTACTCTTATTCAGAATATTACAGACGAGGATAGTCACTTTAAATTAGGTGATATGGATATCCAACTCTATAATTATAAAAATGAATATGATGCTGATGGTAACCTGAAAAAAGTTCGAGATGATAACTCAAACTCAATCGTTTCAGTGGTGACTGTGGCAGGAAAGAGAATCTACCTTGGTGGAGATTTGGATAATGCCGAAGGAGCGGAAGATAAGTTAGGTCCAGTTATCGGCAAGGTTGATATGATGAAATGGAATCATCATTATGATGCGACAATTTCAAATACGATTAATTTTCTTGAAAACCTATCACCAAAGATGATTATTCAAACAACTGGTGGTGATATTAATGTTGCTTCAACCAGAGAATATCTCCAAAAGAAAAATATTCAAGTTCTCAGAGCTTCTAGTCAAACTCAGGATGCAACTGTTTTTGATATTAGTGATAGCGGATTTGCTAATGTTTCTAATCTCTTCCCTGACATCCCTGTAGTTGACGAAAAATGGTATCAAGAAGGTGGCTACTGGAAATATCGTTTAGCAGATGGAGAAATGGCTATCGGTTGGAAAGAGATTGGCGGAGCCACTTACTTCTTTAATGGAAAAGGGCAAATGCAAGCAGGACGCTGGCTTCACCTTAATGATGATTGGGGAGAAAATGCTAAGGGGAATGATTACTATCTCAACTCAAATGGTAAAATGCAAACAGGCGGTTGGTTCAAGCTGGATGGTCATTGGTATTATATCCAATCAAATGGTGCTAGACGATTTAGCGAGCTCTCTGAAATTGGAGGGAAGAAATATCTCTTTGCAGCAGATGGAAAGATGCTAACAGGAAATCAAGTCTTTAATGGCAAGAAGATGTTCTTTACAGACAGTGGTGCACTCCAAACAGCAGGTAAGCCTTCAACTTGGCAAAAGATTGACTCAGATTGGTATTTCTATGATGAGGATGGGCTACGGACTATCGGTAAAAAGAATATCAATGGAAGCACATATTACTTTAATCAAGAAGGTGTCATGCAAACAGGCTGGGCCTTTGTTGATGGTCACTGGGACTATTTTGCAAGTTCTGGAGCTATGAAAACTGGTTGGATCAAGGATCAGGATACTTGGTATTATCTGGACAAAGATGGCATCATGCTCACTGGAAAACAAGATATAAATGGTACTCGTTACTACTTGAACGCTAGTGGTGCCATGCAAACAGGCTGGAAATGGCTAGAGAACAATTGGTATTACTATGCGAACTCAGGAGCTATGAAAACAGGCTGGATTAAGGATAATGAGAAATGGTATTATCTAAATCAAGATGGTATTATGCAGACTGGGAAACAAGAAATCAACGGTACGCGTTACTATTTGAATACCAGCGGTGCCATGCAAACAGGCTGGCAGTGGCTTGATAAACACTGGCATTACTACGCTGACTCAGGAGCTATGAAAACTGGTTGGTTGAAGGATCAAGGAACATGGTATTATCTTGAAGATCAGGAAGGTATCATGCTGGTCGGTTTCCAACAAGTAGATGGTAAGCAGTATTACTTTAGTGCATCAGGAGCTATGCAAACAGGCTGGAAATGGTTTGATAATCATTATCGTTACTTTGAAGGAAGTGGAGCTATGAAGACAGGTTGGATAAAGGATAAAGGAATCTGGTATTATCTCAATCCTGAAGATGGCATCATGCTAGTTGGTCTTCACAAAATCAATGGCGACCATTATTACTTTGATGAATCAGGAGCTATGCAGACCGGTTGGAAACGAATTGACGGTAATTGGTACTATTTCCAAACAGATGGCTCTTTGTTGAAAAATGCCACCACACCGGATGGTTATAAGGTAAACGAGGAAGGCATTTGGAGACAGGCTGTTGCTGCTGTCAATGGTGAAGCAGATCAGTCAGAGAAGAAGCAAGAAGCTAGTTCCTCTATTGCTGAACAGCCAAAACAAGATTCAAATCTAGAAGCCAATACTTCTGACAAGAAAGAAAAAGAATAAATAAGAAACACCCTACTGATAAACGCTCGTTTATCAGTAGGGTGTTCTTTTAGTTTCTTTTGATCTTAGCTAGTACTAGGTTCAGTGCATAGTGTAATGTTTTGTCTTTGGCGATAAAAAGCGTCAAGAGATAGTAGATTCCACAAGTAGCTATGGTAGAGAGAACCATGAGGATCATGTTGAGGTTCACCGTATAGGAACTGATTTGGAAAATCATCTTGAAAATATAGAAGATCGGAATAAATCCAAGGGATATGAGACCATAACGTGTTAAGGTCACAAAGATTTCTTTTAAATTGATTAGTTGGTGTTTCCTAATAAAATGAATTTCTAAGAGAACAACGATGGCTTCTGCAATAATGGTCGTAGCAATATAATACTCAGGGGCAAAAATATTATTGATATACAAGATACAGTTGAAGAGGAGATTTGCTCCACCACCAGCAAAGTAGAAAGCAGTCAAGCGGTTCTCGTGGTCATTGATAAAGATAATTTGCTTACCAAGAATCAATTCAATAGCCCAGATAATGGTTCGAAAGGCGAAGACGCTGGTCACGATACCTGCCTCAAGATACTTTTCAGAAGAGTAGATAACCGTTGCGTACTTTCCCAAAATCATAATCCCAAAACTAGTTGGAATCATGAGAAAATAGAATAATGATGCCGCTTGATTTACAAGATAATTATAAGAATTGTAATCCTTTTTCCCAAGGTAGTAGCCGAGACGTGGAATGCTGACACTGATAGCTCCACTTAAGACACCAGCAATCAGCATGACGATGCTATAGGCAATTGTATAATAAGAAATATAATTTTCATCTGGTCCCTTGGTGATAAACATTCTATCTAGCAAGGTATAAAGCATATTGGCATTTGCCAAGAGAAGCATAGTAAAGAGTGGTTTAGAAGCCTTAGCTAACTCGATGAAACCAATTTTGACAAAGGAGACTTCTCTTTTGATCCAAAGAAAACTAAGGAGGTAGTTGAGGATAGTTGTCGCAGTCATGACGATAGCGTAGGGAACAATATCATCAGCAGTTTTGACAAAGGCAAAGATAGCGACCAGCATGGTAATTCGAATAATCAATGTCTTGTAAAGGATAAAGGCATAGTTTTCATAAGCCTCGTTCATCCATTCGATATTGAGAAATTGGAAGAGTGCTTGAGCTCCTAGGATGTAGTAGAGAACTTTCAGATTCTCAATGCTGGTGTCAAAGAAGATAAAGAGGAAGTAGATACCAGTCGTCAGGAGAGAAGTGAAAACCGAGATATAAAACAACTTAGAAAAGACATAGTTGATTTTATTCTTATCGTCCTTAACCTTACTGATAGCACGAATCCCGTAGTTGTAAATCCCAAAGGCAGCTAGTGGAATAACAAAGCTAGCCCAGGTATTGGCGGTATTGAAATAACCGTAGTTGGATTTGCTGAGGATCCGCGTCAGATAAGGGTTGGTTATCAGCGGAAAAACGATATTGAGAATATTGACCAGCAAGCTGGCCAAGGCGTTTACTTTTATATTTTTCATTGAACTTTCTTTCTTAAATCTTAAATCATATCTAGTATTATATCACATTCCAGCTTCATTCTTTTGATAAAATCGTAAAAATCTAGTATAATAGATAGACTGAAAGTAAGAGGTTACTAGATATGAAGATGAAACAAATTAGTGATACAACACTGAAAATCACGATGACTTTAGATGATTTGATGGACCGAGGAATGGAGATTGCAGACTTTCTTGTTCCTCAGGAAAAAACCGAAGAGTTTTTCTATGCTATTTTAGATGAACTGGAAATGCCAGACAATTTCTTGGACAGTGGCATGCTGAGTTTCCGTGTGACGCCAAAACCTGATAAGGTGGATGTCTTTGTGACCAAGTCCAAGATTGACCAGAATCTGGATTTTGAAGATTTGGCGGATTTACCAGACATGGAAGAATTGGCCCAAATGTCACCAGATGAATTTCTCAAAACCTTGGAAAAGAGTATTGCAGATAAAACCAAGGACGATATTGAGGCCATCCAATCTCTAGAGCAGGCCGAAGCAAAGGAAGAAGAGCAAGAGCAGGCGAACAAGGAGACTGAGAGTAAGAAAGAACCTTATATATACTATATCCTGCGCTTTTCAAGCCTTGCTGACTTGGTTGCTTTTGCAAAGACGGTTAACTATCAGATGGAAACATCTGAACTCTATAAGATGAATGGGCACTACTATTTGACAATCTTAGTCGATGTGGAAAATCATCCAAGTCCATATCCAGCCTGGCTCTTGGCTCGTATGCGTGAATTTGCAGACGACAGTGACATCAGTCGCTCAGTCTTGCAAGAGTATGGGCAAATCTTGATCAATCACGATGCAGTTCTTAATCTGCAAAAGATTCGTTCATAATTTTTAAAATCAATTTTCATTTATCAGGAAAGACGAATCTTGGGATTCGTTTTTTCTTTTCTAGACCGAAATAGTGATTTACTATAATAGGAATTTTCATAAAATTCTGTTATAATGGCTATATCAGAAAATTTCTAGGAGACAAACATGACAGTTAAAATTGCTTTACTTGGATTTGGTACCGTTGCAAGTGGCGTGCCTTTCCTCCTAAAGGAAAATGGAGAAAAAATCGTTCAGTCAGCTCATTCAGAGATTGAAGTAGCCAAGGTATTGGTCAAGGATGAAGATGAAAAGAACCGCTTGCTTGCAGCAGGAAATGACTTTAACTTTGTAACCAATGTAGATGATATTTTAGCAGACAAGGACATTACAATCGTAGTGGAATTGATGGGGCGTATCGAACCAGCTAAGACATTTATCACTCGTGCCTTAGAAGCTGGGAAACACGTTGTTACTGCTAACAAGGACCTTTTGGCTGTACATGGCGCAGAATTGTTAGAAATCGCTAAAGATCATAATGTAGCACTTTACTATGAAGCAGCAGTAGCTGGTGGGATTCCAATTCTTCGTACTTTGGCAAATTCGTTGGCTTCTGACAAAATTACGCGCGTTCTTGGCGTTGTTAATGGAACTTCCAACTTCATGATGACCAAGATGGTGGAAGAAGGCTGGTCTTACGATGATGCTCTGGCTGAAGCTCAAAGACTTGGATTTGCAGAAAGCGACCCTACAAATGACGTTGATGGGATTGATGCAGCCTACAAGATGGTGATTTTGAGCCAGTTTGCTTTTGGGATGAAGGTTGCTTTTGACGATGTAGCCCACAAGGGAATCCGTAACATCACACCAGAAGACGTAGCTGTAGCCCAAGACTTGGGCTATGTAGTGAAATTGGTTGGTTCTATCGAGGAAACTCCTTCAGGTATTGCTGCAGAAGTGACTCCAACCTTCCTACCTAAAGCACATCCACTTGCCAGTGTGAATGGGGTAATGAACGCTGTTTTTGTAGAATCTATCGGTATCGGTGAGTCTATGTATTACGGACCAGGTGCGGGTCAAAAACCAACTGCAACAAGTGTTGTAGCAGATATTGTCCGTATCGTTCGTCGCTTGAATGATGGTACTATTGGTAAAGACTTCAACGAATATAGCCGTGAATTGGTCTTGGCTAATCCTGAAGATGTTAAAGCAAACTACTATTTCTCAATCTTGGCTCCAGACTCAAAAGGTCAGGTCTTGAAATTGGCTGAAATCTTTAATGCTCAAGATATTTCCTTCAAGCAAATCCTCCAAGATGGCAAAGAGGGTGACAAGGCGCGTGTAGTGATTATCACTCATAAGATTAATAAAGCACAACTTGAGAATGTTTCAGCTGAGTTGACCAAAGCTTCAGCATTTGACCTCTTGAATACCTTCAAGGTGTTAGGAGAATAGGATGAAGATTATTGTACCTGCAACCAGTGCCAATATCGGGCCAGGTTTTGATTCGGTCGGTGTAGCTGTAACCAAGTATCTTCAAATTGAGGTCTGTGAAGAACGAGATGAGTGGTTGATTGAACACCAGATTGGCAAATGGATTCCACATGACGAGCGTAATCTCTTGCTTAAAATTGCCTTGCAAATTGCGCCAGACTTACAACCGAGACGCTTGAAAATGACCAGTGAAGTTCCCCTAGCGCGTGGTTTGGGTTCTTCCAGCTCTGTTATTGTTGCTGGGATTGAACTAGCTAACCAGCTGGGCAAGCTCAACTTATCTGACCACGACAAATTGCAGCTGGCTACTAAGATTGAAGGGCATCCTGACAATGTGGCTCCAGCTATCTATGGAAATCTTGTTATTGCGAGTTCTGTTGAAGGGAAAGTCTCTGCTATTGTGGCAGACTTCCCGGTGTGTGATTTCCTAGCTTACATTCCAAACTATGAATTACGCACTCGAGACAGCCGTGGTGTCCTGCCTAAAAAATTGTCCTACAAGGAAGCCGTTGCAGCTAGTTCTATCGCCAATGTGGCCGTTTCAGCCTTGTTGGCAGGAGACATGGTGACTGCTGGTCAAGCGATTGAGGGAGACCTCTTCCACGAGCGCTATCGTCAAAGTCTGGTCCGTGAATTTGCGACGATTAAGCAAGTAGCCAAAGAGAATGGTGCCTATGCAACCTATCTCTCTGGTGCCGGACCAACAGTTATGGTCTTGGCTTCTCATGACAAGATGCCGAAGATTAAGGCAGAATTGCAAAAGCAGTCTTTCAAAGGCAAACTTCATGATTTGAAAGTTGATACGCAAGGTGTCCGTGTCGAAACAAAGTAAAGAAATAGAAGATAGGATGGGGAAAGTCTCGACTAGAGGGCTTCCTATCCTTTTTTTGAAAAGAAGTCTAGTTAAAAACTTGATAAAGGAGAAATAAAGATGGCAGAAATTTATCTAGCAGGTGGTTGTTTTTGGGGGCTAGAAGAGTATTTTTCACGTATTTCTGGAGTGCTAGCAACTAGTGTTGGTTACGCTAATGGGCAAGTTGAAACGACCAATTATCAGCTACTTAAGGAAACAGACCATGCAGAAACGGTTCAAGTGATTTATGATGAGAAAGTAGTGTCACTCAGAGAGATTTTGCTCTATTATTTCCGTGTTATTGATCCCTTGTCTATTAACCAGCAGGGGAATGACCGTGGTCGCCAATATCGAACGGGAATCTATTATCAGGATGAAGCAGACTTGCCAGTTATCTACACAGTGGTTCAGGAGCAGGAGCGTATGCTTGGTCGAAAGATTGCAGTAGAAGTGGAGAAACTTCGCCACTACATTTTGGCTGAAGACTACCATCAAGACTATCTCAAGAAAAATCCTTCTGGTTACTGTCATATCGATGTGACGGATGCTGAGAAGCCCTTGATTGACGCCTCTAACTATGAAAAGCCTAGTCAAGAGGTGTTAAGGAAAAGTTTATCTGAAGAGTCTTACCGTGTTACACAAGAAGCTGCTACAGAGGCGCCATTTACCAATGCCTATGACCAAACCTTTGAAGAAGGGATTTATGTAGACATCACGACGGGTGAACCACTTTTTTTTGCAAAGGATAAGTTTGCCTCAGGTTGTGGTTGGCCAAGTTTTAGCCGTCCGATTTCTAAGGAATTGATTCACTATTACAAGGATTTGAGCCATGGAATGGAGCGAATCGAGGTTCGTTCTCGGTCAGGAAATGCTCACTTGGGTCATGTCTTTACAGATGGACCTCAGGAGTTAGGTGGCTTGCGTTACTGTATTAATTCTGCCTCCTTGCGCTTTGTATCCAAGGATGAGATGGAAAAAGCAGGATATGGCTATCTATTACCTTACTTAAACAAATAAAACGGAGAGGGTGGGGCTTCCCACTTTCTTCATTTCCAGAATAAGAATAGAAGGGATCTATGAAACACTTACTATCTTACTTCAAACCCTATATCAAAGAATCCATTTTAGCCCCCTTGTTCAAGCTGCTAGAAGCTGTTTTTGAACTCTTGGTTCCCATGGTGATTGCTGAGATTGTTGACCAATCCTTGCCCCAGAGAAATCAAGGACACCTCTGGATGCAGATTGGCCTGCTCCTTATCTTTGCAGTGATTGGTGTTTTAGTGGCCCTGGTAGCCCAGTTTTACTCAGCCAAGGCTGCGGTTGGGTTTGCCAAGGAATTGACAGATGATCTTTATCGTCATATTCTTTCCCTACCCAAGGATAGCAGAGACCGTTTGACGACCTCTAGTCTGGTGACTCGCTTGACTTCGGATACTTACCAGATACAGACTGGTATCAATCAATTCCTGCGCCTCTTTTTGCGAGCGCCTATTATCGTTTTTGGAGCTATCTTTATGGCCTATCGCATCTCAGCTGAGCTGACTTTTTGGTTTTTAGTTATGGTTGTCATTTTGACGATTGTCATTGTCGGCCTCTCTCGACTGGTCAATCCTCTTTACAGCAATCTCAGAAAAAAAACGGACCAATTGGTTCAGGAAACGCGCCAGCAATTGCAAGGGATGCGAGTTATTCGTGCTTTTGGTCAGGAAAAACGAGAGTTACAAATTTTTCAAACTCTTAACCAAGTTTATGCTAGATTGCAAGAAAAAACAGGCTTCTGGTCTAGTTTATTAACACCTCTGACCTATCTGATTGTTAATGGGACTCTTCTCGTCATCATCTGGCAGGGCTATATTTCTATTCAGGAAGGCTTGCTCAGTCAAGGTGCCCTGATTGCCCTCATCAACTACCTCTTGCAAATCTTGGTGGAATTGGTTAAGCTCGCCATGCTGATAAATTCTCTTAATCAATCCTATATCTCAGCCAAGCGAATCGAGGAAGTCTTTGCCGAGGCTCCCGAAGATATCCATTCAGAATTAGAACAAAAGAAAGTTATCAGCGATAAAGTTTTACAAGTCCAAGAATTGACCTTTACCTATCCTGATGCAGCCCAGCCTTCTCTGAGAGACATTTCCTTTAATATGAAGCAAGGGCAAATCCTTGGTATCATCGGAGGAACTGGTTCAGGTAAATCAAGCTTGGTGCAAGTCTTACTTGGACTTTATCCAGCAGACCAGGGGAGCATTGACCTTTATCGAAATGGACGTAGTCCTCGTAATCTTGAGCAGTGGCGGTCTTGGATTGCCTATGTGCCTCAAAAAGTCGAACTCTTTAAGGGAACTATTCGTTCTAACTTGACTTTAGGTTTCAATCAAGAAGTATCTGATCAAGAACTCTGGCAGGCCTTGGAGATTGCGCAAGCTAAGGATTTTGTCAGTGAAAAGGAAGGACTTTTGGATGCCCTAGTTGAGGCAGGAGGGCGAAATTTCTCAGGCGGACAAAAACAAAGGCTGTCTATCGCACGAGCAGTCTTACGCCAAGCTCCATTTCTCATCCTAGATGATGCGACCTCGGCACTGGACACCATTACCGAGTCCAAGCTCTTGAAAGCTATCCGAGAAAATTTGTCAAACACGAGCTTAATCTTGATTTCTCAACGGACTTCGACACTTCAGATGGCTGACCAGATTCTCCTCTTGGAAAAAGGGGAGCTCCTAGCTATTGGCAATCACGATGACTTGATGAAAACTAGCCAAGTCTATCGCGAAATCAATGCATCTCAACATGGAAAGGAGGACTAGCATGAAACGACAAACTGCAAACCAGACACTCAAACGTTTGGCCATAGATTTAGCAAGCCATCCCTTCCTCCTTTTCCTTGCCTTTCTAGGAACTATTGCCCAAGTTGGCTTATCAATTTACCTACCTATTCTGATTGGACAGGTCATTGACCAAGTCCTGGTGTCTGGTTCATCACCAGTTTTTTGGCAGATTTTCATCCAGATGATCATGGTAGTCATAGGAAATACACTGGTACAATGGGCCAATCCTCTCCTCTATAATCGCCTAATCTTCTCTTATACCAGAGACTTGCGAGAGAGAATCATTCATAAGCTCCATTGTTTACCGATTGCTTTTGTGGATCGGCAGGGCAGTGGAGAGATGGTTAGTCGTGTGACCACAGACATAGAACAGCTGGCAGCTGGCTTGACCATGATTTTTAACCAATTTTTCATTGGCGTTTTGATGATTTTGGTTAGTATTCTAGCCATGCTTCAAATTCATCTCCTCATGACCCTCTTGGTCTTGCTGTTGACGCCACTGTCTATGGTGATTTCACGCTTTATTGCTAAACGCTCCTATCATCTCTTCCAGAAACAAACAGAGACGAGGGGGATTCAGACTCAGTTGATTGAAGAGTCTCTTAGCCAGCAGACTATTATCCAGTCCTTTAATGCTCAGACAGAGTTTATCCAAAGACTGCACGAGGCGAATGCCAACTACGCAGGCTATTCTCAGTCAGCCATCTTTTATTCTTCAACGGTCAATCCTTCGACTCGCTTTGTCAATGCGCTGATTTATGCGCTTTTAGCTGGAGTGGGAGCTTATCGTATTATGATGGGATCCACCTTGACCATCGGGCGTTTAGTGACCTTTTTGAACTATGTTCAGCAGTACACTAAGCCCTTTAACGATATTTCTTCTGTTCTAGCCGAATTGCAAAGTGCTCTCGCTTGCGCAGAGCGTGTCTATGCGGTCTTAGAAAGTACTGAGGTTGCTGAAACAGGTAAGGAAATCTTGACCAGTGACCAAGTTAAGGGAGCCATTTCCTTTAAGCATGTTTCTTTTGGCTACAATCCTGAAAGGATCTTGATTAAGGATTTGTCTATCGATATCCCAGCTGGTAGCAAGGTAGCCATCGTTGGTCCGACAGGTGCTGGTAAGTCAACTCTTATCAATCTCCTCATGCGTTTTTATCCTATTAACTCGGGAGATATCTTGCTGGACGGTCGTTCCATTTACAACTATACCCGAGCATCATTGAGACAACAGTTTGGCATGGTACTCCAAGAAACCTGGCTCAAGCAAGGAACCGTTCATGACAATATTGCCTTTGGAAATCCTGATGCCAGTCGGGAGCAGGTGATTGCTGCTGCAAAGGCAGCCAATGCAGACTTTTTCATCCAACAGTTGCCACAGGGGTACGATACCAAGTTGGAAAATGCAGGAGAATCCCTCTCTGTTGGGCAAGCTCAGCTCTTGACCATCGCTCGAGTCTTTCTAGCTATACCAAAGATTCTTATCTTAGACGAGGCGACTTCCTCCATCGATACGCGGACAGAAGTGCTAGTTCAGGATGCCTTTGCCAAACTCATGAAGGGGCGCACAAGCTTTATCATTGCTCATCGTTTGTCAACCATTCAGGATGCGGATTTGATTCTTGTCTTGGTGGATGGCGATATCGTGGAGCATGGAAATCATCAAGACCTCATGACAAGAAAGGGCAAGTATTACCAAATGCAAAAAGCTTCAGCTTTTAGCTCTGAATAATCCATTCTATTTTGCAATATTATGGAAAAAAAGTTGCCTTCGGGTGACTTTTTTGTTAAAATAGCTAGAAAAATCACGGTCTTAGAAGGAGAAAACAATGAAAGTCTATCAGCATGTAAATATCGTGACTTGTGACAAAGATTTCCATGTTTATTTGGATGGTATCTTGGCTGTTAAGGACTCTCAAATCGTCTATGTCGGTCAAGAGAAGCCAGATATTTTAGAGCAAGCTGAGCAGATTATAGACTATCAGGGAGCCTGGATCATGCCTGGTTTGGTTAATTGCCATACCCATTCTGCTATGACAGGCTTGCGAGGGATCCGAGATGATAGCAATCTTCATGAATGGCTCAAGGACTATATCTGGCCAGCAGAAGCTGAGTTTACTCCCGACATGACTACCAAGGCAGTCAAAGAAGCTCTGACAGAAATGCTCCAGTCAGGGACAACAACCTTCAACGATATGTATAATCCCAATGGTGTGGATATTGAGAGAATTTATCAGGCAGTCAAGGCATCTAAGATGCGTTGTTATTTCTCACCGACCCTTTTTTCTTCAGAGGCAGAAACAACTGCTGAGACCATAAGCAGAACACGTGCCATCATAGAGGAAATTTTAGGATATGAAAATCCAAATTTCAAGGTTATGGTAGCCCCACATTCACCATACAGTTGTAGTAGAGATTTACTGGAAGAAAGCTTAGAAGTGGCAAAAGAGCTGGATATTCCCATCCATATCCATGTAGCGGAGACCAAGGAGGAATCAGGAATTATCCTGAAACGATACGGCAAACGCCCCCTCGCCTTTCTAGAAGAACTGGGTTACTTAGATCATTCCTCTGTCTTTGCTCATGGGATCGAACTAAACGAGCGAGAAATTGAACGCTTGGCGACTTCTCAAGTGGCTATCGCCCACAATCCTATCAGTAATCTAAAACTGGCCTCAGGAATCGCTCCAATCATCCAACTCCAAAAAGCAGGAGTAGCAGTCGGAATTGCGACAGACTCGGTTGCTTCCAATAACAATCTAGACATGTTTGAGGAAGGACGGACTGCAGCCCTTCTTCAGAAAATGAAGAGTGGAGATGCCAGCCAATTCCCTATCGAGACAGCCCTTAAGGCACTGACAATCGAAGGGGCTAAGGTTCTAGCAATGGAAAATCAGATAGGAAGCCTAGAAGTTGGCAAGCAGGCAGATTTTCTCGTGATTCAACCACAAGGAAAAATCCATCTTCAACCAGAGGAAAATATGTTATCTCACCTCGTTTATGCGGTCAAATCCAGTGATGTTGACGATGTCTATATTGCAGGACAGCAGGTTGTTAAGCAAGGCAAAGTTTTGACGGTAGAGATTTAAAAAAATTTCAAAAAAAGTTTGCAAAAATCTTGCATTCTTTTTTTGTCTATGCTATACTTATATACGGTTTGAAAAAACTGCCTAAGACAGTAGGGGAGCTCGACTCATAAATATCCTACCGAGGACAAAACGTATCATGTAAAAAGAAGCGTATTGTACTTTCGTGTCTAGGTTTGGGCGCGTTTTTCTTTTGGGAAAATTCCCCAAGCAAAATAATTACGGAGGTGAACACACTAATGAGTGAAGCAATTATTGCTAAAAAAGCGGAACTAGTTGACGTAGTAGCTGAAAAAATGAAAGCTGCTGCATCTATCGTCGTTGTAGACGCTCGTGGTTTGACAGTTGAGCAAGATACAGTTCTTCGTCGTGAGCTTCGTGGAAGCGAAGTTGAGTATAAAGTCATTAAAAACTCAATCTTGCGTCGTGCAGCTGAAAAAGCTGGTCTTGAAGATCTTGCATCAGTATTTGTTGGACCATCTGCAGTAGCATTTTCTAACGAAGATGTTATCGCACCAGCGAAAATCTTGAACGATTTTGCTAAAAACGCTGAAGCACTTGAAATCAAAGGTGGTGCAATCGAAGGCGCTGTCGCATCTAAAGAAGAAATCGTTGCTCTTGCAACTCTTCCAAACCGCGAAGGACTTCTTTCTATGCTCCTTTCTGTACTTCAAGCGCCAGTGCGCAACGTTGCTCTTGCAGTCAAAGCGGTTGCAGACAGCAAAGAAGACGCAGCTTAATCTTAAGCTACGCAGCGTAGCCTAGCTACGAAAAAAACTATTATAAAATTAAAAACTTATTTGGAGGAAATAACAATGGCATTGAACATTGAAAACATTATTGCTGAAATTAAAGAAGCTTCAATCCTTGAATTGAACGACCTTGTAAAAGCTATCGAAGAAGAATTTGGTGTAACTGCAGCTGCTCCTGTAGCTGTTGCTGCAGCTGGTGCTGCTGACGCTGGTGCTGCTAAAGACTCATTTGACGTTGAGTTGACAGCTGCTGGTGACAAAAAAGTTGGTGTTATCAAAGTTGTACGTGAAATCACTGGTCTTGGACTTAAAGAAGCTAAAGAACTTGTTGATGGTGCACCAGGTGTCATCAAAGAAGGCGTTCCAACTGCAGAAGCAGAAGAAATCAAAGCTAAATTGGAAGAAGCTGGAGCTTCAGTTACTCTTAAATAATAGAGAAACTACATTAGTAGCTTAAAAACATGATTAAACCGCTATTCTTAGGATTAGCGGTTTTTCTTTATAATTGAAAAGAGAAAATTTATAAAGTGTCTCCAGTTGTTCCATAAGATTTTCATCATAAAGTTCTGGAGTTTGATTAGAGAATCATGTCAATCAAACTCCAGCGCTCGATAAAGCGAAGATGTATTTGTGGAAGGAGATTATGTTTGCTAAGGTATTTTTTGCAGAAATAGTGGTACAATATCCTTAGAATAGTTCAAAATTTATCTTGGCTAGGGGAAAGGGAGATTGAACTCCCTGATGCATCCGTCTTAGTATGGGATTAATGTTCTATAAAAAGGAAATGTTATAAAGGTGATATTGATGGAAAGATATGAATTTACAGCGACAACAGCAAAATCAGATATAATAATTGGTATCCTTTTTCCCATGTTCCTCATGCTTCCTGTATTGGGAATACAGTTGGCTATATTCTATTTAAAACTGAATGATTTTTTTAAATCACAACCTCTTTTTCTTTATACGATAGTATTAGTGTTTTTTGGTATTAGTTTTCTTTTAATTAAAAAAATACAAGGTAGTCTAGTGAAGAATTTTGTCGTAGAATTATCTGGAAGAAATATTAGGATTTGGTGTAATGGAAAGGAGATTGTATCAGGAGAAGTTATTTTCTGTAGGATAAAAAATAAGGAGCCTAAACTGGGGGCGAGAGCCTTAAATGTAGACATAGACACCAAGGGAGATAATATTAAATTTCGAGTTCGGTCTAAGGAATATGAAAATTTATCATCTTCTACTTGGAATCCTCTCGGGACAAGCAAACCCTCTGATGTAGAAACGTTATTATCTTTGGGCAAAAAAATAAAAAATGCTATGGAAGAAGAAGTTTTGATAGAAGATGAAGCTTCAAAAAAACCTCGATCGTTTTGATTGAGGTTTTTAGCATATTTCTTAAACAATACCTTGGGCAATCATAGCGTTTGCTACGTTTTCAAAGGAAGCGATATTTGCTCCTGCAAGGTAGTCAGTACCAAGTCCGTATGTTTCAGCAGTTGTTTTAGCTGTGTTGAAGATGTTTGTCATGATGTCTTTGAGGCGGCCGTCAACTTCTTCACGTGTCCATGAAAGGCGAAGGCTGTTTTGGCTCATTTCAAGTGCTGATACAGCTACACCACCAGCGTTGGCAGCTTTGGCAGGTCCATAAAGGATTCTGTTTTCCTTGTAGACTTTAATCGCATCAAGGTCGCTAGGCATGTTGGCACCTTCTGATACGAAATACCAAACTCAACATATTCCTCTGAAAGCCAAGTATCCCGGAGGATTTGATGCTTTGTTCCTACTTGGTTTTATGAATCAGCTACCCGGAACTCTCTCAGAAAAGGATAGACCAGCTATCGACGCTCTGAGCTCTGATCAACTCTGGCAGGACTGCCAGGAAACCATCAAGAGGAGTATCGGTCTTTTTGAGCAAGCTGGCTATGATTTAGAGGTTGAGGATTACCATTTTACTATTTTATTGGGCAAACCTGAAAAGGCCATGTTACAGCTCAATAAGAGTTATAGCGGAGATGGTGGAATTCCAGGTTACCTCATGCTTAGTCTGCTACCGAATGACTATACTTTGCCACGTGTGCAAGCGGCGCTGGCCCACGAGTGCAATCATAATGTCCGCTTCCAATTTATCAAATGGAACCAGCAGACGACACTAGCAGACTGGGTAGTCAGTGAAGGATTGGCAGAGTCTTTTGCTGCTGAGCTCTATGGCAAAGATCTCATTGGGCCTTGGGTCACTTCAACCAGTCCAGAGCAGTTAGAAGAGATTAAGCCCATCATCTCAAGTCAGCTTCAGCTAACAGGGATGGCGGAAATGGCTCCTTATCTATACGGTGATGAAATCGCGAAGATACAGGGTCAAATTCCGGTTGGTATGCCCTATGCTGCAGGCTATGCTTATGGCTATCATCTGATACAAGCCTATCTGAAAATGACTGGCAAAACTATTATTGAAGCAACTGTGACACCAACGGAACAGATTTTAGATGCGACTAAAGACTTTTGGAAATGACACTTTTGCTTGAAAATCTGCCAGATTCTGATATAATGAAAGTAATTTTTGGAGGTGACTATATGCACTATAAAAGAGTTGAATTAAAAGTCACAAATCAAGGTATCCATGAGCGAAAGATCTTTCAAGGTGTTAAGATTTTCAGTCGTAGCAAGTTGTCCAAAGATCAGAAAAGTATTCTAACACAGAAGCTGTACTTGACACCGAAGCAAAATATTGTTTACTATCAACGGAAAGATATCAATTATGACCAGAACTGGCATCATCATAAGGACTATTATGAACTAACTTTTGGCCATATAGATAGAGAGACTGTTTTTAAGGTTTGTCAAGATTTTGACGAACTAAGTCCTTTTCTGGAAAATGAGCTGCTTGAGAAGCTAAAAGAAAAGCAGTCAACAGGCAAATTTTTTGAAAAATTAGATATATAAAAATCCGGCTGCTTTTATAAGCAGTCGGATTTCTTTGAGTTATAGTTTGATAATTTTTCATAAGGGAAAATAGATCTATTTTTATCATGAACAGCTAACTTAGTTAGAAGTTTTGGAAACAGTATAGTTGACATCTATGGGGAATAAGCATATAATCAAGAAAAGTGATTGAGTGCTCACTCAATTTTGTAGATGTGTAAAGGAGTTCATACAATGGTTGTTCAAGCAATACAATATAGTCGTTTCGGTGATGAAGAAGTGTTAGATTTAGTGAACATTAAATCTGATGTTTTGAAAGAGAATCAAGTTAGGGTAGAAGTTCATGCTGTTGGTTTAAATCCTATTGATTATAAGACTTTTGAAGGTGCAAAGCCACTCCGATTTCTATCTTTTATGACAAAACTAAGGAAGCCAAGTCGTTGGTTTGAGTCAAAATCATCTCTTTTTCCAAGAGGTGTTGGTCGGGATTTTGCTGGAGTTATCACAGAAGTTGGTGAAGGAGTAAGTCGGTTTGCAGTAGGTGATAAGGTTTTTGGAACAATGATCAGTGACCCTGGATTGGGAACCAAGAGGGGAGCTTTGGCAACAGAAATTTGTGTCAATGAATCAGAAATTGTGTTGAAGCCAGAGATGATTGATATGAACCATGCAGCTACTATGGGTGTAGCCTCTCTAACTGTGGGTGGGGCTTTTAGAAGAATCGGTTTAAATTCAAGAGATACTGTTGTTATTTCAGCCGCAGCAGGAGGTATTGGAAGTATTGCAGTACAGTATGCAGTTGCTAAGGGGGCGACAGTGATCGGAATAGCAAGTAAGAAAAATGCAGAGTATCTGAAGTCTTTAGGTGCCATACCAGTAAGTTACGAAGAGAATATCAAGAAGGCTCTTCTATCAGCTAGTACAACGCCTATTACAAAATTTTTGGATTGCTATGGAAGGGATTATGTTAAATTGGCTTTCAGTTTAGGATTGAAGGGAACGGATATTGGAACGCTAGTACCTTCACCATATGTTATGATAAGAGGAGCCCAGTTCACAGGACCAAGACATTCCACATATGATGATTTAAACACTCTAGCAGAAATGGTCTCAGAAGGGAAGGTTTGGCTGAATATTGATCAGGTTTATGATTTTTCTCTAAAGTCAGTTAGAGAGGCATATCGTAGCCTGAAGTCGGGACACACTCGAGGTAAGAAAGTTGTAAAAGTAAGAGGGTAGTAGGGAGGTGCTAGTAATGGAAAGTTTAGAACAAAAGTATGCCCAGACATTAGAAAATAGCAATTTGAGTTTAAAACAACGTCAAGTACTGTTATCAAGTTTAAAGTTATTTTCAGAAATTGGCTTTGAAAATACAACAGCCAGCCTTATTGCTAAGGAGGCTGGAGTTTCAGAAGGGACAGTTTTTAGTTACTTTAAAACTAAGGAAGGCATCTTAGAAGCTATTCTGTCAACTTTTCTCGAACAGGTTATTCCAGAAGTGATTGCTGATTTTTCTGAGAAGAAATTTACAGAAAACCAAGAGTCTTTTCCACTATTTTTAAGAAGTATTGTTCGAGATAGACTAGTTTTCATTCAGGAGAATCAAATGCAAGTTAAAATTCTCTTGAACCGTTCTTTTATTGATGGAACGATTTCTGACCAGTTAGGGAATGTTATTGTTCACTCTATCATTAGGCCAATTAGTCCAGTCCTGAATCAGTTTAAAGAAAATGGTGTTATCCGAGATTGGTCAAATGAAAGAATCGTTCGCTATATTTTGGCTTTGAGTCTTTCTTATGCTCTTCCAATGATGTTGAATGATAATGAGGACCTAGACATAGATGAAGCAGTAAATGAAATAGTTGAATGCCTGTCTTTTGCCTTAGTAGAAGTAAAGTGAATGTTGATTTTTAAGCTTACTATTAGAAATAGTGGGCTTTTTTAAAACCAATATAAAAATCCCCAATCAGAGTGATTGGGGATTGAAAAATAAATTGGAACAATACCTTTACTATCATAGCCTTGGCTACATTGTTAAAAGTTGTTTTAGCTGTGTTGTGGTTCTTGGTCATGATGTCTTCGAGTCGACCAGAGTATACTGCCATCTATTCATCTGATAAAAGGGATTTTATCATCCAGATATTCATAGCTGGGTGGCCAGCGGCGTTAGAAAGTGGTTGTTGCAGTGATGTGAAACCGTAGTGTTGATAGATGGCCACAGCCGTAGCCAGTTCAGTAGAGGTTTCTAGATAAAGCTGTTCATAACCTGCTAGGCAGGCTTCATGGAATATCCGCTTTATCAATCTGCTGGAATAACCTTTGCCACGGCTATTTTTAGTGACATACAGTTTTTGTAATTCAGCAATCTTATCGGACACTGGTGCAAAGCCACCACAGCCAACCAGCTGTCCTTCATCTTCCAGAACAAAGTAAGCTGACCTCTCTTGCTGTTGATAATAGTCGGCCAAATGATCTAGATGAGAATCAAAGTAGACAGTTCCTGGTTTGTCAAGCCCGAATTCTTCTAGGCTAGCTCGAATGAGTTGCGCTACAGCTGGATTGTCTCTTACTTCCATTGGCCGTAAGTTCATCATTTGTTCTCCGATAGGATGTATCGACTAATTAAACAATACCTTGTGCAATCATAGCGTTGGCTACGTTTTCGAAGGCAGCGATATTTGCTCCTGCAAGGTAGTCAGTACCAAGTCCGTATGTTTCAGCAGTTGTTTTAGCTGTGTTGAAGATGTTTGTCATGATGTCTTTGAGACGTCCATTAATTTCTTCACGAGTCCATGAGAGACGAAGACTGTTTTGGCTCATTTCAAGGGCTGAAACGGCTACACCACCAGCGTTGGCAGCTTTGGCAGGTCCGTAAAGGATTCCGTTTTCTTTGTAGACTTTAATCGCATCAAGGTCACTAGGCATATTAGCACCTTCTGATACGCAGATAACTCCTTGAGCCACCAAACGTTTAGCTGCTTCGCCGTTGATTTCGTTTTGAGTCGCACATGGAAGAGCGATATCGTAGTTACCAGCGTAAGTCCATACAGAACCTTCATGGTAAGTAGCAGTTGCTTTCTCAGCTGCGTACTCAGTCAAACGAGCACGGCGTTTTTCTTTAACATCAACCAAAAGATCGAAGTCAATACCATTTTCGTCGATGACATAACCGTTTGAGTCAGATACAGAGATGACAGTAGCGCCAAGTTCAGTCGCTTTTTGAAGAGCGTATTGAGCTACATTACCAGAACCTGAAATAACCACTTTCTTACCAGCAAAGCTGTTATCATTAGCTTTGAGCATTTCTTCAGTATAGTAAACCAAACCGTAACCAGTTGCTTCTGGACGAATCAAGCTACCACCGAACCCAAGAGGTTTACCAGTCAAGACACCCGCATCAAATTGGTTAAGACGTTTGTATTGTCCGTAAAGGTAACCAATTTCACGTCCACCAACACCGATATCACCAGCAGGTACGTCAAGAGATGGTCCGATGTATTTTTGCAATTCTGTCATAAAGCTTTGGCAGAAGCGCATCACTTCAGCGTCAGTCTTTCCTTTAGGATCGAAGTCTGATCCACCTTTACCTCCACCGATTGGAAGTCCAGTCAAAACGTTTTTAAAGATTTGTTCGAAGCCGAGGAATTTCAAGATTCCTTGGTTTACAGTTGGGTGGAAACGAAGTCCGCCTTTATATGGTCCAACAGCTGAGTTGAATTGAACACGGTAACCACGGTTCACTTGGACTTTTCCATCACGGTCAACCCAAGGAACACGGAAAGAAATTACGCGCTCAGGCTCAGTGATACGTGCCAAGATGTTTTCTTCGATATACTCAGGATGTTTTTCAAATACAGGTTCCAAAGTGCTGAAGAATTCTTCAACCGCCTGGAGAAATTCAGCCTCATGCCCGTTACGAGCTTTCACAGTTGCAAACACGCTTTGGATATAGTCTTTAGCAGATGTCATATCGTTCTCCTTTTGTTGTTATATTTTATTACATGAGCCATTATAGCAGAATTTTTTTTGAGTGTAAAGAAAAAAAACAGAAATTTTCTAAAAATTCTTTCAATTTACAGTAAACTATTTTTCTGATAGTAAAAAACGAACGTTTTCTGTTGAGATAAGTTTCTCAAAGAGAAAATCTTAAAGTATGGTATAATATTAGAAATAAAAGGAATCTGGAGGATTAGAATCATGGTATCAACAAAAACACAAATAGATGGCTTTGAGTTTGATAATTGCTTGATGAATGCAGCGGGTGTGGCTTGTATGACGATAGAAGAGCTTGAAGGAGTCAAAAACTCAGCGGCAGGTACTTTTGTTACGAAGACTGCGACCTTGGACTTTCGGCAGGGAAATCCTGAACCACGTTATCAGGATGTTCCACTTGGTTCTATCAACTCCATGGGCTTACCAAATAATGGCTTAGACTACTATCTGGACTATCTTTTGGACTTACAGGAAAAAGAGCCAAACCGAACTTTCTTCCTATCTTTAGTTGGCATGTCTCCAGAAGAAACACATGCTATCTTGAAAAAAGTTCAAGAGAGTGAATTCAAAGGACTGACAGAGCTTAATCTCTCTTGTCCAAACGTTCCAGGAAAACCTCAGATTGCCTATGATTTTGAGACAACAGACCGTATCTTGGCAGAAGTATTTACCTACTTTACCAAACCTCTTGGAATCAAATTGCCACCTTATTTTGATATTGTTCACTTTGACCAAGCGGCAGCTATTTTCAACAAATATCCGCTCAAGTTTGTCAATTGTGTTAATTCTATCGGGAATGGCCTTTATATCGAAGATGAGTCTGTCGTTATTCGCCCTAAAAATGGCTTCGGTGGGATTGGTGGAGAGTATATCAAACCGATAGCTCTTGCCAATGTACATGCCTTCTACCAACGTCTCAATCCGCAAATCCAAATCATTGGAACGGGTGGCGTTCTGACGGGTCGTGATGCCTTTGAACACATCCTTTGCGGTGCGAGTATGGTGCAAGTTGGAACAACGCTCCACAAAGAAGGTGTCGGTGCTTTTGAACGCATTACCAATGAACTAAAAGAAATCATGGTGGAAAAAGGGTATGAGAGATTAGAGGATTTCCGTGGGAAATTGCGCTATATTGGTTAAAGTTACTAAAAAATCAGAAGAAAGGAGAGAAGATGCTAGCCATAGAAGACAGTCAGAAGTTGACTTTATCAAATTTATCTAGCCTGAGCCTATTTACAGGGACAGACCAGGGTCAGTTTGAAGTTATGAAGAGTCAAGTGTTGAAACAGATTGGTTATGATCCAGCTGATCTCAACTTTACTTACTTTGATATGAAAGAAGTAGCCTATAAAGACTTAGAGTTGGAGTTGGTCAGTCTCCCTTTCTTTGCGGATGAAAAAATCGTGATATTAGACCATTTTGTCGATATCACAACAGCCAAGAAACGCTTTTTAACAGATGATGAGCTCAAGTCGTTTGAAGAATACCTTGATAACCCTTCGCCAACAACAAAATTATTGATTTTTTCTGAAGGAAAGTTGGATAGCAAAAGACGGCTGGTCAAATTGCTTAAGCGCGATGCCAAACTCTTTGATGCTATTGAACCCAAGGAACAAGAACTGCGCCAGTATTTCCAAAAATGGAGTCAGACACAAGGTCTGCAGTTTGCAGAAAAGTCTTTTGAAAATCTACTAATCAAGTCTGGTTTTCAATTTAGTGAAATCCAGAAAAATCTCCTTTTTTTACAGTCTTATAAGTCAGATGGTGTGATTGAGGAGAAGGACATTGTCGAGGCTATTCCAAAGACCCTGCAGGACAATATTTTTGATTTGACTCAGCTTATCTTGGGTAAAAAGATCGACCAGGCGCGTGACTTGGTTAGAGATTTGACATTGCAAGGGGAGGATGAGATCAAGCTCATAGCTGTCATGTTAGGACAGTTTCGAACCTTTACCCAAGTGAAGATTTTATCAGAAGCTGGTCAGACGGAATCGCAGATTGCAAGCAGTCTGGGGACTTACTTGGGGCGCAATCCTAATCCTTATCAAATCAAGTTCGCACTCAGAGATTCGAGAGGGATTTCTTTGAGTTTTCTCAAGCGAGCGATTTCTTATTTGATTGAAACAGACTACCAGATTAAGACAGGTGTCTATGAAAAAGGGTACCTGTTTGAAAAGGTACTCTTGCAGATTGCGACAGAGGCGAATTGAGCAAAAAACTTGAAAAAAGTGAATGTTTGCGTTATCATTTTCATATAGAAAGAAAAAGAGGTATTACAGATGGCTATTATCTTACCAGACCTTCCATACGCATATGACGCTTTGGAACCTTACATCGATGCAGAAACAATGCACTTGCACCATGACAAGCACCATCAAACCTACGTTAACAATGCCAATGCAGCTCTTGAAAAACACCCTGAAATCGGTGAAGACCTTGAAGCTTTGCTTGCTGATGTAGATTCTATCCCAGCTGATATCCGCCAAGCGCTTATCAACAACGGTGGTGGACACTTGAACCACGCTCTTTTCTGGGAATTGATGACTCCTGAGAAAACAGCTCCATCAGCAGAACTTGCAGCAGCAATCGACGCAACATTTGGTTCATTTGAAGAGTTCCAAGCAGCCTTTACAGCAGCAGCTACAACTCGCTTCGGTTCTGGATGGGCATGGTTGGTTGTCAACAAAGAAGGGAAACTTGAAGTAACTTCAACAGCAAACCAAGACACACCAATCTCAGAAGGTAAAAAACCAATCTTGGGCTTGGACGTTTGGGAACATGCTTACTACGTGAAATACCGCAATGTACGTCCTGACTACATCAAAGCTTTCTTCTCAGTGATTAACTGGAACAAAGTAGATGAGCTTTACGCAGCAGCAAAATAAAAAAATAGGAAGGGAAGAGTCATTCTTCTCTTTTTTGTTTTATATGGCAGAAGTCTGACAAAATCGTCAGACTTTTTTCATTTTTATGAGAAACGTGCTAACTGCTAGAAATTATGGTAAAATAGAGTGTTAAGTAATCGTGGGAAAGGAAGACTATGCGTAAAGAAATTGCACCTGAATTATACAACTATAACAAGTTTCCTGGCCCAGAATTTCAAGTAAATGGGGAAAAGGTTGAGACTGAAGGGATTGCTTTTACCTTGGTTGAAAATATCAAGGATGCCTTCGATGTGACCGTCTTTAATCAGCGCTTCTCAGAAGTGTTGACCAAGTTTGATTATGTCGTGGGGGATTGGAGCAATGAACAGCTCCGTCTACGCGGTTTTTACAAAGACGATCGAACAGAGGAAAAAAATGAAAAGATTAGTCGCTTACAGGACTATCTTTTAGAGTACTGTAGTTATGGTTGTGCCTATTTCGTTCTAGAAAATCAAGCACCGAAACGGGCTTCATTTGATAAAAAAATGCGTAAAAAGGATGAGGAAAACCTTCCTAGAAGAGGCAAGAAACCTTCGCAAAACAAGAGAAAACCAAATGCGGATAAGCGAAATAGACGTCGTCATAAGGACCAAAAGTCTCAGAAAGAGGACAAGGGTCAGCGCCATTTTGTCATTCGTCAGAAATAGATAGAGAATAAGGAGAAGAGATGAAACCGTCTATTTATAGTTTAACACGTCAAACCATGCAAGAATGGGTATTAGAACAAGGAGAAAAGAAATTCCGAACAGATCAAATCTGGGAATGGCTTTACCGTAAACGTGTGCAGTCATTTGAAGAAATGACCAACCTTTCCAAGGATTTGATTGCTAAGCTCAATGACCAGTTTGTGGTCAATCCTTTGAAACAACGGATTGTACAAGAGTCAGCTGACGGTACTGTTAAGTATCTTTTCGAGTTGCCAGATGGCATGTTGATTGAGACAGTACTCATGCGTCAACACTATGGTTTGTCAGTCTGTGTGACCACTCAGGTTGGCTGTAATATCGGTTGTACCTTCTGTGCATCAGGCTTGATCAAGAAGCAACGTGACCTCAATAACGGGGAAATCGTAGCGCAGATTATGCTAGTTCAGAAATACTTTGATGAACGTGGTCAGGATGAACGTGTCAGCCATATCGTTGTCATGGGAATTGGTGAGCCATTTGATAACTACAACAATGTTTTGAATTTTGTCCGTACCATCAATGATGACAAGGGGATGGCAATTGGTGCTCGTCACATAACTGTTTCTACCTCAGGTTTGGCCCATAAAATTCGTGACTTTGCTAATGAAGGAGTTCAGGTCAATCTTGCCGTTTCTCTTCACGCACCCAATAATGAATTGCGCTCAAGCATCATGAAGATTAACCGTGCCTTTCCGATTGAAAAGCTTTTCGCAGCTATTGAGTACTATATCGAAACAACCAATCGCCGTGTGACCTTTGAATACATCATGCTCAATGAAGTCAACGACGGTGTTGAACAAGCCTTGGAGTTGGCTGAATTGCTCAAGAACATCAAGAAATTATCTTATGTAAACTTGATTCCCTATAACCCAGTTAGTGAACATGACCAATATAGCCGTAGTCCTAAAGAGCGCGTGATGGCCTTCTATGATACCCTCAAGAAAAAAGGGATTAACTGTGTCGTTCGGCAAGAACATGGTACAGATATTGATGCAGCTTGTGGACAATTGCGCTCCAATACAATGAAACGTGACCGCCAGAAGGCAGTCGCAGCGGTAAATCCATAAAATGACTAAAAAAAGAGAATTAATCTTAAGATTGGGAGTGGCTGTTTACAGCCTATGCATTGTCTATTTTTGCTTCACTCCCCAGCCTCAACTTCCTACAGGAGTGGAAACTCCAGGTATTCAAACTTTTGGACGCCTGGTTTTTCTTTTAACTCCCTTAAACTCCCTTTGGAATCTGGGTGAAGTGACCAGTTTGGGACAAGTCCTTTGGATCTTTTTGCAGAACATTTTAAATGTCTTCTTGCTTTTCCCACTAGTCTTTCAACTGATTTATCTCTGTCCAAATTTACGGCAAACAAAAAAAATCATCCTTCTCAGTTTTCTACTGAGTCTAGGAATTGAGTGTACGCAACTAGTTTTAGATTTTTTATTCGACTTTAATCGGGTCTTTGAGATTGATGATTTGTGGACCAATACCCTGGGAGGCTATCTGGCTTGGGTCCTCTATAAAGGACTGCATAAAAACAAGATAAGGAATTAGAATGAGTATTTTAGAAGTTAAAAATTTGAGTCACGGTTTTGGTGATCGTGCAATTTTTGAAGATGTGTCCTTCCGTCTCCTCAAGGGTGAACACATCGGCTTAGTCGGTGCCAATGGTGAAGGGAAATCAACCTTTATGAGCATCGTGACTGGTAAGATGTTGCCAGATGAAGGAAAGGTTGAGTGGTCCAAATATGTGACTGCTGGCTATCTGGATCAGCATGCTGTGCTAAAGGAAGGCCAAACTGTGCGTGATGTCTTGCGGACAGCCTTTGATGAGCTATTTAAAGCAGAAGCTCGTATCAATGACCTCTATATGGAGATGGCGGAAGACGGAGCAGATATCGATGCGCTAATGGAAGAAGTTGGCGAACTCCAAGACCGTCTGGAGAGTCGTAATTTCTATACCTTGGATGCTAAGATTGATGAAGTGGCGCGTGCTCTCGGTGTCATGGACTATGGCATGGATACGGATGTAACGTCTTTGTCAGGTGGACAAAGAACCAAGGTGCTTTTGGCTAAACTCCTCCTTGAAAAACCAGATATTTTGTTGCTTGACGAGCCAACCAACTACTTGGATGCTGAACACATTGACTGGCTCAAGCGTTATCTCCAAAACTATGAGAATGCCTTTGTCCTTATTTCACATGATATCCCATTCCTCAACGACGTTATCAATATCGTCTATCATGTGGAAAATCAACAGCTGACGCGTTATTCTGGTGACTACTACCAGTTCCAAGAAGTCTATGCCATGAAGAAATCTCAGCTAGAGGCTGCTTACGAACGTCAGCAGAAAGAGATAGCTGACCTCAAGGACTTTGTCGCTCGAAACAAAGCGCGTGTCGCAACGCGTAATATGGCCATGTCCCGTCAAAAGAAACTCGACAAGATGGATATTATCGAACTCCAAAGTGAGAAACCAAAGCCTTCCTTTGATTTCAAACCAGCTCGTACGCCAGGGCGCTTTATCTTCCAAGCCAAGGACTTGGAGATTGGCTATGATCGTCCTCTGACCAAACCCTTAAATCTTACTTTTGAACGCAATCAAAAGGTTGCCATTATTGGGGCCAATGGTATTGGGAAAACAACTCTCTTGAAGTCTCTCTTGGGCATTATTTCGCCAATCGCTGGGGAAGTCGAACGCGGTGACTACCTAGAACTTGGTTATTTTGAGCAAGAAGTAGAAGGTGGCAATCGTCAAACACCACTAGAGGCTGTCTGGAATGCCTTTCCTGCCCTTAATCAAGCAGAAGTCCGTGCAGCCCTTGCTCGTTGTGGTTTGACGACCAAGCACATCGAAAGTCAAATTCAAGTCTTATCAGGTGGGGAACAAGCTAAGGTGCGTTTCTGTCTCTTGATGAACCGTGAAAATAACGTTTTGGTACTTGACGAGCCGACCAACCACCTAGATGTGGATGCCAAGGATGAACTCAAACGTGCTCTGAAAGAGTATAAGGGTTCAATCCTCATGGTTTGTCACGAACCAGACTTCTATGAAGGCTGGATGGACCAAATCTGGGACTTTAACAAGCTAACTTAAAAGCAGTAAAAAAGCCAAATCGAAATGACTTGGCTTTTTTGACTAGTAATTTAAATAGTTTTCAACTTCAGATTTCTCAATTTCTTTACCGTAGTGGCAAATCGGACAAGAAACGAAGTAACTTTTACCATAAGGAAAAAGTGGAATCCAGTAAAGGGTGAACTTGCGCCCAGTTTCTACGATCTCCCAAGTGTCGACATTGTTACAATGACCACATTCGATCGCAGTTTGCGTATGTCCCAAATCTTTTTGATATCCTTTAGAACCCCAAAATAGAATCATGTCGTTGTCTCCTTATCTGTTGATGGCTTATTTTTTGCTGAAATCGTAGTCTTTCACTACTTCGATACTATCAATGGTGATAGCAGTTGTTGGTTTGTCTTTCTCATCTTTTTCAGCCTTGGCAATCTTGTCGACAACATTCATGCCATCGATGACTTGACCAAAGACAGGATGTTTGCCGTCTAGACTTGGATTTCCACCTTCTTTATAGGCTTCAATGATTTTCTTTGGATACTTGCTTGTAGGGAGTTTAGCTGAAATATCTGTCGAGTTTTGGTTGATGAAAAACTGACTACCGTTGGTATTTGGTTGACCAGTGTTAGCCATAGCAAGAGCTCCGCGGATATTGTATAGGTAAGGAGAGATTTCATTTTTAAAACCAGTTCCCTTGTCCTTTGTTTTATCCTTATCATGCCAGATAGATTGGCCACCTGTACCATCTCCTTTAGGATCTCCAGTTTGGACCATAAATCCATCGATGACACGGTGGAAGGTGATGCCGTTATAATAGCCTTCCTTAGCGTGAGTAAGGAAGTTTTCAACCGCAAGAGGTGCTAGTTTTGGAAAGAGTTTGATGCGGATATCACCTTGATTTGTGTGTAAAATAACCTCGGCTTCATCTTCAGCAACTTCTTTAGAAAGTTGAGGGAAGTTAGCATTTTCATTGGTCAAAGCGTCATTCAAATCTTTGGCGGCCTGAGCAGCTGCTTTAGAACTTTCTTCAGCAGAGATACTAGAGTCGACATAGTCATCACCACGGAGACCACGTTGGATACTAGTACATCCAGCAAGAGCTATAGTTGATACTAAAAGAAGAGTTGCTAGTTTTTTCATTGTTTTCCTCTCAAAAATTCATTTCTATCATTGTACCTTAAAAGGAGGGGGATTTCAAATGTTTAAAAAAATTTACAACTCTGTCAAGTTTTTTTCTTGACACCTGCCAGAAATCTGCTATAATAGAACATGTGCTAAATAGCTTAGCTATTTCACCGAAATAAAAAAATAAGAAAAGAGACTTTAAAAATGGCAGTTAAAATCCGTTTGACTCGTATGGGTTCTAAGAAAAAACCTTTCTACCGTATTAACGTAGCAGACTCACGTTCACCACGTGACGGACGTTTCATCGAAACAGTTGGAACTTACAACCCCCTTGTTGCTGAAAACCAAGTAACTTTGAAGGAAGATCGCATTCTTGCATGGTTGGCTGATGGAGCTCAACCTTCAGATACAGTTCGCAACATCCTTTCAAAAGAAGGCGTATTGAAAAAATTCCACGATTCTAAATTCTCAAAATAAGTTTAAAGTAGGTTGACAGATGGATACGATTGAAAATCTCATTATTGCGATTGTGAAACCTTTGATTTCACAACCTGATGCCTTAACTATCAAGATTGAAGACACACCAGAGTTTTTGGAGTATCACTTGGATCTTGACCAAAGCGATGTCGGTCGTGTTATCGGTCGTAAGGGTCGCACTATCTCAGCGATAAGAACGATTGTCTACTCTGTCCCAACTGAAGACAAAAAAGTAAGAATCGTTATCGATGAAAAATAAAGAAAGCGGGACAGATGTCTCGCTTTTTTGTGAGGAGGAGAAGATGAAGGATCTAACGTTTAGACAATTACAAGCTTACTTACTCGAACATTACCAGCAATCTCGAACTGAGGAAGGCCTCTTTATCAAGCTAGTGGAGGAAGTCGGAGAAGTAGCTGAGGTCTTGAATGGGCGCTCTGGTCGAAAAGAGGGTGTTCAGGACTCAAACGAGGAACTTGCCAAAGAACTAGCTGATATTATTCACTACACTGTTGCAATTGCGGTCATCAACGATATTGACCTAACCAAAACCATCTTTGACAAAGATAAGAAGGCTGCCATTAAGTATCAGCATGAACGAGATTTGGAAGGATTTTTGGAAAACCTCCAAGAAAACTAGGAGTAATCTCTTTTCACTGATATGAAAGATTTTCCTAGCATACGCTTGCTTTTATAGAGAAAGCAATGAAATAGGCAGTTTATGCTATCAAAGTAAGGAATCTTTAAGAGGTAGACAAGCTAGAACTTGTGAGACAAGAACGAGAAAAGCAGACCAGTCTTGCTGAGTCTTTTTTAGACAAGGAAAAAGAATTTATCACCTTGAAAGAGTGATAGGAGGAATAAAATACCAATCCTAGAAATAGCATCTAGGATTTTACTATGCTAAAATGGAAAGACAGTCTCAAAAATTCTAGTCAATCAATCTTGAGACTGGCTAATTTAAAGGGAGTAACAATCTATGAACGAGAAAACAAAAGCATACCTAGCAGCTTTATCCTTTTCAGCCATCATTGGTTTTTCTTTTTTATTTACTAAGATTGCTTTGGGCTATGCCAGTCCTCTTACAAACTTGGCACATCGCTATACAATCGCTGCTTTGGTATTGGTCATCCTTCATCAAACAAAACTTATCAATGTGAGTTTAAGTAGAAAAGATATTCTTTCTATTCTGCCTATGAGTCTTTTCTATCCACTTCTCTTCTTTATTTTCCAATCCTTTGCTTTACAGTATATATCGTCTTCTGAAGCGGGAATTTTACAAGCACTTGTCCCGATTTTTACTCTCCTTTTGGCATCGGTCTTTCTCAAGGAAAAGACAAGTTTGTTGCAAAAGTTCTTTTTAATTTTATCTGTAGCAGGAGTAGTTTTCATCTTCCTTAGCAAAGGAGCAAACTTTAGCACGGAAACTGCTAGCTTGGGCTTTCTCTTGATGTTGGGATCTGTTCTCGCCAATGCGATAAACAATATCCTCAGCAAGGCTAAAGGAGGTCGCTATCGGGCCGTGGATATGACAGCTGTTGTGATATTTGTTGGCTTCGTCACCTTTAATATGCTGAGTCTGACCACGCACTATCTAGAGGGGAACATATTAGCTTACTTTGCACCACTTGGACAGGTGTCCTATCTGCTTTCCATCCTCTATTTGGGAATACTAGCCTCTATCGTGACTGGTAGTCTTTCTATCTATGCTATCGTTCGCCTCGGGGCATCAACCGTCAGTGTCTTTGGCAATCTTGGAACAGTTTTGACCATTCTAGCTGGAGCTCTTATCCTCCACGAACCAATTTATAGTTACCATGTGATTGGAGCAACTTTGATTATTGCTGGAATCTTAGGCATGAATCTGATGAGAAAAAAGTAAAGATTGCTTAGCAGTCTTTTTCTTTATCTATATTGTACAGAAAATTCAAAATTTTTAATGAAACTAAGTTTAGAAAACGATGATTTTAATATAGAGTGATAAAATAGATAAAAAGAATGATATTAGGATAAAGAGGAGCGAATGTAAAAATGAAGCCAAATGATATAGCTGAAGCTATTGCTTTTTATAACAGAAAACCCAAGATGTTGAAACGCCACCTTATAGCAGTCTTAGATTGTGATTTGGTTGTTTATCATCGTCCTGGAAACGCAAGTAAAGGGCATATTATTTTTTATCATGGAGCTTGTGGACGTAGTCAGATGTGGGCCCACCAGTATGATGCTTTTGATGGATTTGACCTTTACTTTGTAAATGTTAGAGGGCAGGGTGAATCACCTATGAAAGTTGGGCTACCCGACTTAGAAGGCGCTATTCAAGATGTAGATGCCATTTTGTCCTATTTTAAGCTGGATAAGGTGATATTGGTTGGTCACTCTTGGGGAGGAAATCCACTTCAAGAGTATACCTATCGCCATCCAGAAAGAGTCCTAGCCTTGGTCATGGTAGATAGTTGGGGACAGCATCGATACTTATCAGAGAAAGAAAGAGGTCGAATCAAATATAGTTCTCTTATGTACAAAACGATTCCTTGGAAGGTGATTGCTGATAAAAATTCAAAAATGTGTACTGATAACCCTATCACAAGAGAATTGGTCAAGACGGCCATTATAGAAACTGGGCGAGATGTTTTCTTGAACCTTGGAATCACAGGTTTCTTGGCAGTCCATGAGATAGAAGGATATAAAGGAAATCCTCCCATGCTATTAGTAAGAGGAGAAAATGATTTCCCCAAACACCTAAAAATAATCTATGATGGGATCATTGCTTTAAATCCCAATGCGCGTCAAGTAACGATTTCAGACAGCAAACACCAACCGATGAATGATCACCCTAAAGAGTTTAATCAGATAGTTGGTGAATTTTTTGAAGAAGTAGTAGCTCCGTAAGATGAGATTTATCCAACTTGTGAAAATCCTTGGAACGTGATAAAATAAAGGATAGAAATAGATACAGGAGACAAGATGAACTACTTTAATGTTGGGAAAATCGTCAATACGCAGGGGCTGCAGGGTGAGATGCGTGTCTTGTCTGTGACGGATTTTGCCGAGGAACGGTTTAAAAAAGGGGCAGAGCTGGCTTTGTTTGATGAAAAAGATCAGTTTGTCCAAACAGTGACCATTGCTAGCCACCGTAAGCATAAGAATTTTGACATTATCAAATTCAAAGAAATGTACCATATCAATGCGATTGAAAAGTACAAGGGTTATAGTCTCAAGGTCGCTGAGGAAGATTTGAATGACCTAGACGATGGGGAATTCTACTATCACGAGATTATCGGTTTGGAAGTTTACGAGGGAGACAACTTGATAGGAACTATCAAGGAAATCCTGCAACCAGGTGCCAACGATGTCTGGGTGGTCAAGCGAAAAGGTAAGCGTGATCTGCTTCTACCTTACATACCCCCAGTAGTTCTCAATGTTGATATTCCAAACAAACGGGTTGATGTGGACATCTTAGAAGGGCTAGATGATGAAGATTGATATTTTAACCCTCTTTCCTGAGATGTTTTCTCCATTGGAACACTCGATTGTTGGAAAGGCTCGAGAAAAAGGGCTCTTGGAAATCCAGTATCATAATTTCAGAGAATACGCTGAAAAAGCCCGCCATGTAGATGATGAGCCCTACGGAGGCGGTCAGGGGATGTTGCTCCGAGCCCAACCCATTTTCGATGCCTTTGATGCTATTGAAAAGAAAAATCCCCGTGTCATCCTGCTTGATCCTGCTGGGAAACAGTTCGATCAAGCTTATGCTGAGGATTTGGCCCAGGAAGATGAGCTAATCTTTATCTGCGGACACTACGAGGGTTATGATGAGCGCATCAAGACCTTGGTAACCGATGAAATTTCCCTGGGAGATTATGTCTTGACTGGTGGTGAATTGGCGGCTATGACTATGATTGATGCGACTGTTCGCTTGATTCCGGAAGTGATTGGCAAGGAGTCTAGTCACCAGGACGATAGTTTTTCTTCGGGATTGCTCGAATATCCCCAATACACACGTCCTTATGACTATCGAGGCATGGTGGTTCCAGATGTGCTTATGAGTGGGCACCATGAGAAGATTCGTCAGTGGCGACTTTATGAGAGTTTAAAGAAAACCTACCAGCGCAGACCAGATTTGCTAGAAAACTATCAACTAACAGCAGAAGAAGAAAAAATGCTAGCTGAAATCAAAGAAAACAAAGAATAAAGGAGAACCCTATGCAAGTAATCAAACGTAATGGAGAAGTTGCAGACTTTGATCCAGATAAAATCTACCAAGCTGTTTTAAAAGCGGCTCAGACTGTTTATGTTTTGACAGATGATTTGCGTCAAAACCTAGCTCAAGTCACTAAAAAAGTAGTCTTGGACTTGGAAGAAGCAAAAGTGGAACGTGCGACCATTAGTATGATCCAATCAATGGTTGAAAATCGTTTGTTGGGGGCAGGATATATCACCATCGCAGAACACTACATTTCTTATCGCTTGCAACGTGATTTGGAGAGAAGCGGTTACGGAGACCATATCGCAGTTCACCTGCATTTTGAACAAATTCGTTAAGAAAAAGAGTGGGATGAAAAGCATCTCACTCTTTCTTAAATCTATTTTTCTGAGCTGTTTGTACAGTTGAAGGGACGAAACGAAGTCTTTTGATATCAGTGATTCGGATGATACGTGTCACATTTTTTGTAAAATTTTTGACAATAATCTGTTGACGACTGGTATCATATTTGACGATATCACCAGTGAAGCTTGTTTCAGCTAGTATGACATGAACAGCAGTTTTTTTCTGGATGGCTTGTTCAATTGTGGCAATGAGGGAGTCGTTTTCAGAATAATCTCGTTCATCCTGTCCACTGAGAAAGTCTTGTATCTTATCTAAGACATGCTTGAATGTATATCTCATAGGCTTCTCCCCTCTTATATAACCATATTATATAAAATTTTCCTAAAATCTACAAGATTTTACGAATAGACTAGAGAAAGCATATCACATAAAGGAGTTAAAATGGCAGAATTTACATTTGAAATCGAAGAACACTTACTGACCTTGTCTGAAAATGAAAAAGGATGGACAAAAGAACTAAACCGAGTCAGCTTTAATGGCGCTCCAGCTAAGTTTGATATTCGAACTTGGAGCCCTGATCATACCAAGATGGGAAAAGGAATCACCCTTACAAATGAAGAATTTCAGGTAATGGTGGATGCTTTTAAAGGAAATCAATAAAAGGATATTGAGTTTTTGACTCAGTATCCTTTTTGGGTTAAATTGAGAAGTATGCTTGTCCCCTAAGTCGTTGTAATAGTGGACGACTAATGAAACTGATCGCTATGATCTTACCAAGATCAGGAAGGATAAAAGGAAGGACACCAACAGCGAGTGCCTTATCAAATGACATACCAGCAAGGAAGTGGAGGCTGAGAATACCTCCGACAAAGACGAGGGAATCACCCAAGAGGTTGGCTAGGAAAATGCGGATATAGCCACTGTTCTGATGGATGAGATAAGAGGTAAGTCCTGCATAGACAAGGTCGAACCAAAGATAGCCTGAACTTGGACCGACTAAAACGTGAAACCCAGCTCCTCCCCCTGCAAAGACAGGTAAACCAATGGCACCCAGCAGGAGGTAGAGAGCTACAGAAAGGACAGCTTCTCTAGGTCTAAAAACAGTAGCAATCAGACCGATCGCAAAGTTTTGCAGAGTGAAAGGTACAGGACCGATAGGGAGACTGATTTGTGCCAATACGGCGATGAGAGCAGCACCGATAGCAGGGATAGCATAGATATGAGCTTTTTTCAAAACTGTTAACCTCTTTTTAAAATTATAGTAACTATTATACTAATTCAGAGAGAAAAGTCAACCTGTTTTTGAATTAAGGGTAACATTTTTTGTAACAGCCGATTTTGCAAGTAAAAAGAGACCTCAAGAGGTCTCTTGCGATAATTAGCGCATGGTCACAAATTCTTCTGAAGCGGTTGGGTGGATAGCTACTGTAGCATCAAAGTCCGCCTTTGTTGCTCCCATCTTGATAGCAACAGCGAATCCTTGAATCATCTCATCCACTCCGTAACCAAGTCCGTGTAGGCCAACAACTTTTTCGTCATCACCTGTGGTGATGAGTTTGAAGCGAGACTCTTGACGATGGCTTGTAACGGCAGAGTACATGGATGCAAAGCTTGACTTGTAGACTTTGATGTTATCTTGGCCGTATTCTTTGATAGCTTGATCTTCAGTCAAACCGACTGTTCCGATTGCTGGGTGTGAGAAGACAACAGTAGGGATAGTCGTGTAGTCCATCTTGGCATTTGTTTTTCCATTAAAGAGGCGTTCAGATAAGGTACGTCCTGCCTTGATGGCTACTGGGGTCAGTTCCTTCTCACCAGTAACGTCTCCAAGGGCGTAGATACCATCTACAACTGTATTTTGATACTCATCCACTTGGATAAATCCACGTTGGTTGAGTGTGACGCCAGCTTTTTCTAGCTCAAGACCATCTACATTTGGACGGCGACCAGTAGCCCAGATAACTTGGCTGGCAGTGTGACTAGAACCGTCTTCAAAATGAATCGTTATGCCTTGCTCAGTTTCTTTGAGCTTGACGGGTACCTTATGCGTGTGCAAAGGCAGGCCTGTTTTTTCCATTTCGTTGACGAGACCTTCCACGATGTAGCTGTCAAAACCACGCAAGGGACGATCGCGACGCACAAACAAATCCGTTTTTACTCCGAGAGCGTGGAGAACGCCTGCTAATTCAACGGCGATATAGCCAGCACCTAGAATAGCAACGGATTCAGGAAGTTGTTCCCAAGCAAAGACATCGTCTGAACTACCACCGAGTTCAGCTCCAGGAATAGTTGGGATGCTTGGACGAGCGCCAGTCGCAATCACGATATGCTTGGCACGAATCAATTCACCATTGACGCTGACGGTGTTAGCATCAACAAAATGAGCACGACCTTCAATCAAATCAACCCCATTGCGCTTGAAACTTCCATCATAAGATGAGCGAGCACGGTCGATGTAGGCTTCACGGTTTTGGCTAAGTTTTGCAAAATCAAATTGAACATCTGAACTTGTAAAACCATAGTCAGGGCCGTAGTGGTGGAAGCTTTCAGCGATTTGCGCTCCATACCACATGATTTTCTTAGGAACACAGCCAACGTTGACACAAGTTCCACCTAATTTTTTCTCTTCGATAACAGCTGCTTTAGCGCCGTGTTCACCAGCTCGGTTCATAGTGGCGATACCGCCACTCCCTCCACCGATAGCGATGATATCATATTCTCTCATAGAAAACTCCTTATAGTTTTGATAGTCATATTCTATCGTTTTTACTATTTGAATGCAAAAATCTGCTACGCTCTAAAGAAATAGCAGAAATCACTTGCTAAATATAGAAATAAGGTGTATGATGTTACTAGTACAATTCTGCATAAATCAAATGGAAACAAGGCATGTTTCCTGAATTGTTCTCTTTTCTCTCTGAACAATCATTGTTTAGAGTAGGTAAATTTGCTATAATAGTCTTTGTATTGAAAATAAAATAGGAGTTTTGTGATGAAGGGGAATAAGAAAACTAAAAAATGGCAACTATACACAGCTATTGGTGCTGCAAGTATTATTATAACCAGTGCAGTGGGTATTTTGCTATTTAGACAGCCCTCTCAGGCTACCGGTAAGGATGACACATCGCATCTTGTAGTCGCAAAGGAAGGAACAGTTGCCTCCTCTGTTCTCTTATCTGGTACCGTCACCGCAAAAAATGAACAATATGTTTATTTGGATGCAAGTAAGGGTGAGGTGGATGAAATCTTGGTTTCTGTTGGAGATAAGGTTGACAAAGGACAAGCGCTCGTAAAATACAACAGCACAGAAGCGCAGTCTGCTTATGATGCAGCTAACCGTGCCATAGCCAAGGCTGATCGTCGTATCAATGACTTGAAGGAATCACGAAACAACACTCTAGCTGATTCGGAAGAATATGATGATGGAACGCAGGGTTCTTCTGTCTCTTCCATTGATTCTCAAATTAGTGATGCTCGTGATAGTCGTGCTGATGCAGAGGCGCAACTTAAAAAGGCGCAGGCCCAATTGGACGCAACAAAGGTTCTGAGTACGCTAGAAGGTACAGTTGTAGAAGTTAATCGCAATGTATCGAAGTCCACAACTGCTGCAAATCAAGTGATGGTTCATGTAGTAAGTAACGACAATCTACAAGTCAAGGGAGAACTTTCCGAGTACAATCTTGCCAACCTTTCTGTTGGCCAAGAAGTGGCCTTCTCTTCTAAAGTTTACCAAGATAAAACTTGGACAGGGAAGATCAGCTTTATTTCAGCTTACCCTAAAAATAGTGGAGAAGGAACGAATGCTATAACTGGGGGGAATACTGGTTCTAAATATCCTTATACGATTGAAGTGACGAGTGAGATTGGTGATTTGAGACCAGGTTTCACCGTTAGTGTTGAGGTTAAAAGTGACAAGAAATCAATCCTCGTACCCTTAACCAGTGTCATTACTGAAGACGGGAAAAACTATGTTTGGGTGGTTGACGAAGAGAATAAGGCTAAGAAAATCGAAGTTAGCCTAGGAAATGCTGACGCAGAAAACCAAGAGATCACATCTGGTTTGACAGACGGAACCAAAGTCATCAGTAATCCAACGACTTCCTTGGAAGAAGGAAAAGAGGTGAAGGCTGATGAAACAACTAATTAGTCTAAAAAACATCTGCCGGAGCTATCGAAATGGTGAACAGGAACTGCAGGTCTTGAAAAATATTAATTTGGAGATTGGCGAAGGGGAATTTGTTGCCATTATGGGACCATCTGGTTCGGGTAAATCTACTCTGATGAATACCATCGGAATGCTGGACACTCCAACTAGCGGCGAATACTATCTAGAAGGTCAAGAAGTGGCCCGTCTAGGTGAAAAGCAGTTGGCACAGGTACGTAACCAACAAATTGGCTTTGTCTTTCAACAGTTCTTTCTTTTGTCAAAGATGGATGCCGTTCAAAATGTTGAGTTACCCTTGATTTATGCAGGAGTTCCAGCTGCCCAACGTCGCAAGTTGGCAGAGGAATATCTGAGTAAAGTAGAGTTGACTGATCGTATTCATCACCTTCCTTCAGAGTTGTCTGGCGGTCAAAAACAACGGGTGGCCATTGCGCGTGCTCTTGTTAACGATCCCTCAATCATCCTAGCTGATGAACCGACAGGTGCCTTGGATACGAAAACAGGAAGTCAAATCATGGAACTCTTGGTTGAGTTAAATGAAGAAGGCAAGACTATTATTATGGTAACGCACGAGCCCGAAATTGCAGCCTATGCAAAACGCCAGATTGTAATCCGTGATGGAGTTATTTCATCTGATAGCGCTCGTTTGGAAGGAAAGGAGAACTAAGATGCAAAATCTGAAATTTGCCTTTTCATCTATTATGGCACACAAGATGCGCTCCTTTTTGACCATGATTGGCATTATCATCGGAGTCTCTTCAGTAGTTGTCATTATGGCTTTGGGGGACTCTATGTCTCGTCAGGTCAATAAAAATATGACAAAATCTCAGAAAAATATTCAGGTGTTTTTCTCACCAATTAAAAGTAAGGACGGTTCTTTTACACAAAAGCAATCTGCACTGACACTATCTGGTAAAGAAGATGTTCACGTAGAACCACCTAAAACACAGGAATCGTGGGTTAGGGAAGCTGCCAAACTAAAAGGTGTAGATGGCTATTATGTGACTAATAGTACAAATGTTACTTTGACCTATAAGGATAAAAAGGTAGAGAGAGCAAGTCTGACAGGTGGAAATATTACTTATATGTCTGCTGTAGAAAATAAAATTATTGCAGGTAGGGATCTGAGAGAACAAGACTACCGAGATTTTGCAAGTGTGATTTTGCTAGATGAAGAACTCGCTAAAAGTCTTTTTGACTCGCCTCAGGCAGCACTCAATCAAATCATTTCAGCCAATGGATATAGCTATCGTGTGATTGGTGTTTACTCTAGTCCTGCTGTTAAAAGTGCTAAGATGTTTGGTGTAGGTGGCTTACCGATTACAACCAATGCTTCTGTAGCAGCTAATTTTAATGTAGAGGAAATTTCTAATATTGTCTTTCGTGTGAATGATACGAGTCTAACTCCGACTTTGGGGCCAGAACTCGCACGCAAGATGACGGAAATTGCAGGAGTACAGCAGGGAGAATATCAGGTTGTAGACGAAACCGCCGCTTTTGCAGAGGTTCAGCAAATCTTTGGTTTTATGACCGCTATTATTAGTGCTATCGCAGGAATCTCTCTCTTTGTGGGAGGGACTGGAGTTATGAATATTATGCTGGTTTCTGTAACGGAGCGTACTCGTGAGATTGGTCTTCGTAAAGCATTGGGAGCTACACGGGCTAATATCTTGGTACAGTTTTTGATTGAGTCCATGATTTTGACCTTGCTAGGTGGAGTCATCGGCCTAATAAGTGCAGCGGGCTTGACCATGCTAGCAGGCGCTTTGTTAAAAAATATGATGGAAGGAATAGAAATTGGTGTCTCGCTACCGATTGCTCTCTTTAGCTTGGCTGTGTCAGCCAGTGTTGGGATGATCTTTGGTGTCTTACCAGCCAATAAAGCGTCTAAGCTTGATCCAATTGAAGCCCTTCGCTATGAATAAGATAAACAAGATGGACACTTGTCTGTCTTGTTTTTGTATGGATTTTCCTATCGAAAATCGCTAAAAATATGATATAATGAAGTGTTAGAAAAACAGGTTTCATTTGCCTGGAAAGGAAAAATTATGTCTGAAAAGAATTTTTATATTACAACACCGATTTACTATCCATCTGGTAAACTTCATATCGGTTCTGCTTACACAACCATCGCCTGTGATGTCCTAGCACGTTACAAACGCCTTATGGGCTACGATGTCTTTTATCTGACAGGTCTTGACGAGCATGGTCAAAAGATCCAACAGAAAGCGGAAGAAGCTGGTATTACACCACAAGCTTATGTTGATGGCATGGCGGTTGGTGTCAAAGAACTCTGGAAATTACTCGATATCTCATACGATAAATTCATCCGTACAACTGATGATTACCATGAAAAAGTAGTGGCTCAGGTCTTTGAACGCTTGCTTGCTCAAGATGATATCTACTTGGGTGAATACTCTGGCTGGTATTCAGTCTCAGATGAAGAATTCTTTACAGAAAGCCAGCTTGCGGAAGTTTTCCGTGATGAAGCTGGAAATGTGACGGGTGGTATCGCTCCATCAGGCCACGAGGTCGAATGGGTTTCTGAAGAATCTTATTTCCTTCGCCTCAGCAAATACCAAGAACGCTTGGTTGAATTTTTCAAATCTCACCCTGACTTCATCACTCCAGATGGTCGTCTTAATGAAATGCTACGTAACTTCATCGAACCAGGTTTGGAAGACTTGGCCGTATCTCGGACAACCTTTACTTGGGGCGTGCCAGTACCATCAAATCCAAAACACGTTGTCTACGTTTGGATTGATGCCCTTCTCAACTATGCGACTGCTCTTGGTTACGGTCAAGACGATCATGTTAACTACGACAAGTTCTGGAATGGAACGGTCTTCCACATGGTAGGGAAAGACATCCTTCGTTTCCACTCCATCTACTGGCCAATCCTTCTCATGATGTTGGATATGAAGTTGCCTGACCGCTTGATTGCCCATGGTTGGTTTGTCATGAAAGACGGTAAGATGTCTAAGTCTAAAGGAAATGTCGTTTACCCTGAAATGCTAGTAGAGCGTTATGGACTGGACCCACTTCGTTACTACCTCATGCGTAGCCTTCCAGTTGGTTCAGATGGAACCTTCACTCCAGAAGACTATGTAGGCCGTATTAACTATGAATTAGCCAATGACCTAGGAAACCTCCTCAACCGTACGGTTTCCATGATTAACAAGTACTTTGATGGACAAATCCCTGCCTATGTAGAAGGTGTGACAGAATTTGACCATGCTCTTGCTCAAGTAGCTACTGAATCAATTGCTGATTACCATACACACATGGATGCAGTTGACTACCCACGTGCTCTAGAAGCAGTTTGGACGCTTATCTCACGTACCAACAAATACATCGATGAGACAGCTCCATGGGTCTTGGCTAAGGATGAAGCACTTCGTGACCAATTGGCAAGTGTCATGAGTCACTTGGCAGCTAGCCTTCGTGTCGTAGCACACTTGATTGAGCCATTTATGATGGAAACCAGTCGCGCAGTCTTGACTCAGCTTGGTCTCGCAGAAGTTACTAGTCTTGAGAACTTGAGCTTGGGGAATTTTCCTGAGGGTGTAACAGTAGTAGCCAAAGGAACTCCAATCTTCCCACGTCTGGATATGGAAGAAGAAATCGCCTATATCAAGGAACAAATGGAAGGCAACAAACCAGCAGTCGAAAAAGAATGGAATCCAGATGAAGTCGAACTCAAACTAAACAAGGAAGAAATCAAGTTTGAAGACTTCGACAAGGTTGAAATCCGTGTCGCAGAAGTCAAAGAAGTTTCTAAAGTGGAAGGTTCTGATAAGTTGCTTCAATTCCGTTTGGATGCTGGTGATGGTGAAGACCGTCAAATCCTCTCAGGAATTGCAAAATACTATCCAAATGAACAAGAATTGGTCGGCAAGAAGGTCCAAATCGTTGCCAACCTTAAACCACGTAAGATGATGAAAAAATATGTCAGTCAAGGAATGATCCTCTCAGCTGAACATGATGGCAAATTAACCCTTCTCACAGTTGAACCGGCTGTACCAAACGGAAGTGTGATTGGATAAAAGCAAAAAACCAACGTTAGGCACGTTGGTTTTTCTTGTTATGTGCGAGATTTTCTAAGAAGTAGTCCATCTCCTTTTGCGACCTGAGAACAATTACTTTCTCTGGATAGCTTTCTTGAATCTGCTGATAACGTTCCTTAGCGGATTTGCTCCGTCCATCCCAGAGAATCCATCTGATAAAGTCCCAGTCAAAGCGTTCAGGACAGCCTGCAGCCATACTTTCTCTGACCTTGCCGCGATATGTGAGATAACGTTTGAAGGCTCGAAAGAGACAAGACAATGGGGAAAAGTTGAGAAAGATGATTTGGTCAGCTTCCTGCATTCTTTCTTCATAGCAACACCAAGAGTAGTTGCCATCAATGACCCAAGTTTCATGCTTTGTGAGAAAGTTTTTCATCTCGGTCAACATCCATTCGCGGTCACTATCTTGCCAACCAGGTTGAAATTGGAGTGTATCCATATGTAGTCTAGGGATGGAGTAGTAGTGAGACAACTTTTCAGCTAGAGTTGACTTGCCAGCTCCAGAATATCCAATAATTGCGATTTTCATTTTCTACCTTTTCTTATTAGAGGACAAAAAAACAGCCTCTATGGACTGTTTCTTATTTAGCAAGTTTAGCTGAAAGACGAGCTTTATCGCGGCTTGCTTTGTTTTTATGAATCAAACCTTTAGTTTCTGCTTTGTCGATAGCTGAGCTAGCAGCACGGAAAAGTTCTTCAGAAGGGTTTGCTTCGAAAGCTTTGATAGCAGTACGCATAGCTGATTTTTGAGCTGAGTTTTTTTCGTTTTGTTTAACGTTCAATTCAGCGCGTTTGATAGCTGATTTAATGTTTGCCAATGTTCTTACCTCCATATTTACTAACTATACCATTATATCTGAAAACTTAGGTTTTGACAAGGGGAAATTATTTTTTTAGGTAAATTTCATCGATTTCGTGATTTTTAGTCTTGTGGAGAATGACCTCGGCGCGATTCCTTGTCGGTTCGATATAGTTTTGTAGATTTGTAAGGTTGATAGTAGTCCATACTTGATGGGCAAAAGATTCTACTTCTTCCATTGGCATTTGAGTAAAACGGTGGTAGTAGCTTTCAGGATCATTCTGGGCAAAGCTGAGGAGCTTCAAAAAGCGGTCTAAATACCAGCTTTCAATGTCCTCGACAGCAGCATCCACGTAGATGGAGAAATCAAAGAAATCAGTGATGTAAAGGCGCTCATTTTGAGGATTTTGAAAGACATTAATGCCTTCAACGATGACAAAATCCGCAGCCTTAACGCGTTGTTTCTCCCCAGGGACGATGTCATACACTTCATGAGAATAGACAGGAATATCGACATCTTGCCCATTTTTTAGGCGGTCAAGAAAATTCAGCAAGGCTTCCATGTCATAACTCTCTGGAAAACCTTTGCGATTTAAGATACCTTTCTCAATTAAAGTTTGGTTGGGATAGAGAAAACCGTCAGTTGTCACCAATTCTACAGTAGCATCCGGGAGAGTACGTGATAGAAGAATCTGAAGTAAGCGACTAGTGGTCGATTTCCCCACAGCAACACTACCCGAAACCCCAATAATAAAAGGTTGGGGCTTGCTATCTCTTTGAAGAAAGATTTCTTTTGAGAAAGACAAATCTTCTTTGGCTTTTTTATAGATATGGATAAGGTGAACCAGTGGCAGATAGATGTCTGTCACATCTTGTAGGCTGATTTCGTCGTTAAAACTCTTGATGGAGTCCAGTTCTTCTTCCGTCAAGGGAGGAGTTGTTTTGCGATGCAAGGACTGCCAGGTTTTACGGCTGATTTTCTCAAAATGTAAAAATTCGTTGGTCATAATTTTTCCTCGTTCGATATCTTAGTATATCATATTTCGTAGTCAAAGAGAGAATGAAATTCGATATTTATCATTCTGATTCTTGAAAGTTGCTATAAGTTGCCTCTAACAGGGAAAAATAGAGTGAAAAATACAAAGATCATTTAATTATTATCATAACAGATTTAGTTTGTTTGTTGAATTTCAGCTTTGTAAACGATTTAACATTTCACTAAAATATGGTAAAATAGTTTCATGAGTAAAATGTATTATGCAGAAAATCCTGACGCTGCTCACGACATTCATGAGTTGAGAGTGGAGCTGTTGGGACAAAAAATGACCTTTTTGACGGATGCGGGTGTTTTTAGCAAGAAAATGGTCGACTTTGGGAGTCAGCTTTTATTGAAGTGTCTAGAGGTTAACAAAGGAGAGACGGTCCTTGATGTAGGCTGTGGATATGGTCCCTTAGGGCTTTCTTTGGTCAAGGCTTATGGAGTTCAGGCAACCATGGTCGATATCAATAATCGTGCTCTAGACTTAGCGCGACAAAATGCTGAACGTAATAAAGTTGAAGCGACGATTTTCCAATCCAACATTTATGAGCAAGTTGAAGGGGAATTTGACCATGTTATTTCCAATCCGCCGATTCGAGCGGGTAAACAAGTTGTTCATGAGATTATCGAAAAGAGCAGGGATTTTCTAGAAGACGGTGGTGACTTAACGATTGTCATTCAGAAAAAACAGGGGGCTCCTAGTGCTAAAGCTAAGATGGAAGACGTTTTTGGAAATTGTGAAATCGTAAAGAAAGACAAGGGATACTATATCCTTAGAAGTGTGAAAGAATGAGAGCAGTTGATTTAATCCAAAAAAAACGAGATGGTCAAGAACTGACCTCAAGTGAGATTAAGTGGTTGGTAGAAGGCTATGTTGCTGGAACTGTTCCAGATTATCAAATGTCTGCTTTTGCTATGGCTGTTTATTTTAAAGGAATGACCACACGTGAGATTTCTGACCTGACGATGAATATGGTCAAGACAGGTCAAGAGTTTGACTTGTCAGCCATAGAGGGTATCAAAGTAGATAAACACTCGACAGGTGGTGTTGGTGATAAGGTGACCTTGATTTTAGCTCCTTTAGTAGCCAGCTTTGGTGTGCCGGTTGCAAAAATGAGTGGTCGTGGACTAGGACACACTGGCGGGACCTTAGATAAGTTAGAAGCGATCAAGGGCTACCAAGTGGAGCGTAGTCAAGAGGATTTCATCAAACAGGTTCAAGATATTGGTGTATCTGTCATTGGCCAGTCTGACCAGCTGGTTAAAGCAGATAAACTTCTCTATGCGCTTCGTGATGTGACAGCGACTGTCGACACCATTCCTTTGATTGCTAGTTCTGTCATGAGTAAGAAAATCGCTGCTGGAGCAGATGCCATTTTGCTAGACGTGACTGTCGGTGAGGGTGCCTTTATGAAGACTGTTGAGGAGGCGCGCGAATTGGCTCAAACCATGGTTGATCTGGGTAAGGCTGTTGGAAGAAAGACAGTAGCAGTCATTACCGATATGAGTCAACCCTTGGGACGAGCCATTGGTAATCGTCTCGAAATCCTTGAGGCAATCGAGATTCTTCAAGGAAAAGGCCGAGAAGATATTAGCCATTTTATCTGCGAGCTAGCTCAGATTATGCTTGGGTTGGCTGATGTTGAGAAAACGATTGAGGAAATTCGTCAACACCTGGAAAATGGCCAAGCACTGGCTAAGTTTGAAGAAATGGTAGCAGCACAAGGCGGCGATTTAGAAGATCTCTATCGCCCCGTCAAAGTTGCCCATGTGGTGGAAATTCCAGCTCAAGATACAGGTGTTATTTCAGCTCTTCCTGCAATGGAATTTGGACTCTATGCCATGAGACTAGGAGCTGGTCGTGCAGTCAAGTCTGATGACTTGGACTATGAAACAGGGATTGTTTTTGAAAAGAAAGTTGGAGATTCCGTTCAAAAGGGTGAAATTGTTGCAAAAGTTTATACAAATGGAAAAATTTCTTCTGAACTAGTTACAGAATTTCAAAAATATGTTAAAATAAATGATGGAGTGCAAAGTTTACGAGAAATTATAGAAATTATCTCATAAAACCAGGGAGAATCCGAATATGAAGTTGAATAAATATATCGATCATACGCTTTTGAAGCAAGATGCGAGTCAAGAACAAATTGATCGTTTGCTATCTGAAGCGCGTGAGTATGACTTTGCCAGCGTTTGTGTTAATCCCACATGGGTGAAACATGCGAAAAAAGGGCTTGAAGACTCAGATGTAAAGGTTTGTACAGTAGTAGGTTTTCCTTTGGGAGCAACAACTTCAGCTGTGAAAGCTTTTGAAACAAAAGAAGCTGTCGAAAACGGTGCAGATGAGATTGATATGGTTATCAATGTCGGTGCCCTCAAATCAGGCAATCTGGATTTAGTTGAATCGGACATCCGTGCTGTCGTAGAGGCAAGTGGTGACAAGCTGGTGAAAGTCATTATCGAAGCTTGCTTGTTGACAGACGATGAAAAGGTTGTGGCCTGCCAATTATCCCAGAAAGCGGGAGCTGACTTTGTTAAAACATCTACTGGCTTTTCAATTGGTGGTGCTACGGTAGCAGATGTTAAATTAATGCGTGAAACAGTCGGACCAGATATGGGAGTTAAGGCTGCTGGTGGAGCTCGCTCATATGCAGACGCTCTTGCCTTTGTGGAAGCAGGCGCTACTCGTATTGGAACATCTGCTGGCGTTGCGATTTTAAAAGGAGAATTGGCAGATGGCGACTACTGAGTTGATTGAATTAGCAATTGAAACCAGCAAACAAGCCTATGTACCCTATTCTCACTTTCCCATCGGAGCTGTTTTAGTAGCCAAGGATGGTAGCGTATATACAGGTGTGAACATCGAGAATGCTAGTTATCCCTTAACTAATTGTGGAGAGCGTACCGCTATTTTCAAAGCAGTTTCGGAGGGACAACGGGAGTTTTCAGAGTTGATTGTCTACGGACAGACTGAAAAACCCATCTCGCCATGTGGTGCTTGTCGTCAGGTCATGGTTGAGTTTTTTGAACAAGATCTAAAAGTGACCTTAGTCGCTAAAGATAAATCGACGGTCGAGATGACGGTCGGGGAGTTACTTCCATACTCATTTACAGACTTAAATTAGTCTGAGCTACTCTTCGAGTGGCTGTGGTCTACGTGACCAAACGATCTATACTTGCAACATCGTTGCACATCTTATTTAGGAGGTTCAGTAATGAACAAGAAACAATGGCTAGGCCTTGGTCTAGTTGCAGTGGCAGCAGTTGGACTTGCTGCATGTGGTAACCGCTCTTCTCGTAACGCAGCTTCATCTTCTGATGTGAAGACAAAAGCAGCAATCGTAACAGATACTGGTGGTGTTGATGACAAATCATTCAACCAATCAGCTTGGGAAGGTTTGCAAGACTGGGGGAAAGAACACAACCTTTCTAAAGATAACGGTTACACTTACTTCCAATCAACAAGTGAAGCAGACTATGCGAACCACTTGCAACAAGCGGCTGGAAGTTACAACCTGATCTTCGGTGTTGGTTTTGCACTTCACAATGCAGTTGAAGAGGCAGCAAAAGACCACTCTGACTTAAACTATGTCTTGATTGATGATGTGATCAAAGATCAAAAGAATGTTGCAAGTGTTACTTTCGCGGATAACGAAGCAGCTTACCTTGCAGGTGTTGCAGCCGCTAAAACAACTAAGACAAAACAAATCGGTTTTGTAGGTGGTATGGAATCTGAAGTTATCTCACGTTTTGAAGCTGGTTTCAAAGCAGGTGTTGCATCAGTTGACTCATCTATCAAAGTACAAGTAGACTACGCTGGTTCATTCGGTGACGCTGCTAAAGGTAAAACAATCGCTGCTGCACAATACGCTGCAGGTGCTGACGTTGTATACCAAGTAGCAGGTGGTACTGGAGCAGGTGTCTTCTCTGAAGCGAAATCACTCAACGAAAGCCGTCCTGAAAATGAAAAAGTTTGGGTTATCGGTGTTGACCGTGACCAAGTGGAAGAAGGTAAATACACTTCTAAAGATGGTAAGGAATCAAACTTTGTTCTTGCTTCAACTTTGAAACAAGTTGGTACAACTGTAAAAGATATTGCTAACAAAACTGAAAAAGGTGAATTCCCTGGTGGACAAGTTATTGTCTACTCATTGAAAGATAAAGGGGTTGACTTGGCAGTAACAAATCTTTCTGAAGAAGGTAAAAAAGCTGTTGAGGACGCAAAAGCTAAGATCCTTGACGGAAGTATTAAAGTTCCTGAAAAATAATGGATAAAAGTCATTTCTTAGGAAGCGGCCATCGGTCGCTTCTTTAAGAATTGAGGCAATTTTTGTCTCAATAGAGCTTGTTAATGTGATTAGCAGGTTTTATTGAAATAAAATAAACCTCTGAAAGGAAGAGCATATGGCACACGAAAATGTCATTGAGATGCGGGATATTACCAAGGTGTTTGGTGAATTTGTAGCAAACGACAAAATCAACTTGCAACTGCGAAAAGGTGAAATCCATGCACTTTTAGGAGAAAACGGAGCTGGGAAATCAACTCTGATGAACATGCTAGCGGGGCTTCTTGAACCAACTAGTGGTGAGATTGCGGTGAATGGTCAGGTTGTAAAACTAGACTCACCATCTAAAGCTGCTAGTTTGGGAATCGGAATGGTTCACCAACACTTTATGTTGGTTGAAGCTTTTACAGTAGCTGAAAATATCATTTTGGGGAGTGAAGTCACCAAAAATGGAGTGCTAGACATAGCAGGTGCTACCAAAGAAATCAAGGCTCTTTCTGAACGTTATGGTCTAGCAGTGGATCCTGCTGCTAAAGTGGCGGATATTTCCGTTGGTGCTCAACAACGTGTAGAAATCTTGAAAACACTCTATCGTGGTGCTGATATCCTTATCTTTGACGAACCTACAGCGGTATTAACTCCTTCAGAGATTGATGAGTTGATGGCAATCATGAAAAACCTTGTCAAAGAAGGGAAGTCCATCATTTTGATTACCCATAAACTGGATGAAATCCGTGCAGTGTCTGATCGTGTTACGGTTATCCGTCGTGGGAAATCAATCCAGACGGTTGAAATCGCAGGCGCAACAAATGCGGACTTGGCGGAAATGATGGTTGGACGTTCGGTATCCTTTAAGACAGCCAAACAAGCAGCCCAGCCAAAAGATGTAGTCTTGTCTATCAAAGACCTAGTTGTCAATGAAAACCGTGGTGTACCAGCTGTGAAGAACCTTTCTTTGGATGTTTGTGCTGGTGAAATTGTTGGGATCGCAGGAATTGATGGCAACGGCCAGTCAGAACTCATCCAAGCCATCACAGGTCTTCGCAAGGTTGAGTCTGGTAGCATCGATCTAAAAGGTAAATCGATTACGGGTCTGCATCCTCGAAAAATTACTGAGATGAGTGTAGGCCATGTTCCAGAAGACCGTCATCGCGATGGTTTGATTTTGGATATGATGATTTCAGAAAATATCGCTCTTCAAACCTACTATAAAGAACCACTCAGTAAGAATGGTATTTTGAACTATGCCAATATCACTTCACATGCAAAGCAATTAATGGAAGAATTTGACGTCCGTGCGGCAAGCGAATTTGTTCCAGCAGCAGCTCTTTCAGGAGGAAATCAACAAAAAGCTATTATCGCTCGTGAGATTGATCGTGATCCTGATCTCCTTATCGTCAGCCAGCCAACTCGTGGTTTGGATGTCGGTGCCATTGAATATATCCACAAACGTTTGATTGAAGAACGTGATAACGGGAAGGCTGTCCTTGTTGTCAGCTTTGAATTGGATGAGATTTTAAATGTCTCAGACCGAATTGCTGTTATTCATGATGGTAAGATTCAAGGTATTGTATCGCCAGAAACGACTAACAAACAAGAACTTGGTGTCTTGATGGCAGGTGGAAACTTGGGAAAGGAGAAGAGTGATGTCTAAAAAATTACAACAAATTTCGGTTCCCTTGATTTCCGTATTCTTAGGAATCTTGCTCGGAGCCATTGTCATGTGGATCTTCGGCTACGATGCTATCTGGGGTTATGAGGAGCTGTTTTATACAGCTTTTGGTAGCCTTCGTGGGATTGGAGAAATTTTCCGTGCCATGGGACCTCTAGTCTTGATTGGTCTTGGTTTTGCTGTTGCTAGTCGGGCAGGTTTCTTCAACGTTGGACTTCCTGGTCAAGCGCTAGCGGGATGGATTCTCAGCGGTTGGTTTGCCTTGTCGCATCCAGACATGCCACGTCCAATGTTGATTTTAGCGACTGTAGTGATTGCTCTGATCGCAGGTGGAATTGTTGGTGCGATTCCAGGTATTCTCAGAGCTTATCTCGGTACGTCAGAGGTTATCGTAACCATTATGATGAACTACATTGTATTGTATGTAGGGAACGCCTTTATTCATTCTTTCCCGAAAGACTTTATGCAAAGTACAGACTCAACGATTCGTGTGAGTGCCAATGCTAGTTACCAGACACCATGGTTATCTGAGTTGACTGGCAATTCTCGGATGAATATCGGTATCTTCTTTGCTATCATTGCTGTTGGTGTGATTTGGTTCTTGCTTAAGAAAACGACTCTCGGTTTTGAAATTCGTGCAGTTGGTCTCAATTCCCATGCTTCAGAGTACGCTGGTATTTCAGCAAAACGTACAATCATCCTATCAATGATCATCTCTGGTGCATTAGCTGGTCTCGGTGGAGCGGTCGAAGGTCTAGGAACCTTCCAAAACGTTTACGTTCAGGGTTCATCATTAGCTATCGGATTTAACGGGATGGCAGTTAGTTTGCTTGCTGGAAATTCACCAATTGGAATCCTCTTTGCAGCCTTCTTATTTGGTGTTCTGCAAGTTGGTGCGCCAGGTATGAACGCTGCGCAAGTTCCGTCTGAGCTTGTTAGCATTGTAACAGCGTCTATTATCTTCTTTGTCAGCGTTCACTACATTATCGAACGCTTTGTCAAACCTAAAAAACAAGTTAAAGGAGGTAAGTAAGGATGTCTATTACAACATTACTCACCCTCTTGGTCTCTTCTATGCTGATTTACTCAGCACCACTTATTTTTACGAGTATCGGGGGAGTTTTCTCTGAACGTGGTGGTGTCGTTAACGTCGGTCTTGAAGGAATTATGGTTATGGGAGCCTTTTCTGGGGTTGTCTTTAACCTTGAGTTTGCAGAACAACTTGGAGCAGCGACACCTTGGATTTCCTTGTTAGTTGCTGGTATCGTGGGAGCTATTTTCTCCCTCATCCATGCCGTCGCTACAGTTCATTTCCGTGCGGACCATGTTGTCAGTGGTACAGTATTGAACTTGATGGCTCCTGCCTTAGCAGTTTTCTTGGTTAAAGTTCTTTATAACAAAGGGCAAACGGATAACTTAAGCCAGACTTTTGGACGTTTTGATTTCCCAGTTTTGGCTGATATCCCTGTGATTGGAGATATCTTCTTCAAGTCAACAAGTTTGCTAGGTTATATCGCGATTGCCTTCTCATTCTTTGCATGGTTTATTCTCTTTAAGACACGCTTTGGTCTTCGCCTTCGCTCTGTCGGTGAACACCCTCAGGCAGCGGATACCTTGGGGATCAATGTCTACAAGATGCGATATCTTGGGGTTATCATTTCAGGTTTCCTTGGGGGAATTGGGGGAGCTATCTACGCCCAATCAATCTCAGTCAACTTCTCAGTGACAACCATTGTAGGACCTGGATTTATCGCTCTTGCTGCAATGATCTTTGGTAAATGGAACCCAATCGGTGCTATGCTTTCAAGTCTCTTCTTCGGACTCTCTCAAAGTTTGGCAGTTATCGGTTCTCAATTGCCTTTCCTACAAGGAGTGCCAGCGGTTTACCTTCAAATCGCCCCTTATGTCTTGACCATCCTTGTCTTGGCAGCCTTCTTTGGAAAAGCAGTTGCACCTAAAGCAGACGGTATCAACTACATCAAGTCAAAATAAAGTTGTTATTGTGTACTTAACAAGATTTAATGTGAATTTTACTGATGATCAGTGTAGTATAATTGAACAATAATTTTGTATAGCTTGTTAGACAAAATTATTGTTTTTTGTACTATCAAATATAGATTAATTGAAGGATTTTGTAAGATCATCAATTCTATTAGTAGTTTTAGGAGAAATTTTGTGGATAGTAAAGATTGGTTAGAATATTTTGAAGCAATAAATGGACGTAAGCCCAGTTCCCAAGAATTTTTAGAAGCAAAAGAAAGTGGCTTGATAGGTGCTCCTTCCTTTATGAAAAAAACAGAGGAGGTAACTGAACAGAAAATAACCACAGTGATGAAAGAAGAATATTTAGAAAACTTCCCTCAAAGATTTAAGAAAAATGACGCTTCTAAGTCATCGTTGGATACCACTTCTAAAAATGAGATGGGAACCCTCAATGAAAGATTGATTTCTAGACAAATGAGCACAAATGGAACTAACTTTTATGATAGATTATTGAATGTACAAGCGTTCAAGGATAAGATTGATGTTTCAGCTGATCCCAATAATGGTATTTTTCATCAAATTTTACCATTCCTTAATGGGAAACATAAAGTGTTATTAACGCTAATAGTAGTGGGGTATCTGGCTTTTTTATTCTGTGGTTTTAGACCCCTTGGCAAGATTTCTTATGCTTCAAATCTTTATGAAGTGGGGAGTATTTTTATTCCCAAAAAGTACACTACGGGCTATGGAGGCTATTCATTTTTCAATGCAGATAAGGAAATTGACAGACAGATGAATGGTTCTTTAGCAAGATTTCGTTATAGATTTATCACACCGATGATTATTTCTGTAGTGGTGATGGGAGTTTCAACATATCTACTACGAAATGATCAAGAGTTTCAAACATATATTTTTAATTACTATCGACAAAAGAAGGTAAAATAAATGAGAATTGAAACATTTTTAGGAATAGTTTTAACTGTGCTCATACCAATTGCAGTTGTAGAATATGGTTTAAAGCCAGCAGAATTGATGTTAGAGGATGATTTGATCAATAAGGGAGTTATTAAAAAGAGAGACACAAAATTATTTACACGTCAAGTTCATATATTTTACTCTAAAAAGATTAGAAATCTTAATGGAGTAGCACATTTGTTACAAGAAAATCCAATTTCAGTTCCTAAATTACCAACTAAAATTTTTCAGTTTCTTGGTGAAGTACAGCAGACTTTTTATCCCGATAAAATTATTTTTACCATGGAATTTTTAAAAAGAAGGATTATCTTTGTTTTAGAATATTTAGGTGAGGAAAATGGAGAGTTCGTCTATCAATTTACTCTTAAGAATCTAAGAAATCGTTCATTTAGAGAAATTGTCTTTATCTATAATGTTATCTTAACTCGAATTGAAAATTATTTGAAATCGCTAGATGATTCTATTGAAGTTAAACGTAAAGTGGTTGAATATAGGACCACAGTAAAATAGGAGAAAAAAATGGAAGTTTTGTTTATATTTCTATTTATTGCAATTGTTTTTGCGATTTACTATGGCAACAGTATTCTTCAAATTGGAATATATAAGCTTATAAATAATGTTAAAGATAAACTTGAAAATACTGTTGCTGAACAGAAGGAAAAACAAGGACAGACTGATAAACGTGAAAAATTGTAACTGAAAAATTAGATTTAATAAAGTTAATTTTGAATGAAATCATTGTATATAATTAAAATTGAAAGGGGAATAAATGAAAAGAGCAGATTGGATAGAATATTTTGAATTAATTAATGATCGAAAACCCACCCCAGAGGAATATTTTTCAGCAAAAGCTGCTGGTGAATTTGTAGAGGATACTGGGTCAGGTGAAGAGGAAATCAAATCAGAAGTAAAAGAGGTCTTGCAGACGGATGAGATTTCTGATGAGATAGCAGGTGAAGAAGAGAATGACCAATTTTGTGAAGAATATGATGAGTCTGTTGTTACTGCTAATCCAATACAAACACCTTTTGTAGTGGATCAACGAGGTCGAGACATTAGTTTTGGAAAGGCAATTGTCGATTTTTTTAGAGGATACTGGGATTTCAAAGGATACACCTCGAGAAGCGGGTATTGGTATATGGTTCTTTTTAATCTTTTATTATTGATTATATCAACCGTTCTTCCTATAAGTATCTTTAATCCACGGTATCTTTTAAACCCGTTTTATTTAATAACAGGAGGTTTCTTATATTTCTTGTTTTGGCTTTCGGCTCTTATCCCATGGGTTGCTATAAATGTGCGTCGTCTTCGAGATGTAGGTTTTAAAGGTTCTGGCATCTTTTTGTTGTATGTAGCTGAGTGCGTGCCTTTTTTAAATATCCTAATTGCATTATTCCTTTTGTTTAGCGTTTGTCAAAGAGCAGATTATTTTACTAAGGAATATGATAGTATTTTTTTTAGGAATCTCAATCAAAAAGAACCATTACCAGACACATCACTACCGGAAAGAAAATCGATTGGTGGATGGATTGGAGTTCTCTTCATATTTCTATCATTTATAGGGTTGATGGCTCCCATATCTAATTACGGGAGTTCTCATCATGGTAATACTCAAAATTGGAATAACCCGGGAACTACCAGTCAGTCAAGTAATTTTACTGAAAAAGATAGCAGCAGTACGAGTTCAGAAATTTATCAGGTAGACCTATCTGATTATGAGATTAAAATTCACCTGTCTGGTGAATCTGGATCAGGCGTTGCTAGAACAGAGGTTTTAAAAATACCTCAAGTTTCCTTTAATGATCAGGAAGTTCAAAATTTTTTAGAGAATCCAACCATCAAACTCTCAAAAAGTTCAGGTTTATCAAATGGAGATACGATTGAAGTTAAGTTGATTCTAGATAAAGATAAGGCTAAGAGACTGGGGATATCCATAATAGGAAGTTACCATAAATATTATACTGTTTCTAAATTAGAACTCTCTAACTCTGCGAATAGCAGAAATTCTCCCACAAGTAATTACTGGAATGAAGGGAAGGCCAAAAAACTAGCAAACTATATGATTGAGTTTGGGAAAAATATGAATCAACCAAACTATAGGCAAATTCCTTTAAGCACTAACCTTTATTGGACAAATGGGGATAAAGTTTCATCTGATTATCAAATTGTAGATGCATATGAATATTGGTTTTCAAGCGGTACGAAGGTACATAGATACTTCTTCGCAATCAATTTAGATGGTACTCCAAAAGTGTTATATTCTCAAGATACAAATGGAGAACACTATAATGTTTCTGAGACCAACAATACAGATCTTAGAACTTCATTTGCTTCAATTGTCAATGGTGATTAAAGAATGAAATTCTGTAAATGACTTTATTCCTTGATTACCTAATGTGAAAAAGCGAACAAGTGATANNTATCACTTGTTCGCTTTTTTATCTGTAGTTATATTTTTATTTCAAACTCTTTTCTATCTGTTACGTTTCTGTCGTGTTAGGTTCAATCCCCATGGGACGAGATTTTCAGTTTTATTTTTGATACGTGTGATATTATCCTTGTGACGAATGATAATCAAGCTAGCGAGTGCTAGGATAATCAAAATGAAGAGAGGGTCATAGCTGTTCAGGATAAATCCAAATAGTGGAAATAGGAGAACTCCGATAACGGCTGCGATAGAAGCGGTAACGCTAGATAGTGAAATCATACTACCTAGATAGAGGCTTCCAAAGAATACAATCGCTAGATAGAGACAAAAAACAGGCGCAAATCCGAAAATCACTCCAGCGCTAGTTGCGACAGCCTTGCCCCCCTTAAATCCGGCAAAGATAGGGAAAGTATGTCCGATCACAGCCAAAAGTCCAAATACAAGAGGTGATACACCTTGAAGGTGGAAAAGGATTGGAAGTAGAGTGGCCAAGGTTCCTTTAAAGAAGTCAATCACAAAGGTTGCCATACCCGCTTTCTTACCTAAAATTCGGAAAGTATTGGTTGTTCCGGTGTTTCCAGAACCATGTTCACGCAGATTTGTTTGAAAGAAAATTTGTCCAATCCATAGACCAGACGGAATCGAACCTAGCAAATAAGCTAGAATTAATAATACAAATGTCATCATAGACCTATTATACCATGAAATGCTGTGGAAAGTCAGAGAATATCTTGTGAAATTGTGACGGCTGAATGGGAAAAATTTTGCAAAATCCCTAGAAAACCTGTAAAATAGAAAAGATGAACAAATAGGAGGTTCCTTGTGTCAAAAAAGGAAATCAATATTAATAACTACAATGATGATGCCATTCAGGTGCTAGAAGGGTTGGATGCGGTCCGTAAACGTCCGGGGATGTATATCGGATCGACTGACGGTGCTGGTCTCCATCATCTGGTCTGGGAAATCGTGGACAATGCAGTCGATGAAGCCTTGTCTGGATTTGGTGATCGCATTGATGTCACCATCAATAAAGACGGCAGTCTAACCGTTCAAGACCATGGTCGAGGGATGCCGACTGGGATGCACGCCATGGGAATTCCAACTGTTGAAGTTATCTTTACCATTCTCCACGCAGGAGGGAAATTCGGTCAAGGGGGTTATAAGACATCTGGAGGTCTCCACGGGGTGGGTTCTTCCGTTGTTAATGCCCTATCAAGTTGGCTAGAAGTGGAAATTACCCGTGATGGAACGGTTTATAAACAACGTTTTGAAAATGGTGGAAAACCCGTTACAACCTTGAAGAAAATTGGTACAGCACCTAAGTCTAAGACAGGTACCAAAGTCACTTTCATGCCTGACGTGACGATTTTTTCTACGACTGACTTCAAGTACAATACCATTTCAGAAAGACTCAATGAGTCAGCCTTTCTCTTAAAAAATGTTACCTTGTCTTTGACAGATAAGCGAACAGATGAAGCAATCGAATTCCATTATGAGAACGGGGTACAAGACTTTGTTTCTTACCTCAATGAAGACAAGGAAACCTTGACGCCAGTCCTATACTTTGAAGGCGAAGACAATGGTTTCCAAGTGGAAGTTGCCCTCCAGTACAATGATGGATTTTCAGATAACATTCTATCCTTTGTCAATAACGTTCGTACGAAAGATGGTGGAACGCATGAGACAGGACTTAAGTCTGCCATTACTAAGGTCATGAATGACTACGCGCGTAAGACAGGACTTCTCAAGGAAAAAGATAAAAATCTTGAAGGTTCAGATTATCGCGAGGGACTAGCAGCCGTTCTTTCTATTCTAGTTCCGGAAGAACACCTCCAGTTTGAAGGTCAGACCAAGGATAAACTAGGGAGTCCTCTGGCTCGTCCAGTTGTGGATGGGATTGTGGCTGATAAGTTGACCTTCTTTCTTATGGAAAATGGTGAACTGGCTTCCAATCTCATCCGCAAGGCTATTAAGGCGCGTGATGCCCGTGAAGCGGCTCGCAAAGCGCGTGATGAGAGCCGAAATGGTAAGAAAAATAAAAAAGATAAGGGCTTGCTGTCTGGAAAATTGACCCCAGCCCAGTCTAAAAACCCTGCCAAGAATGAACTCTACCTGGTTGAGGGGGACTCTGCCGGCGGTTCTGCCAAGCAAGGTCGTGACCGTAAGTTCCAGGCTATCTTGCCTCTTCGAGGTAAGGTCATTAATACAGCCAAGGCCAAGATGGCGGATATCCTCAAAAATGAAGAAATCAATACCATGATTTATACCATCGGAGCGGGTGTCGGAGCAGACTTCTCTATTGAAGATGCCAACTATGACAAGATTATTATCATGACCGATGCGGATACAGATGGTGCCCATATCCAGACCTTGCTTTTGACATTTTTCTACCGTTATATGCGCCCGCTAGTTGAGGCAGGACATGTCTATATCGCCCTTCCGCCTCTTTACAAGATGTCAAAAGGCAAAGGCAAGAAAGAAGAAGTGGCCTATGCTTGGACGGACGGAGAGCTAGAAGAACTCCGTAAACAATTCGGTAAAGGCGCTACTCTCCAACGCTACAAGGGTCTTGGTGAGATGAATGCGGACCAACTCTGGGAGACGACTATGAATCCTGAAACCCGTACCCTCATCCGTGTTACGATCGAAGACCTAGCACGCGCTGAACGTCGCGTCAATGTCCTCATGGGAGACAAGGTCGAACCACGCCGCAAGTGGATTGAAGATAATGTCAAGTTTACGCTTGAGGAGAGTGGGGAGATGGTGTTTTAGGGAGGAAAATGGATGTCTAATAAAAAGAGTCAAAAAGTTAAGATTCCAAGAAAGGTGAAAGAAAATTTAAAAAACGATATCAGTAATGTTGAAAATACAAAAATTGAATTACCTCAATTACCGCAGCCATTTCTAATCAGACAAGAAGAACAGAATAAACCTTGGTATAAAAATACATCAATTATTATTTCATTGGTTTCGCTTGTAATTACAGCCCTCATGAGTTATCAAACTATTGATAACAATCTAAAAAATCAAGAGAATAATCGTCAAACTCAGGAAAATAATAAAAAAAATTTAGAAAGAAATAGCTATTTAGACACTACAAATTTTAATATCGTCCAAAATTTATGGCAGGATAATCCAAGCTATACATTATATAATGAATCACAAAAACCATTATCTAACCCACCACAACCATCTTATTTTATGTATATACCTGCGAAATTATATTATATTTTAAAGGATAAAAGTAGAGTATCAACACTTATTCTTTTACCTATTTCATATGAAAATGTTATAAGTCAAACTAGCACAGGTAAAACAATTGATGAAATTGAGACGTCAGTACTATCAAAAAATTTTTATGGTAAACACGGAGAGAGAGATGTTAGAAGAAAAATTTATGGAAAGCCTTTGGAAGATGATATAGCATTTGAACTTCGAGTATATCCTTTCCTAGCCATTGTTTCTCACATTCAGTATACTTATAAAGATAGTCCTCAGAATTTACAAGATGTTAAATTTTTAACAACCCCTTGGGGGAAAGAGATTCTTAGTGATGATAGATATGAAGATTTAAAGGAATACACAAAGAATATAACTCATTTTCCTGAAAATGAAATGGTAATTAATGGCGATGAAAATATTTATGATCACACATTTAATTATCTAGATAAGGAATTTAGTAGACTACTGTTAAATAGAGGAAGTGAATTGTCCGAAGAAGATAAGCAAAGATTTTATGTACTTTCAGGTGTTAAATGGAATATAGATGATTTAAACAAAAATAAAACATTTAATATTGAGGAGGAAATGAAAAAATATAAATCTTTCAAGGAATTTCAACAAAAAATGCAAAATGAATATAATTTTAATGGGTTGAGCTCCTACTTATCTAATAAAGTTGTTTTTGCTAAAGATCCTCTTTATCCTGATTAATGATTTGTTATTTTTTAAAAGAAAAAATCATCTTAAAGAACTAAAGGGAGCAATACATGAGAACAGAAACAGAAATGCTTGATGTGATTTCACAGACAGCCCAAACTTTACAAGTTGAGGCTGTGGCTCTATCTGGTTCACGAACTGATACAAAAGCACCAAAAGACGAGTTTCAGGATTACGACGTGGTCTATGTCGTGGACGACTTAGATAATCTGACGAGTGACCTTTCTTGGTTAGACCAGTTTGGCACTCGTATCATTGAGCAGCATAATGTCCTAGGCAACCGTCGACTTTATCTGATGCTATTTGAAGATGGAAATCGGATTGATTTGACCCTCTGTCCTACGGAATATATTCAAGAGTGGGTGGATAGTGAAGCTGATTATACAGTTTTGAAAGATGAGAAAGGCTTGTTTGTGCCCTATTCTCCAAATCCTCAACGTTACTGGACGAATCCAGCTAGAGCGATTGATTTTGAAAAAGCCTGCAATGAATTTTGGTGGGTGTCAGCCTATGTGGTTAAGGGTATTCATCGCAATCAACTTCTCTATGCGACTGACCATCTCTATGGTATTTGCCAACAAGAATTGCTCAAGCTTTTAGCTTGGCAAGTGGCAGCAGATAAGGGAACGGTCGATGTTGGCAAGAACTACAAATACCTCTTTAGCTACTGGCCGGCTGAGAAAGAGAAGGAATTCTCAAATCTGCTTGATTTCTCAAGCAGTGATAAAATCACTCAGTCTTTGTTTGCTACGATGCAACTTTTCCACCAAGAGGCTCAGTCCCTTGCTCAAAAAATGGGATTTGACTACGATAAAGAAGTAGCTGAGAAGATGATTCAGTATGCTGAGGAGAGACTCGAAACAAATGAAACATTTACAAAATAATAAGATAACAAAATTTTTACTGATTAGTTTTCTCATTTCTTGGGGATTTGGTTGGGGATTGCTCGCTTTTCTGACGCAAATGAGCCTCTTAAGTCTAACAAGTCCACTAGGAGTTTTTCTCCATTTACTAGGAGGTTTCGGTCCAACCATTGCAGCCATTTCTTGTTTGCCTCAAAAATCCATTAAAAGCATAGTCTCTTTTATCTTAGGGGACTCAAAGAAATATATTTTGTTATTTCTTTTACTAATTTTCGTGCAGACAGGTGTCATTGCTTTCTCATCTAAGGAGCTTAATCCGGCTTTTCCACTAGGAAATTTGTTTGTTGTTTTTTTGAGTGCAGTCTGTGTTTATGGTGGCGAAGAAGAATTGGGATGGCGAGGCATCTTGCAACCAACTTTGGAAACTAGATTCTCCTTTTGGATTTCCGGTTTGATAACAGGTTGTATTTGGGCAATATGGCATGTACCTTTATGGTTTGTGATTGGAAGTTCCCAAAGTAGGATGCCTTTTATATTATTCAGTCTATTTGCAATTTATCTCAGTATTCTTCTAGCAGCTGTTTTCAAAAAGACTAAGTCGATCCTTTATTGCGCCATTTTTCACGGCCTAATTAATACCCTACTTAGCTTATTTGTTATTAAAATTAATCTTTTATTCATTCTAGGATTAGTAGGATTGCTCTTCTTTTCTCACTACCTACAAAGAAACAGTTAAATTTATAAAATATAGATTTACTTTACAATAAAACACTAAAAAGAGAATTATTATGTCTAACATTCAAAACATGTCCCTTGAGGACATCATGGGAGAGCGCTTTGGTCGCTACTCCAAGTACATCATTCAAGACCGGGCTTTGCCAGACATTAGAGATGGCTTGAAGCCGGTTCAGCGCCGTATTCTTTATTCGATGAATAAGGATGGCAATACCTTTGACAAGAGCTACCGTAAGTCTGCCAAGTCTGTCGGGAACATCATGGGAAATTTCCACCCACACGGTGACAGTTCTATTTATGATGCCATGGTTCGTATGTCTCAGGATTGGAAAAATCGTGAGATTCTAGTCGAAATGCACGGTAACAACGGTTCTATGGACGGGGACCCACCTGCGGCTATGCGTTATACTGAAGCACGTTTGTCTGAAATTGCTGGGTACCTTCTTCAGGATATTGAGAAAAAGACAGTTCCTTTTGCTTGGAACTTTGATGATACCGAGAAAGAACCCACTGTCTTACCAGCAGCCTTTCCAAACCTCTTGGTGAATGGATCGACTGGTATTTCGGCTGGTTATGCCACAGACATTCCTCCGCATAATTTAGCTGAGGTCATTGATGCGACTGTTTACATGATTGATCACCCAACAGCCAAGGTGGACAAGCTGATGGAATTCTTGCCTGGACCAGATTTCCCGACAGGAGGGATTATTCAGGGTCGTGACGAAATCAAGAAGGCCTATGAAACTGGGAGAGGGCGCGTGGTTGTTCGATCTAAGACGGAGATTGAAAGGCTAAAAGGTGGTAAGGAACAAATCGTTATCACTGAGATTCCTTATGAAATCAATAAAGCCAATCTCGTCAAGAAAATCGATGATGTTCGTGTCAATAACAAGGTGGCTGGTATTGCTGAGGTTCGTGATGAGTCTGACCGTGACGGTCTTCGTATCGCTATTGAGCTCAAGAAAGACGCGAATACCGAGCTCGTACTCAACTATCTCTTCAAATACACCGACTTGCAAATCAATTACAACTTTAACATGGTGGCGATTGACAATTTCACGCCTCGTCAGGTTGGAATTGTTCCAATATTATCTAGCTATATCGCCCACCGTCGTGAAGTGATTTTGGCGCGTTCCCACTTTGACAAGGAAAAGGCTGAGAAACGTCTCCATATCGTCGAAGGTCTGATTCGCGTGATTTCGATTTTGGACGAAGTCATTGCCCTTATCCGAGCTTCTGAGAACAAGGCTGACGCCAAGGAAAACCTCAAGGTCAGCTATGATTTTACAGAAGAGCAGGCTGAGGCTATTGTAACCTTGCAACTTTACCGTTTGACCAATACAGACGTGGTTGTCTTGCAAGAAGAAGAAGCAGAACTTCGTGAAAAGATTGCCATGCTTGCTGCTATCATCGGTGATGAACGGACTATGTACAATCTCATGAAGAAAGAACTCCGTGAGGTCAAAAAGAAATTTGCGACACCACGTTTGAGTACTTTAGAAGACACTGCGAAAGCAATCGAGATTGACACAGCTAGTTTGATCGCCGAGGAAGATACTTACGTCAGCGTGACTAAGGCAGGTTATATCAAGCGTACCAGCCCACGTTCCTTTGCGGCATCCACTCTGGAAGAAATTGGCAAGCGTGATGATGATCGTCTGATCTTTGTACAAGTTGCCAAGACTACTCAGCACCTCTTGATGTTCACGACTCTTGGAAATGTCATTTATCGACCAATCCATGAGTTAGCAGATATTCGCTGGAAGGACATCGGAGAGCACTTGAGTCAGACCCTTACAAACTTTGAAACTAACGAAGAAATCCTCTATGCAGAAATAGTGGATCAGTTTGATGATGCGACAACCTACTTTGCAGCGACTCGCCTTGGTCAAATCAAGCGTGTAGAACGCAAAGAATTCTCTCCATGGAGAACTTATAAGTCTAAATCTGTCAAGTACGCTAAACTCAAAGACGAGACAGACCAAATTGTAGCAGTGACTCCGATTAGACTTGATGATGTTCTCTTGATTAGTCAAAACGGTTATGCTCTTCGTTTCAATATCGAAGAGGTTCCGGTTGTTGGTGCCAAGGCTGCAGGTGTCAAGGCTATGAACCTGAAAGCAGATGATGCGCTTCAGGCAGCCTTTATCTGTAACACCTCATCCTTCTACCTCTTGACCCAACGTGGAAGCTTGAAACGTGTCTCTTGTGAGGAAATTCCAGCGACCGGCCGTGCCAAACGAGGCCTACAAGTCTTGCGTGAGTTGAAAAACAAACCGCACCGTGTCTTCTTGGCTGGAGCAGTTGCAGAGCAAGGTTTCGTTGGAGACCTTTTTAGTGCAGAAGTAGAAGAAAACGACCAAACGTTACTTGTCCAATCGAACAAGGGAACAATCTATGAGAGTCGCTTGCAAGACCTCAACTTGTCAGAACGTACTAGCAACGGAAGCTTTATCTCAGATACGATTTCAGATGAGGAAGTTTTCGATGCTTACCTCAAAGAAGTCTTTAAAGAGGATAAAACAAATTCGTAAAAAGAATCAGTCCAAGGGGCTGATTTCTTTATGTTGAAAAAATTTTCAGAAAATTACAAATAATACTTGAAATTTTACTAGAAAAGTGTAGAATAGAACACATAGTTTGAATAGTATAAAGGAGAAACACATGACAGTTGCAATTGATTGGGAAAATCTTGGATTTTCTTATATGAAATTACCTTATCGTTATATCGCTCATTATAAAAATGGTCAATGGGATCAAGGAGAATTGACAGAGGATGCAACCTTGCATATTTCAGAGTCTTCTCCAAGCCTCCATTATGGACAGCAAGCATTTGAGGGATTGAAAGCCTATCGTACGAAGGATGGCAGTGTTCAACTGTTCCGTCCTGACGAAAATGCTAAGCGTCTGCAACGTACTTGTGACCGTCTTTTGATGCCACAAGTTCCGACAGAAATGTTTGTAGAAGCTTGTAAAGCAGTTGTGCGCGCAAATGAAGAATACGTCCCACCATATGGAACAGGTGGAACCCTTTATCTTCGTCCACTTTTGATTGGTGTTGGGGATATTATCGGGGTAAAACCTGCAGAAGAGTATATTTTCACCATTTTTGCTATGCCAGTTGGTAACTACTTTAAAGGTGGATTGGTTCCAACTAATTTCTTGATTCAGGATGAATACGACCGTGCAGCTCCAAATGGTACTGGAGCGGCCAAGGTAGGTGGAAACTATGCTGCTAGTCTCCTTCCAGGTAAAATGGCCAAGTCTCGCAACTTTTCTGACGTTATCTACCTAGACCCATCTACACATACAAAGATTGAAGAAGTCGGATCAGCCAACTTCTTTGGAATCACGGCAGACAATGAATTTGTTACGCCATTGAGTCCGTCAATCTTGCCATCCATTACCAAGTACTCTTTGCTTTACTTGGCAGAACACCGATTGGGCTTGACACCGATTGAAGGCGATGTTCCAATTGATAATCTGGATCGTTTTGTAGAGGCAGGTGCCTGTGGTACAGCAGCGGTTATTTCGCCAATTGGAGGTATCCAACATGGCGATGATTTCCATGTTTTCTATAGTGAAACAGAAGTAGGTCCTGTTACACGGAAACTCTATGATGAATTGACTGGCATCCAATTTGGTGATGTAGAAGCGCCTGAAGGATGGATTGTCAAAGTGGACTAAAAGATATGAAGTAAAGAAGAACTCCATAGCAGTTGTAACGCTGAAATGGAGTTTTTTCTTGCTAGTTTGAGCTTTTTCTTGTACAATAGAAAAAGTGAAAAGAGGTACAGTATGAGTAAAAAAGATAAGAAAATTGAAATCCAATTAACAGATGCAAAAGTGACTGTTGGAAAAGATAGTTATGAAGGTTACGTTTTGACGATTGGAAAAAAGGTCATTGGCGAAATTGCCGAATTAGACAGTCAATTTGCCATCATAAAGAATGGAAATGTCGATAGTTTTTATAAAAAACTTGAAAAAGCTGTGGAAATTTTGATTGAAAACTATAATTTAACAAAATAATGCTTGTTTTTTTGAAAATTTCATGATATAATAGTTTTCGTTAAGCATTGGAGAGATAGCGAAGAGGCTAAACGCGGCGGACTGTAAATCCGCTCCTTCGGGTTCGGGGGTTCGAATCCCTCTCTCTCCATCTCATCATTGGGGTATAGCCAAGCGGTAAGGCAAGGGACTTTGACTCCCTCATGCGTTGGTTCGAATCCAGCTACCCCAGTTCTTAGGTAATAAATTCAAGATAAAAAGAAAAATATCTTAGGGTATTTTATTTTTATATTGAAAGACGTGAACAATACGAACATGTTCTTGCGGGTGCTTAGGAAAAAAATTATAAGTATGTCAAGTTTTGGAAAAGACTTGATTGTTGGAGGATTTTTTAGATGAACGAATTTGAAGATTTGCTAAATAGCGTTAGCCAAGTTGAGCCTGGTGATGTTGTTAGTGCTGAAGTATTGACAGTTGATGCGACTCAAGCTAACGTTGCAATCTCTGGGACTGGTGTTGAAGGTGTCTTGACTCTTCGCGAATTGACAAACGATCGCGATGCAGATATCAATGACTTTGTGAAAGTAGGAGAAGTATTGGATGTTCTTGTACTTCGTCAAGTAGTTGGTAAAGATACTGATACAGTTACATACCTTGTATCTAAAAAACGCCTTGAAGCTCGCAAAGCATGGGACAAACTTGTAGGACGCGAAGAAGAAGTTGTTACTGTTAAAGGAACTCGTGCCGTTAAAGGTGGACTTTCAGTAGAATTTGAAGGTGTTCGTGGATTTATCCCAGCTTCAATGTTGGATACTCGTTTCGTACGTAACACTGAGCGTTTCGTAGGTCAAGAATTTGATGCTAAAATCAAAGAAGTTGATCCTAAAGAAAACCGCTTCATCCTTTCACGTCGTGAAGTTGTTGAAGCAGCTACTGCAGCAGCTCGTGCTGAAGTATTCGGTAAATTGGCTGTTGGTGATGTAGTAACTGGTAAAGTTGCTCGTATCACAAGCTTCGGTGCTTTTATCGACCTTGGTGGTGTTGACGGATTGGTTCACTTGACTGAATTGTCACACGAACGTAACGTTTCACCTAAATCAGTTGTAACTGTTGGTGAAGAAATCGAAGTGAAGATCCTTGATCTTAACGAAGAAGAAGGACGCGTATCACTTTCACTTAAAGCAACAACACCTGGACCTTGGGATGGCGTTGAGCAAAAATTGGCTAAAGGTGATGTAGTAGAAGGAACAGTTAAACGTTTGACTGACTTCGGTGCATTTGTTGAAGTATTGCCAGGTATCGATGGACTTGTTCACGTATCACAAATTTCACACAAACGTATCGAAAATCCAAAAGAAGCTCTTACTGTTGGTCAAGAAGTTACTGTTAAAGTCCTTGATGTTAACGCTGACGCAGAACGTGTATCACTTTCTATCAAAGCTCTTGAAGAACGTCCAGCTCAAGAAGAAGGACAAAAAGAAGAGAAACGCGCTGCTCGTCCACGCCGTCCAAAACGTCAAGAAAAACGTGATTTCGAACTTCCAGAAACACAAACAGGATTCTCAATGGCTGACTTGTTCGGTGATATCGAACTTTAATCAAATTGATAATCGCAAAATCCTTTGTTTAAAACAAGGGATTTTTCTTTTGTCTCTTTCTCATTTTTGATATAATAGTTCTATGTTAGATTCAGAAAAACAATCACGTTATCAAATGTTAAATGAGGAACTCTCTTATTTACTAGAAGGTGAGACCAATGTTCTTGCCAATCTTTCAAATGCTAGTGCCCTCCTAAAATCTCGCTTCCCCAATACAGTATTTTCAGGTTTTTATCTGTTTGATGGAAGTGAATTGGTTTTAGGTCCTTTTCAGGGTGGAGTTTCTTGCATTCGCATCCCACTTGGAAAAGGCGTGTGTGGAGAAGCTGCTGAGTTTCAGGAGACTGTTTTAGTTGGCGATGTGAGCACCTATCCAAACTACATTGCTTGTGATGGTCATGCCAAGAGTGAAATCGTAGTCCCCATGCTTAAGAATGGAAGATTAGTTGGAGTCTTAGACCTAGATTCTTCTCTGATTGATGATTACAATGCTATTGATCGTGATTACTTGGAACAATTTGTCGCTATTTTGCTTGAGAAGACAGAATGGAACTTTACAATGTTTGAGGAGAAAGCCTAATGTATCAAGCACTTTATCGAAAATATAGAAGCCAGACCTTTTCACAACTAGTAGGTCAAGAAGTTGTGGCTAAAACCCTAAAACAAGCGGTTGAGCAGGAAAAGATTAGTCACGCTTATCTTTTCTCAGGTCCTCGTGGAACTGGGAAAACTAGCGTTGCAAAGATTTTTGCCAAGGCTATGAACTGTCCAAACCAAGTAGACGGAGAACCATGTAATAACTGTTATATCTGTCAGGCAGTGACAGAAGGTAGCCTAGAAGATGTTATCGAAATGGATGCGGCTTCGAATAATGGAGTCGATGAAATTCGTGAAATTCGTGATAAATCGACCTATGCTCCTAGCTTGGCTCGTTATAAGGTCTACATTATCGACGAGGTTCATATGCTGTCTACGGGAGCCTTTAATGCGCTTTTGAAGACCCTTGAAGAACCAACTCAGAATGTTGTCTTTATTTTGGCAACCACTGAATTGCATAAGATTCCAGCAACTATTTTATCGCGTGTTCAACGTTTTGAGTTTAAATCGATTCGAACGCAAGATATTAAGGAGCATATCCAAGCTATTTTGTCAAAAGAGAATATCAGTTCTGAACCAGAGGCTGTGGAGATCATTGCTAGACGGGCTGAAGGTGGGATGCGGGATGCCTTGTCTATTTTGGATCAAGCCTTGAGTTTGACGCAAGGGAATGCTTTAACGACAGCTATTTCGGAGGAGATTACAGGCACCATTAGTCTATCAGCTCTAGATGACTATGTGGCCGCCTTGGCCCAACAGGATGTTCCAAAAGCGCTTGATTCTTTGAATCTTTTGTTTGAAAATGGCAAAAGCATGACTCGGTTTGTGACGGATCTCTTGCAGTATTTGCGTGATCTACTGGTTGTTCAGACTGGTGGCGAAAATACTCATCATAGTCCAGTTTTTATGGATAATCTAGCTCTTTCCCAGGAAAGCCTTTTTGAAATGATTCGTCTAGCGACAGTGAGTTTAGCAGATATGAAGGCTAGCTTGCAACCTAAGATTTACGCTGAGATGATGACCATTCGTTTAGCGGAAATCAAGCCTGAATCTGCGGTTTCAGGAGCTGTTGAAAGTGAAATTTCTGCACTAAGACAGGAAGTCGCCCGTCTCAAACAAGAACTTGCCAATGTGGGCACGGCTCCTAAACAAGTTGCGCCAGTTCCTAGTCGTCCAGCCACTTCCAAAACAGTCTATCGAGTGGATCGCAACAAAGTTCAGTCTATCCTGCAAGAAGCTGTCGAAAATCCTGATTTGGCACGACAAAACTTGATTCGCCTCCAGAATGCATGGGGAGAAGTGATTGAAAGTTTAGCTGGACCTGATAAGGCCCTTCTCGTAGGTTCTCAACCAGTTGCGGCCAATGAACACCATGCTATTTTAGCCTTTGAGTCTAATTTCAATGCTGGTCAAACCATGAAACGGGATAACCTCAATACCATGTTCGGCAATATTCTCAGCCAAGCCGCTGGATTTTCACCTGAGATTCTGGCTATTTCCCTAGAGGAATGGAAAGAGGTTCGAGCAGCATTTTCAGCTAAAAACAAGTCTTCTCAAGCCGAGCAAGAGGTAGAAGAAGAGAGCCTGATTCCAGAAGGATTTGAATTTCTGGCTGATAAAGTTATGGTCGAAGAAGACTAAAAATGAATTTCATGATACAATAATCTTATGAATAGACAACAATTTATCATAATAGCATTATTCACGGCTGCTGAAACTTATTTTTTCAATGAAGCCTGGATGACTGGTCGCTACGTTATGGCAGCGTTTTGGGCCATTCTACTCTTTCGAAATTTTAGGTTAAGTTATGTAATGGGAAAAATCGTAGACGCTATTGATCAACACTTAAACCGCAAGGATTAGACCCCAGCTTCTAGACAAAATCAAAGCCTTTTAGGCTTTTTTTTGTTATACTAGTAGAGTATATTTATTGACCTTTTGTCCTATTTTTTAGGGATTGTAAGCAATTTCCTAAAGTATTGAGCAAAATGTTTGAAAAAGAAAGGAACTATCATGTCAGTATTAGAGATCAAAGATCTTCATGTTGAGATTGAAGGAAAAGAAATTTTAAAAGGAGTCAATTTGACTCTGAAAACAGGAGAAATCGCAGCCATTATGGGACCAAATGGTACTGGTAAGTCGACTCTTTCGGCTGCCATTATGGGAAATCCCAACTATGAAGTCACCAAAGGTGAGGTCTTGTTTGATGGCGTAAACATCCTTGAGTTGGAAGTGGACGAGCGTGCGCGTATGGGACTTTTCCTTGCCATGCAATACCCGTCTGAAATTCCAGGGATTACCAATGCTGAGTTTCTTCGTGCAGCCATGAATGCTGGAAAAGAAGATGATGAAAAGATTTCAGTTCGTGAATTCATCACTAAACTAGACGAGAAAATGGAATTGCTCAACATGAAAGAAGAAATGGCAGAGCGTTACCTCAACGAAGGCTTCTCTGGTGGTGAGAAAAAACGTAATGAAATTCTTCAACTCTTGATGTTGGAGCCAACATTTGCCCTTTTGGATGAAATTGACTCAGGTCTTGATATTGATGCCCTTAAAGTTGTATCGAAAGGTGTCAATGCCATGCGTGGTGAAGGCTTCGGTGCCATGATTATCACTCACTACCAACGTCTCTTGAACTACATCACACCAGACGTAGTACACGTGATGATGGAAGGTCGTGTTGTCCTTTCTGGCGGTCCAGAATTGGCTGCCCGTTTGGAACGTGAAGGATACGCAAAATTAGCTGAAGAACTTGGCTATGACTACAAGGAAGAATTGTAATTCCCTCGTATCTTTTAGGAGAAGTAAATGACTAAAGAAACTATTAAACTTTTTTCAGAAATGCACGCTGAACCAAGCTGGTTGTCCGACCTCCGTCAAAAAGCTTTTGATAAGATTGAGAGTTTGGAATTACCAGTTATCGAGCGTGTGAAATTTCATCGTTGGAATCTGGGAGATGGGACCATTACAGAAAGCGGACCATCAGCAAATGTTCCTGACTTCACAGCTTTAGACAATCACTTGAAATTGGTTCAAGTAGGCACCCAAACTGTTTTTGAACAAATTCCAGTAGAATTGGCTGAACAAGGGGTAGTCTTTACAGACTTCCACTCAGCTTTAGAAGAAATTCCAGAGCTCGTAGAAGAATTCTTCATGTCATCTGTTAAATATGACGATGACAAATTAGCAGCTTACCACACGGCTTACTTTAATAGTGGTGCTGTTCTCTATATTCCTGATAATGTTGAGATTGCAGAGCCAATCGAAGGAATTTTCTACCAAGACAGCGATAGTGATGTACCATTTAACAAGCATATCCTTATTATCGCTGGTAAAAACAGCAAGATTAGTTATCTGGAGCGTTTAGAGTCACGTGGTGAGAGTAGTGCTAAAGCAACTGCCAATATCACAGTGGAAGTCATTGCTCGTTCAGGTGCGCAAGTGAAGTTTGCAGCGATTGACCGTCTTGGTGAGAATGTCACTGCCTACATTAGCCGTCGTGGTAAGTTGGGCAATGATGCAAGTATTGACTGGGCGATTGGTGTCATGAATGAAGGAAATGTCGTTGCTGACTTTGATAGCGACTTGCTTGGAAATGGTAGCCATGCAGACCTTAAGGTTGTTGCTCTTTCAAGTGGTCGTCAGGTGCAAGGGATTGACACTCGCGTAACCAACTATGGTTGCAACTCAATCGGAAATATCCTGCAACATGGAGTTATTCTTGAGAAAGCAACTTTGACCTTCAACGGTATCGGTCACATCATCAAGGGAGCTAAAGGAGCAGATGCCCAACAAGAAAGTCGAGTTCTTATGCTTTCAGACCAGGCGCGTTCAGATGCCAACCCAATTCTTTTGATTGATGAAAATGATGTTACTGCAGGTCACGCGGCGTCTATCGGTCAGGTAGATCCAGAAGACATGTACTACCTTATGAGCCGTGGCTTGGACAAGGCAACTGCAGAACGTTTGGTTGTTCGTGGTTTCCTTGGATCCGTTATCGTAGAGATTCCAGTCAAGGAAGTTCGTGACGAAATGATTGCAACTATCGAAGAAAAATTGTCAAAACGCTAAGGGGAAGGCTATGTTAGATGTAGAAGCGATTCGCAAGGATTTTCCAATTTTAGACCAGATTGTCAACGATGAACCTCTGGTCTATCTGGACAATGCTGCGACGACACAAAAACCACTAGCAGTTCTGGAAACAATCAACCGCTACTATGAGCAGGACAATGCCAATGTTCACCGTGGTGTCCATACCTTGGCGGAACGGGCGACAGCTTCCTATGAAGCTGCTCGTGAAACCATTCGTAAGTTTATCAACGCAGGTTCGACAAAGGAAGTTCTCTTCACCAGAGGAACGACAACCAGTCTTAACTGGGTGGCACGCTTTGCTGAGGAAATCCTGACTGAGGGAGATCAAGTTTTGATTTCTGTCATGGAGCACCATTCCAACATCATTCCATGGCAGGAAGCCTGTCGCAAGACTGGGGCAGAGCTTGTCTATGTTTATCTCAAGAACGGAGCTCTGGATATGGATGACTTGCGAGCTAAATTGACTGATAAGGTTAAATTTGTCTCCCTAGCTCACGCCTCCAATGTTCTTGGTGTGGTCAATCCAATCAAGGAAATCACGCAAATGGCCCACCAAGTTGGAGCCATCATGGTAGTGGATGGTGCTCAATCTACGCCTCATATGAAGATTGATGTTCAGGACTTGGATGTGGACTTCTTTGCCTTTTCGGGTCACAAGATGGCTGGCCCGACTGGTATCGGTGTGCTTTATGGTAAAGAAAAGTATCTTGAGCAAATGTCACCAGTTGAATTTGGTGGTGAGATGATTGATTTCGTCTATGAGCAATCTGCTAGTTGGAAGGAATTGCCTTGGAAATTTGAGGCTGGGACACCCAATATGGCAGGAGCTATTGGACTTGCAGCTGCAGTGGATTATCTAGAAAAGATTGGTATGGATGCCATTGAAGCTCATGAACAAGAACTGATTGCATACGTCTTTCCAAAATTGCAGGCCATTGAAGGTTTGACTATTTATGGTTCGCAGGATTTGGCTCAACGTTCAGGTGTTATTGCCTTTAACCTAGGTGATCTTCATCCCCATGACCTAGCTACAGCACTGGATTATGAAGGAGTGGCTGTTCGCGCTGGTCATCATTGCGCCCAACCTTTGCTCCAATATTTGGAAGTCCCAGCAACAGCTCGTGCAAGTTTTTATATCTACAATACTAAGGCGGATTGTGACAAACTAGTCGATGCCTTACAAAAGACAAAGGAGTTTTTCAATGGCACTTTCTAAACTAGATAGCCTTTATATGGCAGTGGTGGCAGACCATTCGAAAAATCCACATCACCAAGGGAAGCTGGAAGATGCTGAGCAAATCAGCCTCAATAATCCAACCTGTGGGGATGTCATCAACCTCTCTGTCAAGTTTGACACAGAGGACCGTTTGGAAGATATTGCTTTTCTAAATTCAGGATGCACGATTTCAACTGCTTCTGCTAGTATGATGACAGATGCCGTTTTAGGGAAGACCAAGCAAGAAATTTTAGAACTTGCGACCATTTTTTCTGAAATGGTTCAAGGACAAAAAGATGAGCGTCAAGACCGACTTGGCGATGCAGCCTTCTTATCAGGTGTTGCCAAATTCCCTCAAAGAATAAAGTGTGCAACCCTAGCTTGGAACGCTCTTAAGAAGACAATTGAAAATCAAGATAACAGATAAGACAAGTTTCTTTTGTCTTATAAATCAGTAGAAAATGAAGAATGAAAGAAAGGATATTATGGCTGAAGAAAGAGTAGAACCAAAACCAATTGACCTTGGTGAATATAAATTTGGTTTCCATGATGATGTAGAGCCTGTCCTATCGACAGGAAAAGGACTCAACGAAGGTGTTATTCGTGAATTATCTGCTGCCAAGGGTGAGCCTGAGTGGATGTTGGAGTTCCGTTTGAAGTCTTATGAAACCTTCAAGAAAATGCCTATGCAAACTTGGGGAGTGGACTTGTCAGAGATTGACTTTGATGATTTGATCTACTACCAAAAACCATCTGACAAACCAGCCCGTTCTTGGGATGAAGTTCCTGAAAAAATCAAAGAAACCTTTGAACGTATCGGGATTCCTGAAGCTGAGCGTGCCTATCTAGCTGGAGCTTCTGCCCAGTACGAATCAGAAGTGGTATACCACAACATGAAGGAAGAGTTTGAGAAGTTAGGAATTATCTTTACAGATACGGATTCTGCCCTCAAGGAATACCCAGACTTGTTTAAACAGTACTTTGCGAAGTTGGTCCCGCCGACTGATAATAAGTTGGCAGCCCTTAACTCAGCAGTATGGTCAGGTGGAACCTTTATCTACGTACCAAAAGGTGTCAAGGTAGATATCCCACTTCAAACCTACTTCCGTATCAATAACGAAAATACAGGTCAGTTCGAACGTACCTTGATTATCGTTGACGAGGGAGCAAGTGTTCACTACGTAGAAGGTTGTACAGCGCCAACTTACTCAAGTAACAGCTTGCACGCAGCCATTGTAGAAATCTTTGCTTTGGATGGAGCTTATATGCGTTATACGACTATTCAAAACTGGTCTGATAACGTCTATAACCTAGTAACAAAACGTGCCAAAGCTTTGAAAGATGCGACAGTTGAGTGGATTGATGGTAACTTGGGTGCCAAAACAACCATGAAATATCCATCTGTTTATCTAGATGGAGAAGGGGCGCGTGGTACTATGCTCTCTATCGCCTTTGCTAATGCAGGGCAACACCAAGACACGGGTGCTAAGATGATCCACAATGCTCCACATACCAGCTCATCTATCGTGTCTAAATCCATCGCTAAAGGCGGAGGAAAGGTGGACTACCGTGGACAAGTAACCTTTAACAAGAACTCTAAGAAATCTGTTTCTCACATTGAGTGTGATACCATTATCATGGATGACTTGTCAGCGTCAGATACTATTCCATTTAATGAAATTCACAACTCGCAAGTTGCTTTGGAACACGAAGCCAAGGTATCTAAGATTTCAGAGGAACAACTCTATTACCTCATGAGCCGTGGTTTGTCAGAATCTGAGGCAACCGAGATGATTGTCATGGGATTTGTCGAACCCTTCACAAAAGAACTTCCAATGGAATACGCAGTTGAGCTGAATCGCTTGATTAGCTATGAGATGGAAGGGTCTGTTGGGTAAGAATATGCAAGTTCTGAACAGGAAGTCTTCCTGTTCAGAATTTTTTTCAAAAATGGACCTAATAAATATTCACAAAAATGCTTTTATGTGGTAAAATAAAACAATTACATTTAGTGGAGATGAAGTATGAATATTTTTAGAACCAAGGATGTTAGTCTGAGACAGACAGAGATGCATCGCCATTTGAAATTGTGGGATTTGATTCTATTAGGGATCGGTGCCATGGTAGGGACGGGGATTTTCACCATTACAGGAACAGCAGCGGCTACCCTAGCTGGTCCATCACTAGTGGTTTCCATCGTGATTTCTGCCCTGTGTGTTTCTCTATCAGCCTTATTTTTTGCAGAATTTGCCTCTCGTGTTCCTGCAACTGGTGGCGCGTATAGCTATCTCTATGCGATTTTAGGAGAATTACCAGCATGGATTGCTGGCTGGTTGACCATCATGGAATTTATGACAGCTGTTTCAGGTGTGGCGTCTGGTTGGGCAGCTTACTTTAAGGGTTTGCTCAGTAATTATGGTATCTCCATGCCTCAAGCCTTGAATGGAACTTTTAACCCTGAACAGGGAACCTATATCGATCTTCTGCCTATTTTAGTACTGACATTGGTAACGGGATTGGTTTTGTTAAATTCCAAGGCAGCCTTACGCTTTAATTCGCTTCTAGTGGTCTTGAAATTCTCTGCTCTTGCCTTATTTATCCTAGTTGGCATTTGGTATATCAAACCTGAAAACTGGTCGAATTTTGCTCCTTTTGGTTTTGGTCAGCTTTATGGAGGAAGTACTGGGATTATGGCAGGAGCCTCTTTGATGTTCTTTGGTTTTCTCGGTTTTGAGTCGATTTCCATGGCAGTTGATGAAATTCAAAGTCCGCAAAAAAATATTCCTCGCGGAATTGTGCTTTCTCTGACAATCGTCACCATTCTCTATGCCTTGGTAACAATAGTATTGACTGGGATTGTTCACTATAGCCAACTCAATGTGGATGATGCAGTGGCCTTTTCATTGCGTAGTATCGGAATTGGCTGGGCAGCCAACTATGTTTCACTGGTAGCTATTCTAACCCTGATAACCGTATGTATTTCCATGACCTACGCTCTTTCTCGAATGGTTTACAGCTTAGCACGTGATGGTCTATTACCTCGAAGTTTTAAACAGCTAAGTAAAACTAGCCGGGTTCCAAAGAATGCGACCATCTTAACAGGAGTTGCTTCAGCCATTGCAGCAGGAGTCTTTCCGCTAGCCAGTATCGCTGCTTTTTTAAATATCTGTACACTAGCCTATCTAATTCTACTTGCCTACGGTATTATCAAGCTCAGAAAGGATAAGGGCATGCCAAAAGAAGGAGAATTCAAAACTCCTTTAGTGCCGCTTTTGCCGATCCTTTCCATCCTTATCTGTGTTTCCTTTATGCTTCAGTATACCAAGGAAACATGGATTGCCTTTGGACTTGCTTTGTTGGTTGGACTAGTGATTTACTTTACTTATGGCTATCGTCACTCTACACTTTCTGAAGAAAAATAAAAGCTGGGAATTCCCAGCTTTTTTAATCTTTTACATAAGTAAATCCCTCACCCAGAATTTCATGAGCCTCAGTGATGGTGATAAAGGCTTGAGGATCGATTTGGTGAATCATATCCTTCATTTTAACGATTTCATTTCGACCGACGATACAGTAGATAATTTTTAAATCCTTTTTGCTGTAGTAGCCTTGACCAGATATAAAGGTTACGCCACGTCCGAGTTCATCGTTAATTTTCTCGGCTAACTGATCTGGAAATTGAGTTATAATCATAAATCCTTTACCAGCATAACCTCCTTCACCGATCAGGTCGATAACACGAGCGATGATAAAGTCAAATAAGAGAGTATAAGTCACTAGGCGCAAATCTTGGAAGATAATCAAAATCAACATTAGAATAATGAAATCAAGCGAGAAAAGCAATTTTCCAATTGAAATATTGGTGTATTTGTTGAGGATGCGAGCAACAATATCTGATCCACCTGTTGTACCACCAGCATTAAAGATGATTCCCAAACCAACTCCCAGTAAAACACCAGAAACTAAAGAGACGATAATGAGATCGCCTTGCAAGTCAAATTGTAAAGGAATTCGTTCAAAGACAGCAAGCCAGACAGAGAGGGAGATAGTTCCCAAGAGACTGGAGTAGAGAGTCTTAGAACCAAATATTTTCCAGGCTAGGATAAATAAAGGAATATTTATCAAGAGGTTCATCAATGAGACTGGAATTTTAAAGAGATAGAAGGTAATCAATGTGATACCAGTTGCTCCGCCTTCAAACAAATGGTGAGGAACTACAAAATAGGTAAGACCAAAGGCATAAATAGCTGCCCCAAGTATGATAGTAATAATAGGCTGAACTTTTCGGATCATGACTTTCCCTCGCTTTTCTATAGATAGATTATACCAAAATTCCAAGCTTTTTCATTGGATTCATCATGATTTTTTAACAATTTTTTGATATAATAAAAGTGATAAATCCCTATCTTATTGAGAAGAATAGAAAGATTGAAGATATGACACAAGTAAAAATTGTAACTGATTCCTCTGTTACTATTGAACCAGAAGTAGTTAAAGAATTAAATATCACCGTTGTTCCTTTATCTGTGATGATTGATGGTACCCTTTATTCTGATGCAGATTTGAAAGAAGGGGAATTCCTGCATCTTATGCAAGAGAGTAAAAATCTGCCTAAAACCAGTCAGCCTCCAGTGGGAGTATTTGCTGAAGTTTTTGAAGAACTAGGTGAAGACGGCAGTCAGATACTCGCTATTCACATGTCCCATGCCTTGTCTGGAACTGTTGAAGCTGCTCGCCAAGGGGCAAGTCTCTCAACTGCTGATGTGACCGTTATTGATAGTTCTTTTACAGATCAGGCGATGAAGTTTCAAGTTGTTGAAGCAGCTAAACTTGCCCAAGAAGGCAAAGATTTAGAAACTATCTTGGCACATGTGGAAGATGTGAAAAACCATACCGAACTTTATATCGGTGTTTCGACTTTGGAAAATTTAGTCAAAGGTGGTCGTATTGGGCGTGTGACAGGCTTGATCAGTTCTCTGTTGAATATTCGTGTCGTTATGCAAATGAAGGAGCATGAACTGCAACCTATTGTAAAGGGGCGCGGTGCTAAGACATTTAAAAAATGGCTTGACGAGTTGGCCGAGACCCTTTCTCATAAATCCGTTGCAGAAATTGGAATTTCCTACGCTGGTACCAATGAATGGGCCAATGAGATGAAGAATGTTTTACAAACTTATGTCGAAAAACCAATCTCAGTACTGGAAACGGGCTCTATTATTCAGACGCATACGGGCGAAAATGCATGGGCTATCTTAGTTCGATATCATTCCTAAAAAAATAGAGAAAAATCGTTAGAAATAGCGTTTTTGACTTGACCTGTGGGCGATTTTAGGATATGATTATATTTGTTAATTAGAAATTATTTGGAGGAATTATTAACATGGCAAACAAACAAGATTTGATCGCTAAAGTAGCAGAAGCTACAGAATTGACTAAGAAAGATTCAGCAGCTGCAGTTGACGCTGTATTCGCAGCAGTAACTGAATACCTTGCAGCTGGTGAAAAGGTTCAATTGATTGGTTTCGGTAACTTTGAAGTTCGTGAGCGTGCTGCACGTAAAGGTCGCAACCCACAAACTGGTAAAGAAATCAAAATCGCAGCTTCTAAAGTTCCAGCATTCAAAGCTGGTAAAGCTCTTAAAGACGCTGTTAAATAATTTGAGTTTAAAAAGCCTATTGCATCAAGCTTTCTAGCTTGGTCAGTAGGCTTTTTTGTTTTGGAAAATATGATTTTATCGTTCTGTGCAAAAAGAAAAAGGCTCCCATGAAATGAGAACCTTCTTTGTAATTAGTTTTTAGAAGCTGCTTGGAACTCAGGGTTTTTCCATGCTTCATCAATAATTGCTTGCAATTCTTTTGCAGATGCTTGCATTTTTTGTGTTTCAGCGTCGTTCAATGGGATGTTTACTGGACGAACGATACCGTGTGCACCAACAACAGCTGGTTGACCGATAAAGACGTTTTTAACACCGTATTGACCTTCTTGGAAGACTGAAAGTGGAAGTACTGCATTTTCGTCATCAAGAATTGCTTTTGTGATACGAGCAAGTGCTACTGCGATACCGTAGTATGTAGCTCCTTTTTTGTTAATGATTGTGTATGCAGCGTCACGAACACCTTCGAACAATTCAATCAATTCAGCTTCTTGAACGTTTTGAGTATCTTTAAGGAATTCTTCAAGGTTTACACCAGCGATGTTGGCATGTGACCAAACCGCAAACTCAGAATCTCCGTGTTCACCCATGATGTAGGCGTGAACGGAACGAGCATCAACATCTAATTTTTCAGCAAGTGCTTGACGGAAACGTGCTGAGTCAAGTGAAGTACCTGAACCGATAACACGTTCTTTAGGGAATCCAGAGAATTTCCAAGTTGAGTAAGTCAAAACGTCAACTGGGTTAGCCGCAACAAGGAAGATACCATCAAAACCTGATTCAACAACCTGTGTTACGATTGATTTGTTGATAGCCAAGTTTTTACCTACAAGGTCAAGACGAGTTTCACCTGGCTTTTGAGGAGCACCTGCAGTGATAACAACAAGGTCAGCGTCTGCACAGTCAGAGTATTGAGCAGCGTAGATTTTTTTAGGTGAAGTGAAGGCAAGGGCATGGCTAAGGTCAAGCGCATCACCAACAGCTTTTTCGTGTAATTGTGGAATTTCGATAATTCCAAGCTCTTGTGCAATTCCTTGGTTAACAAGTGCGAAAGCGTAAGATGAACCTACGGCACCGTCACCAACAAGGATCACTTTTTTGTGTTGTTTAGTTGAAGTCATTATCTAAACATCTCCTTCATTTTTTTTAGGGAATTCCCCAGACACTTTAATTCTATCACTTTTAAAAAACTTTGTCACGGATATTCTATTCGGTTATTGATGTAAACGTTTTAGTAGTTTCAGAAGCCTGAAATAAAGGACATTTTATGGTATAATATATCTAATTACTAATAGTGAAATGAGGCATTTATTAATGCAGGATAAAAATTTAGTGAATGTCAATCTGACAAAGGAGATGAAGACCAGCTTTATCGATTACGCCATGAGTGTTATCGTAGCGCGTGCTCTTCCTGATGTTCGAGATGGCTTGAAGCCTGTTCACCGCCGTATTCTTTACGGAATGAATGAATTAGGTGTTACTCCAGATAAACCCCATAAAAAATCAGCCCGTATTACAGGGGATGTTATGGGTAAATACCACCCGCACGGAGACTCATCTATTTATGAAGCCATGGTCCGTATGGCCCAGTGGTGGAGCTATCGTTACATGCTTGTGGATGGGCATGGAAACTTTGGTTCTATGGACGGGGACGGTGCTGCCGCTCAACGTTACACTGAGGCTCGTATGAGCAAGATTGCTCTTGAAATGCTTCGTGATATCAATAAAAACACCGTTGATTTCGTAGATAACTACGATGCTAACGAACGTGAACCCTTGGTCTTGCCAGCTCGTTTTCCAAACCTTTTGGTCAATGGGGCAACTGGTATCGCTGTTGGGATGGCTACCAATATTCCACCTCACAACTTGGGTGAAACCATTGATGCTGTGAAGCTCGTCATGGACAATCCAGATGTGACGACTAAGGACTTGATGGAAGTCTTGCCTGGTCCAGATTTTCCAACTGGTGCTCTTGTCATGGGGAAAGCAGGTATTCATAAGGCTTACGAAACTGGTAAAGGATCGATTGTTCTTCGTTCTCGTACAGAGATTGAAACTACTAAGACGGGTCGCGAACGGATTGTTGTAACGGAATTTCCTTACATGGTCAATAAAACTAAGGTGCATGAACATATTGTTCGCTTGGTTCAGGAAAAACGTCTTGAGGGCATTACAGCCGTACGTGATGAGTCCAACCGTGAAGGGGTTCGCTTTGTGATAGAGGTCAAGCGCGACGCATCTGCCAACGTTATCCTTAACAATCTCTTCAAGATGACCCAGATGCAAACCAATTTTGGTTTCAACATGTTGGCGATTCAAAATGGTGTGCCGAAGATCTTGTCCCTTCGTCAAATCTTGGATGCTTATATCGAGCACCAAAAAGAAGTGGTTGTTCGCCGTACCCGTTTTGACAAGGAAAAAGCAGAAGCGCGTGCGCACATCTTAGAAGGTCTTTTAATCGCGCTAGACCATATCGACGAAGTGATTCGTATTATCCGTGCTAGTGAAACGGATGCGGAAGCCCAAGTCGAATTGATGAGCAAGTTCAAACTTTCTGAGCGTCAAAGTCAGGCTATCCTTGATATGCGTCTCCGTCGTTTGACAGGATTGGAACGCGATAAGATTCAGTCTGAATATGATGAATTGATTGCCTTGATTGCAGATTTGGCTGATATTCTTGCCAAACCAGAGCGCGTGGCGCAAATCATCAAAGACGAATTGGACGAAGTCAAACGCAAGTTTGATGACAAACGTCGTACCGAGTTGATGGTCGGAGAGGTCTTGACCCTTGAAGATGAAGATTTGATTGAAGAGTCGGATGTCTTGATTACCCTTTCTAACAAGGGCTACATTAAACGTTTGGACCAAGGTGAGTTCACTGCTCAAAAACGAGGTGGTCGTGGTGTCCAAGGTACGGGAGTTAAGGATGATGACTTTGTGCGTGAGTTGGTTTCAACCAGCACCCATGATCATTTGCTCTTCTTTACCAATAAAGGACGCGTCTATCGCCTTAAAGGTTATGAAATCCCTGAATATGGTCGTACCGCTAAAGGCTTGCCAGTTGTCAATCTTTTGAAGTTGGACGAAGGTGAGAGCATTCAGACCATCATCAACGTTGAGTCTGAACGTAGCGATGACGCCTATCTCTTCTTTACAACTCGTCACGGTATTGTGAAGAGAACCAGTGTCAAAGAGTTTGCTAATATTCGTCAAAATGGACTTAAAGCCTTGAATCTCAAGGATGAGGATGAGTTGATCAATGTTCTATTGACAGAAGAAGACACAGATATTATCATTGGTACCAAGTTTGGTTATGCTGTTCGCTTTAATCAGTCGGCTGTTCGTGGCATGAGCCGTGTCGCGACAGGTGTTCGAGGAGTCAATCTTCGTGAAGGGGACACAGTAGTTGGAGCTAGTGTCATTACAGACCAGGACGAAGTCCTTATCATCACTGAAAAAGGTTATGGTAAGCGTACCCTTGCTACTGAATATCCAACTAAAGGCCGCGGTGGTAAAGGGATGAAGACAGCCAATGTTGCTGAGAAGAATGGTCCTCTTGCAGGTCTCCTCACTGTTAAAGGGGATGAAGACTTGATGATTATCACAGATACAGGTGTCATGATTCGAACCAATGTTGCCAATATTTCACAAACAGGACGCTCAACCATGGGAGTTAAGGTGATGCGTCTAGACCAAGATGCCAAGATTGTGACCTTCACAACGGTTGCTGCAGCAGAAAAAGAAGAAGTTGGGACTGAAATTGAAACAGAAGGTGAAGCATAATGTCTCGTAAAAAAACGAAAAATAAGAAGAGTAACCGTAAAAATATACTAATCAATATTTTAGCTGGATTTTTAATTCTTCTATCCCTTGCCTTGATTTTTAATGCTCAAATTCGTGACATCTTTATGGTTTGGAATACCAATAAATACCAAGTCAGTCAGGTGACTAAGGAAAAGATTGAAGAGAATAAAGAGACAGAGGGAAATTTCGATTTTGATTCTGTCAAATCCATCTCATCAGAAGCGGTGTTAGCTGCCCAGTGGGATGCTCAGCAACTTCCAGTCATCGGAGGGATTGCCATTCCTGAAGTAGAGATCAACCTGCCTATTTTTAAAGGTTTGGATAATGTAAACTTGTTCTACGGGGCAGGGACCATGAAAGCAAATCAGAAAATGGGAGAAGGCAACTATTCACTAGCCAGCCACCATATCTTTACTGCTGAAAATGCGAGTCAGATGCTCTTTTCGCCTTTGGTCAATGCCAAGGCGGGGATGAAAATTTATCTGACTGATAAAGATAAAGTATACACCTATGAGATTCGTGAAGTGAAGCACGTAACCCCCGATCGGGTAGATGAAATCGAGGATCGTGAAGGAGTTAAGGAGATTACGCTGGTAACTTGTGTGGACTATAATGCGACAGAGCGGATTATTGTTAAAGGTGATTTTAAAGAAGTTAAAGCTTATTCTGAAACATCTGATGATATCCTAAGCGCCTTTAATAAGCCATATAAACAACGTTATTAACCTCAAAAACCAGTGAATTGTATTTTTCACTGGTTTTTGTCAAATAGAACCGTCGGTCAAAGGAGAATAATGCATGTTCGAATATCTTTTTTTTGGAATGAAAACGATGTGGGAAAGTCCTGTTTTTAGTTTTGCCTTTTACTTATTAGCCTCTATTCTTTTACTAATCTTTTGGCGACGTTTTATAATTGTCCGTCGTAGTGGTGGTGATTTTTTTGCCCCGTTTCACATTGCCAATGGGAGATTTTATATTCACAATGCTTTTGTATTTGTGAAGAGAATCATTCCGCTGAATAACATCAAAATGATTGAAGTCAAATATATTCGAAGTGTCAAATTGAATGGGGCAAGATATCATTTGTGTATCGAAAGAAAAGATGGAAAAACTGTCAGTTTTTTCTTCGGACAATCAAAACAGAATGATCTCCTTGTGAAGAATCTAAAGAATGAAACTAAAAACTACCATATTAGAATTGTAATAGATGGATAAGTGTTTAGCTTAAGAAAGGAATGATCATGGATAAGCTACAAGAAGTCAGAGAAAATGAACAGTTAAGGACCTTACTGATGACTGAATGTGATATTTATTTTTATGACAAGATAAGTGAAGTTCAGTTTTCAGGGAACAATGAGGAATACTCTCTTGCCTGTAAGGCATTTGCTCAAGACGGTAGTGGGGGAGAATATGTTTTTCTCGAAGATAACAGCATAGGCTTTATCGGAAGTGAGGGGCAAGTGGGGAGAGTAGCAGAAAGCCTGGATGACTTACTGACATTCCTACTTCATGCAGGTTGTATTTCGGATTTTAGTTGTCGGCATCTTTATCAGAACACAGACTTATTGAAAGCATTTTGTAGGGGCTATGTGTCTAAAATACGAGAAAGCTATCAGGTTAAGCAGGAAAATTGGGATCAGATACGAGGAAATATGGCTCAAAAACTATCACTTGATTTCAATCCTGAAAAACTAGAAAAAGTAGCCATGGCATTTTATCAAGCGGCGACAAGGGAGCCTGTCTTTTCCTGTAAGTATATAGACGGTGAAGAAGAGTATACCTGCAATTCAGTCTTGTCGGACATTGTGGGCTTGTGGACGACAGAACTTGTAGGCATGAGTAGAGAAGAAATCGAAAACTATAAAATTTGATAATGTATGATGCTTGCAAGATGCTCATTCAACTTTAATGGTATCTTTTCAATGTGAGAGAAATCTGGTCAGTAAGTTGAAAGATTTATCGTAAGTAACCGAAGGATGCCTGGCATAAGAGAGGATAGATAATGAGTCAGTTAAGAGAAAAGTCTTTAGTTAGGCTCAAAGAAGACATAACAAGTAGTTTTCCATTTGACAAGGACCTTCCTATGATATACTTGGGAGAAATTGCCAATATGGCTGGACACGGAATCTTCATAGGAAAATCGGGGAAGTCTTATTTTGGATATCATATTTCACATTTTAGAGAACTAAGTGAAGATGAGATATAGGACTTTCGCAGTAGGAAAAATAGATGAGGAGTTGAGAATGAGTAATCAGATTGATTTAGTACTTCCGAACCTATACGCAGAATTCTTGAGCAAAATCGACAAAGCAGGAGAGTTGGTAATAGAGAATACAGGCATCACCTTATACTCAAGACTAGATTTGCTAGAAAGAAACTCCACCTACCAAATAGAAGAGTGGGAACCAGATTTTTTCCTGATTGGGCAAGATGGGGATGTCGCTTTTTTTATAAAGAAAGATTCTGACGACACTATTTATATGAATGATTTGGGGGCATTAGGTTCACTGGAAATGAAACCCATATCTTTGAATATTTTCGAGTTTGTGCAACAAGCGAGTGAACATTATGATGATATCTTCTAATCATTGCAAGTGTTGTTATTTTGTCGTACGCGTGTGTGGAAGACATTTTTATGAAATCATTTGAACATTTTGATTAATGTTACTAAATTTTTAGTAAATGATAATGATTTGGAGAGTGAACAATGAATTTTGATGAGAGTTTACAGCAATACATTTATGAGCATGAGGGAGTGACCTTTGTTTGGGACGAAGAGCCTGATTGTGACTTTATAGATAAAGTTGAACTGTTATCAAAAAATTATCAGGAAAATCTCAATAGAATTATCAACTTCATGCTAGCTGATCTTAAGGAAATGTATGGAGAAGTCAGCGAGGAAGATGTGAAGAACAAGCTGGGGAAACCTATCATTGACTACAATCAAGGAACAGTTAGTTATTGTGAGCAAACCTTCGATGACTGGCACCTATTTGAGTTTGAATTTTGGGATGATCAATTTGAAACATTGAAATGTTTTTCTGTTAATGGGTAAAGGAGAGATTTATGGAATTCCCCCAATGCCTTGATTTTCTTTGTAGAAAACGTATACAAGAAAGGCTTTTCAAAATGCGTGCTTTATGTTATAATATTCACAAATAAAAGTTTTAGGAGTTTTTTATGGTCTCTTCAGAATTTATCTCAAAGATTGAATTTGCTTGCAAGAAGAAAGAAAGTCTTTATAGTCAAAGCAAATTCAAGTATGCGATTCGTTCCATGTTTGCAGGTGCCTTTCTTACATTTAGTACGGCTGCAGGTGCAGTTGGTGCTGACTTGATTAATAAAATCGCACCCGGTAGTGGACGATTCCTCTTCCCATTCGTTTTTGCTTGGGGATTGGCCTACATTGTTTTCTTGAATGCTGAGTTGGTAACTTCAAATATGATGTTTTTGACAGCTGGTAGTTTCTTGAAAAAAATCTCTTGGAGAAAAACAGCTGAGATTTTACTTTACTGTACCTTGTTCAACCTCATCGGAGCTTTGATAGCAGGTTGGGGCTTTGCCCATTCAGCAGCCTACGCAAATCTGACACATGACAGCTTCATTTCAGGGGTTGTTGAGATGAAATTAGGTCGTTCAAATGAACTCGTCTTGCTTGAAGGGATTCTAGCAAACGTCTTTGTAAACATTGCTATTCTTTCCTTTGTTTTGGTCAAAGACGGTGGCGCCAAACTTTGGCTTGTCTTATCAGCAATTTATATGTTTGTATTCTTAACAAACGAACACATTGCTGCGAACTTTGCTTCTTTTGCGATTGTTAAGTTCAGTGTTGCAGCTGATTCAATTGCTAACTTTGACATACCTAATATTCTTCGTCACTGGGGTGTAACCTTTATTGGGAACTTCATTGGGGGCGGTCTCTTAATGGGCTTGCCATACGCCTTCCTCAATAAAAACGAAGATACTTATGTAGATTAAAGAAATGAGCACGAGTGAATCGTGCTTTTTTGTTTGATGTGTAAGACTAGTCATAGTTGTTTCTTATATCAAAATATAGAAAAACGGTATTGGAAAAGGCTAGCCCAAGATGATACAATATCCCTAATGAAGCTATTTGGAGGTCGTCATATGACTCGTGATTTTAAATTTGAAACTCTACAATTACATGCTGGGCAAGTAGTTGATCCAGCGACTAAGTCTCGTGCAGTACCGATTTATCAAACAACATCCTTCGTTTTTGATGACACGCAGGAAGGTGCAGATCTGTTTGCCTTGAGAAAACCAGGGAATATCTATACCCGTATCACAAATCCTACAACAGCAGCCTTTGAGGAAAGAATCGCTGCTCTTGAAGGTGGTGTTGGAGCACTAGCGACAGCATCAGGTATGGCAGCTGTAACCTATACTATTTTGGCGCTTGCTCATGCAGGTGACCATGTAGTGGCAGCGTCCACTATTTATGGTGGGACCTTCAACCTCTTGAAGGAAACCCTTCCTCGTTATGGGATTACAACAACCTTTGTCGATGTGGATAATTTGGAAGAAGTGGAAGCAGCTATCAATGACAATACCAAGCTTGTCTTGATTGAAACCTTGGGGAATCCCTTGATTAACATTCCTGACTTGGAAAAATTGGCTGAGATTGCGCATAAACACCAGATTCCTCTCGTTTCGGACAATACTTTTGCCACACCGTATTTGATTAACGTCTTCTCTCACGGTGTAGATATTGCCATTCACTCAGCAACTAAGTTTATCGGTGGACATGGTACGACTATTGGAGGAGTGATTGTCGATAGTGGTCGTTTTGACTGGGCAGCTTCAGGGAAATTCCCTCAATTTGTTGAGGAAGACCCAAGTTACCATAACTTGAGCTATACTCGTGATGTGGGTGCAGCAGCTTTTATTATCGCTGTTCGTGTTCAATTGCTTCGTGATACAGGAGCAGCCTTGTCACCATTTAATGCCTTTCTCTTGCTCCAAGGACTTGAAACTCTCTCTCTTCGTGTGGAACGCCATGTGCAAAATGCAGAGAAAATTGTTGATTTCCTTGTCAACCATCCTAAGGTAGAGAAGGTAAATTATCCAAAACTAGCTGACAGTCCATATCATGCCTTGGCTGAGAAATATTTGCCAAAAGGTGTGGGTTCAATCTTTACCTTCCATGTTAAAGGTGGAGAGGCAGAAGCTCGCAAGGTCATTGATAATTTGGAAATCTTTTCTGACCTTGCAAACGTAGCAGATGCTAAATCGCTTGTTGTCCATCCTGCGACAACCACTCACGGTCAGTTGTCAGAAAAAGATCTAGAAGCAGCAGGTGTCACACCCAACCAAATCCGCTTGTCTATCGGTCTTGAAAATGTAGAGGATTTGATTGAAGATTTGCGCTTGGCCTTGGAAAAAATTTAAAGAAAAAGAAGATAGACAGTGGGTTTCGACTCACTGTTTTTGATTTTCCCTCAGGCATGATATAATGGTTACAGAAGTCTAGAAAGAGGAACGATATGAACGAAATCAAATGTCCCAACTGTGGGGAAGTCTTTACAGTAAATGAAAGTCAGTATGCCGAACTTTTATCCCAAGTGAGAACTGCCGAGTTTGATAAGGAATTACACGATCGGATGAAGCAGGAGCTGGCCTTGGCTGAGCAAAAGGCTATGAATGAGCAACAGTCTAAACTAGCTCAAAAAGACCAAGAAATCGCGCAATTACAAAGTCAAATCCAAAACTTTGATACAGAGAAAGAACTGGCTAAGAAAGAGGTTGAACAGACAAGTCATGAGGCCTTATTAGCAAAGGACAAGGAAGTGCAGGCCTTGGAAAACCAACTGGCTACCTTGCGTTTGGAGCATGAAAATCAGCTGCAAAAGACCCTTTCTGACCTTGAAAAAGAACGTGATCAGGTTAAAAATCAGCTCCTCTTGCAAGAAAAAGAAAATGAATTATCTTTGGCTTCTGTTAAGCAGAATTACGAAGCCCAGCTCAAGGCAGCCAGTGAACAAGTTGAGTTTTATAAGAATTTCAAAGCTCAACAATCTACAAAAGCGATTGGGGAAAGTTTGGAACAGTATGCAGAGAGTGAATTTAACAAGGTTCGTAGTTTTGCCTTTCCAAATGCCTACTTTGAGAAGGATAATAAGGTCTCTGCGCGTGGGTCTAAAGGGGACTTTATCTTCCGTGATTTTGATGAAAATGGGCTAGATTTCATCTCCATCATGTTTGAGATGAAAAATGAAGCCGATGGAACTGAGAAGAAGCATAAGAATGCTGATTTCTACAAAGAGTTGGATAAGGACCGTCGGGAGAAGAACTGTGAGTATGCAGTTTTGGTAAGTATGCTTGAGGCTGACAATGATTACTTCAATACTGGAATTGTTGACGTCAGCCACGAGTATGAGAAAATGTACGTCGTCCGTCCCCAGTTCTTTATCCAGTTGATTGGGCTTTTGCGAAATGCTGCGCTCAATTCTCTTAAATACAAGCAAGAGCTAGCCTTGGTTCGGGAGCAGAATATCGATATTACCCATTTTGAGGAAGATTTGGATGCCTTCAAAGTAGCCTTTGCCAAGAACTACAACTCAGCTTCGACCAACTTTAGTAAAGCAATCGATGAAATCGATAAGGCTATTAAGCGTATGGAAGAGGTCAAGAAGTTCCTTACTACATCTGAAAACCAACTCCGCCTCGCTAATAACAAATTGGAAGATGTTTCAGTTAAAAAATTGACCCGAAAAAACCCAACTATGAAAGCGAAGTTCGAAGCGCTGAAGGGGGAGTAGTATTACCTTAGAAACAGGAATTTATATGAAAAGAGCTATAGAAATTATTAGAACATGGTCAGCTGATAAAATAGAATTAATTTTTCTTAAAATTATATTTAAATATTTGCTGTATTTTTTAGTGTTTTCAACAGTAATGGTTTATGTCTATATTTTTAACCATTCATCGACCACTTACACAAAGGTATTAACAATATTTCTTGTCCTTCTTATATTGTTTATTCTTCTATCTAAACTATTACTTGATAAGGCTTTAATTGATATTTTATTTGAAGATATCAATTTAACAAAGTATCAAGAAATAGTTGCTAGAGCTGAGAAAAATTCTTTATATAGGAATGTTCAGATTCTTCCAAAATATTTGGCAAATGCAAGAGTATCCTTTTATAGAGGACACTTCCAAGATAGTTTAGAATTGCTGAATAAAATAAAAAATAGTAATCTAAAAAAATCCAAAAATCTGTACTATGTATTTAATATCAAGTATTATAGCATTCTAAACTCGGTTCATTTGAATGATTGTTTAGAATTGAGAGAATTGATGATAGAAATTGAAGTACTAACAAGCAATGTTCAATCGCAAATTTTAAAATATCAGGAAGAAATTTTGAGTTTAAAGGCTATTGTTGATATCTATTGTAATAAAATATCAAACGACTATTTCGACACTGCGGAACCAGAAAATAGATTAGCTCGAATCATGTTCTCTTATTATGGAGCACTCAACGCTCAATTAAAAGGAGATGAAACTCGTGCTCGTAGTTTGTTTGAAAGCATAGCCCATGAAAATCCAGAGCTTTTCTATGTTCAGAAAGCGAAGAAATATTTAGAAAAAACTGATATAAGTTCGTAACTTGCGTTACTTATGTTGAAGTACACAAACAGGATAATAAGACTATTCAACAGTTAAAACTACTAATGAGACGGGATTGTGGAAGGTATATCATGGAGAACAGGTATTAAAATCGGAGAAAGAAGTTGTTGCTATCGCTTTTGGCTTTGGAGTCTTGATAGCGATTCTAGTAATTGTGAGCGCCTTTTTATATTTAAGTTCTACAATGGAGGATAATGATGAAAGAAATATTAAATAACTATTCGTTGAAAATATCTGGATTTGAAATTCCAAAATTATATAATTTGACAAAAATAGTATACATTTGTTTATTTCCTATAGTTTTTCTAGCATTTATAGGCATGGTTGTTGAATTATTTAAAGGTGGGGAAATGAATTTTATGAAATTCATTACTTATACGGTAGTATGTTTTGGGTTTGAGACACTGCTTTCATTAAATAATAAACTGGTTAAATTAGCTGTAGATAATATCTTTTTGACGGATATTAATTTCGACAAGCACATAAGTTATTATCGTTATGTGGCTGAACACTCAGTCAAGTCTCAACAACTGTTTAATAATGCAAATTGTTTACTAGCTATTGCCCAAGCGTCATATTACCAAGGAAAGTTTGAAGAAACACTTGATAATTTGGAACGAATAAATTTTGAGGATAAAAATTTTAATAAGAAATTTGAGATCCAATTATCCATAGCTTACTTTAAGATTCTTTCTCTAATCCATGCTGATAAAACAGAAGAAATTTCGAACCAAATCGATATGTTAGCTACATTAAAAGTTCGAACAAATTCTCAGGTTACTAGGCAGACGAATGCAATAAACATAATACAAGCTATAGAGGATCTTGTTTTAAATAAAATATCAAACGACTACTTCGACACTGCCGAACCAGAAAATAAGTTAGCTCGAATCATGTTTTCTTATTATGGAGCTCTCAATGCCCAATTAAAAGGAGATGAAGCTCGTGCCCGTAGTTTGTTTGAAAGCATTGCTCATGAAAATCCAGAGCTTTTCTATGTTAAGGAAGCGAAGAAATATTTAGAATTAGTGAAATGAGAGTAATATATGAAATTAATTGAAAAAATAGTAAGTAGGGCGACAGAAAACACTCTTTTACAAATAGAGACTGTTATTCTAATTAGTTCAGCTGTAGCACTAGCTATTGGAGCAGTAGGAGTTTTTTTAGAACACCAACCTGAAACAAAAAGGTGGGGGTTAATACTTGCTTTACTGATGTTGTTTGTAGCTATCTGGAGTTTATATCTACGTTTTGTCCTAAACAAAGTTATTTATCTAATGTTAAACGATGCTATTAATCTTAAGCTCTATGTAGACATGTTCAGGGTTCAATCAGAAAAGTCTATTAAGCCCTTTAGGGCAACATATCGTGAGTATTACCAATTTATCCAAGGTCAAGTGGCTTATCTAAAAGGAGATTTTCAATCTGCCAAGGAAAATATGTCCAAGTATAATTTGAAAAAAATTTGGGGTAGATTAAGAGACTATACATTTTTAATATCAACCTATGAACTATTAAAAGTTTCCATCCATCTTCAAGATGCGCAAGATATTGCTTTCTTTGAGGAACAATTGTCCAAGGCGCCAGATTCGAAAGATGGGAAAGCTAAACTAATCGCCCAAACTCAAGCCATAAAAGATATTGTGTTTAATCAAGAAGTGAATGACTACTTCGATACCACAGAACCCGAAAATAAGTTAGCTCGAATCATGTTTTCGTATTACGGAGCTCTCAATGCCCAATTAAAAGGAGACGAAGCTCGTACTCGTAGTTTGTTTGAAAGCATAGCCCATGAAAATCCAGAGCTTTTCTATGTACAGGAAGCTAGGAAGTATTTAGAAAAATGAGCTGATATAGTTTTAAAATCTGTCTAAGATAGAATATGTTGATGTAAAGTGAAAAGGGAATTAGAAAGCAAAAATGAACGGTATTATTAACTTAAAAAAAGAAGTGGGGATGACCTCGCATGATGCGGTTTTTAAACTGCGTAAGATTTTGGGAACCAAGAAAATTGGACATGGTGGGACCTTGGATCCGGATGTAGTGGGTGTTTTGCCGATTGCGGTTGGCAAGGCGACTCGCATGGTCGAGTTCATGCAGGATGAGGGCAAGGTATATGAGGGGGAGATTACTCTCGGTTATTCAACGACAACTGAGGATGCTAGTGGGGAAGTGGTCGCAGAGAGCCCTGTTTTGTCGCCCTTGGATGAAAAGCTTGTCGATGAAGCAATCGCTAGTTTGACTGGGCCTATTACCCAGATTCCGCCTATGTACTCAGCGGTCAAGGTCAATGGTCGTAAGCTCTATGAGTATGCGCGTGCTGAGCAGGAAGTGGAGCGTCCAGAACGTCGGGTGACTATTTATCAATTTGAACGAACAAGTCCGATTTCTTATGAGGGCGAACTTGCACGTTTTACCTTTCGTGTGAAATGTAGTAAGGGGACTTACATCCGTACCTTGTCAGTTGACTTGGGAGAGAAGCTTGGTTATGCGGCCCATATGTCTCACCTAACACGTACTAGTGCAGCTGGTTTGCAGTTAGAAGATGCCTTGACTTTGGACGAAATTGCCGAAAAAGTGGAGGCTGGTCAGCTGGACTTTCTCCACCCTTTAGAGATTGGAACGGGGGATCTTGTCAAAGTTTTCCTAAGTCCAGAAGAGGCTACAGAAGTGCGCTTTGGTCGTTTTATCGAGCTTGATCAGTCGGATAAGGAATTGGCTGCCTTTGAAGGGGATAAATTGCTAGCTATTCTAGAAAAACGGGACAATTTCTACAAACCAAGAAAGGTTTTTAGCTAGTCTAACTGGGTGTAAGTATTAGAATTGTGTTACCCATAATCTATCCAAAATCAGACTATAAATTTTGCAAAAAATGTGATAGAATAGACGACGGATAAAAAAACGGAGGATAGCATGCAAAATAGACCAATCATTATCGGAGTGACAGGTGGTTCTGGTGGTGGTAAGACCAGTGTTTCAAGAGCCATTTTATCTCACTTTCCTGATGAAAAGATTTCCATGATTGAGCATGATTCATACTACAAGGATCAGTCTCACTTGACTTTTGAAGAGCGTGTCAAAACCAACTATGACCATCCATTTGCCTTTGATACAGATTTGATGATCGAGCAGATTAAGGAATTGTTGGCAGGGCGTCCAGTAGACATTCCGACTTATGACTATACAGCGCATACACGGAGCAGCAAGACCTATCGTCAGGATCCTCAAGATGTCTTTATCGTTGAGGGGATTTTGGTCTTGGAGGACAAGCGCTTGCGTGATTTGATGGATATCAAGATTTTTGTGGATACAGATGATGATGTGCGCATTATTCGTCGTATCAAGCGTGATATGGAAGAGCGCGGCCGTAGTTTAGATAGCGTTATTGATCAGTACTTGGGTGTGGTCAAACCTATGTACCACCAGTTCATTGAGCCGACCAAGCGTTATGCCGATATCGTCATTCCTGAGGGAGTCAGCAATACCGTTGCTATCGACCTTTTGACCACCAAAATTGCAAAGATTTTGGAAGAAGCACGAAACAGCAAATAATCAGATGAGGAGGCCATGCCTCCTTTTTCTATTTTTCCTTTAGTTTCAGTAGGAAAAAGGTGATTTTTAAGCATGTTTTTGGTATAATAATACCCATGGAAAAGCAAGAAAATGAATAGTAGGTGGAGATGGAAAAGTATTTATCGGTAACAACTTTGACCAAGTATCTGAAAATGAAATTCGATAAAGACCCATACTTGGAACGGGTCTATTTAACTGGTCAAGTTTCCAACTTTCGTAAACGACCTACTCACCAATATTTCTCCCTAAAAGATGACCGAGCAGTCATTCAAGCGACCATCTGGTCAGGGATTTATCAGAAATTAGGCTTCGACCTCGAAGAAGGAATGAAGATCAATGTGATTGGGCGAGTTCAGGTTTATGAACCGAGCGGGAGCTACTCTATCATCATTGAAAAGGCAGAGCCTGATGGGGTCGGGGCACTTGCGATGCAGTTTGAACAACTCAAGAAAAAACTGACGGAAGAAGGTCTGTTTCAAGAGAGATTCAAGCAACCTCTTCCCCAGTTTGCTAAGCGAATCGGTGTGGTGACTAGTCGTAGTGGAGCTGTTATTCGAGATATTATCACGACCGTTAGTAGGCGCTTTCCTGGTGTTGACATCCTTCTCTATCCGACCAAGGTGCAAGGTGAAGGAGCAGCAGAAGAAATTGCTCGAAATATTTCGTGTGCCAATCAACGGGACGATTTGGATTTGCTCATTATTGGTCGTGGTGGTGGTTCGATCGAGGATCTCTGGGCCTTTAACGAAGAAATTGTGGTACGGGCTATTTTTGAATCTCGTTTGCCAGTTATCTCCAGTGTTGGGCATGAGACGGATGTGACCTTGGCAGACTTTGTAGCCGATCGTCGTGCTGCGACGCCAACAGCTGCTGCTGAATTAGCAACACCCGTGACCAAGTTGGATGTATTGGCTCATTTGCAAAATCAGGAAAAACGGATGGCAACAGCAGTTCAGAATGTCCTGTCAAGAAAAAAAGAAGCTCTGAAAAAATGCAGTCAGTCAGTCATCTTTAGACAGCCAGAGCGCTTGTATGACGGCTATTTGCAACGGTTGGATCAACTGCAACTGCGATTAAAACAAAGTTTGCGAACACGGGTTTCCGATAGCAACCAGCTAGTCCAAGCAAGGACGCATCGACTGGTGCAATTATCACCTGTTACCAAAATCCAACGCTATCAGGACCGACTTGGTCAGTTGGACAAGCTCCTACGCAGCCAGATGGCACTGGTTTATGATGCTAAGGTTGCTGAGGTCAAGCGTCTTTCAGAAGCCTTGCTGATGCTGGATACCAGTCGAATCGTGGCTCGTGGCTATGCTATTGTCAAAAAAGAGGAGTCAGTAGTTGATTCAGTCGAGAGTTTGAAGAAAAAAGACCAAGTAACGCTTTTAATGCGAGATGGTCAAGTAGAATTAGAGGTTAAAGATGTCAAAACAAAAGAAATTTGAGGAAAATCTAGCAGAACTGGAGACCATTGTCCAAAGTTTAGAAAATGGTGAAATCGCTCTGGAAGATGCGATTGCTGCCTTTCAAAAAGGCATGGTCTTGTCAAAAGAGCTCCAAGCGACGCTAGACAAGGCTGAAAAGACCTTGGTCAAGGTCATGCAAGAAGACGGAACAGAAAGTGATTTTGAATGAAGAAGCAAGAAAAATTAGCTCTTGTTGAGTCGGTTTTGGAAGATTTTTATGGAGATCAGCAGTTTGCTTCTAGTTTACGAGAGTCTGTTCTCTATTCCATTCATGCTGGTGGCAAGCGTATTCGTCCTTTTCTCTTGCTAGAAGTTCTGGAAGCCTTGCAAGTCGCTATTAAACCAGCTCACGCGCAGGTGGCTGCGGCCTTGGAAATGATTCATACAGGGAGTCTGATTCACGATGACCTTCCTGCTATGGATGATGATGATTACCGTCGGGGACGTTTGACCAACCATAAGAAATTTGGCGAAGCTATGGCGATTTTGGCAGGAGATGCCTTGTTCCTAGATCCTTATGCCTTAATAGCGCAGGCAGATTTGCCAAGTCAGATCAAGGTGGACTTGATTGCCAACTTATCCCTCGCATCAGGGAGTCTGGGCATGGTGGCAGGGCAGGTTTTAGATATGGAGGGCGAACACCAGCACTTGTCTTTGGACGAACTTCAGACCATTCATGCTAATAAAACTGGAAAATTACTAGCCTATCCTTTCCAAGCAGCTGCTATCATAGCAGAATTAGCACCAGACATCCAAGCAAAATTGAAAACTGTGGGTGAATTGATTGGGCTTGCCTTTCAAGTCAGAGATGATGTGCTGGATGTGACTGCTAGTTTTGAGGAAATCGGCAAGACTCCGCAAAAGGATTTACAGGCAGAAAAGTCGACCTACCCAGCCTTGTTGGGCTTGGAAGAGGCCATTTCCTTTTGTAACCAAACTCTGGATCAAGCCGAGGCTAAATTAGAAGAAATCGCCCAGCAAGTCAGCTTTGAAACAGCGGCGATTGTGAAAGTAGTAGAAAGTTTGAGAATCAATGGCTAAGGAAAGAGTGGATGTACTAGCTTATAAACAGGGCTTGTTTGAAACGCGAGAACAGGCCAAGCGCGGTGTCATGGCTGGTCTGGTTGTGGCTGTGCTTAATGGGGAGCGCTTTGACAAACCAGGAGAGAAAATTCCAGATGATACTGAGCTAAAACTCAAGGGTGAAAAACTCAAGTATGTCAGTCGTGGTGGTTTGAAACTGGAAAAGGCCTTGCAGGTCTTTGATTTGTCAGTGGATGGGGAAACGACGATTGATATTGGGGCCTCTACTGGAGGATTTACTGACGTCATGTTGCAGAATGGTGCCGTGCTTGTCTATGCAGTCGATGTTGGTACCAATCAGTTGGCTTGGAAATTACGCCAAGATCCACGGGTTGTCAGTATGGAGCAGTTTAATTTCCGCTATGCTGAAAAGACTGACTTTGAGCAGGAACCAAGTTTTGCCAGTATTGATGTGAGTTTCATTTCCCTTAGTCTGATCTTACCAGCCTTGCATCGTGTGTTGGCTGAACAAGGTCAGGTGGTAGCACTTGTCAAACCCCAGTTTGAAGCAGGTCGTGAGCAGATTGGGAAGAATGGAATCATTCGCGATGCCAAGGTCCATCAACATGTCCTTGAATCTGTCACTGCTATGGCAGTTGAACAAGGTTTTTCAGTGCTTGGATTAGACTATTCACCAATCCAAGGTGGACATGGAAACATCGAATTTCTGGCATATTTGAAAAAGGAAGAGGGAGCAAGTAATCAAGTTGCCCCTGAAATAGAAAAAGTTGTAGAGAGAGCACATAGAGAATTTAAAGATGAATAAAAAAGAGAGACTTGAAAAAATTAGAAGATTTGTTACGGATTATCAAATCGGAACACAGGAAGAAATCGTTGAGCATTTGAAGGAAGCAGGTATTTCAGCTACTCAAGCGACGGTGTCACGAGATATTAAGGAACTGGGTATTGTAAAAATTCCCTTGAAGAATAATAAATACATCTATGAATTGCCAAAAACAATTGTAAGAAGTTTGCAGTTGGCTGAGAATAACATAGTAGGTTCTGAGCGCATGGGCAATATGATCAATCTGGATGTCATTCCTGGGAATACTGCCTTTGTCAAGAGTCAGCTGATGAATACTTTCTCAGAGAGAATTTTCAACTGTCTGGCAGACGACAACTCAATTTTGATTATCTTGAGAAATGAAGAAGACGCCAAGGAAATGTTTGAACAAGTAAAAAATTGGTAGGTTTATATGTTACTTGAAATTTCGATAAAAAACTTTGCCATTATAGAGGCGATTTCACTCAATTTTGAAAAAGGCATGACAGTCTTAACTGGTGAAACAGGTGCTGGAAAATCGATCATCATCGATGCCATGAACATGATGTTAGGAGCTAGAGCGACTACAGATGTTATTCGTCATGGTGCTCCCAAGGCTGAGATTGAAGGACTTTTTTCTGTTGAGAATAGCCGTTCTTTACAAGAACTCTTTGAAGAGCAAGGGTTGGAGTTGGGGGATGAGATTATCATCCGTCGTGAAATTCTGCAAAATGGTCGTAGTATCAGCCGTGTGAATGGTCAGATGGTTAATCTGTCGGTTTTGCGTGCTATTGGGCAACATCTGGTGGATATTCATGGTCAGCATGACCAAGAAGAGTTAATGCGTCCGCAACTTCATATCCAGATGCTGGATGAATTTGGTGAAGCAGCATTTTTGGAGCTTAAACAAGCCTATCAAACAAGCTTTGACACCTACCGCAAAATGCGTAAACAAGTTCTTGAAGTCAAGAAAAATCAGCAGGAACATAAGGCTCGTATTGAGATGTTGGAATTTCAAATGGCAGAGATTGAGGCTGCAAACTTGCAGGCTGGTGAAGACTTATCTCTCAACCAAGAACGAGATAAACTCCTCAATCATAAAAATATTGCGGATACGCTAACCAATGCCTATACCATGTTGGACAATGAGGAATTCTCCAGTCTTGCTAATGTCCGTTCAGCAATGAATGATATGGAAAGTGTCGAAGAATATGACCCTGAATACCGTGAAATTTCAAGTTCTCTGTCAGAGACCTACTATGTTTTAGAAGATATTACAAAGCGTTTGGAAGATATTATTGAGGACTTGGATTTTGATGGCAATCGCCTTATGCAGGTTGAGAATCGCTTAGATCTTCTGAATACTATTACCCGTAAATACGGCGGGACTGTGGACGATGTCCTGCTTTATTTTGCCAAGATTACGGATGAGTACAATCTCTTGACAGGGAATAACCTTTCTTCCGAAGATATGGAAGCAGAGCTCAAAAAATTGGAAGTCGATCTTGTCGATTTGGCAGGTCAGCTTGCATCTGCTCGCCATGATTTGGCTCAGCAGCTTGAAGCTGAGATTAAGCAGGAATTGCAAGATCTCTATATGGAGAAGGCACAGTTCCAGGTTCGCTTTAGTAAGAGTAAATTCAGTCGTGAAGGAAATGAAGCAGTTGAGTTTTACATTTCTACCAACCCGGGTGAGGACTTTAAACCCTTGGTCAAAGTTGCATCTGGTGGGGAATTATCCCGTCTCATGTTGGCTATCAAGTCTGCCTTTTCTCGCAAAGAAGGTAAGACCAGTATTGTCTTTGATGAGGTAGATACTGGAGTCTCAGGTCGTGTGGCCCAAGCCATTGCTCAAAAGATTCATAAGATTGGTCAGCATGGTCAGGTTTTGGCTATTTCTCACTTACCACAAGTGATTGCCATCGCGGATTATCAATTCTTTATTGAGAAGATTAGTGATGAGCACTCAACGGTGTCGACGGTTCGCCTCTTGACTTTAGAAGAGCGAGTAGAGGAAGTAGCTAAGATGTTGGCTGGGGAGAATGTAACAGAGGCGGCCCTTACTCAAGCCAGAGAATTATTGCAAACGAGGGAGAAATAAATGACAGACTATTATGTAATTGGAGACGTTCACGGAAAAGCAGGGATGCTAGAAGACCTGCTCAAAACCTGGGATGGTCAAACTCAGTTGCTCTTTCTGGGGGATTTGATTGACCGAGGTGAAGACAGTCGTCGTGTCCTAGAAATGGTCAAAGACTTGGTCGACAATCATGGAGCTATCTGTCTATCAGGAAACCACGAGTATATGTTTCTGACTTGGCTCGATGACCCAAAAGAAAGCTATGACCATTATCGTCGCAATGGTGGAGATACAACCATTAACTCAATCCTAGGTCGCCCCTTGGATGCACCAGTTGATGGCGTAGAAGATGCCAAGCGTGTTGCGACTGAAGCGGCAGACTTGGTCGAATTTATTCGTCAAATGCCATTTGTAGTAGAGACAGACAAGTATATCTTTGTTCACGCAGGTATTGATTTAACTTTGGATGATTGGCATGAAACTACAGATTATAAAAAAGTCTGGCTCAGAAAACCATTCCACGAAGCTGAAAATCATACTGGAAAAACTATTGTCTTTGGGCATACACCAGTCTATGGTCTACTAGATCAGAAACCAGGTACTGCTGAGCTTTGGATAACAGAAGATGGCAAGATTGGCATGGATGGAGGAGCTGTCTATGGTGGTGTCCTTCATGGAATCGTCTTTACAGACCAAGGAATGACAGAACACCACTTTATCGAAAATGATGGCTTTATCGCCGAAGATTAGTACTCCTAGCAGGGTATGGTCTTGTCAAAATATTAAAAACAATTTATAATAAATAGATACCCTGAAAGGAAGAGCATCATGAATTTAGAAGAATTAAAGAAACGACAGGAGAAGATCCGTAACTTCTCTATTATCGCCCATATTGACCATGGTAAGTCAACGCTTGCGGACCGCATTTTGGAAAAGACGGAGACGGTTTCTAGTCGTGAAATGCAAGCACAGCTTCTGGATAGTATGGATCTTGAGCGTGAACGTGGGATTACCATTAAGTTGAATGCCATTGAGCTGAATTATACTGCAAAAGATGGGGAAACTTATATTTTTCACTTGATTGACACGCCAGGGCACGTGGACTTTACCTATGAAGTGTCGCGTTCGCTAGCAGCCTGTGAAGGAGCGATTTTGGTGGTTGATGCGGCCCAAGGGATTGAGGCGCAAACTCTTGCCAACGTTTATCTAGCCTTGGACAATGATTTGGAAATCTTGCCAGTCATTAACAAGATTGACCTACCAGCAGCGGATCCAGAGCGCGTACGCACAGAGATTGAGGATGTCATCGGACTGGATGCCAGCGAGGCCGTATTAGCTTCAGCCAAAGCTGGTATTGGTATTGAAGAGATTCTTGAGCAAATCGTAGAGAAAGTTCCTGCACCAACTGGGGATGTAACGGCGCCACTCAAGGCCTTGATTTTCGACTCGGTCTATGATGCTTACCGCGGGGTTATTCTCCAAGTTCGTGTTATGGACGGAGTGGTTAAACCTGGTGATAAGATTCAACTCATGAGCAATAGCAAGACCTTTGATGTCACTGAGGTCGGAATTTTCACACCGAAAGCAGTCGGGCGTGATTTCCTAGCGACTGGTGACGTTGGTTATATTGCGGCTTCCATCAAGACGGTTCAAGACACTCGTGTTGGTGATACAGTGACCCTAGCAAGCAATCCTGCAGCAGAACCACTAGACGGCTACAAGCAAATGAATCCTATGGTCTTTGCAGGTCTTTATCCAATCGAGTCAAACAAGTACAATGACCTTCGTGAAGCCCTAGAAAAATTGCAACTTAACGATGCCAGCCTGCAGTTTGAACCAGAAACATCTAAGGCGCTTGGATTTGGTTTCCGTTGTGGATTCCTGGGCTTGCTGCACATGGACGTTATTCAGGAGCGTTTAGAGCGTGAGTTTAACATCGACCTCATCATGACAGCTCCGTCAGTTATCTATAAGGTTAACCAAACTGACGGTGAGTCTATGGATGTGTCTAACCCCTCTGAATTTCCAGACCCAACTAAGATCGCGACCATTGAAGAACCTTATGTTAAAGCGCAAATCATGGTACCACAGGAGTTTGTTGGTGCAGTAATGGAATTGGCTCAACGTAAGCGTGGTGACTTTGTGACCATGGACTATATTGATGACAATCGTGTGAATGTTATCTATCAAATTCCGCTTGCTGAAATCGTCTTTGACTTCTTTGATAAGCTCAAGTCTTCAACGCGTGGTTATGCAAGTTTTGACTATGAATTGTCAGAGTATCGTCCGTCTAAGCTAGTCAAAATGGATATCCTTCTCAATGGTGATAAGGTCGATGCCCTCAGCTTTATCGTTCATAAGGACTTTGCCTACGAACGTGGAAAACTCATCGTTGATAAGCTCAAGAAAATCATCCCCCGTCAACAGTTTGAGGTGCCAATTCAGGCAGCTATTGGACACAAGATTGTGGCTCGTACTGATATCAAGGCCCTTCGTAAAAATGTACTTGCCAAGTGTTACGGTGGTGACGTTTCTCGTAAACGCAAACTCCTTGAAAAACAAAAAGCTGGTAAGAAACGCATGAAAGCTATCGGATCAGTAGAAGTACCACAAGAAGCCTTCCTCAGCGTCTTGAGCATGGATGAAGAATAGAATTATAAAATAAAACTCTTGAAGATTTTTCAAGAGTTTTTGCTTTAAATGTGAGCTATAAAATCGTAAACTAACTGAATCGATTAGGTTAGAATTTGACAGAAGTCCTTATTTTTCTTATAATGCAGATGGAAAGGTGGTAGGATGAAAAAATTATTAATTTTAGGTACTATAGTTACTGCTAGTGTTTTTCTAGCTTCATGCTCTAATAAATCGCAAACAGCAACCGAAGAAAGTTCGTCTGCAGTTGTTAGTTCTTCTAGAAGTCAGGAAACGAGTAGCTCTAGCTCTGCTGTTTCTGAAGCGAAAAAGGAAGAGACTCAAATCATCGGCTCGAATGAATATGGTTTTGTCAAGGTACCCAAGTCATGGGTTCGATTTCATGAAGTAGAAGGTGGAAATGATATACAGTATAGTGATGGAACAGATATCAACATTGTTACGCTGAATACCTTCAAGGCTGAGCAGTTTAATATCAGCGAGGAAGAATATGCTAAACTGGATATTGTGACTGTCTCATCTAGTATTTTAACTTCCAAAGAACAAAGCTCTGATTTCAGTAAGGTTTGGGGCTCCAAATCGACCATTGGAGGCTATGAAGCCTATGTTGTCAATGCAATTGCTAAATCAGGGAAATACCTCGTTACCTGGGTTTTCCGATCAAATGATGGTAAAATCCGCTATGTTTCACTTGAAGGGGAGGGGGAAACTTTAAAAACAATCTTACCGATGGTTGAAAGTAGCTGGTCAACTACTAAATCTGAATAAATGAAAAAAGAAGATTCTTGGTCTTCTTTTTATTTTTTTTACGAATAGATAGATGAGTAGCAAAAGAAACGGAGTTGCTTATGAAGATTACAAACTATGAGATTTACAAATTAAGAAAAGCAGGGCTGACTAATCAACAGATTTTAACTGTCCTTGAATATGACGAAACTGTAGATCAAGAACTTTTATTAGGAGATATTGCAGAAATCTCTGGTTGCAGAAATCCCGCTGTCTTTATGGAACGCTATTTCCAGATAGATGATGCGCAGTTGGAGAAGGAGTTTCAGAAATTTCCATCCTTTTCTATTCTTGATGACTGTTATCCTTGGGATCTGAGTGAGATTTATGATGCTCCAGCGCTCTTGTTTTATAAGGGAAATCTAGACTTGCTGAAGTTTCCAAAGGTTGCTGTTGTAGGGAGCCGTTCATGTTCTAGTCAGGGAGCAAAGTCGGTTCAGAGAGTCATTCAAGGTTTGGAAAACGAGTTAATTGTGGTCAGTGGTTTGGCTAAAGGGATTGATACGGCTGCCCATATGGCTGCACTCCAGAATGGAGGAAAAACCATTGCTGTGATTGGAACAGGATTGGATGTGTTTTATCCTAAAGCCAATAAACGTTTGCAGGAGTATATTGGCAATGACCATCTGGTTCTCAGTGAATATGGACCTGGCGAGCAACCTCTGAAATTTCATTTTCCAGCTCGAAATCGTATCATAGCAGGACTGTGTCGTGGGGTTATTGTAGCAGAGGCAAGAATGCGTTCAGGCAGTCTCATCACCTGTGAGCGTGCTATGGAGGAAGGGCGCGATGTCTTTGCCATTCCAGGGAACATTTTAGATGGCCATTCAGATGGCTGTCACCACCTAATCCAAGAGGGAGCAAAACTGGTCACCAGTGGTCAAGATGTGCTGGCTGAGTTTGAATTTTAAGGAAAAATTTGTTCACTCAGATAAACTTTTCTTCTATATATAGGAGTTAAGTCTTGACAGCTATAGAAAAATGGTTTACACTTTATAAAGTTTATTACTTTGAAAAGGTGTGATAGTGTGGCTACGGCAACAAAGAAGAAAAAATCAACAGTTAAAAAAAATCTAGTCATCGTGGAGTCGCCTGCCAAGGCGAAAACGATTGAGAAATATTTAGGCAGAAACTACAAGGTTCTAGCCAGTGTCGGGCATATCCGTGATTTGAAAAAATCCAGTATGTCAGTCGACATTGAAAATAACTATGAACCGCAGTATATCAATATCCGAGGAAAAGGTCCTCTCATCAATGACTTGAAAAAAGAAGCCAAAAAGGCCAATAAAGTCTTTCTAGCGAGTGACCCGGACCGTGAAGGAGAAGCGATTTCCTGGCATTTGGCTCACATTCTCAACTTGGATGAGAATGATGCCAACCGTGTGGTCTTCAATGAAATCACCAAGGATGCAGTCAAAAATGCTTTTAAAGAACCACGCAAGATTGACATGGACTTGGTCGACGCCCAACAAGCTCGTCGTGTCTTAGACCGCTTGGTAGGGTATTCGATTTCACCAATTTTGTGGAAAAAGGTCAAGAAGGGCTTATCAGCAGGACGCGTGCAGTCGGTTGCCCTTAAGCTCATCATTGACCGTGAAAATGAAATCAATGCCTTTCAACCAGAAGAATACTGGACAATTGATGGTGTCTTTAAAAAGGGAACCAAGCAATTTCAGGCTTCATTCTATGGTATGAATGGCAAAAAGATGAAATTGACCACCAATGAAGAAGTCAAAGAAGTCTTGTCCCATTTGACTAGTAAAGATTTCACAGTAGACCAGGTAGATAAGAAAGAACGCAAACGCAATGCGCCCCTACCTTATACGACTTCAACTATGCAAATGGATGCTGCTAATAAAATTAATTTCCGTACTCGAAAGACCATGATGGTGGCTCAACAGCTCTATGAAGGGATCAATATCGGATCGGGCGTACAAGGTTTGATTACCTATATGCGTACAGACTCGACTCGTATCAGTCCTGTGGCTCAGAATGAAGCGGCAAGCTACATTAACGACCGTTTTGGTAGCAAGTATTCCAAGCATGGTAGCAAGGTCAAGAATGCCTCAGGTGCTCAGGATGCCCACGAAGCCATTCGTCCATCTAGTGTCTTTAACACACCTGAAAGCATCGCTAAGTACTTGGACAAAGACCAGCTTAAGCTCTATACCCTTATCTGGAACCGTTTTGTGGCTAGCCAGATGACAGCTGCTATCTTTGATACCATGGCTGTTAAGCTTTCTCAAAATGGGGTTCAGTTTGCAGCGAATGGAAGCCAAGTTAAGTTTGATGGTTATCTTGCTATCTACAATGACTCTGACAAGAACAAAATGTTGCCAGATATGGCTGTTGGAGATGTGGTCAAGCAGGTCAATAGCAAGCCAGAACAACATTTCACCCAACCACCTGCTCGCTATTCAGAAGCGACCCTTATTAAGACCTTGGAAGAAAATGGAGTTGGACGTCCGTCAACCTATGCTCCGACTATAGAAACCATCCAGAAACGATACTACGTACGTCTGGTAGCTAAACGCTTTGAACCGACAGAACTGGGAGAAATTGTCAATAAACTCATTGTTGAATATTTCCCAGATATCGTAAACGTGACCTTCACAGCTGAGATGGAAGGAAAACTGGATGATGTTGAAGTTGGAAAAGAGCAGTGGCAACGTGTCATTGATGAATTTTATAAACCATTCTCTAAAGAAGTAGCCAAGGCTGAATCCGAAATGGAAAAAATCCAGATCAAGGATGAGCCAGCTGGATTTGACTGTGAAGTTTGTGGTAGTCCGATGGTGATTAAGCTCGGTCGTTTTGGTAAATTCTATGCTTGTAGTAATTTCCCAGACTGCCGTCACACACAAGCAATTGTCAAAGAGATTGGTGTCGAGTGTCCAAGCTGTCATCAAGGACAAATCATCGAACGCAAAACCAAGCGCAATCGTATCTTCTATGGTTGCAATCGCTATCCAGAATGTGAGTTTACTTCCTGGGACAAACCAATTGGCCGTGACTGTCCAAAATGCGGACACTTCCTTGTGGAGAAAAAAGTCCGTGGTGGTGGCAAGCAGGTTGTATGTAGTAATGGTGACTACGAAGAGGAAAAGATTAAATAAAATGAAGAGTCCTGAAAATGAATTTCAGGCTCTTTTTACTTGAAGCTTGACAAATTTCCTCATTGTATGCGAAACTAGAGGAAGAGTAATTTATCTAGGAGAAGTTATGCGCATTATTTATTTCTGTATTGGTTTTATTTCTTTGGCTCTAGCTCTTGTAGGTGTTGTCCTGCCACTCTTACCAACAACTCCCTTTCTTTTGCTGTCTATCGCTTGCTTTTCAAAATCCTCTAAGCGTTTTGAAGACTGGCTTTATCATACAAAGCTTTATCAGACCTATGTAGCTGATTTTCGGGAAACCAAGTCCATAGCGCGTGAACGCAAGAAAAAAATCATCGTATCTATCTATATCTTGATGGGAATTTCTATTTATTTTGCCCCTCTTTTACCAGTCAAAATCGGTCTGGGAGCCTTGACTGTCTTTATCACCTACTATCTCTTTAAAGTAATTCCTGATAAGGATTAGTTTTTGAAATTTGATATTTCCTTTGATAAAAATGAAAGCATATTCAAATAATATGATATAATAAATTTAAAGAAAACATCAAGGAGAATCAAATGATTTACGAATTTTGTGCTGAAAATGTGACCTTGCTTGAAAAAGCCATGCAGGCTGGAGCTCGTCGAATCGAACTCTGTGATAATTTAGCAGTTGGCGGGACAACACCAAGCTATGGAGTAACCAAGGCAGCTGTTGAATTAGCAGCTAACTACGATACGACCATCATGACCATGATTCGTCCACGTGGCGGCGATTTTGTCTATACTGATCTTGAAATAGCAATTATGCTGGAAGACATTCGTTTGACTGCGCAGGCTGGAAGTCAAGGGGTTGTATTTGGGGCTTTAACTGCTGATAAAAAGTTGGATAAGGCTAATCTTGAGAAGCTGATTGCCGCATCAAAAGTAATGGAAATTGTATTCCACATGGCCTTTGATGAATTGAGTGATGAAGACCAGTTAGAAGCCATTGACTGGCTCAGCCAAGCCGGTGTCACCCGTATCTTAACTCGTGCTGGTGTGTCTGGAGACTCGCTAGAAAAACGTTTTACTCATTATCACAGAATTTTGGAACATGCAGCTGGTAAAATTGAAATTCTACCAGGTGGGGGGATTGACTTGGACAACCGTCAAACCTTTATCGAACAGTTGGGAGTGACACAATTGCATGGAACTAAGGTTGTCTTTTAAAAAATAGAAAGGGACTGCTAGCTTTTGGTAGCAGTTTTCACTTATGTTTGAAATTTTTAAATCCTATCAGTTTAATAAAGAAAAAGCCCATGCCTATGGTTTTGTAGAAAATGAGGAAGTCTGGACTTACAGTTGCCAGATTTTTCAGGGTGACTTTTTCATGACAGTCTCTATCACTACTGATGATGTGAGTTTTCAGGTCTTTGATCAGGAAACGGGTGACCTCTATCCTCAAGTACATATGGAAAGTATGAGGGGAAGTTTTGTCGGAAGTGTCCGTGAGGCTTGTTTGGAGATTCTTTACCAGATTCGGAAGGCTTGTTTTGATGTGCAAGATTTTATCTGCCCTCAGACTAAGCGTATCATGACTAAAGTTCAAGAAAAGTATGGTAATCAGTTGGAGTATCTGTGGGAAAAGTCTCCTGATACAGCTGTATTGCGCCATGAAGGCAATCAAAAGTGGTATGCTGTTGTGATGAGAATCCCATGGGATAAGCTGGAAAAGGGCAGAGAAGGGCTAGTCGAAGCAGTCAACCTCAAACACGACCAAGTAGCTGACTTGCTTTCACAAAAGGGCATTTATCCAGCTTTTCATATGAACAAACGCTACTGGATTAGTATGGCACTTGATGATACTTTGTCAGATGAAATGGTACTGGAATTGATAGAAAGAAGTTGGAACTTAACCGTGAAAAAATAAGGAAATCCACTTGAGTTTTCAAATACTTTTAATTAGCAAAATATTCTTTACTGAAGAAATTTTCAGAAAATATTGGATTTTTTCTTGACAAGAGATTTTTCCTATGCTAAAATACTAAACAAGATATCAAACGAAGGAGAAAGTCAAACATGAAAACAGCTAAGTTTAATCAATTTGCTTTGTTGTTGAGGTACTCGGGCTAGTGCAGAAGCATTAGTCCTGTTTGGCTTACCAAGCGGGAGTAAATCAACATCTCGCTTGGGTTCCCGAGCGAGATGTTTTTTTAAAACCACATTTGGAAAAGGGGAAATCTTATGCGAACAGTTGAATTTCTAGATACTAGCCTTCGGGATGGAGAGCAGACACCAGGTGTTAACTTTTCAATCAAGGAAAAGGTTGCCATCGCAAGACAGCTGGAGAAATGGGGCATTTCAGCCATCGAAGCTGGTTTTCCGGCAGCGAGTCCAGATTCATTTTTGGCAGTTCAGGAAATTGCTAAAGTCTTGAAAAAAACTGCTGTGACTGGTTTGGCCCGCTCTGTCAAGTCTGATATTGATGCTTGTTACGAAGCCCTCAAGGACGCCAAGTATCCACAGGTTCATGTTTTTATCGCTACCAGTCCGATTCACCGCAAGTATAAGCTAAATAAGAGCAAGGAAGAGATTTTAGAAGCTATTAAGGAGCATGTTTCTTACGCACGTTCTAGGTTTGAAATCGTCGAATTCTCTCCTGAAGATGCAACTAGAACAGAGTTGGATTTCCTCTTACAAGTCGTTCAAACAGCAGTAGATGCAGGTGCGTCTTATATCAATATCCCTGACACTGTTGGATTCACGACGCCAGAAGAGTACGGAGCTATTTTCAAATACTTGATTGAAAATGTCAAGACGGATCGTCAGATTATCTATTCACCTCACTGTCATGATGACCTCGGAATGGCAGTGGCTAACAGCCTTTCTGCTGTCAAGAATGGTGCAGGACGTGTCGAAGGAACTATCAATGGTATTGGGGAGCGAGCTGGAAATGCTGCTTTGGAAGAAATAGCAGTGGCTCTCAATATTCGCCAAGATTACTACCAAGCAGAAACAAGTATTGTCCTAAACGAGACCATCAATACTTCTGAAATGGTTTCACGCTTCTCAGGTATACCAGTTCCTAAAAATAAAGCGGTGGTTGGTGGTAATGCCTTTTCTCATGAATCGGGCATTCACCAAGATGGAGTCCTTAAAAATCCTCTCACTTATGAGATCATCACACCTGAATTGGTCGGTGTCAAGAGTAATAGTCTTCCGCTTGGAAAATTGTCTGGTCGCCATGCCTTTGTTGAAAAACTAAGAGAACTGGCCCTAGATTTTACAGAAGAGGATATCAAACCACTCTTTGCTAAGTTCAAGGCACTAGCGGACAAGAAACAAGAAATCACAGATGCAGATATTCGAGCTCTGGTAGCTGGAACCATGGTTGAAAACCCAGAAGGCTTCCACTTTGATGATTTACAACTTCAAACTCATGCGGATAATGACATCGAAGCGCTCGTTAGTCTAGCAAATATGGATGGTGAGAAAGTCGAATTTAATGCGACAGGACAAGGTTCTGTTGAAGCGATCTTTAACGCTATCGATAAGTTCTTTAACCAATCTGTCCGCTTGGTATCCTATACCATTGATGCGGTAACGGATGGAATTGATGCCCAAGCTCGTGTCTTGGTTACTGTTGAAAACAGAGATACAGAAACCATCTTTAACGCAGCAGGTCTTGACTTCGATGTATTGAAGGCTTCGGCTATTGCTTATATCAATGCTAATACCTTTGTTCAAAAAGAGAATGCTGGTGAGATGGGGCGTAGCGTTTCCTACCGAGACATGCCTAGTGTGTAAAGGAGAAGGCTATGACAAAGAAAATAGTAGCTTTAGCAGGAGATGGAATCGGTCCAGAAATTATGGAAGCTGGTTTAGCGGTTCTGGAAGCTTTAGCCGAAAAAACCAACTTTGACTATGTGATAGACAGGCGCCCCTTTGGAGGTGCAGGTATTGATGCTGCGGGGCATCCCTTACCTGATGAAACCCTCAAGGCATGTAGAGAAGCAGATGCTATTCTCCTAGCGGCTATCGGTAGTCCCCAGTATGATGGGACAGCGATTCGGCCTGAACAAGGACTGCTGGCTCTTCGGAAGGAACTCAATCTCTATGCCAATATTCGGCCTGTAAAAATCTTTGACAGTCTCAAGCATTTGTCACCTCTCAAACCCGAACGAATTGCTGGTGTAGACTTTGTCGTTGTGCGTGAGTTGACAGGTGGTATTTACTTTGGGGATCATATCCTTGAAGAGCGCAAAGCACGTGATATCAACGACTATAGCTACGAAGAAGTAGAGCGGATTATTCGCAAGTCCTTTGAAATTGCAAGAAATCGGAGAAAAATCGTTACTAGTATCGATAAGCAAAATGTTCTAGCGACATCAAAACTCTGGCGAAGAGTGGCTGAGGAAGTTGCGCAGGATTTCCCAGATGTTAGCTTGGAACACCAGTTGGTGGACTCAGCTGCTATGCTTATGATTACCAATCCTGCTAAGTTTGATGTCATTGTGACGGAGAATCTTTTCGGAGATATCTTATCTGATGAATCAAGCGTTCTATCAGGCACACTTGGCGTCATGCCATCAGCCAGTCATTCTGAAAAGGGGCCAAGTCTTTATGAGCCTATTCATGGTTCAGCGCCTGATATTGCAGGTCAAGGAATTGCCAATCCTATTTCCATGATTTTATCAGTAGCCATGATGCTGAGAGATAGTTTTGGACGTTATGAGGAAGCAGAGCGTATCGAGCATGCTGTGGAGGCAAGTCTGGCAGCTGGTGTTTTAACAAGAGATATTGGAGGACAGGCTTTGACTAAGGAAATGACAGAAGCCATCATTGAAAGATTATGAAGATAAATGAAGGAATCACGCTTGCCCTCTTGATTTGGAATTTGCTGATTTTCTTGATTTATGGCATTGACAAATCCAAGGCAAGAAGAGGTGCTTGGCGCATCCCAGAGAAAATCTTACTCATTTTAGCCTTTACTTGTGGTGGTTTTGGTGCCTGGTTGGCAGGAATCACATTTCACCATAAAACTAGAAAATGGTACTTTAAAACAGTTTGGTTTCTCGGGATGGTAACCACACTAGTAGCCTTATATTTTATTTGGAGGTAATGGATGGCAGGAAAATCGATTTTTGATAAATTATGGGACCGTCATGTCATCACAGGAGAAGAAGGACAGCCTCAACTCATGTATGTAGATCAACACTATATTCATGAAGTGACCAGTCCCCAAGCTTTTCAAGGATTACGAGACGCAGGTCGCAGATTGAGACGGCCAGACTTGACATTTGGAACCTTTGACCACAATGTACCAACGGTCAATATATACGATATTCGAGATGTGATTTCTAAGGCCCAAATTGATAAGCTAGCTGAAAATGTTGAGGAATTTGGGATTGAACATGCTGCCCACGGTTCTGAAAAGCAGGGTATTGTTCACATGGTTGGTCCAGAGACAGGACGGACCCAACCAGGAAAATTCATCGTCTGTGGAGACAGCCACACAGCTACTCACGGAGCTTTCGGAGCTATTGCCTTTGGGATTGGGACCAGTGAGGTCGAGCATGTCTTTGCTACCCAGACACTCTGGCAAGTTAAACCCAAGAAAATGCTGGTAGAATTCACTGGTGTTCCTCAAAAAGGAGTTTATTCTAAGGATTACATTCTCGCCTTAATTGCCAAGTATGGCGTTGCTTGTGGTGTAGGATATGTGGTGGAATATCGTGGGCAAGCGATTGATGCACTGACCATGGAAGAGAGAATGACTATCTGCAATATGTCCATCGAGTTTGGTTCTAAGATGGGAATTATGAATCCAGATCAGACTACCTATGACTATCTTAAGGGCAGAGAGTGTGTTCCAAAAGATTTTGAGGAAGCTGTTACAGACTGGAAGACGCTTGTTAGTGACGAGGATGCTGTTTATGATAAGGTTATTCAGATGGATGTCTCAGGCTTGGCTCCTATGGTGACCTGGGGAACCAATCCAGCTATGGGCGTTGACTTTGACAGTAGTTTTCCAGAAATTAAGGATATGAACGATGAACGTGCTTATCATTACATGGACTTGGAGCCTGGTCAAAAGCCAGCGGATATTGAGCTAGGCTATATTTTTATCGGGTCTTGTACCAATGCTCGGCTCAGTGACTTGCAACTGGCTGCGCGATTTGTCAAAGGGAAGAAAATAGCTCCCAACTTAACGGCTATCGTGGTTCCAGGCTCTCGTCCTGTCAAACGAGCTGCGGAGAAGTTGGGCTTGGATAAGGTCTTCTTAGATGCTGGCTTTGAATGGAGAGACCCAGGTTGTTCTATGTGCCTAGGGATGAATCCTGACAAGGTCCCTGATGGTGTCCACTGTGCCTCAACCAGCAACCGCAACTTTGAAGACAGACAAGGCTTTGGTGCTAAGACCCATCTCTGCAGTCCAGCCATGGCAGCTGCGGCAGCTATTGCAGGGTGCTTCGTAGATGTTCGGCAAATGCCAGAGGCCCAGTAAGGAGAGGATATGGAGAAATTTACAGTTTATACGGGAACGACCGTTCCTCTCATGAATGATAACATCGACACTGACCAAATACTCCCCAAGCAGTTTCTCAAGTTAATTGATAAAAAAGGCTTTGGTAAGTACCTCATGTATGCTTGGCGTTATCTGGACGATAACTACACTGAAGATCCAGACTTTGTCTTTAACCGACCTGAATATCGCAAAGCCAGTATTCTCATTTCAGGGGATAACTTTGGTGCAGGATCTTCAAGGGAACACGCAGCTTGGGCTCTAGCCGACTATGGTTTTAAGGTCGTGATTGCAGGCTCTTTCGGTGACATTCATTACAATAATGAACTCAATAATGGCATGTTGCCCATTGTTCAGCCTAGAGAGGTGAGAGAGAAACTAGCCCAGCTCAAACCAAGTGATCAGGTAACTGTGGACTTGGAACAACAAAAAATCATCTCACCAGTTGGAAAATTCACTTTCGAAATAGATAGCGAGTGGAAACATAAGCTTTTAAATGGTTTGGATGATATCGGTATTACTTTGCAGTATGAAGACTTGATAGCTGCCTATGAAAAACAACGCCCAGCCTACTGGCAGGATTAGAAAAAATAGAAAAGGAAATATAGAACTATGACAAAACACATTCAATGGAACGGAACACTTTCACAAGAAGGCTATGACATTTTAAAAGGTGAGGGCGGGTGCATTGTATGCCCTACAAAAGTTGGTTACATTATCATGACTAGCGACAAGGCAGGTCTTGAACGCAAATTTGAAGCTAAAGAACGTAACCGTAACAAACCAGGTGTTGTACTTTGTGGTAGCATGGACGAGCTACGCGCTTTAGCACAACTCAACCCAGAAATTGAAGCCTTCTACCAAAAACATTGGGATGAAGACATTCTCCTCGGTTGTATCCTTCCTTGGAAACCAGAAGCTTTTGAAAAACTCAAAGCTTATGGGGATGGTCGTGAAGAGCTCATGACCGACGTGCGTGGTACTAGCTGTTTTGTCATCAAATTTGGGAAAGCTGGTGAACAATTGGCTGCCAAGCTTTGGGAAGAAGGTAAGATGGTCTACGCCTCATCAGCAAACCCATCTGGTAAAGGAAACCGAGGTAAGGTGGAAGGTATCGGAGAACGTATCGAAGAAGCAGTGGATCTTGTCATCGAAGCAGACGACTATGTGGCATCCATCCAACCTGACAAAACAATTGAAACGCGCTACGAGCAAGGTGTGATGGTCTCTATGGTCGATAAAGACGGCAAACTCATCCCAGAACAAGGAGGAGCACGTTCAACTTCACCAGCACCAGTCGTGATCCGTAAAGGACTTGATATTGATAAAATCATGATGCACCTGTCAGATACCTTTAATTCATGGGACTACCGTCAGGGTGAATATTATTAAGCTGAGTAGACCCTAAACAGCTATCATTTCACATATTTTTATATATAGTGATTTCTAAGAATTAATTAGACACAATGAAAACAATCGTCTAAAAATTTTAAAAATTCAGTATAAAACATGCAAAATCCTAGAAAAAAAGGTAAAATAAAGATAGAAATTGATAACGATTACATTTTGAAGTGAGTTTGAAGTAAGGTAGTTTATTAGTGGGATTTATCATTAGGAGACCCTGATTTATACAGATTACCGTTCGCTTAATGTAACTTATAATATATAAAAACTAAGTGGCATTTGAGTGCTTAAAAGTTCAAGATACTGTTTAAGAGGTTTTACGAATAGTTTGTCTACTGAAAACAAGCTGATAGAACCTCACCATCATCATATAAATATTAGAATTATCCATTTAACGTCGTTCTTTTGCTTTCTACACTCTCCATGTTAGCTTGCTGAGAGTTGTAGCTGATGACAGCTAGAATTATACTGTAAGTGGCCCATTTAGACTCCCTTCGCATGTTTTGCTACTTGCAGTCGGGGTCTAAGTGGGCTTTTTTGAGTTATAATTGATTAGTTGTCAACAATATTTTTAATAGTTGATATGCCTAGAATCGCTCATACCAGTAATCACAATGAATGGGAGGTGGAAAGGATTATTTAAATAGAAAGGCGGTAGGCAAGTGAGTTATTAATGACTCACTGATAAAAAGAAAAGAGGCGCATTATGGGACTTATTAGAGCAGGTGCAGGAGCTGTAGGTGGTTTATTAGCCGATCAATGGAAAGAATTTTTCTATTGTGAGTCTATGGACAAATCTGTCATGGTTGTCAAAGGCCAAAAGAGGGTATCTGGACGTTCATCCAATACCAAGGGCAGTGACAATATTATTTCCAATGGTTCAGGTATTGCAGTGGCTGATGGTCAGTGTATGATGATTGTTGAGCAAGGTAAGGTTGTAGAAGTTTGTGCCGAACCAGGTGAGTTCACTTATGATACCTCCAGTGAACCAAGTATTTTTACAGGAAATCTTGGAAATTCTATCAAGGATACTTTCAAACAAATTGGGAAACGTTTCACTTACGGTGGCGATACTGGCAAAGATCAGCGTGTGTATTATTTTAATACAAAAGAATTAATTGATAATAAATTCGGTACACCGAACCCAATTCCATTTCGTGTGGTAGATTCTAAGATTGATTTAGACCTTGACGTTTCTGTTCGATGCTCAGGGGTTTATTCTTATAAGATCGTTGACCCGCTTTTGTTTTATACAAATGTTTGTGGAAATGTTGAAAGAGAGTATTTGCGTGAAGAAATTGACTCACAGTTGAAAACTGAATTTATCAGCGCCTTGCAACCTTCATTTGCTAAGTTATCTGATATGGAATTGAGACCGAATCAAATTGTCAGTCACAATACAGAATTAGAAAATGCCCTCAATGAAACTCTCTCAGAAAAATGGGGTCAACTTCGTGGTCTTAAAGTCATTAGCATTGCACTCGGTTCTGTTACTCTCCCAGAAGAAGATGCCGAAATGATTAAGCAGGCTCAACGTACTGCTATTATGAAAGATCCGACTATGGCAGCCGCAACCTTAGTTGGTGCACAGGCAGATGCTATGAAGGCAGCCGCAAGCAATGAAGCAGGAGCTATGACTGGCTTTATGGGCTTTGGCATGGCAGCCAATGCAGGCGGTGGCATGAATGCACAAAATCTCTTTGCTATGGGACAAGAACAGGCTGCTAACCAAGCACAAACAGAAAATCAAGCACCACCAAGCACTCCGAATATCAATAAGTGGATCTGTCCAAATGGCCATGAGGCTATGGGGAAGTTCTGCCCAGAGTGTGGCAGTCCGAAACCAGTGGACAATAGCTGGACTTGTTCATGTGGCACAGTAAATACAGGTAAATTCTGTTCAAATTGTGGCAGTCCAAAACCGATAGTTCATCAGGCAAAACATTGTAGTAACTGTGGTTGGAAAGTTCCAGATTCTAGCCAGGCACCAAAATTCTGTCCTGAATGCGGGTCAACGTTTTAGAACAAGACAACTCTAGATTGGCTTAGTGTCGGGAGAGGAGATGATGACATGGCTGATAATTTAGAATACAAATGTCCTTGTTGTGGTGGTGCTTTAGCCTTTGATACGAAAATCCAAAAAATGAAGTGCCCTTATTGTGACTCTGAGTACGAAATGGAGAGTCTCAAGCACATGGACGAGCATTTGGATGAAGCCCAGTCTGTTTCAGAGCCATCTCTAGCAACGGATTCTGCTACAGAATGGCAAGAGGATGATGAACAGCTGAACGTCTTTATTTGCAATTCCTGTGGTGGACAATTGATTGCTGATGAAAATACTGCTGCAACAACTTGCCCTTATTGTGATAATCCAGTTGTTCTCAAGGAACGTCTGGTAGGTGATTTGAAACCAGAGTTGGTTATTCCGTTTAAACTGGATAAAAAAGCTGCCAGAGAAGCGCTTAACAAGCACCTTCTTGGCAAGCGTTTATTGCCAAAAATTTTTAAGGATCAGAACCATATTGATGAAGTAAAGGGTGTTTACGTGCCATTTTGGCTATTTAATACAGAAGCGGATGCGGATATTAAGTACAAAGCAACTAGGATAACGACTTGGAGTGACAAAGATTACAATTACACCCAAACTGAATTTTACTCTGTCCTTCGTTCTGGTCAGTTAGCCTTTTCTCATCTACCTGTTGACGGTTCTAAAAGTATGGACAATACCTTGATGGAATCCATTGAACCTTTTGATGTTTCAAAAGCAGTTGACTTTCAAACAGCCTATTTAGCAGGTTATTTGGCCGAGCGTTATGATGTGACGGCAGAAGAAAGTATCACCCACGCTAATAAACGGGCTAAAAGGAGTACTGAAGATAGATTTGCGGAAACAGTTAAAGGCTTTACAATGGTAACTCCAGAAAGTAGCCATGTTGAGTTTAAAAATAGCAAAACCAAGTATGTCCTTTATCCAGTCTGGTTGTTAAACACAACTTGGAATAATGAAAAGTACGTTTTTGCTATGAATGGTCAAACAGGAAAATTTGTAGGCAATCTTCCCTTGGATAAACGAGTCTACTGGCGCTATTTTATGACGATTGCAATACTTACTTTTATTGTTTGCTATGGCATCGTTTGGTTGATTTATCTAATGTAAGGAGGAAGATATGATGAAAAAACTACTGTCATTCCTTCTTGCGGTTTTTCTCGCTTTTACCTTGATTGGGATTGTGTCAGCTGACATGTCAAGTCAAACTTTAATTTATGATGAGGCCGGCCTCCTATCATCCAATGAGAAAAGCAAACTAGAAGAAGAAGCACAAGCTATTTACAAAGAGCATCAGTTCAAATCTTATCTGCTCATTGCTGACTCTTATGATGATGTAACTCAATATACAACGGATTTCTTCAAGAGAGGGAAGGAAGATGCTATTCTTCTGATAATAGGGAAGTCTAAAGATTATAGAACTATCTGCTACAAGGGAAAAGCAAAAGAGCTTCTGGGAGATTTTTGGGATACCTTTATCAAAGGAGTTTATCATAGCAATAGTAGTTGGTATGACAGTGCCCACCGTAGTTTGACTGCTATTGCTGCTAAGTTTGGACCCCTGAAGCGTCTCGTGGATGAAGCGGATTTACTGAGTGATGTAGAAGAAAAAGATTTATTAAGTAAACTTGATGAGATTAGTGAGCGGCAGAAATGTGACCTTGTTATTGTGACTGTCAAGGATCTGGGAGGGAAGACACCAGAAGCCTTTGCAGATGATTATTTTGACTATAATGGTTATGGTCAGGGTGAGGACTATAGTGGTTTATTGTTATTGTTAAGTATGAAGGAACGGGATTGGCATATCACCACAACAGGTTATGCGATTCGAGCATTTACAGATGCAGGTTTAGAATATATGTCTGATCGGTTCGTTCCGAAACTAAGTAACGGAGAATATGAGCAAGCATTTAGCAGTTTTGCAGAACTGAGCGATAAGTTCTTAACGCAGGCTAAGACAGATAAACCTTATGACAAAGGGAATCTTCCTAAGGAACCTTTAAGTTGGATATGGGTGCCCCTATCTCTAGGTGTAGGTCTTGTCACAGCCTTTGTAGTTGTTTCAAGTATGGCTAGCCAACTCAAAAGTGTGGAGCCAGATGTGGCAGCGACAAATTATATTGTAGAAAATAGTCTCACTGTCACTCAAGCAGAAGAAAAGTTTCTATATAAAACGGTTGATAAGGTGGCGCGTCCCAAAGAGAGTAAATCTTTTTCTGGAGGTAGCAGTACTCATACATCTTCATCAGGAAGAACTCACGGTGGTGCAGGAGGCAAGTTTTGATTAGAATAGACGAGTGAATGAGATAGACTTTCAAATCTATTTTAGGAGAAGGGAAGGTTTCAAAATGAAAAAATTATTTAGCTTGATATTGGCACTTCTGTTACTTATCACGCTTGGAGCTTGTGGAAAATCAGGTGGAAGAGCGGACGATGCCTTAGTGGGCAAATACGTAGCTGTTAGTGGAACGGCCATGGGAGTAACGCTATCTGGTGATGATATGGCTGGCTTCAAACTCGAATTGATGAGTGGAGGCAAGGCGAAACTAAACGTAGAAGGAACAACTGCAGAAGGTAAATGGAAAAATGATGATAACACGTTAACTCTTACTATTGAAAATACTGATATGGTTGGCAAACTTGGTAAGGATACGATTACATTTGAAAGTATCTTGAAAGAGCTTGTCGGAACTTCAATGGATGTGAAACTTGCAAAAGAAGGAACAGATGCAGCGAAACCTGAGAACTTCTTGCCAGAAGAAGAGAGAGCTCTATTAGGAGACTGGGTAGGCGCGTCTGTAGCGGATGTAATGGATGCAGACGCATCTGGAGAAATAGCACCAGATTCCTTGAAGGCAACTTTAAAGGCAGATCATACTTCTACAATTACCTATAAAGGAGAAGTAATTGCCACTCCTAAATGGAGTTATGTGACGGGTACCATTATATTTGAAGGTAAGGTTGCTGGAAATGCGAGTCTATACAGTGAACAAAAAGATGGGGTCTTTAAAATAACTTATAGCGGAGACAAGTATTATACCTTTACAATGAAATCATCTAAAGGAGATTAGAATAATAAATGGGCTAAATCAGTGCGGTGATGGTATGGAACTGTCATCGCACTTTTGGATTGGCTAAGGTAGTTATCAGCTATAATTTACGAATCTAATAATTTTTAGTGATTTTCAGAAGATTTTGATTGTGATAAAAACGAACGTTTACAGAAGGTTTTTTAAAAAAATTGACAAAAACTGTACTTTGGTTTATAATAAGTCAAGGAAACGTCGGAAAAGACGTAGTGATGCGAAGGCATAGGTAGGTCATTACAAAAGAAACGAGACATCGATATGTTAAATGAATTTCCAATTTTTGATTACGAAGATATTCAGTTGATCCCTAATAAATGTGTCATTAAAAGCCGTGCAGAAGCGGATACAAGTGTCACGCTTGGAAATCATACGTTTAAACTACCTGTTGTACCAGCAAATATGCAGACGATTTTGGATGAGAACGTAGCAGAGCAACTTGCTAAAGGTGGGTACTTTTACATTATGCACCGTTTTGATGAAGCGGGGCGCATTCCCTTTATCAAACGCATGCACGATCAAGGGCTCATTGCATCCATTTCTGTCGGTGTCAAGGATTACGAGTATGACTTTGTTAGCCAGCTCAAGGCTGATGCTCCGGAATATATCACGATTGATATTGCCCATGGTCATGCGGATAGCGTGATTTCTATGATTCAACACATCAAGAAAGAGTTGCCAGATACTTTTGTCATTGCTGGAAATGTGGGAACGCCAGAAGCTGTGCGTGAATTGGAAAATGCTGGTGCCGATGCTACTAAGGTTGGCATTGGTCCTGGTAAGGTTTGTATCACCAAGGTCAAGACTGGTTTTGGGACAGGCGGTTGGCAGTTGGCTGCCCTACGCTGGTGTGCAAAGGCTGCGCGTAAGCCGATCATCGCTGATGGTGGAATTCGTACTCATGGCGACATTGCCAAGTCTATCCGTTTCGGTGCTAGCATGGTCATGATTGGTTCCCTTTTTGCAGGACACATCGAAAGCCCAGGGAAAACGATTGAAGTCGATGGCGAACAGTTCAAAGAATACTATGGTTCAGCTTCTCAATACCAAAAAGGAGCTTATAAAAATGTAGAAGGAAAACGCATCTTACTTCCTGCCAAAGGGCATTTGCAAGACACTCTTACTGAGATGGAGCAGGATTTGCAAAGTGCCATTTCCTACGCAGGTGGACGCAAGGTAGCTGACCTCAAGCACGTTGATTATGTTATCGTGAAAAACTCTATCTGGAATGGGGATGCTTCTCACTAATGGACGCTTAGTCCATCCATAAAAAACTTGTTATTAGAGCAAATTTCTGTTATAATAAAACAAGTTTCCACCCTTAGTGTAATGGATATCACGTAAGATTCCGGTTCTTAAGATGGGGGTTCGATTCCCTCAGGGTGGATGTAAACAGCCTAAAAAAGCCTTTAAATAAGGCTTTTTTCTTTATATTGCCTCCAAAATTGGAAATTTTTTTTCAAAAACTACCCAAATCTTTCCTAGTTCCGTTTTAAAGTGACTCAGAGTTTTTTTTTTGTTATAATAGAAAAGATCGTAATTATTAGAAAGAGGTTGGTATGAAAGAATTACAAACTGTACTGAAAGACCGTTTTGCAATCGAATTTGCAGATAAAAAGCTACTAGAAACTGCCTTTACTCATACGAGTTATGCCAATGAGCACCGCCTCTTAAAAATTTCACACAATGAGCGCTTGGAATTTTTAGGAGACGCTGTTCTGCAATTATTGATTTCAGAATATCTGTATAAAAAATATCCTAAGAAACCAGAGGGAGATTTGTCTAAACTCCGTGCCATGATTGTACGAGAGGAGAGTTTGGCTGGTTTTGCGCGTGATTGCCAGTTTGATCAGTTTATCAAGCTAGGAAAAGGAGAAGAAAAATCTGGTGGGCGCAATCGTGACACCATTCTTGGTGATGCCTTTGAAGCCTTTCTGGGAGCTTTGCTTTTAGACAAGGATGTTGCTAGGGTAAAAGAGTTTATCTATCAGGTCATGATTCCCAAGGTTGAGGCAGGTGACTTTGAGATGATTACGGATTACAAGACACACTTGCAAGAGTTGCTCCAGGTCAATGGAGATGTGGATATTCGCTACCAGGTGACTTCTGAGATAGGACCTGCCCATGATAAGGTTTTTGATGTAGAAGTTCTGGTTGAAGGCAAGAGTATCGGAAAAGGACAAGGACGCTCCAAAAAATTAGCAGAGCAGGAAGCCGCGAAAAATGCAGTGGAGAAAGGGCTGGATTCATGTATTTAAAGGAAATTGAGATCCAGGGATTCAAGTCCTTTGCTGATAAGACCAAAGTCGTCTTTGACCAAGGTGTGACAGCTGTCGTTGGGCCAAATGGTTCTGGAAAGTCAAATATCACAGAAAGTCTGCGATGGGCTTTAGGTGAGTCTAGTGTTAAGAGCCTTCGTGGTGGCAAGATGCCCGACGTTATCTTTGCTGGAACTGAAAGTCGCAAACCGCTCAATTATGCTTCGGTTGTCGTGACTTTAGATAATGAAGATGGCTTTATCAAGGATGCAGGGCAAGTCATTAAGGTAGAACGCCATATCTATCGTAGTGGGGATAGCGAGTATCGAATTGATGGCAAGAAAGTCCGTTTGCGTGATGTACATGATCTTTTCTTGGATACAGGTCTGGGACGGGATTCCTTCTCCATCATTTCTCAAGGGAAAGTTGAGGAAATTTTTAACTCCAAGCCCGAAGAACGCCGTGCTATTTTTGAAGAAGCAGCTGGAGTTTTAAAATACAAGACTCGTCGAAAAGAAACAGAAAGCAAACTGCAACAAACTCAAGACAATCTAGACCGCTTAGAGGACATTATCTATGAGTTGGATAATCAAATCAAGCCCCTTGCAAAACAAGCCGAGAATGCCCGTAAGTTTTTAGACTTGGATGGTCAACGTAAGGCAATTTACTTGGATGTACTGGTTGCCCAAATCAAGGAAAATAAGGTCGAACTAGAGCTGACAGAAGAAGAGCTAACGCAGGTTCAGGAACTCTTGACCAGTTATTACCAAAAACGTGAAGAGTTAGAAGAGGAAAATCAAAGTCTTAAAAAGAAACGCCAGGATCTCCAAGCTGAAATGGCTAAAGACCAAGGGAGCTTAATGGATTTGACTAGTTTGATCAGTGACTTAGAGCGAAAACTAGCCTTGTCTAAACTGGAATCCGAGCAAGTAGCCCTCAATCAACAAGAAGCACAAACCCGTTTGGCGACTTTGGAAGACAAGAGAAAGGCGCTAAGTAAAGAAAAATCTGAAAAAGAAGCGAACTTAGAACAGTTAGAGGAAAGCCTAGCTGAAAACAACAAGGAACTCAATCGTTTAGAAGCGGAATTGCTGACTTTTTCAGATGATCCTGACCAGATGATCGAGCTTTTGCGTGAACGTTTTGTGGCGCTTTTACAAGAAGAAGCGGATGTCTCAAACCAACTGACCCGCATCGAGAATGAGTTGGAAAACAGCCGTCAACTATCTCAAAAACAAGCAGATCAACTTGAGAAATTGAAAGAACAGCTGGCTACAGCCAAAGAGAAGGCTAGTCAGCAAAAAGACGAGCTTGAAACCGCCAAGGAGCAGGTTCAGAAATTATTGGCAGACTACCAAGCTAGTGCCAAGGAACAAGAGGAGCAGAAAGCTTCTTACCAAGCCCAGCAGAGCCAACTCTTTGACCGTCTGGACGCTCTTAAAAACAAGCAGGCTAGAGCCCAAAGCTTAGAAAATATTCTAAGAAATCATAGTAATTTTTATGCGGGTGTTAAGAGTGTTCTTCAAGAAAAAGACCGTCTTGGTGGGATCATTGGTGCAGTCAGTGAACATTTGACCTTTGATGTGCATTATCAAACTGCCTTGGAGATTGCGCTTGGAGCTAGCAGTCAGCATATCATCGTAGAAGATGAAAACGCGGCAACTAATGCCATTGATTTCCTCAAGCGCAACAGAGCTGGTCGTGCAACCTTTCTTCCACTGACGACTATCAAGGCTCGTACGATTTCTAGTCAGAATCAAGATGCTATCTCTGCAAGTCTAGGATTTCTGGGTATGGCAGATGAGTTGGTGTCGTTTGATAAGAGACTAGAAGCCATTTTCAAGAACTTGCTAGCAACGACAGCAATTTTTGATACTGTAGAACATGCACGTACGGCAGCTCGCCAAGTTCGCTATCAGGTTCGTATGGTGACGCTGGATGGGACAGAGTTGCGTACAGGTGGTTCCTACGCGGGTGGTGCCAATCGTCAAAATAACAGTATTTTCATCAAGCCAGAACTAGAGCAATTACAAAAAGAAATTGCTGAAGAAGAAGCTAGTCTGCAATCAGAAGAAGCGAGTTTGAAGACCCTGCAAGATGAAATGGCGGTATTGACTGAAAGATTAGAAGCTATCAAGTCTCAGGGTGAGCAAGCTCGTATTCAGGAGCAAGGCTTGTACCTTGCCTATCAACAAACCAATCAGCAGGTCGAAGAACTGGAAACGCTTTGGAAACTTCAAGAAGAGGAATTAAATCGTCTTTCTGAAGGAGATTGGCAAGCGGACAAGGAAAAATGCCAAGAGCGCCTTGCTACTATCGCCAGTGAAAAGCAAAATCTGGAAGCTGAGATTGAAGAGATTAAGTCTAACAAAAACGCTATTCAAGAACGCTATCAAAACTTGCAGGAACAGATTTCTCAAGCGCGCTTGCTTAAGTCCGAACTGCAAGGACAAAAGCGGTACGAAGTGACTGATATTGAACGCTTAGGCAAGGAACTGGATAATCTGGATATCGAGCAAGAGGAAATCCAGCGCCTCCTTCAAGAAAAGGTTGATAATCTTGAGAAAGTGGATACGGATTTGCTAAGTCAGCAGGAGGAAGAGGCCAAAACTCAGAAAGCCAATCTTCAACAAGGTCTGATTCGCAAGCAGTTTGAGTTGGATGATATTGACGGTCAGCTAGATGATATTGCCAGTCATTTGGATCAGGCTCGCCAGCAGAATGAAGAGTGGATTCGCAAACAAACACGTGCTGAAGCTAAGAAGGAAAAGGTCAGCGAACGCTTGCGCCATCTACAAGGTCAGTTAACAGACCAGTACCAAATCAGCTACACAGAGGCGCTAGAAAAGGCTCATAAACTGGAAAATCTCAATCTGGCGGAGCAAGAGGTTAAGGATTTAGAGAAGGCTATTCGCTCACTGGGTCCTGTCAACTTGGACGCTATTGACCAGTACGAAGAAGTTCACAACCGTCTGGATTTCCTCAATAGCCAGCGTGATGATATTTTGTCTGCGAAAAACTTGCTTCTTGAGACCATCACAGAGATGAATGATGAGGTTAAGGAACGCTTCAAATCAACCTTTGAGGCTATTCGTGAGTCCTTTAAAGTGACCTTTAGACAGATGTTTGGCGGCGGTCAGGCAGACTTGATATTGACTGAGGGAGATCTTTTAACCGCTGGTGTAGAGATTTCTGTCCAACCACCAGGTAAGAAAATCCAATCTCTCAACCTCATGAGTGGTGGTGAGAAAGCCCTATCTGCTCTGGCTCTGCTCTTCTCAATCATCCGAGTTAAGACTATTCCTTTCGTCATCTTGGACGAGGTAGAGGCGGCGCTGGACGAAGCCAATGTCAAACGTTTTGGGGATTACCTCAATCGCTTTGACAAGGACAGCCAGTTCATCGTCGTAACCCACCGTAAAGGGACGATGGCGGCAGCGGACTCTATTTATGGAGTTACCATGCAAGAGTCAGGTGTGTCTAAGATTGTTTCGGTTAAGTTAAAAGACTTGGAAGAAACAGTAGACTAGTTACCAAATGATAGCATCTCTTAGGAGGTGCTATTTTTTAAAACTAAAGTGCTAAATTTTCTCTTGAGGTCAGTTCAGGCGCAAAAAACGACATTTGGGATTTCCTCTTAGCGAAAAGGCTTTCTCTATGATATAATAGTTTCATGATTACAACAGTACCTATTAAGAACGAAAAAGATATTGCAGTACCGGGGAAAACAGTCCTTGTACTAGGTTATTTTGATGGCATCCACAAGGGGCATCAGAAACTTTTTGAAGTGGCTAGTAAGGCCTCGATGAAGGACTATCTGCCAGTTGTTGTGATGACCTTTACAGAGTCGCCAAAACTTGCCTTGCAACCTTACCAACCTGAGCTCATGCTCCATATCGTCAATCACGAGGAACGTGAGCACAAGATGAAGTGGCACGGAGTAGAGGCTCTTTTCTTACTTGACTTTAGTAGCAAATTTGCTAGTTTAACGGGTCAAGAATTCTTTGATACTTATGTTAGAGCTTTAAAACCAGCGATTATCGTAGCGGGATTTGATTACACGTTTGGTTCAGATAAGAAAACTGCGGATGAACTGAAGGACTATTTTGATGGAGAGATCATCATTGTTCCTCCAGTCGAGGACGAAAAGGGCAAGATTAGTTCCACACGGATTCGCCAAGCTATTCTTGATGGAGATGTCAAGGAAGTCAATCACCTGCTCGGTACTCCGCTCCCATCTCGTGGGATGGTCGTTCACGGAAATGCTCGTGGGCGTACTATCGGATATCCAACAGCCAATCTGGTTCTAAGAGACCGAACCTACATGCCAGCAGACGGTGTTTATGTAGTCGATGTTGAGGTGCAACGTCAAAGATATCGTGGCATGGCGAGTGTTGGCAAAAATGTTACCTTTGATGGAGAAGAACCACGTTTTGAAGTCAATATTTTCGACTTTTCAGACGATATTTACGGTGAGACCGTCATTGTCTACTGGTTAGACCGTGTCCGCGATATGGTCAAATTTGACTCCGTAGAGGAACTGGTAGACCAACTCCAGAAAGACGAAGAGATTGCTCGGAACTGGAAGGATGGAGATTCTATCATTCAAGAGTCTCAGGTATAGAAAACGTCTGAAAAAGCTACTAGAAGGATTAGTTGTTTTGGTACTAGTTTTGAGAGCATGATAAAATGATCTTTCAGTTCCCAATTTTAGCAACTACTTATGTTCAGAATATAGACGAGGATTTATTATGCAAACGCAAGAAGAAATGAATATTCTGGTACCTGAAAAATTAGCAGAAATTGAGCGTGATTACGATGTCACAGTTTTGTGGGCTATCGAGTCTGGTAGTCGTGCATGGGGTTTTGAGTCTCCTGATAGTGACTTTGATGTACGATTTATCTACAAACACAAGCGAGATTTTTATCTCCATTTGAATGAACGGCGTGATGTTATCGAGTTACCAATTGACGATACTTGGGATGTGAGTGGCTGGGATTTAGACAAGGCTTTAAAACTCCTTTATAAGTCAAATCCAACACTGTTTGAATGGTTACAGTCTCCAATTGTTTATCAACAAACGGATTTTATCGAGCGCATACGTCCTCTTGCCAACCAGTATTTTTCAGAGAAAAAAATGCTTCATCATTACTTGAACACTGCTAGAACTCAAATGAATAAGTATCTTTCAGGAGACAAGGTCAAACCTAAAAAGTATTTCTATGCGCTGCGTCCTATTTTGGCTTGCCGTTGGATCGAAAAATACCATTCTATTCCGCCGATTTTATTTGATGATTTGGTCAAAGAATTACTTCCGTCCCAAATGCAGGAGCATGTGTCAAGATTGCTTGACATTAAGATAAACGGTCCTGAAGACATGGAAATTGAGCCTATAAAGCCAATTCAAGATTATATTTTAGATAATATCCAAGAACTGGATGCATACGTTCAAAGTGTTAGTGAGGAAAAGAAAGACTGGAAATCTCTAAATCAATTTTTCCTTGAAGAATTAAGGCATGATTGAGGTTGTTTATGGGGAAATGGACATGTAGATGCGGGCAAGCAATGAACGACCATAGGTCGCCCGATCCAAGTGCTTATTCAGTTTATTCGGATGAGTTGTTTGAAGAAATCATGAATAAAGCTGACGACCATAATAAAATTTCTTATGATGATATTTCTGAAGCATCCTTTTATATGTGGAAGTGCCCTGAATGTGGCAGTTTTATGGTTTTTGGCGAAGACGGAGAAACTCATCGTTTTACTTTTTATGAGCGCCAAGAAGCAGAAAAGGTTGAACCTCTCTTTGATCCGAATCAAGAGCTAAATCTCGTTGTTGTTGAGTTTCAGGAGGGAGGGAATGGCTATACTTATATCTGCGATGACCTAAATATCCATATTGGACATGCTGTAGTTGTCCCAGTGGGGAAGGAAAATACTGAAAAAACTGCTCTAGTTGTACAGAAGAATCATGCTCTACCAAAGGATATCACTTTTCCTGTTGAAAAGTTAAAACGTGTCATTCGTAGGTATTCACATTTCGACCCACTCACTTCGAAAATCGTTTGTAGAAATTTAATTAAGCTTGGAAGAATTCTTGATGCTTGTTCTAAAAACGCTAAACCTGCTAATCAGCAATATTATAGTATCAAAACCCCTTTAGGCTATTTCTGGTTAGAACTAAATGGAGTTCCGATTCCAATGAAAATCACACAGATTCAAGTCAGAGATAAAAAGTACCAAGTAGAAGGTGCGTTTTATATTAAGCCTTTAGAGATTAACTGTAGAAGATTCTATGAACTGGAATTATGTGAAGATTTTGATATTGATGCTTCTAGATGGATCGATGTTCTCTCGGATGAAAATGTTTGGGGCAATAGCTGGGAACTAAATGGTCTTCAATTTGGTATTACTGCAGGGGAATCTCCAGAATTTGAAGACGAAGTTGTTGCAAGAAAATATAGTCGTATCCCACTTTATTATGACTGGCACCCTGAATTTCAGGATTATTATGGTTTCAGTTTAGCCTGGAAAAAATACGAGTCTGATAGCGATTTGTCAATAGATTTCTATACAACGTAAGATGCAGGAGAATAAGCATGAATCAAGCATGGGAATTATTGTTTGAGGGCAAGATTGAAGAGGCTAAAAAATTAGTTGAAGCTGATTTTTCTTTGGAAACTTGCACTAATTTTAGTTTATTAAATTTGATGGGCTATATCTATCTTGAAGAGCAAAATTATAACGAGTGCTTAAGTATCTACCAGCGTTATATTGACTTAGCCCGAACTAAAAGTGACCAAGACAATGAACATATAGGCTATCATCAGTTAGCGATGGTTTACCGTGAAATGGGGCATTTTCAAAAAGCTCTACTCTATATCGATCAGGAAATGCAAATTATAAAAAAATATTTTCCCAATGATGCTTTGAAATTTTCTGTTAACAACTATGAACAAGGCTACCTTCGTTTAAAGTTGGGAAATCTAGAAGAGGCAGAAAGCTATATGAAAGAATCCCTAGATTTTGCTTTGACAACTGAGGACTTCATTGCTCAAGCCTGTGCATATAGAGGGATGGGAGAGATTTATCTCAAGCAAAATTCAAATAAATCACGAGATTATTTTTATCAATCTATTCAACTCTTTGAAAAAGCTGAGGATAAAATTGGAGCAGACGGGGTAAGAGCTTTATTACAAAATGGGAAGTAGTCCAACTGAGCTGAAGCAAAACAGTAAAAAGCGGAGATTCATGGTGCAGAAAAGAGGCTAGTTCATAACTTCAACAACTAGAAGTTATGGACTAGCCTCAAAAGTTTGACCCAAAAATCCAGTTATGGGACTTAGTGCATTTATATTATGGCTTCATTTTACAGAAACCGAAAGTAAATAACTACTTTAAATATAAAATTTTGTAACTTATCATAATTTTTTGAAAAAAGCTAGTAATTTGACTGAAAAAAATTTGCAATTCTCCACAAGAAAATATATAATATAGTTGAGATGGAAAAACGTTTTGTAAAAGGAGGTGCACATTATGTTCTTTGGATACTACTTCCGTTTTTGGTTCAGCATTTGGTGGCGTTAATAGAGGTTAGTGGTTGTTAAATTAAACTCAAATAGCTTTATGCCAGTAAGAAACTGAAATATTCAGTTTAATATGAGTTTTATTTTATCTAGTAAATTAACGTTTTCTATCACAACTCTATTGCAGTTAAGCTATGATATGTGATGATTGTCAACCCTATCTTGTTAACATTTTTATGGTCTCGAGAAATCTTATTTCTTGGGACTTTTTCTATTGTTTGAAAGGTTGCATGTTGATTTTGTTGAACTAGGAGAACAAAAAAGACAAGCTACTTTGAAAAGTAATTTGTCTGTTGCTGGGTTACTTTTTATTGAAACACGCGATAAACGTAAGGATTTTCTGGCTTGTCTACTTTTGTGAAACTCTCAACTTCCAGTGTTGGGAGTTTTTGTTTGAGTTCTTTATGGTAGTGGAGAGTGAGAGTTCCTTTGGCAGTAATCCAGGTATTGTCAGGATACTGGCGTGAGTTTCCCTTAGTCAGGAGTCCGTATACTCCAGAGTCGGCGATACAGTGGATGATTCCAAAGCGAAAGAGGAACTGGCTATCTGGATGGCTAGGATCGTTATAAACAAAGCCTGTAAACTCGATTTTCTTTCCTTCAAACTCTTGTGGGTAGTCATAGAGAACTTCCATGACCTCCATATAGTTTTCATCAGTGACTTGAATGGTTGGCTTGGAGAGGTATTTATCAGCTGTAGCCCTCATTTCCTTTTCATAAGCGGATTTGGAAAAATAGGTGCTGGTATCGGGTTTGAGGTATTGACTGGATATTCCTTCGCTTGCCTGAATGGCTGTGTTGATTCCCTCCGCAAGTGGGAAATGATATCCCTTAGCAGATACGGTTCTCGAGTCCAAACTTACTGTCGGAAAGGCAACTCCAATCAACAGAGGTAGTGACAGTAACAGGATGCTGATTTGTCTAGATCGACGACTTTCCAAATGGCTGTGAGAATTGATTTTTTCGATCCAGATATAGAATTGGACCAGAGCCAACAGAAGAGAAAGGACCATAGAGATATAGACTAGATAGGAATAGTGGAGGTTGATGTAGTGGCTGAGCTTGCCAGATAGCTGCAGATACAGGGTCAGAGCAAAATAACCTAGTAGAATGAAAAATCGGATCATAGCATCACTCCTATCATGTAAGAATAAAGTAAGACAAGCACTGCCACGATGCCTATGAATTGCCAGATGAATCGCGCTTTGAGATAGTGTTTCATCATGAGGAGATTTTTGATATCAAGCATGGGTCCAATGACCAGAAAAGCAAGGACTGGCGCTAGGCCGAAGCTCGAGAGGAGAGAAGCGCCGATAAAGGCGTCCGCCTCGCTACAAAGAGAGAGAAGAAAGGCTAGAAACATGAGCAAGAGAATCGCAAGGGTTGGACTAGCACTGATAGAAGTCAGGATCCGAGTCGGGACATAGACCTGCACGATAGTAGCAAAGAGACAGCCAAAGACCAAGTAACGCCCCATATCGAAAAACTCATCAATAGCTTGTATAAAGACCTGCAAAGCTTTTCTAGCAGGATTCAAGTGTGAAAAGTCATGTTCATGACAAGTAATAGAATTCTCTTTTTGAATGGGTTCCTTCCAGAAAAATCCTAGGAAAATTCCAAGCACCAAAGCAATCACAATAGCTCCCAGCGCTCGCAAGAAGGCAAATTTTATTGAATTGCCAAAGGCAGAATAAGTAGCGAAAAGAACGATAGGATTGATGATGGGAGCAGTCACCAGAAAAGGAACGGCCGTGTAGCTGGGCACTTTCTTTTCTAGAAAACGATTGATGATAGGAACGATTCCACACTCGCAGGATGGAAAGAGAAAGCCAATGAAGGTACCAAAAAAGATCCTCCCCCACCGATTGCGAGGGAGAAACTCATAGACCTTGTCAGGTGTGATATAGACTTCAATCCAGCCTGAAATGAGACTCCCAATCAGAACAAAAGGAAGGGCTTCGATTATGATGGAGAGAAAAATAGCTCCCGTTTGTAATACACTAGGAGGAAGAGATTGGAAAATCGTCATCTATTTTTTCTTCTCAACTTTTTCTTTTTTATCTTTGTCATCTGGAAAAGTGACTTGTGTTAAGTCAGGAAGTTTGGCAAATTCTTCAAACATCTTGTCCAAGTCATCCGTTTTTGTAAATTTAACAGCCATGGGCCTACCTCTTTTCTACATTCTACCTCTATTATACTATTATTTTGCGGAAATGGGATTATTTTTATTTTGATAATCAAAGAGGTAATAACAGATAAGACGAAAAAAGCCCAGTCCCTTATGGTATAATAGGTTTATGGATAAAAAATATGAAAAAATTTCCCAAGATTTGGGTGTAACCTTAAAGCAAATCGATACCGTTCTAAGTTTGACAGCTGAAGGGGCGACGATTCCCTTCATCGCGCGTTATCGGAAGGACATGACTGGTAGTCTGGATGAGGTGGCGATTAAGGCTATTATTGATTTGGATAAAAGTCTGACAAATCTCAACGACCGTAAGGAAGCTGTCTTGGCTAAGATTCAAGAACAAGGCAAGCTAACCAAGGAATTGGAAGAAGCTATCTTGGCTGCAGAAAAATTAGCAGACGTAGAGGAACTCTATCTTCCTTATAAGGAAAAACGTCGGACCAAGGCAACCATTGCCCGTGAAGCTGGACTCTTTCCTCTTGCTCGCTTGATTTTGCAGAATGTAGATGGTTTAGAGAAAGAAGCTGAGAAGTTTGTCTGTGAAGGATTTGCGACTGGTAAAGAAGCCTTGGCTGGTGCGGTTGATATTTTGGTCGAGGCCTTATCTGAAGATGTGACTTTGCGTTCACTGACCTATCAGGAAGTGTTGAGACACTCTAAAATCACTTCGCAAGTCAAGGATGAAAGTCTTGATGAAAAACAAGTTTTTCAGATTTATTATGATTTTTCAGAGACCGTTGGTAATATGCAGGGTTATCGTACCTTAGCTCTCAATCGTGGTGAGAAACTAGGTGTCTTAAAAGTCGGATTTGAACATGCGACGGAGCGTATTCTATCTTTCTTCGCTGCTCGTTTCAAGGTGAAAAATGCCTATATAGAAGAGGTTATCCAGCAATCTGTTAAGAAAAAAGTCTTGCCTGCTATCGAACGACGCATTCGGACAGAATTGACTGAGAAAGCAGAAGAAGGGGCTATCCAACTCTTTTCTGACAACCTGCGCAATCTCCTCTTGGTTGCTCCACTGAAAGGGCGCGTGGTTCTAGGATTTGACCCTGCCTTTCGTACAGGTGCCAAGCTGGCTGTTGTTGATGCAACAGGGAAAATGCTGACTACCCACGTCATCTATCCTGTCAAACCAGCCTCAGCTCGTCAAATCGAAGAAGCCAAGCGAGACTTGGCCGACCTGATTGCTCAATACGGTGTAGAAATTATTGCCATTGGAAATGGAACGGCCAGTCGCGAAAGTGAAGCTTTTGTGGCGGAAGTTCTTAAAGATTTTCCTGAGGTCAGCTATGTTATCGTCAATGAAAGTGGTGCTTCTGTCTACTCTGCCAGCGACCTTGCTCGTCAGGAGTTTCCAGACTTAACCGTTGAAAAACGATCGGCTATCTCTATCGCCCGTCGTTTGCAAGATCCCCTTGCTGAATTGGTAAAAATCGATCCCAAGTCAATCGGTGTCGGTCAATACCAGCACGATGTCAGTCAGAAGAAACTGTCTGAGAGTCTAGATTTTGTCGTCGATACCGTGGTGAACCAAGTCGGTGTCAATGTCAATACAGCCAGCCCAGCACTTCTCTCCCATGTAGCTGGACTCAATAAAACTATCTCTGAAAATATCGTCAAATACCGTGAAGAAGAAGGAAAAATCACTTCACGCGCTCAAATTAAGAAAGTTCCTCGCCTGGGAGCTAAAGCCTTTGAGCAGGCTGCTGGTTTCCTCCGTATTCCTGAAAGTAGCAATATCCTTGATAATACAGGAGTTCACCCAGAAAACTACGCTGCGGTTAAGGAGCTCTTCAAACGCTTGGATATCAAGGATTTGAATGAAGAAGCACAAAATAAGCTTAAGTCCCTTTCAGTTAAGGAGATGTCGCAAGAATTGAATCTCGGCCCAGAAACGCTTAAAGATATCATTGCTGACCTTCTCAAACCAGGTCGAGACTTCCGTGATTCCTTTGATGCACCTGTGCTTCGTCAAGATGTATTGGATATCAAAGATCTTGTTGCTGGGCAGAAGCTGGAAGGTGTGGTGCGTAATGTCGTTGACTTCGGTGCATTCGTTGATATTGGGATTCACGAGGACGGTTTGATCCATATTTCCCACATGAGTCGCAAATTTATCAAACATCCCAGCCAAGTGGTGTCAGTTGGAGATTTGGTAACGGTTTGGGTTAAGAAAATCGATACCGAACGTGAAAAAGTCAATCTGTCGCTCCTTGCTCCAGATGAATCTAACTGAGTATGTTAAGCATGTTTCCCTCGAAGACTTTGGTAGACCTTTTACACACCAAGCCCAGTGGAATTCTCGTCTGCGAACGACAGGTGGGCGATTTTTCCCTAAGGATGGGCATTTGGATTTTAATCCCAAGGTGTATAATGAACTTGGTTTGGAAGTTTTTCGCAAAATCGTGCGCCATGAGCTTTGTCACTATCACCTTTATTTTCAGAAAAAGGGGTATCGCCATAAGGACCGAGATTTTAAGGAACTGTTGAAAGAAGTGGATGGCCTGCGCTTTGTTCCCCCTTTGAAAGATCAAAGCACCTACCTAGTCTATCAGTGCCAATCCTGCCAGCAATCCTATCAACGCAAGAGAAGGATTGACACAAAACGCTATCGCTGTGGCGTCTGCCGTGGTAAACTCGTTATCTTAAATCAGCCTATGGACTGATGTTATTGATCCCGTTTTATGCTATACTACTTGTAAGAATACCGAAAGAGGAAACAATCATGAATACAAAATTTTATAAAATGAGACGAAATCGTATGGTGTCAGGAGTTTTAGCTGGTCTATCAGACAAGTGGAAACTTGATGTAACCCTAGTCCGCTTTCTCTTCGCCATTTTTACTATATCAAATTTTGGGATTGGTGTGATTATTTACATCATCCTCGCCTCTATCCTGCCAACTAAGGAAGAGATTGATGCGGAAATGTATGGAACAGGACCACGCAAACGCAAGAAAGCCGAGGCTATTGATGACAATGATGGCTGGTTTTGGTGAGATTTAACAGGAAGTATTTATTATTTGCACTATGTTACTTAAAAGAAGCAGCATAAATGACTGAAAATCCCTTGTGGTTATTTAGCCACAAGGGATTTTGGTATTTAAGTATATTCTTTTCCATCTTGAGAGAGATGAATTACCTGATCAGCCATTTTCCAGATACTAGCATTGTGAGTTGCGATGATAATTGTTCTATTAGCATTACGAAGTTCAAGGAGAATTTCCATAATTTCCTTGGAATTTTTTGGATCTAGCGAGGCGGTAGGCTCATCGGCTAAAATTAAAGGAGGATCTTTCAGGATAATCTTAGCAAGTGCTACGCGTTGAGCCTCGCCACCAGATAATTCATAGATTTTTTGGTTGAGGCTTAGATAATCTAGTCTGACAGCTTGTAGTGCTTGAAGAAGAAGTCTCTCTTTTTCTTGTTTCTTGTTCTGTTTTTTGCCAATCAGTCCCAGCTCAAGGTTTTCTCGAATGGTCTGACTTTCTAATAATCCGAAGTTCTGGAAGAGATAACCTAGCTCGTTACGATAGAATTCCTCATTTTTTAGTGAAGTCAAAGACTTTCCTTTATAAATGATTTCTCCTTTGTCGAAAGTCTCTAGTTTTGCAAGCATATTGAGCAAAGTGGTTTTTCCACAACCACTGTCTCCTATCAAAGCATACACTATACCACTTTGAAAATTCAGATTCAAGTCTGAAAAAATAATACGAGAACCAAATTGTTTCCAAATATGTTGCAATTCAATCATACTATCCTCCTTTGATAATGCTAGCATAGGTTTTACTTTCCTTCTTATCACAAATCTTCAATAGAAGAACGGCTAAACTTGAAAAGCTGAAAAATAGGATCAGGGTAATCCAGATATTCTTAGAAATAATGAAAGCTAGACCACTTCCAAGAAAGAGAGCTATTATTTGAGAAGTGATATATCTATTGTGTAATTCAAAGAAATAATAGCCTGCGATTTTTTTCAAGAATATGGTTTTGCGAAAGGCTTCAAAATAGAGCAGATTTAAACTTGTAAACAGCAAAATTGAAGTCAAAATAGCAAACATAGCACTCGCTAAGTTACTAAAAATTTCTATTTTAATTTTTTGATTTAACTGGAGATAGGTTTCCCTAGCAGACGATAGCCTTGAGACCATATGATCAAGTTGATAGTGTTTTAAAAGTTCTTGTGTCTGGTGGAGGTCTGTAAAATAGAGATATTCTAGATTTGTAAACCAGAAGATGGAGGAAGCCTTACCAAGTGCTTTAGGAGAAAGCACAAGAAAGATGGGATTTGATAACCATTGATCATAAGCAATATGAGCGGTATTATAGAGAAATACATCATTTTTTTGATTGGTATAAGCTATACTAACTTCGACAGTTTGATTAGACTTGCTACTGTATAATCGGTTGGTTAACTCTTGTTGCAAGGTTGATTTTATATCTTTTTCGTTTTTTTGTAGTTCTTCTGGGAGTATGGCAAGGATCTGTCCATCTTTGAGGGTGTTGATTTTTTGAAAGGTTTCTGATGTTAACTTTATACCTTCTTTTTTGAAGTAGTTAGGTGTTACATAGAGAATATTTTTTCCTTCCACACCATAAGGGTTATTTTCAGTTTCATTATGATTTGAGGTAGCTTGCTTAAGAGCTTGCTCAACTAGATTATGTTTAATAAGGAAGGCATTCTCATTATCTATAGCATGCTGAATAAAGTCAAACCATTTATCAGCATTTGTCTGCAGTTCATCTAAATTTTTCATCTGACTGGAGCGCCCTGTTTGAAGAGTAACAACATTGGAGCGTTGTTCCCAAGTAGCTTGTCCAGCCTCATTTTTCTCAAGGATATGATAGTAAGTAGACATACGTCCAAATCCTACAATAACCAGTAGAATGGCAAGTACCTGACCAAAGTAGAGAATGTGTAGGATTGACTTGATTGGTAATTTTCCTTTAATGATAGAGAGAAGATGAACTCTTTTCAAAGAAATAGTAAAAAGAATGGCAATTAGGAGACTAAGTAAGAAAAGTAGGCTATTGTAAAGAATAAAAAGTATTCCTAAAAAAGTTTGAACCTCATAAGGATATCCTAGGGAAATGAGCAAGACACTTGCTATCAGCAAAGCAGGTAGACCAAAAAGAAGGATATCAAGTCCGTCTCTTGCGAGAGAACGAAAGAAGAGATGGCTAAGTTGTTCTCCAGAAATCAATCGAATCCCTGACTGAGAAAGAGATTGAATCTGACCGATAACAATCAAAGCTAAGAAAGTCAGCAAAAAGATTAACATACTGGTAAGCTGATTAGGTTGGGTAAAGAGGGCAAGTACAAAGGATACTCTGTCATTTTCAAATGCATTCGCTTTTTCTAGTCCAAGTTCTTTCAGATGAGTGGCCAATTCTTGACTAGTTAGGGATCCGCTGATAATATTGTAGTTGTTGAGAAGATCGCTCTTGTGAATGCTTTCTTGACTTGCTGGAGGCATCCAGTCTGGGAGTTTCCCATCTCCAAAAACTTCGTAGTAAGTTTGTGATTTTCCATCACTATCTACTTCCCAAATGGTTCTTGCGATAAGACTATTATGTTCTTTAGCAAGACTATCTAATTCTTGTTTGAGGGTAGTATAATCGGCTTGTCCACTGAGTACAGCCACACCTGGAAATAGGCGTTGAGGAAGAGCTTCTTTCCAAAAGGACAGAGTCGCAATGAGAAAGAAAGTTAAAAGAAGATTGCTGATGAAGAGAAAAACACGTTTCATAGGAACCTCTTTCTAAAAAGAGGGGCTGAACCTCCCTCCTTATAGCAGTGATACGAATGATAGTTTAGCACTTTTAAAAATAATTATCAGAAAGCTAATTCTTTTACAAGATGTTAAGGAAAGCCTTTTCATAACTTAATTTTACTATTTTTTTAAGAATAAAACAAGCAATGACAGGACTTCTTATAGTAGCCATTTTCAAAAATATTCTTCAATCTTACAAAAATGTAAGATTAAAGTCTCTTTTGTAAGGTTAGGTTATGGCAGACCTCCTTTTTTTACGATAAACTAGACTCATAAAGAACAAAGGAGCAAAACCATGAAAAGAATCTTACATAAGAAAACAAGAAAACCAAGTCAAAAAGATATCGAGCGTGTTCAACTGGGATGCGCTATGATGCAAGCACAGTTTCAAATGATGGGATATTAAGAAGGAGAAAATCATGACACTTTTAGATGTAAAACACGTTCAAAAAATCTATAAAACTCGTTTTCAAGGCAATCAAGTAGAGGCCCTCAAGGATATTCACTTTACCGTGGAAAAGGGTGACTACGTTGCCATCATGGGTGAGTCTGGTTCTGGGAAGTCAACTCTGCTCAATATCCTAGCTATGCTGGACAAACCAACTCGTGGGCAGGTTTACCTAAACGGAACAGACACAGCCACTATTAAAAATTCACAGGCTTCAAGTTTCCGTCGTGAGAAGTTGGGATTTGTCTTCCAAGACTTTAACTTACTAGATACCTTGTCTGTTAAGGACAATATCTTGCTTCCGTTAGTTCTATCTCGAAAACCTATCACGGAGATGATGAAGAAATTGGTGGTGACAGCTGAAAATTTGGGCATCAACCAACTGCAAGAGAAGTACCCTTACGAGATCTCTGGTGGGCAGAAACAGCGGGTAGCAGTAGCCCGCGCCATCATCACAGAACCTGAAATTCTCCTTGCGGATGAACCAACAGGAGCCCTTGACTCCAAGTCATCTGCAGCCTTACTCGATGTTTTTGACGAAATCAATGAGCGTGGTCAAACCATTCTCATGGTAACTCACTCAACGGCAGCAGCCAGCAGGGCCAAGCGTGTCCTTTTCATCAAGGATGGGATTCTCTACAACCAAATCTACCGTGGAGACAAGACAGAGCGTCAGATGTTCCAAGAAATCTCTGATACTTTGACTGTTATGGCAAGCGAGGTGAATTAGTATGTTCCGATTAACCAATAAGTTAGCGGTATCTAACTTGATTAAAAACCGCAAACTCTACTATCCCTTTGCCTTAGCTGTTCTCTTAGCAGTGACCATCACCTATCTTTTTTACTCGTTGTCACTTAATCCTAACATTGGCAAGATCCGAGGGGGAGAAACTATCTCTATGACCCTCGCTCTCGGTATGGTGGTTGTTACCATCGCTTCTGGAATTATTGTTCTTTATGCCAATAGTTTCGTCATGAAAAACCGTTCCAAAGAACTAGGAATTTATGGTATGCTGGGTCTCGAAAAACGCCATCTAATCAGTATGGTTTTTAAGGAGCTTCTTATTTTTGGTTCCTTAACCTTGACAGCTGGACTTGGCCTAGGAGCTCTCTTTGATAAGCTAATCTTTGCCCTTCTGCTGAAGCTAATGAATATGAAGGTGGAGCTCGTTGCGACCTTCCAACCAACCGTCTTTATCCTAGTTATCCTTATCTTTGGCGCTATCTTCCTAGGTTTGATTTTTATCAATGCCTTTCGTATTGCACGCATGAATGCCCTTCAGCTCTCTCGTGAGAAGGCCAGCGGTGAGAAAAAAGGACGTTTCTTGGGCTTGCAAACGATTCTTGGATTAATCAGTTTGGGTTCAGGATACTACCTAGCAGTGACAGTTGAAAATCCTTTAACTGCACTCATAATTTTCTTTGTAGCGGTCTTGCTGGTAATCTTTGGTACCTATCTCTTGTTTAATGCAGGGATTACAGTATTTCTACAAATCTTGAAGAAAAACAAGCGTTACTATTACCAACCTAACAACATGATTTCCGTATCCAATCTCATCTTCCGTATGAAGAAAAATGCGGTTGGTCTAGCGACGATTGCCATCCTTTCAACCATGGTCTTAGTGACCATGTCTGCTGCAACTAGTATCTTCAAGGCTTCAGAAACCTTCAAGAAATTCATGAATCCACATGATTTTGGAATTACAGGACGAAATGTTGAAAAAGAAGATTTAGATAAACTTTTGAGTCAGTATGCTAGCGATAAGGGATTAACTGTCACCAAAAAAGAAGTCTTTCGTCACAGCAATTTTGGCATCGAGAGTCAAGATGGAACCAAACTCCGTATCTTTAAAAAGGGGAATAACTTTGTCCAACCAAAAACCATTTTCATGGTCTTTGACCAAAAAGACTATGAAATCATGACTGGTCAAAAACTCTCCCTTTCAGGTAATGAAGTTGGGTTATTTACCAAGAGTAAAGAACTTCAAGGGCAGAAAGAACTCACTCTAAATGACCAGACTTACACTGTTAAAGAAGAAATTAAAAATGATTTCGTTCTGGAACATGTGCCAAATCAGTTTAACATTCTCACATCTGACTACAATTATCTTGTTGTGCCTAATCTGCAAGCCTTTATTGATCAATATCCGGATTCCTCTCTCTTTGATCAACTTTATGGTGGTATGAATGTAACAGCTAGTGAGGAAGAACAGCTCAAACTCGCTGATGATTTTTCAAAATTCCTTAATAACTTTAATAGAGAATTAAACAAAGAGGGAAGCTATGTATACGGAAGTAATCTGGCTGATAGCAGTGCACAAATCAGTGCCCTCTATGGAGGTGTCTTCTTCATCGGTATCTTCCTCTCTATTATCTTTATGGTGGGAACAGTCCTCGTTATCTACTACAAACAAATCTCTGAAGGCTATGAGGACCGTGAACGCTTCATCATTTTGCAAAAGGTCGGTCTCGATCAAAAGCAAATCAAGCAAACCATCAACAAACAGGTGCTAACTGTTTTCTTCCTTCCATTGCTATTTGCCTTCCTACACCTTGCCTTTGCCTATCATATGCTTAGCCTCATCCTAAAAGTCATTGGGGTGCTAGATGCGACCATGATGTTGACTGTCACTTTATCCATCTGTGCTATCTTCCTCATCGTCTATGTCTTAATCTTTATGATTACCTCTAGAAGCTATCGCAAGATTGTGCAAATGTAAAAAAAGATACCTCGATATTTGTCGAGGTATTTCTTTATCTTAAATGCTAAAGAGTTGTCCGAACAGGTAAGTCACTCCCATGGTTAGAAGTCCGATACAGAGGTTACGGATCATAGCAGTTTTCGTAGGGGCCTTGCCTAGTTTAGCACTGGTATAGCCAGTGACGAGAAGGGAAAGGGCCACGATAAAAACAGTAGCAGGAATGCGATAGTCACTTGGAAAGATAGTGATAGAAAGCATAGGAGGAAGACTTCCCAGTACAAAGGCGATAAAGCTAGAGATTGCAGCATGCCAAGGATTGGTAAATTCTTCGTACTCGATACCGTATTTTTCCTCAACTAAGGCTTTGAGTGGATTTTTTAAAAAGGCTTTGTTGGTCAAAAGTTGTGCGGACGTTTCACACTCACCATTTTGCAGGTAAGCAGCATAGAGGGATTGTTTTGCAGATTCGATGTCCTTATCCAAGAGCAACTGTTCTCTGGCAACAGCGGCTTCTTCCGTGTCTTTTTGAGTGGATACAGAGACATATTCGCCACCTGCCATAGAAAAAGCACCAGCGAGAATAGCGGCCAATCCTGATAAAAAGATAATCCAGATATTGCTCGTCGCACTAGCAACACCGATAACGACTCCAGCGATGGAAATAATCCCATCATTGGCACCGAGAACACCTGCACGCAGGATATTGAGTCGGCCTGCAAAGTTTGCATCAATTTCATGTTTTATTTCAGTCATAGTCATCTCCTTTCTCTCCATTATAGAGAAAAGAGTAGGGGAATACAAACTTTTTAAACTATCTGAAAAAAGTTCTACGATTCTAATTTTTAAGCGCTTTGAAGTTTCTCCGAAAAAGTATTGCTATCCTACTGTACTAGTCCTTTTTCAGCTTATCTATGGTATAATAGAAGGTAGATTTATCAATTGGAGTATGAAGGATTTTATGATTAAACTTGTAGCAACTGATATGGATGGAACCTTTTTAGATGGAGAGGGTCGGTTTGATATGGAACGCCTCAAAAACTTGCTTATTTCCTACAAGGAAAAGGGGATTTATTTTGCTGTGGCTTCAGGTCGCGGTATCTTGTCGCTGAAAAAGCTGTTTGCGGATGTACGTGATGAAGTGATTTTTATAGCTGAAAATGGGAGCTATGTTGAGTTTCATGGAGAGGATATGTACGAGGCTACTATGTCTCGGGACTTTTACTTGAGCACTTTTGAAGCTTTAAAGAAATCGCCTTATTTTGATGAAAGAAAAATGCTGTTGACTGGGAAAAAAGCTTGTTACGTTTTGGAAACAGTGGATGAGACCTATCTCATGTTTAGCCGTCACTACAATGAGAACATTCAAAAAGTAGCAAGTTTGGAAGATATCAAGGATGAGATTTTTAAATTCACCACTAACTTTACAGAAGATACGATAGAAGCTGGAGAGGCCTGGGTCAACAAAAATGTTTCTGGTGTGAAAGCCATGACCACAGGTTTTGAATCCATCGATATTGTCTTGGACTATGTTGATAAGGGTGTGGCTATTGTTGAGCTGGCAAAAAAGCTGGGTATGACCATGGATCAGGTTATGGCGTTTGGAGATAATCTCAATGACCTTCACATGATGCAGGTTGTGGGGCACCCAATCGCTCCTGAAAATGCGCGACCAGAGATTTTAGAATTAGCAGAAGCAGTGATTGGCCATCATAAAGACCAGTCAGTGATGGCTTATATGGAGGGCTTGTAATGGCAGATATTAAATTGATTGCATTGGACTTGGATGGTACTTTACTGACAACGGATAAAAAGCTAACAAATCGTACCAAGGAAGTCCTCAAAGCTGCGCGTGATCGTGGCATCAAGGTCGTACTGACAACAGGGCGTCCTCTAAAGGCTATGGATTTCTTTCTCCATGAGCTAGGGACTGACGGTCAGGAGGACGAGTACACCATCACCTTTAATGGTGGTCTGGTACAGAAAAATACAGGAGAGATTCTCGATAAAACCGTCTTTTCAATCGACGATGTGGCGCGATTATACGAGGAAACTGAAAAACTCGGACTTCCGTTAGATGCTATTTCAGAAGGTACAGTCTATCAAATCCAGTCAGACCAAGAAAGTCTCTATGCCAAGTTCAACCCAGCCTTGACTTTCGTACCTGTCGCTTTTGAGGATCTATCTAGTCAGATGACGTATAATAAATGTGTGACTGCCTTTGCCCAAGAACCTTTGGATGCAGCGATTCAACAGATTTCTCCAGAATTGTTTGACCAATATGAAATTTTCAAATCGCGTGAAATGCTATTGGAATGGTCACCGAAAAACGTCCACAAGGCAACAGGTTTAGCGAAATTAATTAAACACTTGGGTATCGACCAAGGCCAAGTTATGGCCTGTGGTGACGAGGCAAATGACCTTTCCATGATTGAGTGGGCAGGTCTGGGAGTTGCCATGCAAAATGCAGTTCCAGCAGTTAAGGCAGTTGCCAATGTGATTACCCCGATGACCAACGACGAGGAAGCCGTTGCCTGGGCTATCGAAGAATACGTGCTAAAGGAGAACTAGAATATGGGATTATTTGACCGTCTATTCGGAAAAAAAGAAGAGCCGAAAATCGAAGATATAGTAAAAGAAGCACTGGAAAATCTTGATTTGTCAGAAGAGGTTGAAGAAAACCAAACGTCAGTCGAAGAAACTTCTCAGGAAGAAACAACAAGAGACAAAGTGGAAGAAACACTTGCTCAAGAAGAAATTCCACAGATCTCGACAGAAGAAGTTATTGAATCCGAATTAGTCGAGGAAACTGCTCAGGAAGAGCTTGAGTTAGAATCTGATGAATTGGAACAATTCCAAGAGCCGGAAGAGATTCCAGAAGAAGAGAACCAAGAAACTGAAGAAGAGCTAGCTTCTGAAGTAGTAGAAGAAGAACTTCCTCAGGTTGAAGAAACCGTTCAGGAAAAATATGACCGTAGTCTCAAGAAAACGCGTACAGGATTCGGAGCTCGCTTGAATGCCTTCTTTGCCAACTTCCGTTCTGTCGATGAAGAATTCTTCGAAGAATTGGAAGAACTGCTCATCATGAGCGACGTCGGTGTGCAAGTTGCTTCAAACTTAACAGAAGAACTACGCTATGAAGCTAAACTCGAAAACGCTAAGAAGCCTGACGCACTTCGTCGTGTCATTATCGAGAAATTGGTCGAGCTCTACGAAAAAGATGGCAACTACGATGAACAAATCCATTTCCAAGAAGGCTTGACAGTCATGCTCTTTGTTGGAGTGAATGGTGTCGGGAAGACAACTTCTATTGGGAAACTAGCCCATCGTTACAAACAAGCTGGTAAGAAAGTCATGCTGGTTGCTGCAGATACCTTCCGTGCTGGAGCCGTTGCCCAGCTAGCAGAATGGGGCCGTCGTGTGGATGTTCCTGTTGTAACAGGTCCTGAAAAGGCTGATCCAGCTAGCGTCGTCTTTGATGGGATGGAACGTGCTGTTGCAGAAGGAATTGATATTCTCATGATTGATACAGCAGGGCGTCTGCAAAACAAGGATAACCTTATGGCCGAGTTGGAAAAGATTGGTCGTATTATCAAACGTGTCGTTCCAGAGGCGCCACATGAAACCTTCCTAGCACTCGATGCTTCAACTGGACAAAACGCCCTGGTACAAGCTAAAGAATTTTCGAAAATTACCCCTGTTACTGGTATTGTATTGACAAAAATTGACGGAACTGCCCGAGGTGGTGTTGTTCTGGCTATCCGCGAAGAACTTAATATCCCTGTAAAATTGATTGGTTTCGGTGAAAAAATCGATGATATCGGGGAATTTAACTCAGAAAACTTTATGAAGGGTCTCTTAGAAGGCTTGATTTAATACAAAATAAATATCCTGCAAGTCAATCTTGCAGGATATTTTTGCTATTCTAAACGGCCATCTTCACGATAGGCGATATCTGGTTGCCAGGTCCATTTGGCTCCATACTTCTCAAGTAAGTCAAAGCTCGCTTGTGGTCCCATGCTTCCAGCTTTATAATCATAAAGTGGAGCACCGTTTTCTGCCCAGAGCTCTTCGATACGGTCAATCAATTTCCAAGAAGCACTTACCTCATCCCAGTGGCTAAAGTTGGTAGAGTTGTTGTTCAAGACATCGTAGATTAATTTCTCGTACGGATCTGGTGAGGCCCCAGTAGCAGTAGCATCTGTACGGTAATCCAGAGAGCTTGGTGCCAGGTTGAATTCTTCGCCGACTTGCTTCCCATTTAGGCTGAGAGAGAAGCCTTCAGTTGGTTGGATATAGATGGTCAAGATATTTGGTGCTAATGGTTCTCCAAAGATAGAGTCCATTTGCTTAAAGACGATATTGACATGAGTCCCTTTTTCAGTCAGACGTTTACCAGTACGGAAGAAGAATGGAACACCACGGAAGCGATCGCTGTCTACAAAGAAGGCACCAGATGCAAAGGTTTCTGTTGTAGATTCAGGATCGACATTTGGCTCGCTACGATAAGAAATGTATTTCATGCCATCGATTTTACCAGAGCGATATTGACCACGGATAAACTGTTCTTTCAATTCTTCCTCAGTTGGATGATAGAGGTTTTTAAAGACCTTAATCTTTTCAGCACGAATCTCATCTTTTGTAAAGCTAGCTGGTTTGTCCATGGCTAGAAGAGAGAGAAGTTGTAGAGTATGGTTTTGCACCATATCACGGAGGGCACCAGATTGATCATAGTAGCCGCCGCGTTCTTCAACACCCAAGCGTTCCGCAAAGGTAATTTGAACATTATCTATGTGTTCGCGATTCCAAACATTCTCAAAGATCATATTGGCAAAACGAACAGCAAAGATACTCTGAATCATCTCTTTACCTAGGTAATGGTCAATACGGTAGATTTGCTCCTCATCAAAGGCCGCAAGGAGCTCTTCATTGAGTTTGCTAGCTGTCTCGTAGTCTGTACCAAATGGTTTCTCAACGATCAAGCGCTCAAAACCTTTGCCGTCAACGATATTTTCAGACTTGAGGTGTTTGGCAATGGTACCAAAGAACTGAGGAGCCATTGATAGGAAGAAGAGTTTGTTGTGTTCAGCTTGGTATTTCTCATCAAGCTCAGCCTGTAATTCACGTAAAGCGATGTAATGTTCCGTATCATTCACATCATGGCTTTGATAGTAGAAGTGGCTAGCAAATTCTTGGGCTTGCTCGGTACTATCTGCCAAATCAAGGATGGACTCGACAACTACAGATTCAAAATATTCCTTACTCCAAGGTCTACGAGCTGTTCCGATAACAGCAAAATGCTCAGAGAGATTGCCTGATTTATAGAGTCTGAAAAGGGAAGGGTAGAGTTTGCGTTTAGCTAAATCTCCACTCGCACCGAAAATTGTAACAATAACCTTTGATGACATCTAGCTACCTAATTTCTATATTTTTTCCTAGTTGGACTAGGGATGAGATTTCCTCATTATCATAGTTTTTATTTTATCATAATTTTCAAAAAAAACAAAAAATCCAATACGCAAAAAAGTGTAAGGAGAACCTCACACTTTCGTTTTATACGTTTAAGACCTTGTCCAAAAACTCTTTTAGACGAGGGTGTTGCGGATTGTCAAAGATTTGATCTGGAGTTCCATCTTCCAGGAATTCACCATCAGCCGTAAAGATAACACGGTTGGCTACCTGACGAGCAAATCCCATCTCATGGGTTACGATAATCATAGTCATGCCTTGCTCTGCCAATTCCTTCATAACGTTTAGTACATCTCCGACCATCTCAGGGTCAAGAGCGGAAGTTGGTTCATCAAAGAGCATGATATCAGGATTCATGGCAAGTCCACGAGCGATAGCTACACGTTGTTTCTGACCACCTGATAGGCTATCTGGGTTAGCCTTAGCCTTGTCTGCAAGACCGACTTTCTCCAGCAATTCCATCCCCAATTTTTCAGCTTCTTCTTTGGTCATCCGTTTGTGTTCAATAGGTGCAAAAGTGATATTTTCTAGGACGGACATGTGAGGAAAGAGGTTGAAGTGTTGGAAGACCATTCCCACGTTTTCGCGAACATGGTCGACATTGGTTGATTTTTCAGTCAGATCATAACCATTTACTGTGATGTGACCACTCGTTACCTCCTCGAGAAGGTTAAGGCTACGGAGGAAAGTGGATTTTCCAGAACCGGAAGGACCGATGATACAAACAACATCTCCTTCATAGAACTTAGTCGTAATGCCTTTTAAAACTTCGTTTTTTCCATAATACTTATGCAAATCATTTACATCAATTTTTAGTTTTGCCATTAACGAATCCTCTTTTCTAAGCGTTTCGCTAGTCTAGTCAAAAGCGTGATAATTACAAGATAGAAGATAGCAAGGATTGCATACATCTTGAAACTTTGGTAGTTACGGGCGATGATGATCTTACCAGTTTGGAAAAGTTCAACTAAACCGATAGCAGATACGATGGTTGTATCTTTAAGAGCGATAACGAATTGGTTGACAAAGTTTGGCAACATCAATTTAGTCGCTTGTGGCAAGATAATCTTACGCATGGTTTTTCCATAAGAGATACCAAGACTGCGGCTGGCTTCCATTTGCCCAACTGGAACAGCTTGAATCCCACCACGAACGATTTCAGCGATATAAGCTGCCGCATTAAGTGAGAGGGCAATAGTACCAGCTACAAAGTCATTGATTGGACTTTGTTGGCCTGTAATGGACTCGATGAAGTTTGGAATACCCCAGAAGATGAAGGCTGCAAGAATCATCAATGGGATACCGCGAATAACGTCAACGAAAATCTCAGAGATTAGACGAAGAGATTTGTATGGGCTAACACTAAACATACCAAAGATAATCCCGATGACAATGGCAATTGCAAATGAAATAAGCGCTAGAGCAAGAGTGATTCCAAGTCCACTAAGAAGTTGTTTGTAGTTGTTTTGAAGCAAGCCCCAGATAGTTGTTTCGTCAACCGTACTTGTAGAAGTAGTTGTTGCTCCGCTAGCTAGATACTTGTCGAGAATCTTTTGGAATTCTCCGTTAGCTTTGAGGTTGGCAAGCCCCTTATTGAACATCTGGATCAATTCTGGATTGCTGCCTTTCTTAACTGCAAAGGCTGTTTCACCGATTGGAGTTCCAGCGATTGGTGTTTTCAATTTTTGCCCTTGGCTGATAGAATATTTGAGAACGGGCTCATCATCCATCACGGCATCGATAGCTCCAGTGTTGAGACTGTCATACATAGATGCGCCATCTGAAAAAGTTTTAATCTTGTAGCCGTATTTGCTTTGGTTTTCTGTTAGGAATGTTTGAGAAGCAGTTCCGTTTTTAACACCAACTGTCTTATCCTTGAGATCTTCATAAGAAGCGATGGTACTGGATTCTTTTACACCGAGAATCGTATTAGCAGTGTAGTAGGAATCTGAGAAGTCAAATGTAGCTTTACGAGCATCCGTAACAGACATACCAGCAATGATCCCGTCTGCTTGTCCGGCCTGAACAGCACTGATCGCTGCGTCAAAGCCTGGGTTAGTAATCTCAATTTCAAATCCTTGATCTTTGGCAATAGCCTTGATCAAGTCCATGTCAATACCAGTGTACTCGTTGCTTGAATTTTGAAATACGAAGGGAGCAAAAGATGAATCACTTGCAATAACATACTTAGATTTAACTGTGTCAGCTTTTACTACTCCTAGTGAGAAAATGGGAAATAAAATAAGCAAACATGCTAGGATTTTTTTCTTCATTTTTAGTCTCCTTTCTGAATATTTTTTAATTATAACAGAAAAAAAGCTAGAAGGCAAATTTTAATGATTTTTATGTAAGAAGATATGACATAAGAGTGCAAATTTGCTAAGTCAAGAGATAAAGAATCTAATGGAATTTATGGTAAAATAGAAGAAATAAAAGGCAGGCGAGGCAATTATGATCAATCGAATTACAGATAATAAATTTAAACTAGTGTCAAAATATGAACCATCGGGAGACCAACCCCAAGCGATCGAGCAGTTGGTTGATAATATCGAGGGTGGAGAGAAGGCTCAAATCCTCATGGGGGCGACGGGTACAGGGAAGACCTATACCATGAGTCAGGTCATTTCCAAAGTCAATAAACCAACTTTGGTCATTGCCCATAACAAAACCCTAGCTGGTCAGCTCTATGGAGAGTTTAAGGAATTTTTCCCTGAAAATGCTGTTGAGTACTTTGTGTCCTACTATGATTATTACCAACCAGAGGCTTATGTACCTTCCAGCGATACCTATATTGAGAAGGACAGCTCTGTTAATGACGAGATTGACAAGCTTCGTCACTCTGCGACATCAGCCCTTTTAGAGCGTAATGACGTCATTGTCGTGGCTTCAGTCTCTTGTATCTATGGTCTGGGTTCGCCAAAGGAATACGCTGATAGTGTCGTTAGTCTTCGTCCAGGTCTTGAGATTTCTCGCGACAAACTCTTGAATGACTTAGTCGATATCCAGTTTGAGCGCAATGATATTGATTTCCAACGGGGAAGATTTCGCGTTCGCGGGGATGTGGTGGAGATTTTCCCAGCTTCCCGAGATGAACACGCTTTTCGAGTAGAGTTTTTCGGTGATGAGATTGACCGTATCCGTGAAGTTGAAGCTTTGACAGGTCAGGTACTGGGAGAAGTGGATCATCTGGCGATTTTCCCAGCTACTCACTTTGTGACCAATGATGACCACATGGAAGTTGCGATTGCCAAGATTCAGGCGGAGTTGGAGGAGCAGTTAGCTGTTTTTGAAAAGGAAGGTAAACTGCTAGAAGCCCAGCGTTTGAAACAGCGGACAGAGTATGATATCGAGATGTTACGTGAGATGGGTTATACAAATGGGGTTGAAAACTACTCTCGTCACATGGATGGTCGTAGCGAAGGAGAGCCCCCTTATACGCTTCTTGATTTCTTCCCAGATGATTTCTTGATTATGATTGACGAGAGTCACATGACCATGGGACAAATTAAGGGCATGTATAATGGAGACCGTTCGCGTAAGGAAATGTTAGTAAATTATGGTTTCCGTTTACCGTCAGCCTTGGACAATCGTCCTTTACGCCGTGAGGAGTTTGAGAGTCATGTTCATCAGATTGTTTACGTTTCAGCGACACCTGGTGACTATGAAAATGAACAGACCGAGACAGTGATTGAGCAGATTATCCGTCCGACAGGGCTTTTAGACCCAGAAGTGGAAGTCCGTCCAACTATGGGACAGATTGATGACCTCCTAGGTGAAATCAATGCCCGTGTTGAAAAGAATGAACGGACCTTTATTACCACTTTGACCAAGAAAATGGCAGAAGACTTGACCGACTATTTCAAGGAAATGGGCATCAAGGTCAAGTACATGCACTCGGACATCAAAACCTTGGAGCGAACGGAGATTATCCGTGACCTGCGTTTGGGTGTCTTTGATGTTTTGGTCGGAATCAACCTGCTCCGTGAAGGAATTGACGTTCCTGAGGTAAGCTTGGTAGCCATTCTCGATGCTGATAAGGAAGGTTTCCTTCGTAATGAACGTGGCCTCATCCAGACCATTGGTCGTGCTGCTCGTAACAGCGAAGGGCATGTCATCATGTATGCGGACACCATGACCCAGTCTATGCAACGTGCCATTGATGAAACAGCCCGCCGTCGGAAAATCCAGATGGCTTATAATGAAGAGCATGGTATCGTCCCTCAGACAATCAAGAAAGAAATCCGTGACCTAATCGCCGTGACCAAGGCAGTTGCTAAGGAAGAGGACAAGGAAGTCGATATCAATAGCCTCAACAAACAAGAGCGCAAGGAACTCGTCAAGAAACTAGAAAAACAAATGCAAGAAGCCGTCGAAGTACTTGACTTTGAACTAGCAGCCCAGATTCGTGATATGATGCTAGAAGTCAAGGCGTTGGATTAGATAGGAGAAAACGAATGAAAATTTTAGTCATCAATGGACATCCTGACAAGGGAAGTTTCTGTCAAGAAATTTTTCGAACGATTGTAGAAAATATTGACTCAAATCACCATGAGCTTGAATCTATTAACCTAAATGAGATAGATTTTGATCCTGTATTACGATATGGTTATCGAAAACGGATGGAAGAGGACACTTTCATACTTCGCTCTCAGGAATTAATCCATTGGGCAGATCATTTCATTTTTGTTTATCCAATTTGGTGGAGTAGTATGCCTAGTCTATTGAAAGGTTGGATTGACCGTGTTTTTACACCAGGAATTGCATACTCTGCCAATAATCAGGGAAACTTCATCTGGAACTACTTGAGAGGCCAGCAGTTTAAAAAGTTATTAAAAGGCAAAACAGCTAGTATTTACGCAACCTCAATGGCACCAACATGGTGGTACAAAGTATTTTCAGGTCCGATTAACATTCCAGACAGTTATGGAATATCAGTATTAAAGAATGCTGTATTGAATCATTGTGGCATAAAAACAAAGAGGGTTTCAATCTTAGGAGAGTTAGGACGTGAAGTGAATACAAGTTCAACAAGAGAAAAATTTCTACAAAAAGTAGCAAAGGAAGTCAGACTGTTGGATTAAGGAGAAGAAAATAAATGACGGTTATTATCAAATCAATGGAAACTCCTGAAGAGATAGAAGGTAAATCCCTCGTTCACTGGCAAACGTGGAGAGAGGCTTATGATGACCTTTTACCTGCAGAATTTCAGGAGACGATGACATTAGAAAGATGTCGATTCTTTAGTCAAAAATATCCAGAAAATACATTGATTGCGATGGACAGCATGAAGGTAGTTGGTTTTATCAGTTATGGAAACTTTCGTAATGAGACTATTCAAGCTGGTGAAATTATCGCCCTATATGTTTTAAAAGACTATTATGGAAAAGGTATTGCCCAGAAGTTAATGACGGAAGCTCTGACTACTCTTGAACATTTCTCTGAAATATTCTTATGGGTATTAAAAGAAAATAAGCGAGCCATTGCTTTTTATCAAAAAATGGGTTTTACTGTTGATGGCCAAGAAAAAATACTTGAACTTGGAAAGCCTATCATTGAAATTAGAATGGTATTTAAGAGTTCAACAAAATCAGAGAGTTAAATGCAAGGACAGTTGTGATTTGTTTTCAGATTGCACAATGAACAAATGATTACGTTTTAGAATATATTTTTAAATAGGAAGAAGTTATTGTGAAAGTAAAAGAGACGAAGTATAAGAAGTCATCGGGGCTAGATTCTCATAAATTAGTAGGGTTCTGTCTTATATTTAGTTTGGTATTAGTGATAGGATTTGGTGTTAATCAAATTTTTAATATCTTACCAATTCCATTGCCCTACAAGGAAATCAATTATAGTTTTCCCTTGTATCTGAATCTTTTTTGTCTAGTTTATAGGGTATTTGACTATTTGTTTCTAGACTCGTCTAGAACAAAGGTGACCCTAAAAAAATTTATTGAATTATTTATCTATCTTAATAGTATCGGTTTAATTGTACATCTTTTTATAGGGGTTAGTGGGAAAAACAGTAAGGGTATTCTGCCTTCCCTCTTATCCTTAGATTACCGCTATATCTGGTTTCCAATTTCAACTTACCTGTTCTTTTTCTCCCTTGCTGGCTTAACCGTTCTATTGCAGAATCATATGAAAAAATGAGGAATATACCATGATGAAACATTTAACTTTTTTAGAATGGTCTATCTGATTTTACTAGCATTTGTCCTTATCGATTTTGCCTTTCAATATTTGGTTTATCATTCACCCCCATTCTTTGGGACAGTTGGCTTTTCCTTTTAATTTTTACTCTGTTTATTCACTTTTGGAGACCTTTGGTAATTCTTGATCTTCTTTTTGGGATAGTTGGAATACAATTTATTCCCATAGTATTTAATACAGGGCTCATTTTACCAGTTATTTTGGTTATGGCGCATAATATTTGTGATTATTTTAAGAACCGATATCATCTCTTAGAAGGAATCCGTAGCGCTTTTTGTAGTTTCTATATCTGGTTATTTGTAATTGTCGTTTTCGCCTTTACTCCAAATCCTCCTGTTCCAATCACTATTGATTATGAAGTTCAGGAACAAGAAATCGTCATTCAAAAAGGATATTTGCTTCATGAAGTATATTATTACCATGAACGAATAAATCCCTTCATTATGAAATCTAAAATCAAGTACGAAAAAGTCATTTAATATAGAAAGAGAGTCCTATGTCCTGTTCCAAATTAATGATTTTAGAGAGTATATTGTATTAAGCTCGAAAGATAATGGCAGATATGCTTTATTTGTATACATCAATCTGGCTCCTTTGAAATACTCAAAAGTAATTCTAGGTCCAAAGGTTACGGATGCAGACTATATTGCTCCTTATCTCAAACTTGCCAATCCTGATATAGAGATAGAAAGCTCGAAAATCCCTTATCGTTAAGTTTAGAAAAAATTAAAGCTTCAAAGAAATTATAATCTTTTTATTAATAAGGAGAAGCAAGTAATGAAAAAAATTTTACTGTTAATTTTCTTCATTGTAAATATTGTCCCTTTATTCTTTATTCTACGTTTTGCCTTCCTTATCTTTACAACAACTTATGATATTTTTCCTGAAGCAAATCAAGCGGAAGTAGAGACAGCAGTAAGAAGAACCCTTGATTTGTATGGTTTTAAAGGAGATATGAAGGTTACGAGGTTTTCTAGAGATAAATGGACTTCTGAAAAATACAAAATTGAATACAATTATAGTGAAGAAGTTGATGGAAGTAGAATCACTGTGAGTCATGCCTTGTTTTATCGTCCAAAGTCCTCAAAATACAATCCCCAAAAGACTGATGAAGAACTAGCCTATGATGGAACTACGAAAACCATGTTACAAGAATTTTCAGACATGGCTCATAAACTACTCAACCAGCATCCTGTCAGTGTCTCTAATAAAGACAAGGTAGAGAGTTTTTTTAAGCAATATGAAAATCCAAATCTAGAATATGTGAATAGTTACTGGAGTGTCGATACTGAATCTGAAAATATCCAAGACTATTATGCTCTCATTGAAAAGAACCGTAAGGAAGGGAAAGCTTTTCAAGGTTTATATGATCTCCCTATTGATGAATTCTTGGAAAAAGAAATGATTAAAGGATACATCATCTATCGCGATATTGTTTTAGAAGAGGGTGAGAAAGATTATTTTGATAGTGAAGGTGGACTGACAGAATTTATTTCAAATGGGATAGATAATGCCGAGTTGCCAGATGCCTTTTATGAGGTTTCTTACTACTATGGTGCTAAAGGATATCGTTCGGGCAGTAGTGTCCCTTTAAAGGTTCAAAACCATAAGATGCTCTATTATGGAAGTAATTTTAACTAAAAATTTTATATGTAATAATTTGTGTTAAAATAATAGACGAGATAATTTAAAAGTGATAGATATTAGTCATTAGTTAGTAGTTTGAATTTAAAGGAGAAATAAATAGTGAAAAATTCGAGTACTTTTAATAAGCTTATTTATATCGTCCTATTTTCCTTACTGATAGCATTTGTTACTGTTCATGTCCTATTATGGTCATTTGGTTTATCATTTACTCCTATTATTTGGAATATTTGGCTCTTTCTTCTAATTTTTACTCTATTTATTCGCTTTTTGAGGTCCTTTGCAATTCTTGATCTTCTATTTGGGATATTTGGACTACAATTTATTCCCATAGCGTGGAATACAGGGCTTTTTGTTCCAATTATCCTCTCTATTTCGCATATTTTTATTTACTTTTTAAAGGGGAAATATCGCTTCCTTGAAGGAGTACGTAGTGCGATTTGTAGTTTTTATATCTGGTTATTTGTAATTGTCGTTTTCGCCCTTATTCCAAATCCTCCTGTTCCAATCACGATTGATTATGAAGTTAGGGAACAAGAAATTGTCATAACAAAAGGATATTTACTTCATGATGTATACTATTATCATGAGTTGATTAATCCCTTTATCATGAAATCTGATATTAAATTCGAAAAAGTCATATAACAAATTAGAAAGTGAGTAAATTTATGTCCCGTGCGCAAGCAACCATTTTAACCAATATCTGTCTGATTGAAGACATTGAAACCCAGCGCGTGGTTATGCAGTATCGCTCTCCTGAAAAGAATCGCTGGTCTGGTTATGCCTTTCCTGGAGGTCATGTAGAAAATGGCGAGGCTTTCGCAGAGTCTGTCATTCGTGAAATCTATGAAGAAACAGGATTGACTATACAAAATCCCCAACTGGTTGGTATTAAAAATTGGCCTCTGGATACAGGCGGGCGCTACATTGTCTTTTGTTATAAGGCGATCAAGTTTACTGGAGCTCTTCAATCATCCGATGAAGGAGAAGTTTCTTGGGTAGAAAAAAACCAGATTCCTAACTTGGATCTGGCCTATGATATGCTACCATTGATGGAAATGATGGAAGCGCCTGATAAGTCGGAGTTTTTCTACCTCCACCGTACTGAAGATGGCTGGGAAAAGAAAATCTTCTAGTCTTTTACTAAATAACCTAGCTGATCCAAGGCCTCCTCGATATAGTGGAGGTCTTGTTGTGTTTCAGCTTCAACAAGGTGGTAATGGATGCCATCCGTCAATTCTGAAAGTGGTCTAAAGTCTGAATTCTCGACTTGTTCTAGAAAATGCTGGACATCTCGACGACAGGTAAGTTTGAGCAGGGTCTCAATTTCTCCATAAACTGGATGGTCAATCAAAGTATTCTGAACACGTCCGCCATTATCTACAATGGCTAGAAGTTCCTGCCCGATTTCTTCCAGTTCATGTTTCACTTTAAAGAGTTTGTGAACGTAGGGGCTGGCATCATTTTCTTTGTAGATATAGCCACGATTGGTGGATAGGATAGGAGCCCCATCTGCTCGAAGAATGGCGATGTCCTGTACAATGATCTGACGAGTGACATGGAAGTGCTCGGCCAAGGTTTGACCATTGAGGGCTTTTGGTGACTCTTTTAAAAGTTTGAGAAGAGCTTGTTTGCGGTCCTTTGTCATAGTTTTTCCTTTTAGCGACGTTTTCGAAGCACTTTATAGACAGCTAGTGCTAATGTATAGTCTACCATACTGTGGATAATTGTGCCAAATCCAACTAGGACAAAGAGGACATAAAACATATTTTCAATGTTTGTCCCTGAGGTAGCATAGAAGATGATACAAGCTAGTACTTCAGCGATAGCATGAACAACACCTAAAACAAAGTTAAAAATCCAAGACGCCTTTGGTTTATCCAAGGTTTCAGGAAATTTTTTCAAGTAAAATGCTCCCAAAGTACCGAAAACAATGTGAGAAAAAGCGCGCAGGACGATAACCATGGGATAGCCTGCCATCAGGAACCCGAGACTAGAAGCGATGATCACAAAACCAGCCATCAAAGGTGATAGGAACATGGCGATAAAGATGGCGATATGACTTCCCAAGGTATAAGAAGCGGGTGGGATGACGATTTTAAAAGGCATAATGATTGGAATCAAAATCGCGATTGCAGTGAGTAGGGCAGTCATGGTCATAAACTGCGTTTTTTTCCGTATATCCATAAGAACCTCCATTTAACTGTATATACACAAGTATAGTACAATAAATAGATAGACATGTCAAGAATTTATTTTGATTTTATTGAAAATTTTCAAAAGTATAGGTGATAGCTTCAAAGGATTTTCATATATTTTCAAAATTTTGAACTACTGACTCCTTGGTAAATAACCATTTATGAATAGAAGATGAGTCTTTACTGGTGAAAACTAAAACTCCACCTTCAAGACTGAAAGTGGAATTATGTTTATTTCTTCAAGGTTTCGAGACGTGGGACAATTGCTACTGTTAGAACTGCAGAGATGACAAGCTCAGCAATTGAGTTTGTAGAAATAACTGTTGCCAGGAGTTTTTGGATATTTCCATCGAAGACATTTCCAAAAAGAAAGAAGATTCCCCCAAGTACAAAAACTGTATTTGTAAGTGAACCGAGAGCACCAGCAATGATGAGACCCGTTCTGTTTTTCAATAATTTATAAACTAGGTAAGGAGTCAGACCAATCAAAATGCGAGGTAGGATGGCGATCATTGCGGAATAGATGTTTCCGTTTGGTACAAAAGGTGAGAATAGATAGCTGGTTGGAAGGATGGTAATCGTGTTAACCGTCAAGCTAAGTAGCCCCATCAAGAAACCAAGTGTAACACCAACTCGTGGGCCGTAAATAATACTAGCAATGATTACTGGAATATGAACGATAGTTGGTTTAATTGGAAATGGGAAAAGATTAAATAGGAGAGAGCTCAAAAAGTGGATAACGAGCATAACTGCAAAAAAGATAGCAATTGGAGCAATGTTAGAGCGTTTGTTCATTGAGAGATTCCTTTATTCTTTCTAAAATAATATCCAGGTCTGCCAAAGCTCCCCTTCCGTAGTCTCGGCAAGCTAGAAGGGATTCTTTAGGATAGATAAGCTTGTAGCCAAATGTTTCTAATGTCTTCAGGTTTGACTGAGTGGCTGGATGATCATACATTTTTGTATTCATAGCAGGAGCAATTAGTTTAGGAATGTTTTGGGGTAAAGCTAACGCTGTACTTGTCACCATGTTGTCCGCAAATCCATGGGCTAGTTTTGCAATGGTGTTAGCTGTAGCAGGGACTACGATAAAAAGATCGGCTTCCTTTCCACGTTCGATATGATTGACTTGATCAGGATAGGGTTCCTGCATGACATCAAGGTGGACTGGATTCTGTGAGAGCACCTGTAGTGTCAAAGGCTGGATAAACTCTCTCGCCGCCTCAGTCATTAAGACAGTGACATCGTGGCCTTGTTTTTTTAAAGAACTGACGAGATCAGATGATTTATAGGAGGCGATGGAACCTGTCACTGCGATCAGAATGTTTGCCATGGCTTTCCTTTCTATGAATCGTATGCTTGAATTTTCTCAAGGAGGAGTTTTGCAATTTCCTCTTTAGTTTGGACAATTTGAAGCTGATCTTTTTCAACAAAGATAGCTCGGTGCTGGTTTGCTGAGATTTGAGTAAGGTCATTTGCTATGATTAAGTCTGCCTGATTTTTGACAAGACTCTGTCTAGCTACCTCAATAAGATGCTCTTCAGTAACATCAACCAACAGTTTGAAACCAATCAGATGAATTGAAGAATTCCACTCTTTGACTAGAGAGATAATCTTGGGTGTTTTTTTCAAAAACAAAACCTGCACCTCATCAGTTGAAGAGATCTTAGCTTGATGATTCTGCTTGCTTAAAAATTCTTCTAAATTGGAGCTAGCCTGAACTTCCTCCAACCCTGTCATATAAACAGGAGTGTAGTCGGACACAGCCATCGAATGGATCAAGACCTGATAATCCGGAACATGCTCTTTCATCTCTAAAAGAAGATCATTCGTATTTTTGATTTCTAGAATGGTTAAATGGGGATGAGGTTCTGGTTTAAGAGCTCTGTTAGTAGTAATCAAACAAACCTCATGTCCAGCAGCAAGTAGGGTTTCGGTGATAATTTTCCCCAAGCGACCCGTAGAATGGTTCGTGATAGAGCGGACGCTATCGATAGCTTCACTGGTACCACCTGACGTAACTAAAATTTTCATAGGACTATTGTACAAAAAAATAAACGGTAAGTAAAATGAAAGCGATAAATTTTTTCTAAAACGAAGGAATACTATAGTCTAAAACTATAAAAGCATATAAAATTTTAAAAAGCACTATTATATCCCCTAAAATATTGATATTTACGAACGTTTTCAGAGTTTAAGGGTGTTAAAAATCTTATTTTGTGTTATAATGAATTATCACATTAGAGGTTAGAGGAGTTTGTTATGAAAACAGATATTGAAATCGCACAGAGTATTGAGCTAAAGCCAATCGTTGATGTTGTAGAGAAACTTGGTATTTCTTACGATGACTTGGAGCTATACGGAAAGTACAAGGCTAAGCTTAGCTTTGATAAAATTCGTGCAGTTGAGAACAATCCAGTTGGTAAATTGATCTTGGTTACTGCCATCAACCCAACTCCTGCTGGTGAAGGAAAATCAACCATTACCATTGGACTGGCAGACGCCTTGAACAAGATTGGTAAAAAAACCATGATTGCCATTCGTGAACCGTCTCTTGGACCAGTAATGGGGATTAAGGGTGGTGCCGCTGGTGGTGGTTATGCGCAAGTTCTTCCTATGGAAGATATCAACCTCCACTTTACTGGAGACATGCATGCCATTACAACTGCTAACAATGCCCTTTCTGCTTTGATTGACAACCACTTGCATCAAGGAAATGAGCTTGGAATTGACCAACGTCGTATCCTCTGGAAACGTGTTGTTGACTTGAACGACCGAGCTCTTCGTCATGTGACCGTTGGTCTTGGTGGTCCTCTAAATGGTATTCCACGTGAGGATGGTTTCGATATTACCGTTGCTTCTGAGATCATGGCCATTCTGTGTTTGGCGACTGATATTGAAGATTTGAAACGTCGTTTAGCAAATATCGTTATCGGCTATCGCTACGACCGTACCCCTGTCTCTGTAGGTGATTTGCAGGTTGAAGGTGCTTTAGCATTAATCTTGAAAGATGCTATCAAACCGAACTTGGTTCAGACAATTTATGGTACACCTGCCTTTGTACATGGCGGTCCATTTGCCAATATTGCCCATGGATGTAACTCTGTTTTGGCAACAAGCACAGCCCTTCGCTTGGCTGACTATACAGTTACGGAAGCTGGTTTTGGTGCAGACCTTGGCGCTGAGAAATTCCTTGATATCAAGACACCAAACTTGCCAACTTCTCCAGATGCGGTAGTCATCGTTGCAACCCTTCGTGCCCTCAAGATGAATGGTGGTGTAGCTAAGGATGCTCTTACAGAAGAAAATGTGGAAGCAGTTCGTGCCGGTTTTGCCAACTTGAAACGTCACGTTGAGAACATCCGTAAGTTCGGTATTCCAGCAGTCGTAGCTATCAATGAATTTGTAACTGATACAGAAGCTGAAATCGTAGCTTTGAAGGAACTTTGTGCCTCAATCGATGTACCAGTTGAGTTGGCTAGTGTCTGGGCTGATGGAGCAGAAGGTGGAGTAGCGCTTGCCGAAACGCTTGTCAAGACAATCTCAGAAAATCCATCCAACTATACTCGCCTATATGACAACGACCTTTCTGTCCAAGAAAAGATTGAAAAGATTGTCACTGAAATCTACCGTGGTAGCAAAGTAAACTTTGAGAAGAAAGCTCAAACGCAAATCGCTCAAATCGTTCAGAATGGTTGGAACAAATTGCCAATCTGTATGGCTAAAACTCAGTATAGTTTCTCAGACAACCCAAATGCACTTGGAGCTCCAGAAAACTTTGAAATTACCATTCGTGAGTTGGTACCAAAATTGGGTGCAGGTTTTATCGTTGCCTTAACAGGTGATGTTATGACCATGCCAGGTCTTCCAAAACGACCAGCGGCTCTCAATATGGATGTTGAAAGTGATGGAACTGTTCTAGGCTTGTTCTAAGATTTAGATGATATTAAAAGAGTTTGGAAATGCTATCCAAGCTCTTTTTCATGTCAAAGAATAACCTCAACTTCATTTGAAAAATACATGTTTTGTAAGCACTGATGAAAATTTTGCTTGTCAAAGTGTTCTCTGTTAAGTTTCTATTTTACCTGATTTCTGATATAATAGAAACATTGACTTCAAGAGTAAGGAAGAGAAAATGAACGCATTATTGAATGGAATGAATGACCGTCAGGCTGAAGCGGTGCAAACGACAGAAGGCCCCTTGTTAATCATGGCGGGGGCTGGTTCTGGAAAGACTCGTGTTTTAACTCACAGAATCGCCTACTTGATTGATGAAAAGATGGTCAATCCTTGGAATATCTTGGCCATTACCTTTACTAACAAGGCTGCGCGTGAGATGAAAGAGCGTGCATATGGTCTCAATCCAGCTACTCAGGACTGTCTGATTGCGACTTTTCACTCCATGTGTGTTCGTATTTTGCGTCGCGATGCGGATCATATCGGCTATAATCGTAATTTCACCATTGTAGATCCTGGTGAACAACGTACCCTTATGAAACGAATCCTCAAGCAGTTGAACTTGGATCCGAAAAAATGGAATGAACGAACAATCTTGGGTTCCATTTCCAATGCTAAGAATGACTTGATTGATGATATGGCCTATGCTGCCCAGGCGGGTGATATGTACACGCAAATCGTGGCCCAGTGTTACACGGCCTATCAGAAAGAGCTTCGTCAGTCTGAGTCCGTTGACTTTGACGACTTAATCATGTTGACCCTGCGTCTTTTTGATCAGAATCCTGATGTTCTGACCTACTACCAGCAAAAGTTCCAGTACATCCATGTTGATGAGTACCAGGATACCAACCATGCTCAGTACCAACTAGTCAAACTTTTGGCATCTCGCTTTAAAAATATATGTGTGGTTGGGGATGCAGACCAGTCTATCTACGGTTGGCGTGGTGCGGATATGCAGAATATCTTGGATTTTGAGAAAGATTATCCTCAAGCTAAGGTTGTTTTGTTAGAGGAAAATTACCGTTCAACTAAAACCATTCTCCAAGCTGCGAATGATGTCATTAAAAACAATAAAAACCGCCGTCCTAAGAATCTCTGGACTCAAAACGCTGATGGGGATCAAATCGTCTACTACAGAGCTAACGATGAACAAGATGAGGCTGTTTTTGTTGCCAAAACCATCGATGAACTCGGTCGCAGCCAAAACTTCCTTCACAAAGACTTTGCAGTTCTTTATCGGACTAATGCGCAATCTCGTACTATTGAGGAAGCCCTGCTCAAGTCAAACATTCCTTATACTATGGTTGGTGGGACCAAGTTCTACAGCCGTAAGGAAATCCGTGATATTATCGCCTACCTCAACCTCATTGCTAATCTGAGTGACAATATCAGTTTTGAGCGTATTATCAACGAGCCAAAACGTGGAATTGGACCAGGAACTGTTGAGAAAATCCGTGACTTTGCTAATATGCAAGATATGTCTATGCTAGATGCTTCAGCCAACATCATGTTGTCTGGCATCAAAGGAAAAGCAGCCCAGTCTATCTGGGATTTTGCCAATATGATTCTGGATTTGCGGGAGCAACTGGATCAATTAACCATTACAGAATTGGTTGAGGAAGTTTTAGAAAAAACTGGCTACATGGATATTCTGAATGCCCAAGCGACCTTGGAAAGCAAGGCTCGGGTTGAGAATATCGAAGAGTTCCTATCTGTTACTAAGAATTTTGACGACAATCCTGATAGTCAAGAAGAGGAAACAGGTTTAGATAAACTCAGTCGTTTCTTGAATGACCTAGCCTTGATTGCCGACACAGATTCTGGCAGTCAGGAGACATCTGAAGTAACTTTGATGACACTCCATGCAGCTAAAGGACTGGAGTTTCCGGTTGTCTTTATCATCGGGATGGAGGAAAATGTCTTTCCTCTTAGTCGAGCAGCTGAGGATCCTGATGAGCTGGAAGAAGAACGTCGTTTGGCCTATGTAGGTATCACGCGCGCTGAAAAGATCCTCTATCTGACCAATGCCAACTCTCGCTTGCTTTTCGGTCGTACTAGCTATAATCGTCCAACACGTTTCATCAATGAAATTAGCTCTGACTTGCTTGAATATCAAGGCTTGGCTCGTCCAGCTAATACTAGCTTCAAGGCATCTTATAGTAGTGGTGGAATTGCCTTCGGTCAAGGAATGAGTTTGGCTCAGGCGCTTCAAGACCGTAAACGCAAGGCTGCACCAAGCTCTATCCAGTCAAGTGGTCTCCCATTTGGTCAATTTGCAGCAGGCGCAAAATCAGCGTCTAGCGAGACAAATTGGTCCATTGGTGATATTGCCCTTCACAAGAAATGGGGAGAAGGCACTGTTCTGGAAGTGTCAGGTAGCGGTGCTACGCAGGAACTAAAAATCAATTTCCCAGAAGTGGGGTTGAAAAAGCTGCTTGCTAGTGTAGCTCCAATTGAGAAAAAAATCTAATTATCCATCCTTCTCACGAATAATAAAGTGAGGAGGATTTTTATGTACAGTATTTCATTCCAAGAAGATTCACTTTTGCCGAGAGAAAGATTGGTTAGAGAAGGAGTAGAATCTCTGAGCAATCAAGAATTGTTAGCTATACTACTCAGAACGGGAACGCGTCAGGCAAATGTTTTTGAAATTTCCCAGAAAGTCTTGAACAGTCTCACAAGTCTAACTGATTTGAAAAAAATGACCCTGCAGGAATTGCAGAGTCTGTCTGGTATTGGACGCATTAAAGCCATTGAACTACAAGCAGTGATTGAACTGGGGCATCGCATTCACAAGCATGAAACCCTTGAGATGGAAAGTATTCTCAGTAGTCAAAAGCTAGCTAAAAAAATGCAACAGGAACTTGGTGATAAAAAACAAGAGCACCTAGTGGCGCTCTATCTTAATACTCAAAATCAAATCATTCATCAACAGACCATTTTTATTGGAACTGCGACACGAAGCATTGCTGAACCACGGGAAATCCTTCACTATGCCATCAAGCATATGGCCACTTCTGTGATTCTCGTTCATAATCATCCATCAGGCGCTGTATCACCTAGCCAAAATGATGATCATGTAACCAAGTTAGTAAAGGAAGCCTGTGAACTGATGGGACTGGTATTTCTGGATCATCTGATTGTCTCGCATTCCGATTACTTTAGTTACCGTGAAAAGACGGATCTGATTTAAAGTTCGTTTACGACATAGTCAAACAATGTTTTATCCTTGGGGCGATTTTCAAATAGAAATTCTGGATGCCATTGAACACCAAGATAAGGGAAGCCATCTGTAGTTGTAACAGCCTCGATTATCTCATCCTTGGGATCAAAGGCCACAACCTTTAAATTTGGGGCCAAATCCTTAATGCTCTGATGGTGGAAGGAGTTGATATGAGAGATTTCTCCGTAGATTTCTCTGAGAACGGTATCTGGTTCGGTAGCAAGGCGTTGTGTTGTGTATTCGGCTGAACAGTCCTGCCAGTGGTCTTCGATATCTTGATGAAGTGTGCCTCCCATGGCGACATTGAAAAGCTGGGTACCTCGACAAACAGAGAAGACTGGCTTTTTCTGCTTAATGGCTTCCTTGATAAGAGCTAATTCAAACTGGTCTCTTTGAAGGTGGTAGTCATCGCTGTCAATTGTTTTGGGTTCACCATAGAATTTTGGATCGACGTTTTGCCCACCTGTTAGGATGAGTTTATCAATCATCGTGATGTAATGGCTTGCCATTTCTTGATCACCAATCGGTAGGATGATTGGAATTCCACCAGCGTTCTTGACCCCTTCAACAAAGCTTTTTGCTGCATAGCTCATCATGATGTCATCATCTGGATGAGCTTTTTCATTTCCTGTAATCCCAATAACTGGTTTATTCATAAATGCTTTCGCTTTCTAATCCTCTTTCCGCATAAAATAGAGGAGGGTTTGGAGTTCACTTGTCAAATCGACATACTGAACGACCACATCTTTTGGGAGGTGAAGGTGAACAGGGGAAAAGCTGAGAATGCCTTTTATACCTGCATCGACCAAAAGATTGGCAACTTCTTGTGATTTAACACTTGGAACAGTTAGGATAGCAGTTTTAACATCTGCGTCCTTGATCTTTTCCTTGATTTGAGATATACCATAGATGGGAATCCCGTCAGCAGTCTGAGTACCGACTTCAGGATGGTCATCCAGGTCAAAGGCCATGATAATCTTCATCTTGTTGCGCTCATGGAAACGGTAGTGGAGAAGGGCATGCCCCATATTACCAATCCCAACCAACATAACATTGGTGATAGAGTTATCATTAAGGAGGTCAGCAAAAAATGTCATCAGTTTTTTGACATCATAGCCAAATCCACGACGTCCAAGTTCACCAAAGTAGGAAAAATCACGGCGGACAGTCGCAGAATCAATACCAATGGCCTCTGCAATTTGCTTGGAGTTGGCACGTTCAATTTTTTCTGCATGAAATCTCTTGAAGATTCGATAGTAGAGAGAGAGTCTTTTTGCTGTTGCTGTTGGAATAGCAGACTGTTTAATTTTCACAAAATCACAACCTTTCTATTCTTCTATTTTATAGAAACATTGTGAAAAAATCAACAAAAACTAAGAAAATTCTTAGTTTTTGTCTGAAAAGTTAGTTTGTGATAGAAAACGATAGAGATTTCCGACTAATCCTCGGTAGATTGCTTTATCATTGAGGGTTAGTGAGGTTACCAAAAATGTATCAGGTATGGTCACGCATCCTGATAGGGCTAGCATAAGCTCTTCGTAATCGGCAAATTCAAGTGTGCGTTCTACTTGATAGCTATCTTTATATGTGAGATGATACATAGCAAATTATCTTTCTTCTTTTGTGAAGATTCCGCGTTCTACAAGACTGTCCATGAGGAAGTAGAACTTCTCTTGGTGGATATGGTGTTCTTCAGATTTAAAGATATTCACCAAACGAAGACCTGATTTGTCAGTGATATTAATTTTAACACCTGTAAGCTCTTTATTGATGATAATTTTCAGTTGGAAACCTTCACCACTGTTAGGAACTTTTTCAAGTAAACGAGTCAGTTCGTAGTTTCCTACTTTTGTTTCAAAGAAAGTATTGTCTTTTAGTGTAAACTTTTTGACAGATGGACTAAGTGTATAGTCGTAGCGGCAGTTTTGTAGTTTAATGGTTTTTTCGAATGCCATTAGGTTAATCTCCAATAATATTTTTTAAGGTTTGTGCCAGTTGTTTCAGTTCTTTCTCGGTATTAAGAGGAGAAAGACTGATACGGACAGACTCTTTTAAACGATGGGAATCGGGCCCATAGAAAGCTTCGAGTACATGACTGGTCTGCACAATACCAGCAGTACAGGCTGAACCAGTTGAAATTGAAATTCCTTCAAGGTCTAATCGGAGCAAGAGCAAATCATTTTTTTGACCAGGGAAACCGATATTGAAAACATAAGGCAGTTGTTCTTGACCTTCATTAAGATAATAGTCCAAATCTTCAATCTCTTCTAGAAAAGCAGTTTTTAATCCCTCTAGTTTTTGGTAATGCTCGGCTTGATGATCCAAGTCTTCTTTGAGAGCAGCAACCATGCCTACAATGGCAGCGAGATTTTCTGTTCCAGCCCGTTTCTTTTGTTCTTGGTCTCCACCGTGAAGGTAGGAATCAAAGTCCGCGGAAGATGCATAAAGAAAGCCGATTCCTTTTGGTCCATGGAACTTGTGAGCAGAAGCACTGAGGAAATCAATTCCTAATTCTTCTGGATGGATAGGGATTTTTCCGATAGCTTGAACAGCATCAACATGATAAGCAGTAGGATGGTCTTTTAAAACCTGTCCAATCTCAGCGATAGGTAAGAGACCACCCGTCTCATTATTAGCATACATAGTTGAAACGAGAATGGTATCGTCACGTAAAGCTTCTTGAATCTGCCCCGCTGTAATCTCTTGATTTACTGGTTGGATGATGGTAGCTTCAAAGCCAAAATGTTGAACAAGATAATCGATAGTTTCAAGGACAGAATGGTGCTCAATAGCTGTCGTGATGATATGTTTTCCTCTTTCTTGATGGCGGAGACAATAGCCGATAATAGCTGTATTGTTACTTTCTGTCCCTCCAGATGTGAAAAAGATATGTTGGGGCTTGGTTCCTAGTAAGTGAGCTAACTCCTGACGGGCTTCACGGAGCAGTTTGCCAGCATGGCGACCATGACCGTGAATACTTGAAGGATTCCCATGGGTTTCCTGCATGACCTTGGTCATTTCTGCGAGAGCTACTGTTGACATTGGAGTAGTAGCAGCATTGTCTAAATAAATCAAAGAATCACCTTATTCCTTTTTATTATATGCAAAGAGTGGGCTAACTGGTTTTCTTTCGTGGATACGGACGATGGCATCACCAATCAATTCGCTAGCGGTGATATAACATACATTTTCTGGAGTTCTTTCTTTGGTTGCTACAGAGTCTGTCACAAGGATTTCTTTAATGTTAGTCGCGTCTAGAAGTTCAGCAGCTCCTTCTACAAATAGTCCGTGACTAGATACGGCATAGATCTCAGTAGCACCTCCGCGTTCGACGATTTTTGCTGCTTCTGAAAAAGTACGTCCAGTATTTAGGATATCATCAATCAAGATGGCCTTCTTGCCTTCAACATCACCGATGATATAGCCTTGGCTACGCTCTGAATCGTCTTGAGCATAGTCAATGATCGCGATTGGGGCATCTAAATATTCAGCTAAGCTACGGGCACGTTTGACACCAGAGTTTTTTGGACTAACAACAACGACATCTGATCCCAGCAACCCTTTATCGCTGTAGTGTTTAGCAAAGAGAGGAATTGTATAGAGGTTATCTACTGGAATGTCAAAGAAACCTTGAACCTGAACAGCGTGGAGGTCAAGCGTTAGAACACGACTTACACCGGCCTTGACAAGCATATTTGCAACCAGTTTTGCAGTGAGGGGTTCGCGAGAAGAAGCGATACGATCCTGACGAGCATAACCAAAGTAAGGAAGGACAACGTTTATACTATGAGCACTTGCACGTACACAAGCATCAACCATGATTAACAACTCCATCAAGTGGTTGCTAACAGGGTAGCTGGTTGATTGGATGATGTAGACATCGTAACCACGGACACTTTCTTCAATGTTGACCTGGATTTCACCATCAGAAAATTGGCGAGAAGATAATTTTCCGAGAGGTACCCCAACTGTTTCCGCGATTTTTTGTGCAATTTCATGATTGGAATTAAGTGCAAAAAGTTTCATGTTGTTTCTATCTGACATTATAGACCGTCCTCTGTAAACTCTAAATATTTTATCTCCATTATTCTACCAAAAAATGGAGATTATTTCAGCATTTTTTCATGCTTTTAATAAAACGAATTAATTTTGAAGGAGCTTTTTGGTAAGTGATACCATTTTCTGAAAGAAATTGCTGAAAATCTCGTTTTCCTTTCTCGTGATCAGTGACTTCTAGCTCCAGTTCGTAGTCTGTATGATCAAAGTAGTGACTTTCATCTAGTGCCATTAGACCAATCGACGTTTCCATTTCGTAACGAATAGTTGCAAGACAACCCAGAACAAACCAGTCATGACTTTCAATGCCAATCTCAGCAAGTTTCTCCATAACCATCCCTTGAGGTAGGATCTGTTTTTCTAAATATTGTTCAGCTTCTGGAAGAGTCATTTTTTGATTGTATTCCATATTGCCAATAGTTTGAGGAACTTTCAAGGTCAACTCCGCCCAATCTGAAAAGGTGCGAATGCGCATGGCAAGCTTTTTTTCACGCAATTGGAAATCAGGTGTATCAATGTAGTAGTTTTTCTGTAGGACGGGTTGGATATGGGAAAACTGTTCTTTTAGATGATCATATTCCTCTTTTTTCAGTAGTGTTTTCAGTTCAATTTCTAAATGTTTCATTTTTCTAACCTTTTTTTTATCTTTGAAAGCGATTTATGGTATAATGGACAATGTATTTATTGTATATGATTGTAGTGAAAAAATCAAAAATTTTCAACAACACAATCACATACCAAAAGGGAGAAAATATGACCTTAGAATGGGAAGAATTTTTAGATCCTTACATTCAAGCTGTTGGTGAATTGAAGATTAAACTTCGTGGGATTCGCAAACAGTTTCGTAAACAAAACAAGCACTCTCCGATTGAGTTTGTTACTGGACGGGTGAAGCCGATTGAAAGTATTAAGGAAAAAATGAATCGCAGAGGGATTGGCTACGATACTTTGGAACATGACTTACAGGATATCGCGGGTTTGCGGGTCATGGTGCAGTTCGTCGATGATGTTCAGGAAGTTGTTGCGATTTTACGCAAACGCCATGATATGAGAGTAGTACAGGAACGTGACTACATCACGCATCGGAAGGCTTCGGGCTATCGCTCCTATCATGTGGTGGTAGAGTATACAGTTGACACCATCAGTGGTGTTAAGACGATTCTGGCTGAAATTCAAATCCGGACTTTAGCCATGAATTTTTGGGCTACGATTGAGCATTCGCTCAATTATAAGTATCAGGGGGATTTCCCAGAGGAGATCAAGAAACGCTTGGAGATTACAGCTAGAATTTCCCATCAATTGGATGAAGAAATGGGGAAAATTCGTGATGATATTCAGGAAGCACAGGCGCTCTTTGATCCTTTGAGTAGAAAACTAAACGACGGTGTAGGAAATAGTGACGATACAGATGAAGAATACAGGTAAACGAATTGATCTGATTGCAAATAGAAAACCGCAGAGTCAAAAGGTTTTGTATGAGCTGAAAGACCAGTTGAAAAAACATCATTTTATACTCAACGACACCAATCCTGACATCGTCATATCAATTGGTGGGGATGGGATGCTTTTGTCTGCATTTCACAAGTACGAGAATCAGTTAGATAAAGTTCGATTTATTGGCGTACATACAGGACATTTAGGATTTTATACGGATTATCGTGACTTTGAGTTGGACCAGTTGGTTACCAATCTCCAACTGGATACTGGTGCCAAGGTTTCCTATCCTGTTTTGAATGTCAAGGTGACACTTGAAAACGGAGAAGTTAAGACCTTCCGTGCATTAAACGAAGCCAGCATCCGCAGGTCTGATCGCACCATGGTTGCGGATATCATTATTAACCACGTTCCATTTGAACGTTTTCGTGGAGATGGTGTGACTGTTTCAACCCCGACCGGAAGCACTGCCTATAACAAGTCCTTGGGTGGAGCTGTCTTGCATCCTACTATTGAGGCCTTGCAGTTGACAGAGATAGCAAGTCTTAACAACCGAGTCTATCGAACACTTGGTTCTTCGATAATCGTTCCGAAGAAAGATAAAATTGAGCTTTTACCGACTCGTAATGACTATCACACGTTATCGGTTGACAATAGCATCTATTCTTTCCGAAATATAGAACGGATTGAGTACCAAATCGACCATCACAAGATACACTTCGTAGCGACGCCAAGTCACACTAGTTTCTGGAATCGTGTCAAAGATGCCTTCATCGGCGAGGTGGATGAATGAGGTTCGAATTTATCGCAGATGACCACGTCAAAGTCAAAACTTTCCTCAAGAAACATGAGGTTTCCAAGGGACTTTTGGCTAAGATTAAGTTTCGAGGCGGTGCTATTCTGGTCAATGATCAACCTCAAAATGCGACTTATCTCTTAGATGTTGGAGACCGCGTTGCCATTGATATTCCAGCTGAGGAAGGCTTTGAAACTCTTGAAGCCATTGATCGTCCTCTAGATATCTTGTATGAGGATGACCATTTTCTGGTTTTGAATAAGCCTTATGGAGTTGCTTCCATCCCCAGTGTCAATCATTCCAATACCATTGCAAATTTCATCAAGGGCTACTATGTCAAGCGGGAATATGAAAACCAGCAGGTTCATATCGTGACTAGGCTTGATAGAGATACATCTGGTTTGATGCTCTTTGCCAAGCACGGCTATGCCCATGCACGTTTAGACAAGCAACTGCAACGAAAGTCTATCGAAAAAAGGTATTTTGCACTGGTTAAAGGAGATGGTGCCTTGGAGCCAGAAGGGGAGATTATTGCCCCGATTGCGCGTGATGTGGACTCCATTATCACGAGACGAGTTGCCAAAGGTGGGAAATACGCCCATACATCTTACAAAGTTGTGGCTTCTTATGGGAATATTCACCTAGCCGATATTCGCCTGCATACTGGTCGAACTCATCAGATCCGAGTGCATTTTTCTCACATCGGCTTTCCTTTGTTGGGAGATGATCTCTATGGTGGCAGCCTAGAAGATGGTATTCAACGCCAGGCTCTGCATTGCCATTTCTTATCCTTTTATCATCCCTTCTTAGGGCGTCAGCTGGAGCTGGAAAGCCCTTTGCCAGATGATTTTAACAATCTTATTATTCAGTTATCAACTAATACTCTTTAAAATCTATTTTGAGTATAATTAATTATCTTAAAGGAGAAACTCATGGAAGTTTTTGAAAGTCTAAAAGCCAGTTTAGTTGGCAAAAATGCTCGTATTGTTCTACCTGAAGGGGAAGAACCACGTATCCTTCAAGCAACGAAACGCTTGGTAAAAGAAACAGAAGTTGTTCCCGTTTTGCTCGGAAACCCTGCAAAAATTAAAATTTATCTTGAAATCGAAGGGATCATGGATGGTTATGAAGTGATTGATCCACATCATTATCCTCAATTTGAAGACATGGTGGTTGCACTCGTAGAACGTCGTAAAGGAAAAATGTCGGAAGAAGAAGCACGTCAGGTCTTACTAGAAGATGTCAACTACTTTGGTGTTATGCTTGTCTATATGGGCTTGGTAGATGGAATGGTATCAGGTGCTATTCACTCAACAGCTTCAACAGTTCGTCCAGCTCTTCAAATTATCAAAACGCGTCCAAATGTAACTCGTACTTCAGGAGCTTTTCTTATGGTGCGTGGTACAGAACGTTACTTGTTTGGTGACTGTGCCCTTAATATTAATCCTGATGCAGAAGCTTTGGCTGAAATTGCTATTAACTCAGCAATTACTGCCAAAATGTTTGGGATTCAACCCAAAATCGCTATGCTAAGCTATTCTACAAAAGGTTCTGGTTTTGGTGATAGTGTTGATAAGGTGGTTGAAGCAACTAAATTAGCACACGATCTACGTCCAGACCTTGAGATTGATGGGGAATTGCAATTTGACGCAGCTTTCGTCCCAGAAACAGCAGCACTAAAAGCTCCAGGTAGCAATGTAGCAGGTCAAGCAAATGTCTTCATCTTCCCAGGTATCGAAGCAGGAAATATCGGCTACAAAATAGCTGAACGTCTAGGTGGTTTTGCAGCTATCGGTCCCGTTCTACAAGGATTGAATAAACCAGTCAACGACCTATCACGTGGATGTAACCCAGATGATGTTTACAAATTAACGCTCATCACAGCAGCTCAAGCAATCAATCAATAAGAAATGGAGTCTCTTCTACTAAAGGAAGAGGCTTTTTTAGCACAAAGAAAAGGACAGTTAGAAGCTTCTATGTTATACTAGATATATGTTAGATTTGAAAGAATACGGTGTTGACATGTGGCCGGAGGAGAAGATTTCCTCTTTCCGTGAGAAACTCCTCAACTGGTACGATGAAAACAAACGGGATTTACCATGGCGTAGAAGTAAAAATCCTTATCATATCTGGGTTTCTGAAATTATGCTTCAACAGACTAGAGTAGACACAGTTATTCCCTACTATGAACGATTCTTGGACTGGTTTCCAACTGCTGAAAGTCTGGCGAATGCGCCTGAAGAGCGTTTGCTAAAAGCATGGGAGGGGCTGGGCTATTATTCTAGAGTGCGTAATATGCAGGTTGCGGCCCAGCAGATTATGACTGACTTTGGTGGTCAATTTCCAAACACCTGTGAAGGAATTTCTAGTTTAAAAGGGATTGGTCCTTATACTGCGGGAGCAATTTCCAGTATCGCTTTTAATTTACCTGAGCCCGCGGTCGATGGCAATGTTATGCGGGTTTTGGCACGTTTATTTGAGGTTAATCATGATATAGGAGTTCCCAGCAATCGAAAGATTTTTCAGGCTATGATGGAAATCTTGATTGATCCAGAACGGCCAGGTGACTTTAACCAAGCTCTGATGGATTTAGGCTCTGACATAGAGGCTCCAGTTAATCCTCGACCAGAAGAAAGCCCTGTTAAGGAATTTAGCGCAGCCTATCAGAATGGAACTATGGATTCTTATCCAATTAAAGAACCCAAGAAAAAGCCTCTCCCAATCTATCTCAAGGCTTTGGTTGTGCGCAATAATCAAGATCAATATCTACTCGAGAAAAACGAAAGTGAGAAACTGCTAGCTGGTTTTTGGCATTTCCCCTTGATAGAAGTAGAGGAGTTTTCACAGGAAGAGGAACAGCTGAATCTGTTTGCTCAGGTCGCTGAAAAAAGCGTTACTTTCGGTCCAACACCCCAAGAAAGTTTTGAGCAAGATTATGATTTAGAAGTTGATTGGTCTTATCAAGTATTTGATCAAGTCAAGCATGTATTTAGTCATCGTAAATGGCATATTCAAATCCTAGCGGGTCAGGTAACAGATTCGAAACAGTTTGATGACAGAGAAATTCGCTGGATCTCCCCTCAGGAATTTTCTGATTATCCATTTGCTAAACCTCAACAAAAGATTTGGCAGGCTTATAAAACAGTTCTTGAAGATGAAGGCTGGAATTAGCCATTTGTGCCTTCTTTACATTTTTTTGTTATAATAGATAGAGAAAAGGTGAACATATGAAAAAAATATTAGTTGTAGATGATGAGAAACCAATCTCAGATATTATTAAGTTCAATATGACCAAGGAAGGCTATGAGGTTGTAACAGCCTTTAACGGCAGAGAAGCCATCGAGCTATTTGAGGCGGAGCAACCTGATATTATTATTCTAGATTTGATGCTTCCTGAGATCGATGGTTTAGAAGTTGCTAAGACCATTCGTAAGACTAGCAGTGTGCCTATCATTATGCTCTCGGCTAAGGATAGTGAGTTTGACAAGGTTATCGGTTTAGAACTTGGGGCAGATGATTATGTCACAAAGCCCTTCTCAAACCGTGAATTGCAAGCGCGTGTGAAGGCCTTGCTCCGTCGTACAGACCTCGCTTCAGTGGATAGTCAAGAAACTGATGAAAAGAAATCCCAACCCCTACAGATTGGCGATTTGGAAATCGTTCCAGATGCTTATGTAGCTAAGAAATATGGTGAGGAATTAGATTTGACCCACCGTGAATTTGAACTTTTGTACCACTTGGCCTCTCATATTGGTCAAGTTATTACGCGTGAGCACTTGCTTGAAACTGTCTGGGGTTATGACTATTTTGGTGATGTTCGTACAGTGGACGTGACCATCCGACGTTTGCGTGAAAAAATCGAAGACACTCCAAGCCGTCCAGAATACATCCTAACACGTCGTGGTGTGGGTTACTATATGAGAAATAATGATTGAAGATATTAGACAAACGATTCTGACCAGTGATTTTATCTTTATCCTGATTTTACTTGGCTTTATCTTGGTGGTAACCTTGTTGTTACTGGAAAATCGTCGGGATAATATTCGTCTAAAGCAGATTAATCAAAAGGTCAAGGATTTGATTGCAGGGGATTATTCTCGAGTTTTGGATATGCAAGGAAGCTCTGAAATCACCAACATCACCAATAACCTCAATGATTTGTCTGAGGTCATTCGTTTAACACAGGAAAATCTGGAGCAAGAAACAAAAAGGCTTAACAGTATTCTTTCTTATATGACAGATGGAGTTCTTGCAACCAATCGCCGTGGTCAAATTACCATGATTAACGATATGGCCAAGAAACAGCTGGGTGTCGTAAAAGAAGAAGCATTGAACAAAAGCATCCTAGAATTGCTTAAGATAGAGGATGAATATGAACTGCGTGACCTCATTACACAGATTCCTGAATTGATGATTGATTCCCAAAATGCTAATGGAGAATATCTTAGTCTTCGTGTGCGTTTTGCACTCATTCGTCGTGAGTCTGGATTCATCTCTGGTTTGGTTGCCGTTTTGCACGATACGACTGAACAGGAGAAGGAAGAGCGTGAGCGGAGACTCTTTGTTTCTAACGTCAGCCATGAGTTGCGGACACCTTTGACTAGTGTTAAGTCCTATCTTGAAGCCTTGGACGAGGGAGCCTTGTATGATCCTGTAGCCCCTGATTTTATCAAGGTTTCGCTCGATGAAACCAACCGTATGATGCGGATGGTGACAGATCTCTTGCATCTCTCTCGTATTGATAATGCGACCACTCAATTGGATGTGGAATTGATTAATTTTACAGCCTTCATTACCTTTATCCTCAACCGCTTTGATAAGATGAGAAGCCAGGATGACGAGAAAAAATATGAACTTGTTAGAGATTACCCTATTAATTCAGTTTGGATCGAGATCGATACTGATAAGATGACTCAGGTGATTGATAATATTCTCAACAATGCCATCAAGTACTCACCAGATGGTGGGAAAATCACTGTCAGCATGAAAACCACTGATGACCAGATGATTTTATCCATCAAAGACCAAGGTCTAGGTATTCCAAAGCAAGATTTGCCGAAGATTTTCGACCGCTTTTACCGTGTGGATCGTGCAAGAAGTCGTGCCCAAGGTGGAACTGGTCTAGGTCTGGCTATTGCCAAGGAAATTATCAAACAACATAATGGCTTTATTTGGGCCAAAAGTGAATACGGTAAGGGGTCAACCTTTACCATCGTGCTCCCTTATGATAAGGATGCCGTAAAAGAAGAAATATGGGAGGACGAAATAGAAGACTAGAATGAGTGAAGAAGGCTTTAAATACAGTATTTTAGCATCAGGTTCCAGTGGAAATTCCTTTTATCTGGAAACCCCAAAAAAGAAAATTTTAGTGGATGCAGGCTTGTCTGGTAAGAAAATTACCAGCCTCTTGAGTGAAATCAATCGTAAACCTGAAGATCTGGATGCGATTTTGATTACGCATGAGCACTCAGACCATATCCACGGAGTCGGTGTCTTGGCTCGTAAATATGGCATGGATCTTTACGCCAATGAAAAGACCTGGCAGGCTATGGAAAATAGTAAGTATCTCGGTAAGGTAGACTCTTCGCAGAAGCATATCTTTGAAATGGGCAAAACCAAAACCTTTGGCGATATCGACATTGAGAGTTTTGGAGTTAGCCATGATGCGGCAGCACCCCAGTTTTACCGCTTTATGAAAGACGACAAGAGCTTCGTCATGTTGACCGATACAGGTTATGTCAGTGACCGTATGGTTGGAATAGTCGAAAATGCAGACGGTTATCTCATCGAGTCCAACCACGACGTAGAAATCTTGCGAGCAGGATCTTACGCTTGGCGTCTCAAACAGCGAATTCTATCGGATCTCGGTCACCTCTCTAACGAAGACGGTGCTGAGGCCATGATTCGTACAATGGGAAATCGAACAAAGAAAATCTATCTTGGGCATTTGTCCAAAGAGAACAATATTAAGGAGCTGGCTCATATGACTATGGTCAACCAGCTAGCCCAAGCGGATCTGGGAGTCGGAGTAGACTTTAAAGTTTACGATACCTCTCCCGATACCGCAACACCACTGACAGATATATAAAAAGGGACGCCGAGAGGTGTTCCTTTTATATTTTTTAAGATTTAAGTTGTTTTCAAAGAAATATAATACTTTTTGATTTTCTTTTTGTTATAATAAAAAGAGTAGAAATAAAATTTATCAACAAAAATAGGAAGTTGCAATGAAAGTAAAAAATATAAAACTTAAAAATTTTAGATGCTTTGAAGAGTTAGATATTGTTCTTAATGAAAGATGTAATGTTATTGTAGGAGTTAATGGTGCAGGAAAATCCACAATTTTAGATGCTTTAGCAATTTCTATTGGAACTTATTTTGCTAAAATACCAACTGCTTACTCTCTCCCAATTCAAAAAGAAGATATTTTAAGAAAATCATTTTTAACTGGAAGTATCATTAGTACGGAGTATCAATTTCCTGTTGTTATATCTACAAAAGGGATTGTTTGTGATGAGCATATAGAATGGGAACGTGAAATAAATGGCTTAAAAAATAAGACAACAGTAAAAAATGCTAGTAGTCTAATTAAGATTGGTCATACACAACAGCAAAATATTCAGAATGGAAATACAGATACTATTCTTCCAATAATTGCATATTATGATACTGGTAGACTATACAAAAAAAAGAATAATAGAAGTTCTAAGGAAGGAACAAAAAAAAGTTCAAGACTAGATGGGTATACAGATGCGTTATCTTCAGGAACTAATGAAAAACAATTATTACGTTGGTTTGAGGATATGACGTTAATAAAAATTCAAGAAGATCGTGAAATTCCAGAATTAAAAATGGTTAAAACTGCTATAGAAAAATGTTTTGAAATTGGAAACAAGGATGTTACAGATGTATCTATAAATTATTCTGTGAAATCGAAAGATATCGAAGTATCATATCGTAAAAACAATGAGATTGAAAAATTACCGCTACACATGTTTAGTGATGGAATTCGAATCACTTTAACAATGGTTGCAGATATTGCTACTCGAATGGCAAAATTGAATCCACAACTACTTGATAATGTATTAGAAACTCCAGGAGTAATTTTAATAGATGAAATAGATATGCACTTACATCCATCATGGCAGAGTAAGATTATTACTAGTTTATTAGAAACTTTTACTAATGTTCAAATTATTACAACAACTCATTCACCTATTGTTATTTCTAATATAAAATCAGAATATTTAAGGATATTAAAAAATAACGAAATCATGAATCCACCTATTAACTATAATAGAGAATTGGATGACATAGTTAATAACATTATGGAGACTGACTATAGACCGGAAGAGGTTAGAAATTTAATTAACCAAATTAATCAAAACATTGATAATGAAGACTTAGAAGAAGCAAAAGAACTGTTAGACAATCTAAAAAATATACTTGGAGAGACAGATTCAGAAGTTGTATCAGCTAGAAATTCTATAGAGTTAGAGGAATTTTTTAAGGAGTTGGAATGATTCATATCTTGAAAAATCGTGAACCCCGATCTTTTACTACGTACCGATTGACTCAAGATGCTAGCTACGCTAACATTCCTAGTACTGTAAAAAATGATCTAAAAAAAAGTTTATTAAAAGAACAAGGGGAGCTATGTGCTTATTGTATGTCTAGGATTAGTTTAGAGAAAATGAAAATAGAGCATTTTTTTCCTCAATCTAAATTTCAAAGTAAGGCCTTAGAATACTCAAACTTATTAGCAGTTTGTCGTGGATATGAAGGACAATGTTTACAAGATCAGACTTGTGATACAAAAAAATCAAATCAAATAATTACTATAGATCCCTTAAATCTAGCTCATGTAAATAATATTACTTATTCTCGTGATGGGACTATTAATTCTAATTCTTATCAGGATGATTTGGATGAAATTTTAAATCTAAATTTATTTAAACTAAAAAATAATAGAAAAAATGCATTAAGTAGTTTTCAAAAAGAACTTTGTAAGCAGAAAGATAATAAAAAAATTCCAAAAGAAACTTTTCTAAAATTACTTAAAGAGTATGAGGAGCGTGAAATAAAGCAGGAGTATGATGGAATAATAATAAATTATTTAAAAAAGAAATTAGAATTAATATAATATTCCTATCTTTATGACTTATTATTGATTGTCGTAAAACCCTGTTTTAAAAACGCAATTTTGATTATACAAAAACCACTCGAAGAGTGGTTTTTTACAATCCAGCAAATTCTTTGATTTCTTGTGCTGACATTGAAGAGTCGCAACGGACATTGATTTGACCATCTGCAACGTGGACAAAACCTGGTACAGTTGGAATTCCATAACGTGAACGGAAATCTTGTAAGGCTTCCAATTGGCTAGGTTCTTCACTGTTGATGAAGTAGATGTGTGCTTTGGTTTCAGCTACGACACCTGCCAATGTGCCAGCAAATTTACGGCAGTAAGGGCAAGTTTTGCGACCGATGAAGAAGGTTGCTGTTTCTTTTTTATCAAGTGCTTCTTGCGCGCGCGAAACTGTAGTCACTTCAAGGGCTTTAATATCTTCTAAAAACTGATTCATAAGAATACCTCTCTTTTTTGATAAAACTAGTATGCCATAAAGTTTCTAAAATTGCTTAGATTTGATACGAAAAAAAGATGAGAGGGGTTCGTCTCATCTTTTATCTTGCTTATTTAACGAAGGCATTGATTTCTGCTTCGATGTTTGCAATCTTAGTTTGTGAATCTTCGTTGCTTTCACCCACAACGGCAATGTAGAATTTGATCTTAGGTTCTGTACCAGAAGGGCGAACTGCAATCCAAGAACCATCCGCAAGAGTGTATTTCAATACATCACTTGGAGGAGTTGTCAAGGCTGTTACAGTACCGTCAGCAGCAGTAGCAGTTTGAGCCTTGAAGTCTTCTACAACAGTGATAGCTGTTGCGTTCCATTCTTTTGGAGCATTGTTACGGAACTTAGCCATAATCGCTTTGATTTGTTCAGCTCCATCAACCCCTGAGAGAGTTACAGAGATAGTCTTTTCAGCGTAGTAACCATACTCCTTGTAGATTTCTTCGATACCATCAGCAAGTGTCAAACCGCGTGAACGGTAGTAGGCAGCAAGCTCAGCAACGACAAGAACGGCTTGGATGGCGTCTTTATCACGTACGAATGGTTTGATCAAGTAACCAAAGCTTTCTTCAAATCCCATCATGTAAGTGTGATTGTGTTTTTCTTCAAATTCTTGGATTTTCTCTGCGATGAATTTGAAACCAGTCAAGACGTTGAACATGGTTGCGCCGTAGCTTTCAGCAATCTTCGTTACCAAGTCAGTTGATACGATAGACTTGCAGAGGGCTGCATTTGCAGGAAGTGTTCCAGCGTTTTTATGGGCTTCCAAGATGTATTTAGCCATGATGGCACCGATTTGGTTACCTGAAAGGTTGAGGTAGCTACCATCTTTTTGAAGAACTTCGACACCGACACGGTCAGCGTCAGGGTCAGTTGCGACAAGCACATCAGCACCAACTTGACGACCAAGTTCTTCAGCAAGGGCAAAGGCTGCTTGGCTTTCTGGGTTTGGAGATTTTACAGTTGAGAAGTCTGGGTCAGCAGTTGCTTGCGCTTCCACGACTTGAACTGAGTCAAATCCTGCTTGAGCAAGAGCGCGACGAGCCAACATTTCACCAGTACCATGAAGTGGTGTGTAGACAATCTTCATGTCTTTACCAAATTCTTCGATCAAGGCTGGGTTGATGTTAACATCTTTGACTTCTTTAAGGTATTCTACATCGACAGCTTCACCAATGACTTCAATCAGGCCAGAAGTTTTTTCAGCTTCCACATCAGCAACTTCAACTGCGAATGGATTTTCGATTCCACGGATATAAGTAGTCAAAGCGTCCGCGTCATGTGGAGGCATCTGTCCACCATCTTCACCGTAAACCTTGTAACCATTAAATGGAGCTGGGTTGTGGCTAGCAGTGATCATAATACCTGCGAAACAGTTGAGGTGACGAACTGCAAATGAAAGTTCTGGAGTTGGACGGAGGCTTTCAAATACGTAAGATTTGATACCATGTTTTGCAAGAACTGCAGCAGATTCAAAGGCAAATTCTGGAGAGAAGTGGCGACTATCGTAGGCAATTGCCACACCGCGTTCTTTTTCATTTCCACCTTTTGACTCAATCAAACGAGCCAAACCTTCAGTTGCTTGACGAACAACATAGATATTGATGCGGTTTGTACCAGCTCCGATCAATCCACGCATACCAGCAGTACCAAATTCAAGATTGGTATAGAAGGCATCTTCCTTTGTTTTTTCATCCATATTTTCCAAATCTCGACGAAGGTAGTCTGGAAGGTCAGCAAAATCGACCCATTTTTGATAATTTTCTTGGTAAGTCATAAAGTGTCTCCTTTTTTGTAAATTCTTTTAATCGCTTTCATTATATCACGATTTATCATTTTAGTAAAACGTTAGCATAACTTTCTGAAAAAGCTTGAAATGAAATGGATTCTATAGTCTTGAACCCCTTAGGGAAACATGCTATACTACCTATATGATTATTTTACAAGCTAATAAAATTGAACGTTCATTTGCAGGAGAGGTTCTTTTTGATAATATCAATCTGCAAGTAGATGAACGAGATCGGATTGCCCTCGTTGGGAGAAATGGAGCGGGTAAGTCTACTCTTTTGAAGATTTTGGTTGGAGAAGAGGAGCCAACTAGTGGGGAAATCAATAAGAAAAAAGATATTTCTCTGTCTTATCTAGCCCAAGATAGCCGATTTGAGTCTGAGAATACCATCTACGATGAAATGCTCCATGTCTTTGATGATTTGCGTCGGACTGAGGAACAACTTCGTCAGATGGAACTGGAGATGGGTGAAAAGTCTGGCGCTGAATTGGATAAACTGATGGCGGATTATGATCGTTTGTCAGAGAATTTTCGTCAGGCTGGTGGCTTTACCTACGAAGCTGATATTCGAGCGATTTTGAATGGATTTAAGTTTGATGAGACTATGTGGCAGATGAAAATTGCTGAGCTTTCTGGTGGTCAAAATACTCGTCTGGCTCTAGCAAAAATGCTCCTTGAAAAGCCTAATCTCTTGGTTTTGGACGAGCCAACCAACCACTTGGATATTGAAACCATAGCCTGGTTGGAAAATTACTTGATAAACTATAGCGGTGCGCTCATTATTGTCAGCCACGACCGTTACTTTTTGGACAAGGTTGCGACGGTTACACTGGATTTGACCAAGCATTCTTTGGATCGTTATGTGGGCAATTATTCTCGTTTTGTTGAGTTAAAGGAGCAAAAGCTAGCTACTGAGGCAAAAAACTATGAAAAGCAACAGAAGGAAATCGCGGCTCTAGAAGACTTTGTCAATCGAAATCTAGTCCGAGCTTCAACGACCAAACGTGCTCAATCTCGCCGTAAACAACTGGAAAAAATGGAGCGTTTGGAAAAGCCTGAAGCTGGCAAGAAATCAGCCAATATGACTTTCCAGTCTGAAAAAACGTCGGGAAATGTTGTTTTGACTGTTGAAAATGCAGCCATTGGCTATGATGGGGAAATACTCTCAGAGCCTATCAACCTAGACCTTCGTAAGATGAACGCTGTTGCGATCGTTGGTCCAAATGGTATTGGTAAATCAACCTTTATCAAGTCTATTGTGGACCATATCCCTTTTATCAAGGGAGAGAAGCGTTTTGGTGCCAATGTTGAGGTTGGATACTATGATCAGACTCAAAGTAAGCTAACACCAAGCAATACTGTACTCGATGAACTCTGGAATGATTTTAAACTGACACCTGAAGTTGAAATCCGTAACCGTCTTGGTGCCTTCCTTTTCTCAGGAGATGATGTTAAAAAGTCAGTCGGGATGCTGTCTGGTGGTGAAAGAGCTCGTTTACTGCTTGCCAAACTTTCAATGGAAAACAACAATTTCTTGATTCTTGACGAGCCAACCAACCATTTGGATATTGATAGCAAGGAAGTTTTGGAAAATGCCCTGATTGACTTTGATGGAACCCTTCTTTTCGTCAGTCACGACCGTTATTTCATCAACCGTGTAGCCACTCATGTTTTGGAATTGTCCGAGAATGGTTCGACCCTCTATCTAGGAGATTATGACTACTATGTTGAGAAGAAAGCAGAAGTAGAAGCAAGCCAGACAGAGGAAGCTTCAATGAGTAATCAAGCAAAAGAAGCAAGTCCAGCTAATGACTACCAGGCACAAAAAGAAAGTCAAAAAGAAGCCCGCAAGCTCATGCGTCAAATCGAGAGTTTGGAAGCTGAAATCGAAGAGCTAGAAACTCAAAGTCAAGCCATTTCTGAACAAATGCTGGAAACCAACGATGCTGAAAAGCTCATGGAATTGCAGGCTGAACTGGACAAAATTAGCCATCGTCAGGAAGAAGCTATGCTTGAGTGGGAAGAATTATCGGAGCAGGTGTAAGAAATGGAACATCTTGGAAAGGTATTTCGTGAATTTCGAACAAGTGGGAAATACTCCTTAAAAGAGGCGGCAGGTGAATCATGTTCAACCTCTCAATTATCTCGCTTCGAGCTTGGAGAGTCTGATCTAGCAGTTTCCCGTTTCTTTGAGATTTTGGACAATATTCATGTGACTATTGAAAATTTCATGGACAAGGCTAGGGATTTTCAAAATCATGAACATATTGCCTTAATGGCACAGATTATTCCGCTTTACTACTCAAATGATATTGCAGGTTTTCAAAAGCTTCAAAAGGAACAGCTTGAGAAAGCAAAGAGTTCGACCAATCCCCTCTATTTTGAGCTGAATTGGATTCTGCTACAAGGTCTGATTTGTCAAAGAGATGCTCATTACACGATGAGTCAGAGTGATTTGGAAAAGGTAGCAGATTATCTTTTTCAAACAGAAGAATGGACCATGTATGAGTTGATTCTTTTTGGAAATCTCTATACTTTCTACAATGTGGACTATGTGGCTCGGATTGGCAGAGAAGTTATGGAGCGAGAAGACTACTACAAGGAAATTGGTCGGCATCGTAAACTTGTTTTGATTTTAGCTCTTAACTGTTACCAGCATTGTTTGGAGAACCGTTCCTTTGCGGATGCGGACTATTTTGAGGGCTATGTGGAGAAGTTGATTGGAAATGGTATCAAGCTTTATGAGCGCAATATCTTCCACTATCTCAAAGGTTTCGCTCTCTACCAGAGAGACTTGAAAGAAGAAGGTTGTAGTCAGATGCAGGGAGCCATGCATATTTTTGATGTGCTTGGACTTCCAGAGCAAGTGGCCTATTATCAGGAACATTATGAAAAATTTGTAAATCCTTAAATTTCCCAAATAAGGGAAAATCGAAGGGACTCCTTTCAGTTTTGATACAATAGTTTCAAAATTTGAGAGGAGCTTTTTATATGAATCGACATGCAATCCAGTTGATTAGTCGTGGTGCTATTAATAAGATAGGAAATATGCTCTATGATTATGGAAACAGTGTTTGGTTGGCATCAATGGGGACGATAGGACAGACTGTTCTTGGGATTTATCAAATTTCTGAACTCGTCACATCGATTCTAGTCAATCCCTTTGGCGGAGTCGTTTCAGACCGTTTTTCTCGTCGTAAGATTTTAATGGCGGCAGACCTTGTTTGTGGGATTCTTTGTCTGGCTATTTCTTTTATAAGGAATGACAGCTGGATGATTGGTGCTTTGATTGGGGCTAATATTGTGCAGGCGATTGCCTTTGCATTTTCTAGACCAGCAAATAAGGCCATTATAACTGAGGTTGTAGAGAAAGACGAGATTGTGGCCTATAATGCTCGCTTAGAGCTCGTTTTGCAGGTTGTAGGTGTTAGCTCCCCTGTACTTTCTTTCCTCGTTTTACAATTTGCCAGTCTCCATATGACGCTCGTTTTAGATGCCATTAGTTTTTTCATCGCATTTACATTAGTAGCTTTTCTCCCCAAAAAAGAGACTCAGGAACAAGAGAAAAAGACTTTCAGCTGGAAAAATATTTTTGCTGATATGAAAGAAGGAATTGGCTATATCTGGCGCCAGCAAGAGATCTTTTTCCTTTTGTTAGTAGCTTCTAGTGTTAATTTCTTTTTTGCAGCCTTTGAATTTCTCCTCCCCTTTTCAAATCGACTTTACGGCGTAGAAGGAGCCTATGCAAGCATTTTGACTATGGGGGCAATTGGTTCCTTTATTGGAGCTCTTCTTGCTAGTAAAATAAAGGCAAGTGTTTATAATCTTTTGATTCTATTGGCCTTGACTGGAGTTGGAGTTTTTATGATGGGGTTACCGTTGCCAACTTTTCTTTCCTTTTCTGGAAATTTAGTTTGTGAACTATTTATGACAATGTTTAATATTCATTTTTTTACTCAGGTTCAAACCAAGGTTGAAAGTGAATATTTGGGCAGGGTATTGAGTACTATTTTTACTTTAGCTATTCTCTTTATGCCGATTGCAAAAGGCTTTATGACAGTGCTACCAAGTGTACATCTTTCTTCTTTCCTGATAATTGGAAGCGGGGTCGTTATCCTGTCTTGTCTATCCCTTGTTTACGTACGAAGTCGTTTCGAAAAAGAGTCATAACCTCACTATCTTTAGAAAATATTTCAATACTAACCATTTTTCAGTCCTTCTCTATTGTGAGGAGGGCTTGATTTGTGGTAAAATGGTTTTATGAATGAAAGAATGAATGAGTTAGTTGCCTTGCTCAACCGCTATGCGACCGAGTACTATACGAGTGATAATCCCTCGGTGTCAGATAGCGAGTATGATCGCCTCTACCGAGAGTTGGTCGAGTTGGAAGCTACCTATCCAGATCAAGTTTTAGCGGACAGTCCGACCCATCGTGTTGGTGGTAAGGTTTTAGATGGTTTTGAAAAATACAGTCATCAGTATCCTCTTTATAGTTTGCAGGATGCTTTTTCACGTGAAGAGTTAGAAGCTTTTGATGCGCGTGTTCGTAAGGAGTTAGCCCATCCCACTTATATCTGTGAGCTGAAAATCGATGGTTTGTCTATCTCACTTACGTATGAAAAGGGGATTTTTGTCGTTGGGGCGACACGTGGAGATGGTTCTATTGGTGAGAATATCACAGAAAACCTCAAGCGTGTCAAGGACATTCCTTTGACCTTGCCAGAAGAACTTGATATTACCGTTCGTGGGGAGTGTTACATGCCACGCGCTTCTTTTGACCAGGTCAACCAAGCTCGCCAAGAAAATGGAGAGCCTGAATTTGCCAATCCTCGTAATGCAGCAGCAGGAACCCTCCGTCAGTTGGATACGGCAGTAGTAGCTAAGCGCAACCTTGCGACTTTTCTCTATCAAGAAGCTAGCCCTTCTACTCGTGATAGTCAAGAAAAGGTCTTGAAGCATCTTGAACAGCTTGGCTTTGTGGTTAATCCTAAACGAATTCTGGCTGAAAACATAGATGAGATATGGGAGTTCATTCAAGAAGTAGGACAAGAACGGGAGAAACTACCTTACGATATCGATGGAGTGGTCATCAAGGTCAATGACCTAGCTGGTCAAGAAGAACTTGGTTTTACAGTTAAAGCGCCTAAGTGGGCAGTAGCTTACAAATTTCCTGCTGAGGAAAAAGAAGCTCAACTGCTCTCAGTTGACTGGACAGTAGGTCGTACGGGTGTTGTGACCCCGACTGCCAATCTAACACCTGTTCAGCTTGCTGGCACAACTGTAAGTCGTGCAACTCTTCACAACGTAGATTATATTGCTGAAAAAGATATCCGCAAAGATGATACGGTTATCGTCTATAAGGCTGGAGACATTATTCCTGCTGTTTTGCGTGTGGTAGAGTCTAAGCGGATTTCTGAAGAAAAACTAGATATTCCGACTAACTGTCCAAGTTGTGATAGTAAATTGCTTCATTTTGAAGATGAAGTAGCTCTTCGTTGTATCAATCCTCGCTGTCCTGCTCAAATCATGGAAGGTTTGATTCACTTTGCCTCTCGAGATGCCATGAATATTACAGGACTTGGTCCTTCCATAGTTGAGAAACTCTTCGCTGCCAATCTAGTCAAGGATGTGGCAGATATTTACCGTTTGAAAGAAGATGATTTCCTCCTTTTGGAAGCTGTCAAGGAAAAGTCTGCTTCTAAACTATATCAGGCCATTCAAGCATCTAAGGAAAACTCTGCTGAAAAGCTCTTGTTTGGTCTGGGAATTCGCCATGTTGGAAGCAAGGCTAGTCAGCTCTTGCTCCAACACTTCCACTCTATTGAAAATCTAGCCCAAGCAGACCCAGAGGAAGTGGCAAGTATCGAGAGCTTGGGTAGTGTGATTGCTCAAAGTCTTCAGACTTATTTTGCTACAGAAGGATCGAAGATTCTCTTAGATGAGTTGAAAGAAGCTGGAGTCAATCTGGACTACAAAGGACAGACAGTAGTAGCAGATGCGGCCTTGTCAGGTTTGACCGTTGTACTCACGGGGAAATTGGAACGTCTCAAACGCTCAGAAGCAAAAAGTAAACTCGAAAGTCTAGGTGCCAAAGTAACAGGCAGTGTATCTAAGAAAACGAATCTTGTCGTAGCAGGAGCAGATGCAGGAAGCAAACTCCAAAAAGCTCAAGAACTTGGTATCGAAGTTCGAGACGAAGCTTGGTTGGAAAGTATGTAATGATAGTAGAAAACTAGGTGTCAGATAATCTGAAACTGTCTCTCCTGATGTGTTTTGAAATGGTTAAAATCTGTTGTCCATCGTGATGAAATGCCAACTGAATCCATCAACACCAAATAAAATTAAAATAGAAATTAGAAATTAGGAAAAAACATGTACAATTATCCCGTTCTACTCCATTTTCATAGAAAAAATGGAGATTATACAGCTTGCTCATTTAGCACAGACCGAGATGAAAACAAAAGCTCTTTAACTTCAGAGACCACTTATTTTGGTCTTCAGTTTTCTTTTACCGTGACCAGTCAGGAAAAGGTGGATAGTTTCACCTTCAAAGCCGAGATAGATGGTGTATTAAAAGAATATCTTGTACGTTTTAACTACTATCCCTTGCTGACAGAAGCATGGATTTTAGAGGGAGACGAGACTGTGTATTATTCAGAAAATCCAGCTATTGCTAGTCCATATTATAAGGATCAGAATCCATTTGCCTTTGATAAAGCCATCCATAGCGCAAGCTTTGATCATCACTGGGGATATCAGGGAGACTTGGGCTGCCAAGGATCTGATTCCCAGACCAGTTTTAAACTCTGGGCTCCAACAGCTACAGCTGTTCAGGTGGTTGTCTATGAAAACACTAGTAACGATGCACCGATTTGGAAAACCTTTAATCTAGAGCGTGGTAATAGCTATTCATACAGCCATAAGTACAATACCATTGGTGTGTGGAGTGTAGACTTGGATGAAAATCTTGCTGGTAAGGCTTATCAGTATCAAATTGAATTTCCTCACCACCAGACTTTGACGAGAGATCCTTACACGATTGCCACAAGTCCTGACGGAAAACGTTCCGTAATTCTTTCTCATCAAGACAGACAAGTAGAAGGATTCAAAGTCAAACATGGGACAGAAGCTCCATGGCGTTTGGAGAATCCATGTAAAGCAGTTATCTGTGAAATGCATATTCGTGATTTTACCAAATCGCCTACATCTGGTGTTCCTGAAGAACTCCGCGGAACCTTCTTGGGTGCTGCTCAGACTGGAACGGTTAACCAATACGGCCAAGCAACCGCCTTTGACTATATTAAAGAACTTGGTTGCAACTATGTTCAACTTCAACCGATCTTTGATCGACACAAGGAATATGACGAGGAGGGAAATGTAACCTATAACTGGGGTTATGACCCTCAAAACTATAATGCGCCAGAAACAAGTTTCTCTAGTAATCCAGATGATCCCGGACAAGTTATTCGAGACCTCAAGACCATGATTCAGGCTTATCATGATGCGGGAATCGGTGTCATTATGGATGTGGTTTATAACCATACCTTCTCAACAGTGGACGCTCCATTCCAGACAACTGTTCCCGATTATTTCTATCGTATGAATCGTGATGGAACTTTTCAAAACGGTACGGGGGTAGGAAATGAAACTGCAAGTGAACATGAGATGTTCCGCAAGTATATGATTGATTCCATTCTCTATTGGGTGAAAGAATACAATATTGACGGTTTCCGTTTCGACTTGATGGGCATTCATGATGTCAAAACTATGCAGGCAATTCGTTGGGCACTGGATGAGGTTGATCCGCGTATTCTCACTTATGGAGAAGGCTGGGATATGGGAACAGGTCTTGCTCCTTATGACAAGGCTAAGAAGGATAACGCCCACCAGATGCCAAATATAGGTTTCTTCAACGATAATCAGCGTGATGCGATCAAAGGAGGAGAAGTTTATGGAGCAATCAAATCAGGATTTGTGAGTGGTGCTGCTACAGAACCAATCGTCGCCAAGGCTATTCTTGGTAGCCGAGAGTTGGGATCTTATCTCAGTCCAAACCAGGTTCTCAACTATGTTGAAGCTCATGACAATTACAATCTTCATGACTTGCTAGCAACCCTTCATCCTGATAAGAGTTCCGACCAGATTATGCGCAAGGTTGAGACAGCGACAGCTATGAATCTTCTCATGCAAGGTATGTCCTTTATGGAACTTGGTCAAGAGTTTGGACGAACTAAGTTGATTCCAACTGGTGAACATGGAGAACTAACTCCTGCAGACCGAGAACGTGCTATGAATAGCTATAATGCTCCGGACAGTGTTAACCAAGTCAACTGGGATCTGATCAATGAACGCCAAGACAGTATCGAGTTTATTCGTCAGATTATCCGCCTAAAAACGCAAATCTGTGCCTTCTCTTATCCAACATATGAAGAAATTTACCGTCATGTCTTTGTCCACACGGCTGCTGAAAATAGTGGCTGGATTGTTTACGAGATTCACGGTGGATCAGAACATCTATTAGTGGTATTTAATGCTAAGGGAACCTCCTTCTACTTTGAAAATGCAGGTAAGCTTGAAATGTTCCTTACCAACAGTCGTTCAAAACAAGAAAATGTTATTGATGATATTAGTGTCGCAGTTTTAAAAGTGCTCTCATAAATTAATGTAGTAAAAAGGGTTAGATTATCTAATCCTTTTTGTCATTTATGAGGTTTTTAATGAAGAGTAGAATTAAGTTTCAAATAATTTGAAGGATCAAGATTGTGAAAATAATCTCAATTTTTTCACAAAAAGGGTTGTAATTTTCTGAAAATTTGATAAAATAAGTCTTAATCATTTTCAGGAGGAAGAGAATTTGACAAATTATCAGAATTTAGTAAATGGAAATTGGAAATCATCTGAAAAGGAAATTACAATCTATTCACCCATTAATCAGGAAAAGCTGGGAACAGTACCAGCTATGAGTCAAGCTGAAGTAGATGAGGCTATGAAGGCTGCGCGTGCAGCTCTCCCAGCATGGCGTGATTTAGCACCAGTTGAGCGTGCAGCCTATTTGCATAAGACAGCAGACATTTTGGAACGTGATAAAGAAAAAATTGGTACAATTCTTGCCAAAGAGGTTGCTAAAGGGATAAAAGCAGCCATTGGAGAAGTAGTACGTACAGCAGATTTGATTCGTTTTGCTGCAGAAGAAGGTCTCCGTATCACTGGACAAGCAATGGAAGGTGGCGGTTTTGAAGCTGCAAGTAAAAACAAACTAGCCGTTGTCCGTCGTGAGCCAGTTGGTGTCGTTTTAGCTATCGCGCCATTTAACTATCCAGTTAACCTTTCTGGATCTAAGATTGCTCCGGCTTTGATTGCAGGAAATGTCGTCATGTTTAAACCACCAACACAAGGATCTATTTCTGGTCTCTTGTTGGCTAAAGCATTTGACGAAGCAGGAATCCCAGCAGGTGTCTTTAACACCATCACTGGACGTGGTTCTGAGATTGGGGACTACATCATCGAACACAAGGAAGTGAACTTCATTAACTTTACAGGTTCAACACCGATTGGTGAGCGTATTGGTCGTTTAGCTGGTATGCGCCCGATTATGCTTGAGCTTGGTGGGAAAGATGCAGCAATTGTCTTAGAAGATGCAGATTTAGAAAATGCAGCTAAGCAGATCGTAGGTGGTGCCTTTAGCTACTCTGGTCAGCGTTGTACCGCTATCAAACGTGTTTTGGTTGTGGAAAGTGTAGCGGATAAATTGGCTGAATTACTTCAAGCAGAAGTTGCTAAGCTAACCGTTGGTGACCCATTTGACAATGCTGATATCACACCTGTTATTGATAATGCTTCAGCTGATTTTATCTGGGGATTGATTCAAGATGCTCAGGAAAAGGGTGCCAAAGCGCTCAGTCCAATCAAACGTGAGGGCAATCTCATTTGGCCAGGACTTTTTGATTATGTCACAAGAGATATGAAATTAGCATGGGAAGAACCGTTTGGACCTGTTCTCCCAATTATCCGTGTTGCTGATGCGGATGAAGCGGTAGCAATTGCCAATGAATCTGAGTTCGGTCTTCAATCCTCTGTCTTTACAAATGACTTTAAGAAGGCATTTGAAATCGCTGAAAAGCTTGAAGTCGGTACTGTTCATATTAATAACAAAACACAACGTGGACCAGATAATTTCCCATTCCTTGGTGTAAAGGGTTCTGGTGCAGGAGTGCAAGGGATTAAATACAGCATTGAAGCAATGACAAATGTCAAATCCATTGTTTTTGATGTGAAATAATTTCTAAAATCAGGAAATAACATTCCTGATTTTTATTTTTACTAAAAAATCCAGTTAAAAATTGAAAAATAACGAATGTTTTGATATTATACTAAGAAAATATATGCAAATCGTTTATTTTTTCAACAATTAAATGAAAAATTATATAATGTTAAGATATATTTTCTAAAATTTTCAAGATATTTTTTAAGAAATTCCGTAAACTGCTTGAAAGTTCTTTTAAAAGATAGTATAATAGAATTATAGAAAACGCTTACAAAAAGAAAGGGGATTGGATGAATAATCAAGAAGCATTGAGAACCTTCACTACTGGAGAAAATTTTCATCTCCAGCACTATCTAGGAGCACATAAAGAGGAAAAAGACGGAGAAATTGGTTTTACTTTCCGTGTTTGGGCACCTAACGCTCAGGCTGTGCACTTAGTTGGTGATTTTACAAACTGGACAGAGCACCAAATTCCTATGGTACGGAATGAATCGGGTGTTTGGGAAGTCTTCACAAGTCTGGCTCATGAAGGGCAGATTTATAAGTATCATATCACGCGTGCAAATGGGCACCAGATTATGAAAATTGATCCATTGGCGGTTCGTTTTGAAGCCCGCCCAGAGACTGGAGCCATCCTGACTGATATTCCAGAGAAAAAATGGAAAGATGGTCTTTGGCTAGCTAGGAGAAAACGCTGGGGCTTTTTTGAGAGACCAGTCAATATTTATGAAGCCCACGCTGGATCTTGGAAGAGAAATCCAGATGGTAGTCCATACAGCTTTGCACAACTCAAGGAAGAACTCATTCCATACCTTGTTGAGATGAATTACACTCACATCGAGTTTATGCCTTTAATGGCTCACCCGCTTGGATTGAGTTGGGGCTACCAGCTTATGGGTTACTTTGCTATGGAGCATTCTTACGGGCGACCAGAGGAATTCCAAGATTTTGTTGAGGAATGTCATTTAAACAATATCGGTGTAATTGTGGATTGGGTTCCAGGTCATTTTACCATCAATGATGACGCTCTTGCTTATTACGATGGAACACCAACTTTTGAATACCAAGACCACAACAAGGCCCATAACTACGGTTGGGGAGCTCTTAACTTTGACCTTGGGAAGAATGAAGTCCAGTCCTTCTTGATTTCTAGCATTAAATTCTGGATTGAATTTTATCATTTAGATGGTATTCGAGTGGATGCAGTCAGCAATATGCTCTACCTAGACTATGATAATGCTCCTTGGACTCCAAACAAAGACGGTGGCAATCTCAACTACGAAGGCTACTATTTCCTTCAACGTTTGAACACTGTTATCAAGTTAGCTCATCCAGATGTGATGATGATTGCAGAAGAAAGTTCATCAGCAACAAAGATTACTGGTATGAAAGAAATGGGCGGTCTAGGATTTGACTACAAGTGGAATATGGGGTGGATGAACGACATTCTCCGTTTCTACGAGGAAGACCCGATTTATCGTAAGTATGATTTTAATTTGGTAACCTTCAGCTTCATGTACGTTTTCAATGAAAACTACCTCTTACCTTTCTCACACGATGAAGTCGTGCATGGTAAGAAAAGCATGATGCACAAGATGTGGGGAGATCGATACAATCAATTTGCAGGTTTGCGAAATCTCTACACTTATCAAATTTGTCATCCAGGTAAGAAACTCTTGTTCATGGGAAGCGAATATGGTCAGTTCTTAGAGTGGAAGTCTGAGGAACAGTTAGAATGGTCTAACTTGGAAGATCCAATGAATGCTAAAATGAAATACTTCACTTCTCAACTCAATCAATTCTATAAAGAGCATCGTTGCCTTTGGGAAATTGACACCAGCTACGACGGCATCGAAATTATTGATGCGGATAATAGAGATCAGAGTGTCCTTTCCTTTATTCGTAAGAGTAAAAAGGGTGAAATGCTAGTCTGTGTCTTTAATATGGCGCCTGTTGAACGAAAAGACTTTACAATCGGACTTCCTGTCGCGGGAGTTTATGAAGAAGTTTGGAATACAGAATTGGAACAATGGGGTGGTGTCTGGAAAGAATACAACCAAACGGTTCAAACTCAAGAAGGATTATGGAAGGATTATGAGCAGACCTTGACCTTCACCTTGCCAGCTATGGGGGCAAGTATCTGGAAGATTAAACGTCGCTTGAAACCAACTAAAACTGTCACAAATAAAACCCAAAAAGGAGTAGAAAATGAAGAATGAAATGCTAGCTTTGATCCTTGCCGGTGGGCAAGGAACACGTCTCGGAAAACTCACTCAAAGCATTGCCAAACCAGCAGTGCAATTCGGTGGGCGCTACCGTATCATTGACTTTGCTCTTTCCAACTGTGCTAACTCTGGGATTCACAATGTCGGTGTGATTACACAATACCAGCCTCTTGCCTTGAACAACCACATCGGAAATGGTTCGAGCTGGGGACTAGATGGCATTAATACAGGTGTTTCTATCCTTCAACCCTACTCTGCAAGTGAAGGAAACCGTTGGTTTGAAGGGACTAGCCACGCTATCTACCAAAACATTGACTACATCGACAGTGTTAACCCAGAATATGTTTTGATCCTTTCTGGTGACCATATTTACAAGATGGACTATGATGACATGCTTCAGTCTCATAAGGACAACAACGCCAGCTTGACAGTAGCTGTTCTAGATGTGCCTCTCAAAGAAGCTAGTCGCTTTGGTATCATGAATACAGATGCCAATAATCGTATCGTTGAATTTGAAGAAAAACCAGCTCAACCTAAGTCTACTAAAGCTTCTATGGGGATTTATATCTTTGATTGGCAACGTCTCCGTAATATGCTAGTAGCCGCTGAAAAGAACAAGGTAGATATGTCAGACTTTGGTAAAAACGTTATTCCAAATTACCTTGAGTCTGGAGAAAGCGTTTATGCTTATGAATTCAAAGGCTACTGGAAAGACGTTGGTACTATCGAGTCTCTATGGGAAGCAAATATGGAATACATTGATCCAAATAACGCTTTGGATAGTCGTGATCGTCAGTGGAAAATCTACTCACGGAACTTGATTTCACCACCAAACTTTATTGGAAAACACGCTCATGTAGAAGATTCTTTAGTTGTGGATGGCTGTCTCGTGGATGGAACTGTTAAGCATTCTATTCTCTCAACAGAAGCGCAAGTACGTGAGGGTGCTGAAGTAGTAGACTCTGTAATCATGAGTGGTGCCATTATCGGAAAAGGTGCAAAAATTAAACGTGCCATCATTGGTGAAGGTGCTGTTATTTCTGAAGGTGTCGAAATTGATGGAACAGACGAAGTACAAGTAGTAGGATATGATGAAGTAGTGGGGGTAGCAACAGATGAAGATTGATAAATATTCAGCCATTTTAGGAAACACCGTTGGTTTTCACGATATGTCAACTTTGACAGATCATCGTCCAGTAGCCAGCTTGCCATTTGGAGCAAAATATCGTTTGATCGACTTCCCTCTCTCTAGCCTTGCAAATGCTGGTGTTCGTAGTGTCTTTGGAATTTTCCAACAAGACAATATCAGTTCAGTCTTTGACCACATTCGTTCAGGACGTGAGTGGGGCTTATCTACCCTTCTCAGTCACTACTATCTAGGTATTTATAATACGCGTGTTGAAAGTAGCACAGTTGGGAAAGAATATTACCAACAGCTTCTCACTTATTTGAAACGTTCAGGATCAAATCAGACGGTTGCACTTAACTGTGATATCGTGGTGAATATTGACCTCAATCAAGTATTCCATTTACATACTACTGCCGGTCGTCCGATTACAGTTGTTTATAAGAAATTACCTAAAAAGGATATTTCAGATGTTAATGCCATCTTGGAAGTCGATGAAACAGACCGTGTTCTTTCTCATAAACTTTTTGATGCCAAATCAACAGATGAACTTTTCAACATGTCTACAGATATATTCGTCGTTGATACTCCGTGGTTGATTAAGCGTTTGGAAGAAGAAGTTCAAAAAGAATACCCAGAAAAATTACGCTATGTTTTACGTGAGTTGGCAGCTAAAGAAGGTGCTTTTGCTTATGAATACACTGGCTACCTAGCCAATGTTCACTCTGTTCAATCCTATTATCAAGCCAATATTGATATGCTGGAGTCTCAAAAATTCTACTCTCTCTTCTCACCTAACCAAAAAATTTATACCAAGGTTAAGAATGAAGAACCAACTTACTACTCAAACACCTCTAAGGTAAGTACTTCGCAGTTCGCCTCTGGTAGTATCATAGAGGGTGAAGTAGTTCAGTCGGTCCTATCACGTAATATTCACGTTCATAAGGATAGTCTAGTTAAAGACAGTCTTCTCTTCCCACGTGTTGTGATTGGTCAAGGTGCCCAAGTTGAGTATGCAATCTTGGACAAAGGGGTTGAAGTTGCTGACGGTGTCGTTATTCGCGGTACTGCAGAACACCCAGTTGTAGTCAAAAAAGGCGAAAAAGTTACAGAGGATATTCATTCATGAAAATTTTATTCGTAGCAGCAGAGGGTGCGCCCTTTTCAAAAACAGGTGGTTTGGGAGACGTCATTGGCGCTCTTCCCAAATCACTGGTAAAGGCAGGGCACGAAGTTGCGGTTGTTTTACCTTACTATGACATGGTAGAGGCTAAGTTCGGCGACCAGATTGAGGATGTTCTTCACTTTGAAGTGAGTGTAGGATGGCGTAGACAGTACTGTGGTATTAAGAAGACCGTCTTGAATGGTGTTACCTTCTACTTCGTAGACAATCAAACGTATTTCTTCCGAGGTCATGTTTACGGAGATTTCGATGATGGTGAACGTTTTGCCTTCTTCCAACTGGCTGCTCTTGAAGCCATGGAGCGAATTGATTTCATTCCAGATATTCTCCATGCCCATGATTATCACACCGCTATGATTCCTTTTCTCTTGAAGGAAAAATACAGATGGATTCAGGCATATCAAGGAATCAGAACCGTCTTAACTATTCATAATTTAGAATTCCAAGGTCAGTTTTCTGAAGGGATGTTGTGGGATTTGTTTGGAGTCGGTTTTGAACGTTACGCTGATGGGACCCTTCGTTGGAATGACTGTCTTAACTGGATGAAAGCAGGTATTCTCTACGCGGATCGTGTCTCAACAGTATCTCCTAGTTATGCACATGAGATTATGACCACTCAGTTCGGTTGCGGTTTGGACCAGATTCTTCGCATGGAGTCAGGTAAGGTTTCAGGTATTGTCAATGGTATTGACGCAGATCTTTATAATCCTCAAACAGACCCACTTTTAGACTATCATTTTGATAAGGAAGATTTGTCTGGAAAAGCTCAAAACAAAGCAAAATTGCAAGAGAGAGTTGGTCTACCTGTGAGAGCAGATGTTCCTCTAGTTGGGATCGTCTCTCGTTTGACGCGCCAAAAAGGTTTTGATGTTGTGGTAGAAAGCTTGCACCGTTTCTTACAGGAGGACGTTCAAATAGTCCTTTTAGGAACAGGTGACCCGGCTTTTGAACATTCTTTCTCTTGGTTTGCTCAAGTCTATCCTGACAAGCTATCAGCAAATATCACTTTTGACGTCAAACTTGCTCAAGAAATCTACGCAGCCTGTGATCTATTCCTCATGCCAAGTCGTTTTGAACCATGCGGCTTGTCTCAAATGATGGCTATGCGTTATGGAACTCTACCATTGGTTCATGAAGTGGGTGGATTGCGTGATACTGTTCAAGCTTTCAATCCGATCGAAGGAACTGGTACTGGATTTAGCTTCGACAATTTAACACCATACTGGCTTAACTGGAGTTTCCAAACAGCCTTGGATGTTTATAAGAACCAGCCGGACGTTTGGAAAAATCTACAAAAACAAGCTATGGAATGCGATTTCTCATGGGATACAGCCTGCAAATCTTACCTGGACTTGTACCATAGTTTAGTCAACTAATAGATAAAATCGTATGATTCTTTCATACGATTTTTGGGCTGTTTAGAGAAGAGGAGAAGTAATGACGCAAGTAAAAGGCCTCTGTATCATGGATGTTGATGGCACCCTGATAGCAGAGGAAGTGATTGATCTTTTAGGAAGAGAAGCAGGTTGCGAAGAAGAAATATCGCAGATTACAAGACAGGCAATGCGAGGTGAACTGGACTTTGAAAGGAGTTTGCGAGAGAGAGTCGCTTTGTTAAAAGGTCTTCCGATCTCGGTCTTTGATAGAGTTTTCAAATCCATCCATCTGTCCCAAAATGTTCAAAAATTTATTTCCATACTTCAAAACAAGGGCATTCTAGTCGGTCTAGTGTCTGGTGGATTTAGTCCGATTGTTGAGAGATTAGCAGAATCCCTTGGTATCTCCTATTTCTCTGCCAACCAGTTGGAAGTCAAAGACGGCTTTTTAACAGGTAAATTAGTTGGTGACATTGTGACAGCCCAAGTAAAACAAGCTATTCTTGAGAAATGGAGAAAGGAATTAGGACTTTCCAAAGAAAGAACGATTGCCATCGGTGATGGAGCTAATGACCTCTTGATGTTAAAGTCAGCAGGTCACGGTATAGCCTTTTGTGCCAAGGAGGTCGTAAAAGCTGAGATAGCTTGTCATGTAGATACGAGGGATCTTTTAGAAGTTCTTTATCAGATTGAATTCTTAGATTGAGAGGGAACTATGAAAATTGTAATTGCACCCGATTCTTTTAAAGAAAGTTTGACGGCTGAACAGGTCGCTCAAGCTATAAAAAAAGGCTTCGAACAGTCAATAGCGGATGTAGAATGTCTGCTTTGCCCTGTAGGTGATGGTGGGGAAGGAACCGTAGATGCTATTCGACATTCTCTTGAACTCGAAGAAAAATGGCAAGAGGTTACGGGATCTTTTGGTCTAAATGAAGCAATGCGTTACTTTCAAAAAGGTCAAATAGCGCTCTTTGAAGTTGCTGACTTGGTTGGTCTTGGAAAGATTCCGCATGAGAAACGAAATCCTCTTCATATCCAAACCAGAGGTATTGGAGAGCTGATTCGCCATCTCATTGATCAAGGAATGAAGGAAATCTATATCAGTGTAGGTGGTACGGCTAGTAATGACGGTGGGATAGGCATTGCTGCTGGTTTAGGTTATTGTTTTTATGATAAGAATGGAAAAGAATTGCCAGCTTGCGGTCAGACTTTGCTTGAGTTCGAGTCAATTTCAGACAGCGACTTGTATAGGATTCCTGAAGATGTGAAGATTCGCATTTTAGCAGATGTCGTGAGCCCTCTATGTGGTCATCAAGGGGCAACCTATACATTTGGAAAACAAAAGGGCTTAGATCCTGCTTTGTTTGAGACAGTAGATCTGACTATACAGCGGTTCTATGAAAAAGTCTCACCTGCAACATTAAAACTTATAGGAGCAGGAGCTGGGGGTGGCATTGCGGCTGGGCTCTGCGCCTTTGCTGAGGCCAGTATCGTATCTGGGATTGATACTTGCTTGGATTTGATTGACTTTGACAAGAAAGTTGCAGGTGCTGACTTGGTTATAGTTGGAGAAGGGAGACTGGACAGTCAAAGCCTTGCTGGAAAAGCTCCCATCGGTGTAGCAAAAAGAACCCCTAACGGAGTTCCTGTTATTGCTATTTGTGGTAGTCTTGCTGACGATTTGCCTCCCCTACCATTCGAAAATATACAAGCCGCCTTTTCCATTTTAGAGAAAAGTGAACCTTTGGAAGACAGTTTGAAAAATGCAAGTCTCTATTTGGAGCACACAGCTGCTAATATTGGTCGTTTATTAAAGTTGAGGAAGGATTAACCAAACCATTTTTTCCAGATGGATTTTTTAGGTGGCTCTGCCTTTTTCTCTTCCCAGAGGCTTGAGAATGCAAGTCTGATGTCCTTTTCATCTACTTGAACAGGTTCATTTGTATGAATGACAAGGCCAAAAGGAGAGGTGATATGATCGTCTGAAACAATAGTCGCCTGGCAGTTGCTTTCCTTTGCTTGTTTTAAGTAAAAGACCTGTTTGTCAAACTCGATATTTGGAGAGATCTTCACAAAAAGTGCCTCTACCTTTTCTTGAAAACCCTCTAAAATAGAGAAAAATCCATGTTCTAATTCAGGACTATTGGCAGTACTGATATCCGCGTAGCCAAGAACTCTTTCCTCGAAAGTCCCGAGATATCGGCGTTGTTCGTCAGGGTTTAATTTCGGTCCACCATGAGCTTTTTCTAGTAGTCGTTTTGATAAATCTGTCATAAAAACAGTATATCACAAAAATCGCAAGAAAACAGACAAAAGAAAGCGATTACTTTATAAAGTTAAGGAAAATTTGCACAAAGATAACGTTTTTTCTTGAAAAACGCTTATTTTTAAGGTATCATAGAGGTGTAAAAAATTTAACTCAAAGGAGAGTAAAAAATGTCAATTATTACTGATGTTTACGCTCGCGAAGTCCTAGACTCACGCGGTAACCCAACACTTGAAGTAGAAGTTTATACTGAATCAGGTGCTTTCGGACGTGGTATGGTTCCATCAGGAGCTTCTACTGGTGAACACGAAGCAGTTGAACTTCGCGACGGTGACAAATCTCGTTACGGTGGTCTTGGTACACAAAAAGCTGTTGACAACGTAAACAACATCATCGCTGAAGCTATTATCGGCTACGATGTACGTGACCAACAAGCTATTGACCGTGCTATGATCGCACTTGACGGTACTCCTAACAAAGGTAAATTGGGTGCAAACGCAATCCTTGGTGTGTCTATCGCTGTAGCTCGTGCTGCTGCTGACTACCTTGAAATCCCACTTTACAGCTACCTTGGTGGATTCAACACTAAAGTTCTTCCAACTCCAATGATGAACATCATCAACGGTGGTTCTCACTCTGACGCTCCAATCGCTTTCCAAGAATTCATGATCGTACCTGCTGGTGCACCATCATTCAAAGAAGCTCTTCGTTGGGGTGCTGAAATCTTCCACGCTCTTAAGAAAATCCTTAAATCACGTGGTTTGGAAACTGCCGTAGGTGACGAAGGTGGATTCGCTCCTCGTTTCGAAGGAACTGAAGACGGTGTTGAAACTATCCTTGCTGCGATCGAAGCTGCTGGATATGTTCCTGGTAAAGACGTATTTATCGGATTTGACTGTGCTTCATCAGAATTCTACGATAAAGAACGTAAAGTTTACGACTACACTAAATTCGAAGGTGAAGGAGCAGCTGTACGTACTGCTGCAGAACAAATCGACTACCTTGAAGAATTGGTAAACAAATACCCAATCATCACTATCGAAGATGGTATGGACGAAAACGACTGGGATGGTTGGAAAGCTCTTACTGAACGTCTTGGTGGTAAAGTTCAATTGGTTGGTGACGACTTCTTCGTAACAAACACTTCTTACCTTGAAAAAGGTATTGCAGAAGGTGCTGCTAACTCAATCCTTATCAAAGTTAACCAAATCGGTACTCTTACTGAAACATTCGACGCTATCGAAATGGCGAAAGAAGCTGGTTACACTGCCGTTGTATCACACCGTTCAGGTGAAACTGAAGATTCAACAATCGCTGACATCGCAGTTGCAACAAACGCAGGACAAATCAAGACTGGTTCACTTTCACGTACAGACCGTATCGCTAAATACAACCAATTGCTTCGTATCGAAGACCAACTTGGTGAAGTAGCTGAATACCGTGGATTGAAATCATTCTACAACCTTAAAAAATAAAATAGTTCAGTGAACTATTTTATCCCGAACCTTGAAATTCAAAAGTTCGGCAGTTGATTTAACAACGTTTGAAGCCCCTCGGATTTTATCCGAAGGGCTTTTTGTGTGCAATACTCAAAAATGAAAAATAACTTATGGTATAATAGACAAAAACACTTGTATTAGAAAGAAACTATGTCTAAAGAAATTGATATCGAGTATTACCACCAGTTAGCCTTGCAAAAGCAAAAGGAGCACCGAAAAGTGTTAGCCGATCTAAAGAAAAAACCTCCTAAAAACTTAGATAAGATAGCTCAGCAAATTCACCAAGAAGTTTTTTCTGAGATTGATTGCACTGCCTGCGCGAACTGTTGCAAGACCTTGGGACCCGACTTTAAGGAAGCCGATATTACTCGCATTGCTAAGTATTTCAAGATGAAATTACCAGCCTTTGAAGCTGAGTTTTTACAGGTAGATGAAGATGGGGATAAGGTTTTTAAATCTATGCCTTGCCCCTTTCTAGGAGGAGACAATCTCTGTTCTATCTATGATGTTCGTCCAAAGGCCTGCCGAGAATTTCCCCATACAGACCGTAAAAAGATCCATCAAATCAACCATTTGACGATTAAGAACACCTTGACCTGCCCAGCAGCTTATCTCTTTGTTGAGAAATTAAAGGATAGGTTATAGAAATATACACCTCTGAATCTTGTACAAATATTCTAGGGCGGAAGTATCTGATATCTGATAGACTATAGATAGAATTGAACATGGCCTAAAAGCTGTGTGAAAAAGATAAAATTTCCTAGGACCAGAAACTCCAGCGTCAATTTTCCTATTTTCACTTTGCTTTTAACGTCTTTTGTATCTTGTGGAGGTAAGAAGAAACGAATATGATGCATCAATTCAATCAAACCATGGATTATTTGGAGCAGCAACTGACTTCAGAAGTGGATATGAAAAGATTTCAACAGCTATCTGGCTATTCTTATCCTCTCTTTAGCAGGCTCTTTTCCATCCTAGCAGATATGACTTTAGCAGAATATTTGCGCAATCGCAGGCTGTCAGAAGCTGTGACAGACTTGCGGGAAAGCACTGAGAAAGTCATTGACATAGCGCTGAAATACGGCTATGACTCTGCGGATGCCTTCAGCGCAGCCTTTAAGAAATTCCATGGTGCGACCCCCTCAGAAGTTCGAAATGGAAAACCTTATCGGGTCTTTCCTAGACTTCAATTATCCTTAAAGATTACAGGAGGAAAGAACATGGATATCAAGATTCAAAAGAAACCTGCTTTTACCGTGGCAGGCGTTCTATTGGAAGCTATTGACAATAGCCAATGCCCGTCTGCATGGGAGCAGCTTTATGCAAATCACAGCTTTGAAAGTCTAGAGAGTCTGGGAAGTGGCCAATCCTTTGGTCTCTGCTCGGATGTGAAAGAAGGCGAAATCATTAACTACATGGCGGCTTATGATGTGACGGATAAAGCGAAAGCAGAAGAACTAGGTCTGTCAATCAAAGACATCCCAGCAGCTGAATATGCTATCGTCCCAGTCAAAGGTCCTATACCAGCTAGCATTCACAATGCTTGGAAGTATGTTTTGGAGGTTTTTTTCCCAGAAACAGGCTATCGCCACTCAGGAGCGCCAGATTTTGAAGTCTATACTGAAGGAGATATGTCGTCACCAGACTATCAAATGGAACTCTGGATACCAGTAAGCAAGGACTAGATAATTTTCTATTTTTTATAAAGATGGAAAGCTGACTCTGTAGAAGGTATCTTTTACAGAGTTTTTCTTTGTTTGAGAAATAACTTATGCAAAAAAGAATTACAATTTAATTTAAATTTAAGTATAAAGAAATTCATGTCTATAAATCAAACATACCATAATTTTTGTTTGGATTTTATGGGGCATACGAATAGTTTTCTCGGTATAATAGTCCCATAGAAGATAAGGAGGCAGGAATATGCAGATGTATTTTGGAGATGTGTCGCTTTGCTATAGCTATTCATTGGCAATGGCACTAGAAACCTATGGTTATGACTTTAAAGCAGAGTTTTTAGAGGCAATTATGGTGATGGGAAATGGCGCTAGTATCGTGAAGGAAGATGAGGTGCACCCTTTAGTATTCTTTGATAATGGAATGCCAGACCTTTCCATCTCTCATTCCTTAAAAATACTTGGGTTTGACTTTGAAGAATTCTATCTAAAAGATGGAGCGGAAGTAGATTTGGAAGAGGTTAAAGGAAAGTTGGAAACGTTTCTGTCTAATGGACCTGTCGTACTGGGTCCTCTTGATATGGGCCATTTGACTTACAATCCCAATCACACAATCCTTTATGGTGTAGATCACTTTGTAACTGTGTATGCTGTTGATGGTCAGCATCTCTATTTGCATGATCCAGCTGGTTTTGCCTGTATGAAGGTTACTTTTAATGACATTTTAGAAGCTTGGAAGGCGGAAGCTATTGACTATAAGCGTGGAGCATACTCCATGTGGGGAAATTTTAAGAAGGTCAAGAGTCCTAGTCAGACTGAAATCTATCAGGAAACAGCAAGGATTATGAAGAACCGATATCTGAATGGTCAAAACGGTGTTTTGGAATGCTATGCAAAAGCAGTTGCTGAAAACGGCTTAAATACGGAGCAAAAGCAATTGCATCAGTATTTCAGCTTTAAACTTGCTGCTGTTCGAAATCTCTATCTCAGTAAATTCTTAAAAAACCATGATCCCGAAGGGGTAAGGTTAAAAGAAGAATTGGCTACTCTATTTGGTCAAGCCCACCTTTCGTGTTTAAAAGAAGATTACCAAGGACTGTCCCACTTGCTCTATCAGATAGCTGAAGTGGATGACCGCTTTAGAGATTTATATGTAAAGTAGTGACTATAAGCATTAAAAAATAGTTAGTAAAAGCAGTTTTTCGTAAAATGAAGAACTGCTTTTTGATTATGGTTATGGTATAATGAAGTAAGAAAATACCTCAACCTACTAGAAAATGAAGGGAGAACGCCTATGCCAAGACCAAGAACAAAAGAGGAGCTAATGCTAGCCTCTAAGGAAAACTATGAAAAGCTCAATCACTTTATCTCTAAATTAAGTGAAGAGGAACTACAGACTCCTTTTGATTTTTCAAAAGACCAAAAGAAAAAAGAAGCTCACTGGAAAAGAGATAAAAATCTACGGGATGTCCTGATCCATCTCTATGAATGGCATCAGTTACTTTTGACCTGGGTACATTCCAATCAAAAGGGTCATGAAAGACCTTTTCTCCCTGAACCTTATAATTGGAAAACTTATGGGGGAATGAATGTCGCATTTTGGAAGAAGCACCAGAAAACGTCTTTAGAAGAAGCGACTAGACTACTAGAGCAATCGCATGAAGAGGTTTTAGAGTTGTTGGAAGGCTTCAGCAATGACGAATTGTTCACAAAAGGTGTCTATAAGTGGACGGGTGGGACAAGTCTTGGCTCCTACTTTGTGAGTGCCACTTCCAGTCACTATGACTGGGCTCTAAAAAAACTCAAAGCTCATCAGAAAAATTGTAAGAATAGCTAGTTGAAGTGCTATTGAAATTCACTAAAGGTTCTTCTAAGCTTCGAATAGCTTAGTTCTCGTGATTTTAGAGCTCTTCTAGCTTTAGAATCCTTCAAAAATTAAAATTTAAGGCTATCATAGACTTAGAATAGGTCTAAAACATATATATAAATGCAATTCTAAACTTAGAATTGCATTTATATTAAAGTAATTGGGCTGTTCGACGCTTAGAATGCCTTGATTCTAAGAAATGTTGACTAGAAAATGCTTAAATTAACTTTTTTCTGATATAGGATGATAGATAGGTGAGATGATGAACATACAAAAAGAGAAAGTTAGAAAAGAGTTGGTGTCCCTCTGTTTGGGAGAGCTTTCAGCCGTCCTATCCTTTTGGTTTTGTTTTTTCCTTTTGAAAAATCGGCTTGGTGATTGGAATAGTCTGTTCTCCACTCTCTATCCTTTGACTTTACTGACATTTATATTGCTTCAAGGTTCAATCTATTGGGCGATTTTGATTAGAAGACTGTCGAATCCTCAGTTCGGAAGTGTAAACGTTCCTAGAATATATGGTGGGCTCAGAATACTAGACCTCCTTTTACTTATTTCAGGCTTTCCGTTTATTGTCTGGAATACCCAGAGTATCCTAGGGACTATCCTAGCCACACTGATACAACTTTTTGCCCTTATCGAATGGGTTAATTATTACCTCGTACGCCTATCTTATAGTTTGAACCCACTTGTTTTATGGAAACGAATTGCAAAGGGAAAACTTGAAAAAAGCAGAATAGCCAAGGAGTTGGGGTAGGGGAGAATGAAGAGTTTAGTAATTCATTTTACAATATGCTATAATTAAGCTATCAAATTTTTTAAAACAACTACTTAAAGTGAGATGAGTATGCGAATAAACTCTAGAAAACAGAAATCAGATATTGTTATTTCTAAACCGTCAGCCAGTGAAGTAGAAAAATACTTGAAATCGTGGAAAAATCTTAAAAATTATAAGTTGCAAGAAGATGCTTTAGATAAATTATTTTTTGAGCTATTACCAAGTAATGAAGAAATTTCTGACATCTTATTAAAGGTTGCTACGTTGAATGATTTTTATAGCACAAATATTTTTTCAGTTTATCCAGTTGCAGAACATATACTGAGTCTTAAAATTGACGAGAGGTTGAGACAAGGTGATGTAACTTTAGTCAATGAAATTCAAAATGTTACTATCAATGGTGTAACTAGAAAGTTCTATTCTTTTTCTACTAAATACTGTTCCCATCATAATCCTAAAGAATACCCTATTTATGATAGCTATGTAGAAAAGGTATTGAAATACTTTAGAAAAACAGATAAATTTTCTAAATTTAAGAATTCAGACCTAAAAGATTATCAAAAATTTAAAAATATAATTATTGCTTTTAGAGAATACTACGGATTAGAAGAATTTAATCTTAAAGAAATTGATCAGTATTTATGGCAGTTGGGAAAAGAATATTTTCCAAATAAATACTAGCGACTTATTTTCACTCAGAAAGGAAACTTAATGCCCTACAAATTTCTACTCTTTGACCTTGACCACACCTTGCTTGATTTTGATGCTGCTGAGGATGTGGCTTTGACGCAACTTCTAAAAGAAGAAGGGGTTGCGGATATTCAAGCCTATAAAGACTATTACGTTCCCATGAACAAGGCTCTCTGGAAGGACTTGGAGCAAAAGAAAATTAGTAAACAAGAGCTGGTTAACACGCGCTTTTCTCGTTTATTTGCCTATTTCGGACAGGAAAAAGACGGTATGTTACTTGCCCAGCGTTACCAATTTTATCTCGCACAGCAGGGGCAAACTCTTTCGGGCGCTCATGAGCTCTTAGACAGTCTCATCGAGCGAGATTATGAATTGTATGCTGCGACAAATGGTATTACTGCCATTCAGACAGGACGTTTGGCTCAATCAGGTCTGGCTCCCTATTTCAACCAAGTCTTTATTTCCGAGCAGTTGCAAACGCAAAAACCTGATGCACTATTCTATGAAAAAATCGGTCAGCAAATTGCTGGTTTTGATAAAGAAAATACGCTGATGATTGGAGATTCTCTAACTGCCGACATTCAAGGTGGGAATAATGCTGGCATTAATACTATCTGGTACAATCCCCATCATCTGGAAAATAAGACGCAAGCCCAACCGACTTACGAAGTTCATTCTTATCAAGACTTGCTGGATTGTTTAGATAAATTGTAAAAAGTGGTTTAGATAGCCACTTTTTGCTATAATAGAGGCAGTAAAAACGAAGGAGTTGGCTATATGCAACACTCATCTTGGCATGCTTTAATTAAGGAGCAATTACCTGAAGGTTATTTCGGGAAAATCAATCAGTTTATGGATCAGGTCTATGCTCAGGGAACTGTTTATCCACCCAAGGAAAAGGTTTTTCAGGCTTTATTGACAACACCGCTTGAAGAGGTTAAGGTGGTGATTCTAGGGCAAGACCCCTATCACGGGCCAGGTCAGGCTCAGGGCTTGAGTTTTTCTGTTCCTGACTCTATCCCAGCTCCGCCATCCTTGCAAAATATCTTGAAAGAATTGTCAGATGACATCGGCGTTAAGAAGTCCCATGATTTAACTGCTTGGGCTGAACAAGGAGTCTTACTTCTCAATGCTTGTTTGACCGTTTCTGCTGGGCAGGCCAATGGTCATGCTGGGCTAATATGGGAGCCATTTACAGATGCTGTGATTCGGGTTGTCAATAATCTAGACAGACCTGTAGTCTTTGTACTCTGGGGTGCTTATGCACGCAAGAAGAAGGCCTTGGTTACCAATTCTCATCACTTGATTATTGAATCAGCCCATCCAAGTCCTTTATCTGTTTACAGAGGATTTTGGGGTTCCAAGCCTTTTTCCAAGGCCAATGCATTCTTAACAGAGACAGGACAAGAGCCAATCGATTGGCTTAGATAAGGAGAAAATATGCCTCAGTTAGCGACGATTTGCTACATTGATAACGGGAAAGAACTGCTCATGCTCCATCGTAATAAGAAGCCTAATGATGTCCATGCGGGTAAATGGATTGGTGTGGGTGGTAAGCTAGAGCGAGGAGAGACACCTCAGGAGTGCGCAGCGCGTGAAATCCTCGAAGAGACAGGCCTCAAAGCCAAGCCAGTTCTAAAAGGTGTCATCACTTTTCCAGAATTCACGCCAGATTTAGACTGGTACACCTATGTTTTTAAGGTGACAGAGTTTGAGGGTGACTTGATTGACTGCAATGAGGGGACGCTAGAATGGGTTCCCTATGATGAAGTTTTGAGCAAGCCAACTTGGGAGGGTGATCACACTTTTGTTGAGTGGCTTTTAGAGGACAAACCCTTCTTTTCAGCCAAGTTTGTTTATGATGGGGATAAATTGTTGGATACCCAAGTTGATTTCTATGAATAAAGGAGAAAGCAGATGCTACTAATCAAAAATGGTCGTGTAATGGATCCCAAGTCTGGTTTGGATCAAGTGTGTGATGTTTTGGTCCAAGACGGGAAAATTGTCAAAATTTCCCCTGAAATCAAGGAAGAAGGAGCAGAGATGCTTGATGCTACGGGTCTTGTTGTTGCGCCTGGACTAGTTGATATTCATGTCCATTTCCGTGAACCTGGTCAAACCCACAAGGAAGATATCCATACTGGTGCCCTAGCGGCTGCTGCAGGTGGATTTACAACGGTTGTCATGATGGCTAATACCAATCCAACCATCTCAGACGTGGAGACTTTGCAAGAAGTTCTCCAGTCTGCTGCCAAGGAAAAGATTAACGTCAAAACGGTTGCAACTATTACCAAGAACTTTAATGGCCAAGACTTGACTGATTTTAAGGCACTTTTAGAAGCTGGAGCCGTTGGTTTTTCAGATGACGGTATTCCACTTGAAAGCAGCAAGGTTCTCAAAGAAGCCTTGGAAACTGCTAAAAAACTTGGCACCTTTGTTTGTTTACACGAAGAAGATCCCGGCTTGAACGGCATTCTTGGATTTAACGAAAACATAGCTAAAGATCACTTCAAAATCTGTGGAGCGACAGGGGTAGCAGAATACGCCATGATTGCGCGTGATGTCATGATTGCCTACGCAACTAAGGCACATGTTCACATCCAGCATTTGTCTAAAGAGGAAAGTGTCAAGGTGGTGGAGTTCGCTCAAGGTTTGGGTGCCCATGTCACAGCAGAAGTAGCACCGCAACATTTCTCTAAGACAGAAACCCTCCTCTTGACTCAAGGAAGCAATGCCAAAATGAATCCTCCACTTCGTTTGGAGTCAGATCGTCGTGCCGTGATTGAAGGTCTCAAGTCGGGTGTTATCTCTGTGATTGCCACAGACCATGCGCCTCACCATGCGGATGAGAAGAATGTAGAGGATATCACTAAAGCACCATCTGGTATGACTGGTTTAGAAACCTCTCTATCTCTCGGCTTGACTTATTTGGTGGAAGCTGGTGAGCTAAGCTTGATGGAATTGCTAGAAAAAATGACTGTTAATCCTGCTAAATTGTATAACTTTGAAGCAGGTTACTTGGCTGAGAATGGTCCAGCTGATATCACTATCTTTGATGATAAGGTTGATCGTACTGTTGGTCCAGACTTCGCTTCAAAATCATCAAATTCTCCATTTATCGGGGAAACATTAAAAGGGCAGGTCAAATATACTATCTGTAAGGGACAAATCGTCTACCAAAACTAGATGGGACTCTGCTCTTAAATTGAAAAGAATAGAGAGCGTTCATGTATCCAACCCATCAATTTAAAGATAAGTTTATCTTATTTCTTAAGATATTTTTTCCTATCCTAATTTATCAGTTTGCCAATTATTCTGCCTCTTTTGTTGATACAACCATGACGGGACAGTACAATACCATGGACTTGGCTGGTGTTTCAACTGCAACGAGTCTATGGAATCCTTTTTTCACCTTTTTAACAGGGATTGTTTCGGCCATGGTGCCCATCATCGGCCATCATCTGGGACGGGGCAAAAAAGAAGAAGTGGCATCTGACTTTTACCAATTTATCTACTTGGCTTTCGGACTGTCTTTGGTCTTGCTTGGAATGGTAGTATTCTTAGCACCCCCAGTCTTAAACCATATCGGGCTAGAATCCCAAGTGGCGGCAGTTGCAGTTTCTTATCTTTGGTACTTGTCTATCGGAATTATTCCCTTGTTGCTTTTCAGTGTTATCCGATCGCTACTTGATTCACTCGGTCTGACCAAGCTATCTATGTACCTCATGCTTTTACTGCTACCTTTAAATTGTGGATTTAACTATTTGTTGATCTACGGAGCCTTTGGGTTTCCAGAGTTAGGGGGAGCAGGAGCAGGCTTAGGTACTTCCCTAGCTTACTGGTGCCTACTGGGAATTTCCATCATCATCTTGGTCAAGCAGAAAAACCTAAAAGAATTTCATTTAGAACGACGCGCCCCTCTGAATTTAGAGAGAATCATGGAAGGAATTCGCTTGGGCTTACCAATCGGTGGAACTGTTTTTGCTGAGGTTATTATTTTTTCAGTCGTTGGTTTGATTATGGCTAAGTTTTCGTCTATGATTATTGCCAGCCACCAGTCAGCCATGAACTTTTCGACGCTCATGTATGCTTTTCCCATGAGTATTTCTTCTGCCATGGCCATCGTTGTTTCTTATGAGGTAGGAGCTAAGCGCTTTGATGATGCTAAGACCTATATCAAACTTGGACGTTGTATAGCACTGATATTTGCAAGCTTTACATTGAGCTTTCTCTATATTTTGAGAGATGTCGTAGCCAGTTTATATGGAAATAATCCTGATTTCATTGATCTAACATCTACCTTCCTAACTTATAGTCTATTTTTCCAGCTAGCTGACACCGTTGCAGCTCCTTTACAAGGAATTCTCAGAGGTTATAAGGATACGGTTGTTCCCTTTTATCTTGGAGTAATTGCTTACTGGGCGGTGTCCATTCCACTAGGCTTATTCCTAGACCAAGTAACAACTTTGGGAGCCTATTCTTACTGGATTGGTTTAATAGCGAGTTTGGTCGTTAGTGCTATCCTCTATCAATGGCGTTTGCAAACAATTATGAAAAGATTTGAAGTTTCCAATGTCAAATAAACTTTGTGAAAAAATAATCTAACTAAAGAAAATCCCTGTTAAAACGGGGATTTATTTTTTTACCTTGTGAAATTTTATCGGTCATATACTTTGACAGTGTATACTAAAAAAGGTAAAATAGTAAGGTAAGTACAAAGTTAGAAAGGCAAGATTATGTCAACTTTAGATAAGAATCTTTTGCTAGAGATGTTCCGTAAGATGGAAGAAATCCGTCGCATGGACTTAAAAATTGCTCAGTTAGTGAAAAAGGGGAAAGTTCCCGGTATGACTCACTTTTCTGTCGGAGAGGAAGCTGCTAACGTCGGAGCTATGTTGGCTCTCAATCCAGATGATCTGATTACCTCAAATCACCGTGGACACGGGCAAGCTATTGCTAAGGGGATTGACCTTAACGGAATGATGGCTGAAATCCTCGGGAAATACACTGGAACCTGTAAAGGAAAAGGTGGTTCTATGCATATTGCAGACCTGGATGCTGGTAACCTTGGTGCCAATGGTATCGTAGGTGGTGGTATGGGAATCGCTGTCGGTGCAGCCCTCAGTCAGCAAATGCAACATACTGGTAAAATCGTTGTCTGCTTCTTTGGAGATGGTGCGACCAACGAAGGTGTTTTCCACGAAGCAGTGAACATGGCTTCTATTTGGAAACTTCCTGTTATTTTCTACTGCATTAACAACGGTTATGGAATCTCTGCGGATATCAAGAAAATGACCAATGTGGAGCACATTCATCAACGTAGCGCTGCATATGGAATTCCTGGAATGTTCATTGAAGATGGCAACAATGTCATCGATGTCTATGAAGGATTTAAGAAAGCTGTAGATCATGTTCGTGGTGGCAATGGCCCAGTCTTGATTGAAAGTGTAACTTATCGCTGGCTTGGTCACTCATCATCTGACCCTGGTAAATATCGTACCCGTGAAGAAGTGGAATTGTGGAAACAAAAAGACCCAATCGAAAACCTTCGCAAGTACCTCGTTGAAAATAATATTGCGAGTGCCGAAGAATTGGAAGAAATCCAAGCGCAAGTTAAGGAAGCAGTAGAAGATTCTGTTAAATTTGCAGAAGAAAGCCCATTCCCACCGCTTGAATCAGCCTTTGAAGATATTTACGCAGACTAAGGAGAAAGAGATAAAAATGGAAACAAAAACAATGTCGTTCCGTGACACCATCATCCTTGCTATGTCTGAGGAAATGCGTCGCGATGAAAATGTATTCTTGATGGGAGAAGACGTCGGTGTTTTCGGAGGGGACTTCGGAACTTCTGTTGGAATGCTTGAAGAATTTGGTCCAGAACGTGTTCGTGACTGTCCTATTTCTGAAGCTGCCATCTCGGGAGCAGCAGCAGGAGCAGCCATGACAGGACTTCGTCCAATCGTTGATATGACCTTTATGGATTTCTCAGTCATTGCTATGGACAATATCGTCAACCAAGCTGCTAAAACACGTTATATGTTTGGTGGTAAAGGCCAGGTTCCAATGACTGTACGTTGTGCAGCTGGTAATGGAGTTGGTTCTGCAGCCCAGCACTCGCAATCACTAGAGTCTTGGTTTACTCACATTCCTGGACTTAAAGTTGTAGCACCAGGTACACCTGCGGACATGAAAGGATTGCTCAAGTCTTCTATCCGTGATAACAACCCAGTTATTATTCTTGAGTACAAGTCCGAATTTAACCAAAAAGGGGAAGTTCCAGTTGATCCTGACTACACAATCCCACTTGGGATTGGGGAAATCAAACGCGAAGGTACAGATGTAACAGTTGTTACTTATGGTAAAATGCTTCGCCGTGTGGTTCAAGCAGCTGAAGAATTGGCAGAAGAGGGAATTTCAGTTGAAATTGTGGACCCACGTACCCTCGTTCCACTTGATAAGGATATCATCATTAACTCAGTTAAGAAGACTGGTAAGGTCGTTCTGGTTAACGACGCCCACAAAACAAGTGGCTATATCGGAGAGATTTCAGCAATTATTTCAGAATCAGAAGCATTTGACTATCTAGATGCACCAATCCGCCGTTGTGCAGGAGAAGATGTGCCAATGCCTTACGCACAAAATCTAGAAAATGCAATGATTCCAACAGTTGAAAGCATCAAAGATGCTATTCGGAAGACATATAACAAAGAATAATACATAACATAAGTTATGTAAATCAAATAAAGTAGACGAGAAACTTTGTATCTTTTAGGTGCAGAGTTCTCTACGTCCTTAATATCTTATATTCGAACACGGGCTAAAAGCTCGGAAAAAAGATAAATCTCCTTGGCTTCATCGAAGCCAGCGTCGATTTCCTATTTTTCAGTCGCTTTTAACGCCCTTTGTATCATAAATAGAATTGGAGAGGTCATGGCTGATGATAAGCTAAGAGCGACTCCTGCGGCTAGAAAGTTAGCGGATGATCTAGGGATCAACCTCTACGACGTTTCTGGCTCAGGTGCAAACGGTCGTGTCCACAAAGAAGACGTGGAAACTTATAAAGACACAAACGTGGTTCGCATTTCGCCACTTGCAAAACGAATTGCCCTCGAACATAACATTGCTTGGCAGGAAATCCAAGGAACGGGTCATCGTGGTAAGATTATGAAGAAGGACGTTTTGGCCTTGCTTCCTGAAAATATCGAAAACGACACCATCAAATCTCCTGCTCAAATCGAAAAAGTGGAAGAAGTTCCAGACAATATCACTCCTTATGGTGAGATTGAGCGCATTCCAATGACACCAATGCGTAAGGTTATCGCCCAACGTATGGTTGAATCCTATCTAACTGCGCCAACCTTCACACTCAACTATGATGTCGATATGTCTGAAATGCTGGCTCTTCGTAAGAAGGTTCTTGAACCAATCATGGAAGCAACTGGTAAGAAAATTACGGTTACGGATCTTCTTTCACTAGCTGTTGTTAAGACATTGATGAAACACCCTTACATTAACGCTTCATTGACTGAAGACGGCAAGACTATTATCACTCACAACTATGTCAACCTTGCGATGGCAGTTGGAATGGATAATGGATTGATGACACCTGTTGTTTACAATGCTGAGAAACTAAGTCTGTCAGAGTTGGTAGTCGCATTTAAAGACGTTATTGGTCGTACCTTGGATGGGAAATTGGCTCCAAGTGAACTTCAAAATTCAACATTCACAATCAGTAACTTGGGAATGTTTGGCGTTCAATCCTTTGGTCCGATTATTAACCAACCAAACTCAGCAATCCTTGGGGTTAGCTCAACTGTTGAAAAACCTGTAGTTGTCAATGGTGAGATTGTTATTCGTCCTATCATGAGCCTAGGATTAACTATTGACCACCGTGTTGTAGATGGTATGGCTGGTGCTAAGTTTATGAAAGACTTGAAAGCCTTGATTGAGAATCCGATCTCAATGTTGGTTTAAGTCAGCTATTGTTATTTTAGAGATTTAGAAGGAAGTAAGACATGGCCTTAGAAGTAATTATGCCAAAAGCCGGCGTGGATATGACAGAAGGACAAATCGTCCAATGGAATAAAAAAGTCGGTGAATTTGTAAAAGAAGGAGAAATCCTTTTGGAAATCATGACTGACAAAGTCAGCATGGAATTGGAAGCTGAAGAAGATGGATACTTGATTGCTATCCTTAAAGGTGATGGTGAAACAGTTCCGGTTACAGAAGTTATCGGTTACCTTGGTGAAGAAGGGGAAAACATCCCAACAGCTGGAGCGGCAGCGCCAGAATCAAAACCTGCACCTGCAGCTAGTGCCTCAAACGACGACGGCAAGAGCGATGATGCCTTTGATATCGTTGTGATTGGTGGAGGTCCTGCTGGATATGTAGCGGCCATTAAAGCAGCCCAACTCGGTGGTAAGGTTGCCCTTGTTGAGAAATCTGAACTCGGTGGAACTTGCTTGAACCGTGGCTGTATCCCAACTAAGACCTACCTTCACAACGCTGAAATCATCGAAAACATCGGTCATGCAGCAAACCGTGGTATCGTCATCGAAAATCCAAACTTCACTGTAGATATGGATAAACTCCTTGAAACCAAGTCTAAGGTTGTCAATACTTTGGTTGGTGGGGTTGCAGGTCTTCTTCGTAGTTATGGAGTTACTGTACATAAGGGAATTGGTACCATCACTGAAGACAAGAATGTCTTGGTAAATGGTTCTGAATTGCTTGAAACCAAGAAGATCATCCTTGCTGGTGGTTCAAAAGTCAGCAAGATCAACGTTCCTGGTATGGAATCTCCACTCGTGATGACAAGTGACGACATTCTTGAAATGAACGAAGTTCCAGAAAGCCTTGTTATTATCGGTGGTGGAGTTGTCGGTATCGAACTCGGTCAGGCCTTCATGACATTTGGTTCAAAAGTGACTGTTATCGAAATGATGGACCGTATCGTTCCAGCTATGGATGCGGAAGTGTCTAAGAATCTTCGCTTGATCCTTGAACGTAAAGGAATGACCATCTTGACAGGTACAAAACTGCAAGAAATCATCGAGGAAAATGGTCAACTTCGTATCAAAGTTGAAGGAAAAGACGATATCATCGCAAGCAAAGCTCTTCTTTCAATCGGTCGTGTGCCAGATCTTGAAGGTATTGGCGATGTTGAGTTTGAATTGGATCGTGGTCGCATCAAGGTCAACGAATACATGGAAACTTCTGTTTCAGGTATCTATGCACCAGGTGACATCAATGGTACTAAGATGTTGGCCCACGCAGCCTTCCGTATGGGTGAAGTTGCCGCTGAAAATGCCCTTAAAGGAAACCACGTCGTAGCGAAACTCAACTTGACTCCTGCAGCCATTTATACTCTTCCAGAAGTAGCAGCAGTAGGTTTAACAGAAGAGCAAGCTCGGGAGAAATACGATGTTGCCATCGGTAAATTCAACTTTGCGGCTAATGGACGTGCTATTGCTTCTGATGCGGCTCAAGGTTTCGTTAAAGTCATTGCAGATAAGAAATACGGAGAAATCCTTGGTGTCCATATCATCGGTCCTGCAGCTGCAGAATTGATCAACGAAGCGTCAAGCATCATCGAAATGGAAATTACTGTTGAAGAAATGCTGAAGACCATCCACGGACACCCAACCTACTCTGAAGTTATGTACGAAGCATTTGCAGATGTTCTAGGAATGGCCATCCATTCACCTAAGAAAAAATAAATTGAGGATAGATTAGACTGGAAAGGTATTTTCCAGTCTCTATCGTATAAAGGGATATCATGAAATATATTATCAATCATTCAAACGACACTGCCTTTAATATTGCCTTGGAAGAATATGCCTTTAAACACCTTTTGGATGAGGATCAAATCTTCCTTCTTTGGATTAACAAACCTTCTATCATTGTAGGTCGTCACCAGAATACTATTGAAGAAATCAATCGTGATTATGTTCGAGAAAATGGCATTGAGGTAGTTCGCCGTATCAGTGGTGGTGGAGCTGTTTACCACGATTTAAACAACCTCAACTACACCATCATTTCAAAAGAAGATGAAAACAAGGCCTTTGACTTCAAGAGCTTCTCAACTCCAGTTATCAATACCTTGACTCAACTAGGCGTTAAAGCTGAGTTTACAGGCCGTAATGACCTTGAGATTGATGGCAAAAAATTCTGTGGCAATGCCCAAGCCTATATCAATGGACGTATCATGCACCACGGTTGCTTGTTATTTGACGTTGATTTGTCGGTCCTAGCAAATGCCCTTAAGGTTTCAAAAGATAAATTTGAATCAAAAGGTGTGAAATCTGTCCGTGCCCGTGTAACCAATATTATCGATGAATTACCAGAAAAAATCACAGTTGAAGAATTCCGTGATTTGCTATTGGAATACATGAAAAAAGAGTATCCAGAGATGACTGAATACGTTTTTTCTGAAGAAGAATTAGCTGAAATCAATCGTATCAAGGATACCAAGTTTGGAACTTGGGACTGGAACTACGGCAAATCACCTGAATTTAACGTCCGTCGTGGAACAAAATTCACCAGTGGTAAGGTTGAAATTTTTGCCAACGTCATTGAATCAAAAATCCAAGATATCAAGATCTATGGTGACTTCTTTGGTATCGAAGACGTTGCAGCTGTAGAAGATGTCCTTCGTGGCGTGAAATATGAACGCGAAGATGTCCTTAAGGCCTTAGAAACTATTGACATTACACGCTACTTCTCTGGAATTAGCCGTGAAGAAATCGCTGAAGCAGTAGTGGGGTAAGGAAAAAGAATCCATTTATGATGGATTCTTTTATTATGTGACTATTAGTCCGTCTCGCTCCGTTAGATGCGAGACAAATAAACCACCCGCTATGCGGGTGCGCATCGAAGGTTATACCAAAAAAACTCCAAACGCGATACAATAAAGGTGTTCAAGCCAATTGTAAAGCGAAAGGAGAAAAATATGGCACAAAAGGCACATAGTTTATCACACACAAAGTGGATGTGTAAATATCACATTGTGTTCACCCCTAAGTATAGACGAAAAGTGATCTATAATCAATATCGAAGTAGTTTAGGCGAAATATTTCATCGTTTGTGCAGCTATAAAGGTGTTGAAATTATCGAAGGTCACTTGATGCCTGATCATGTACATATGTTAGTAAGTATTCCACCGAGGATAAGTGTTTCAAGTTTCATGGGATATTTAAAAGGTAAAAGTGCACTCATGATGTTTGATAAACACGCTAATCTCAAGTACAAGTTTGGAAATCGGCATTTCTGGGCAGAAGGTTATTATGTGAGTACAGTGGGACTTAATGAAGCCACAATTAAGAAATATATTCAAGAGCAGGAAAAGCATGATATAGCACTAGATAAATTAAGTGTAAAAGAATATGAGGATCCCTTTAGGGATAGTGGTAAGTAATGCGAACACCTCTTTGAGAGGTTTGTGAAGAGTCAAGAGCAATGAGGCTTGAACAACGTGAAAGCCAGCGTCTTTAGGCGCTGGCTGGTAATTTGGGCTTATAGCCCTGGTGCAAACCACCCGTTAGACGGGTGGTTATGATTAGGGTTAAACTTAATAATCATGCTGATTAGATTATAATAGAGATGAAAAATGAAAAGGAGTTATTCATTAATGTTAGAAATTCCAGTAGAAAGCCTTAATCTATTTGAACAGTTAGACCGCAATGTTGTTGCTTTCTATAGAAATGAAGAAATTTCCCAAACAGAAAGTTTAAATATAAGTGTCACACAAGAACATTATGATAAGAAAAATAAAGAGCTGCAGCCTTTAGGATACCAAGCTGTTCAAATACCTTTAGGAATGGCTTTAGATAATGTAATCCAGCAAGCCTATTTCCAAAATCTTATAATTGGCGGTCTTCTTCCCGATGAAATCAAAGTAAAGAAAGAGGACTTAATGCCTTTGAAAGACATTGTTGATAGTTTTTGTATTATGTACGCTGCAGCAAATAACCGACTGGAAAATGGTAAAGCTTATGAACTGATGAAGGATAAGACAGTGTATTTTATTGGTAAACTGTTGACTGACAGTCTTAAAAAAGGTGACGAAATTTCGTATATGGGAATCGAAAGAGAATCAGCTGATGGAACTTCTTATGAAGCAGTAAAATGCTTTCTAACTAAAGAGAGCGCTGAGCAATATAATGATGCAAAAAGATCAGTAAGCCACGCAAATTTAGCTTATCTGAAAGCCTTTTTGGGGTAATCCAGTAATAATCGAGCCCCATCGTAACTACTGGATTGAGTTTAAATAAACAAAAAACGAAAGATAATAGGAATTGGTCTTTCGTTTTTAAGTAATCTTTAATTTACATAATTTATTTTATGTATTTCACAAACTATCCAAAGCATTCTTTTGCTCATCATTAACGATATGGGTATAGAGGTCAGTGACTTGTGTGCTGGCATGTCCTAGCTGATGGCTAACCAAAACTTGCGATTTAGTTGCATCATAGAGTCTAGTTGCTAGCGTATGGCGCAGTTTGTGGGGAGTTACTCGGACTTTGAAGTCCTCAGAGTACTTAGCAACCATCTTTTCAACACTAGAAGCATCGATACGATTGGGAACACCACGATATAAGGTCAGAAAGAGTGCTGTATCCGTCTTTTCCGTCTTATAGCGTTGATTTCGAATGGCTAGATAATTTTCTAGATAAGGCTTGGCAAAGGCAGCGACATTGACAGAATCGCGTTTTCCGCCCTTACGTGTGACATCAATGACCATCATTTTGAGATTAAGATCTCTTAAATCTAGATTAACAGCTTCAGATAAGCGGACACCAGACGCCAAGAGAAGGGCAATTATGGCTAAATCACGTTCCTTATTTTTATTGAATGACGATAGAGCGCGATTTGAGAGTTGTTGTGGGTACTCCTGATCGATATAAGTTAGAAAACCTTCTGTTTCATCACCTAGAAAGAGTTTTTGTTTGATATTTTCAGCTCTGGCAGCAAGGGTTTCTTTCTTTTTCTTAGTTGAAACTTTCTTCATTACATTACGATAGAAATAAGGTTCTCCCTGGTCGTTTTCAACTTCCTCGGTTAGATACTTGTAAAGACTAGAGAGTGCTGACAAGGTCCGATTGATAGTCGTCTGAGAGACACCTTGTTTGGTTGTATTGGCATTCAGCAAAGGTCGTTCTCGTAGATATAGGATAAAGGATTCCATGTCTTTTTTTGTCATATGTTCTAAGACAGATAAAGGGATATCGGCCATTGTATCAACGTTTGAAATGCCAGACTCCAAAACCCAGCTGAAAAAACGATCGTATTCCTTGAGGTATTCGTACAAGGTTGTAAAACTGTAGGGAACAGCAAGCTTAGATTGGTAGTATTCCAAAACATACCAGGGCATGATTTGTTTTAGTTTGTCAATTCGTTCCAGTAAAATCTCACGTTTCATGTATTTTCTCCATAATTAAGTCTACTAGTAGTATAGCATAGACTCATATATTTTTCAAGAAAATTATAGTTTTTCGGAAAGATGTTGCAGGTGTTACAGATTTTAGAAAAAAACAAAGACCTGGTTCTTATGATTGCAGAACCAGGTCTTTGTGTGTATGTAATCTGGCAAAATGATAATAACTTATGCTTGTTTGTCAATTTCTCTATAATATTTCAATTGCCATTTTTGTGTTGCTAGAGCTGTTTTATTTAAATTTGTGCACCAAGGAGGATAAAATCTCATAGACATTTTTCCTTTGCAATTTGTTGTTGAGAGAATTTTTTTATGAATAGCCACCTCTTTTGGAATAATAAATAGTCCCACCTTATCTTTATCGATGACAACGATAATCAGCTCAGTCCCAAGATCTTCATTGGTATAAGGAACGTTCTTGTTATCCTGGTCTTTTTTCCAGAAAACGGTAAAATATCCTTCTTTTTTCGGTGTTTTCTTTGCTAAGCGGCATCTTTTATATCCTTGCTCTTCCTGTATCTTGATAAGAATGCCTTCGTATTTTTCATTCCATTTTTCTTTAATAAAATCAAAATCACCATAAAATTTATATAAGATATCGAGGATTTTCATTATGATGTATGTCCTTCCTGATCAAAATCAACAAAATTTTCACGACATGAGTATTACATAATAAAAATTATGTAATATAAATTCTTAATCTACAACAACAAATCTTTTACTTTTCCAATTTCACTTTTTGGAATGACTAAATGTATCATATCGCCCAGGTACATTCTGGTTGAGCCATTAACTGTTTGGCTTTTACCATTATGAACTTGGGTGGTGATGAGTACGTTATGTGGCAAGTTGAGTTCGTGAACCTGTTTTCCAGCGATTTTATCTGATACAGGAATTTCAATGAGGGTGACTTCTCCTTCGTCTGTTGCTTCTTCTGGTAGCATTTTTTCCAGCATGGCCTCATAGACTGGAGCACCCTTGAGCAGATCCATGACGATATAGGCTACCAAGGTCACTAAGCCAAGTGGCATGAGGTTGCGAATATCTCCTACCATTTCGGTTACGAGAATCATAGCGGTTAAGGGAGCCTTGGAAATTGCCCCAAAGTAGCCACTCATTCCTAAAATGACAAATATAGGGAATTGCTCCTGACTGACAAGTCCAAAATTCACACAAATAACACCAACTAGGGCACCAAGCAAGGAACCAAGCGCCAGAATGGGAAGGAAGATTCCTCCTGGGAGGCCACTTCCATAGCTAATCATGCTCCAAACAAAGCGAATCAGAAAGTAAGCTAATAAAACCTGAAAACTAAAATCTTGCTCAGTCAAAGAAAGAACGACCTGATTTCCACCACCGAGAATTTGTGGCAAGAAAATCCCGACTGGTATGATAAGAACAAAGGCCAAGATTGGATAATAAGCTCTATCCAAATGGATTTTTTGACCAATCCAGTCATAAATTCGACCAACATTGAGTACAGCTTTCTCATAGAGAAAACCAGAAAGCCCGAGAAAAACTCCCATAAGGAGGTATATCCAATACTGGTCTAGGGTCATGAGAGGAATATTGTCTGGCATATCCAGCACAGGTGTTAGGCCAAATATGAGTAGTGAGACAAAGTTTGCTACGAGACTGGCTGCTAGAGTTGAGACCCAGAAAAAGCGTGAAAAATGGTGATAGACTTCCTCTACAACAAAGAGGAGACCTGCAATCGGTGCATTAAAGGCAGCGGCTAAGCCTGCAGCAGCTCCACTGGCAATCAGGGAGCGTTCCTCTACTGGGCTAGATTTTAGCCACTTGGCAATACCTTTACCACCAACAGCTCCAAGTTGAATACTTGGCCCTTCTCGACCTAGCATGAGGCCACTTGCAATAGCAAGAATACCTAGAATATATTTTTTCCAGAGGACACTCCACCAGTTAAGAGTCATGAGTCCCTTTAGTTCGGCTTCAACTTGAGGAATTCCTGAACCCTTGATATCTTTTTCTGACCGAGTTAGTTTCGCACTAAGCCAGCAAACTATTAAATAAAATAGGCCAATGATAAAAAGATTGCGCACTAGGTGCGCTTGATCTTGATAGAGTCCTTGTATCAGGTGGAAGCCCTTTTCGATTAAGAAACGAAAAGATCCGACGATTAGCCCGACGACGAGACCAACAATGATTCCTCGTCCAACTTGGGATAATATAGTGCTTGAGGCAAAGGCAAATTCTTTCTTGGAACTGAGTGTTTCTGACTGTTCCTCCATAATCATTTCCTCTTACTTGTCTTTCTTGGTTGAAACCAGTGTTTTGACTGGTTCAAAACTGGTTCGGTGAATTGGGGTGACACCTAGTTTTTCCAGTCCTTCTAGATGTTTAACTGTTCCATAGCCTGCATTAGCCGTGAAATCATAGCCAGGATATTGGTTATCATAGTCCTTCATAATATTATCCCGTGTCACCTTGGCCACTATAGATGCAGCTGCGATCGAGAGGGAGTTAGCATCTCCTTTGATAATGGAGGTTTGTGAAATTGGTAACTCCAGTTTCATGGCATCTATCAAGAGGTGCTCAGGTTGCGGACTGAGCTGTGAGATTGCTTCCTTCATGGCCAGTTTGGTTGCCTCGTAGATATTGACTTGGTCAATGACCTGATTATCCATGATACCAATCCCGATTGCCAAGGCTTGGTCTTGAACGGCTTGATAAATTTCCAAATGTTTCTTTTTAGGGATCTTCTTGCTATCGTTGAGGCCTCTGATTTTACAGTCTTTCGGCAGGATCACCGCTGCAGCGACTACAGGTCCAGCAAGAGGACCACGTCCGACCTCGTCAACACCTGCTATTAAGGTCAATCCTTGCTTATAAAGTTCTTTTTCATAGGAAAGCATGTTTTCTAGACGAAGATTTTCCTCGCGTTCAGCCTGAATGGATTTTTTACGCTTGCTGATTTCTTTTTGAACTCCAGAACGAGGATCCTTTTCCAGTTCAAGAAAAAGGGGATTGTCTAAGTCTTTGACAGTTGCAAGAAGTTCTTTAATTTCTTTAATCGTCGTCATCGATGTCGTCCAATGTATCTAAGGTGTAGTTACCGAGTTTTCCATCACGAATTTCCTTCACGAAGAGGCTGTAAAAGCGGTCGTAGTCATCTCGGAAACCGAGGGCACGTGTCATATCCATAATGATAACAGGTGCTTCTTCTTCAATTTTCATTTGTTTGAAGCGTTCAGCTAGCTTATCAGGATAATGTTCTTTGAAATAATTGAGACCAAAAATGGTCACCTCATCCATAGGAAGCAACTGGTCTTTAATGGCCCCTGTTAGGGCTAGTTTCAAAGCGACGGTTTCATCTTCGAACTTAGGCCAAAGAATCCCTGGTGTGTCTAGGATTTCAAGGTCTTTATTGGTTTTGAGCCACTGTTGCCCCTTGGTAACACCTGGTTTATTGCCGACCACCGCAATCTTTTTCCCAGCCAAACGGTTCATGAGAGTTGACTTACCGGCATTTGGAATTCCGATAATCATGGTACGCAAGGTTTCAATTTTTATACCGCGTTCTTTCTGGCGTGCAATCTTATCAGCCATGAGCTTTTTCGCTGCATCTGTCACAACTTTTACGGTCACTTGCTCTTTGGAATTGATAGCCAGTGTTTGAATCCCCTGTGATTCAAAGTACTGACGCCATTCTTTGGTCATTGCTGGGTCAGCCAGATCTGCCTTGTTTAAAATCAGAAGTTTTGGTTTGTCACCCACAATCTTGTTTAACATAGGATTTTGACTAGATAATGGTAGGCGAGCGTCCACCAAAATCGTCACAAAATCAACAAATTTTAGATTCTCCTGAACTTGTCTCCGAGCCTTAGACATGTGGCCCGGAAACCATTGAATAGTAGCCATAATATTTTCCCCTTCCGACTAAAAAAACGTAATAAAACGTTTTCTCTCACCATCTATTTTATCATAAATTAAGTGCTTTTGCACAGGCTTTGACTATAATAAAATTATGCTATGATACATAACTTAGTTTATGTAAATTTGTGTCTACTTGACTTTTTTTGCTGTTAGGTATATACTTAGTGTATACAAATTTGCGGAGGTAGAGCGATGAATACAGTAAAGACTCGGAAGGTGGGAAATTCTCTCACTGTGACTATTCCTAAAAATTTGGGTATGACGGAAGGTCAGGAAATGGTTGTCTACAAAGGAGTTGATGGAGTCATTGTCTTAGCTCCAAAACTGAAAGATCCTTTTGATGGGATTACTGATTTAAGAATGACAAACGATTTTGAAGGGGTAAGATCACTTGATAGCGAAATCTGACTATATTCCTGAAAAGCAGGATATCATTTGGCTGGACTTTGATCCATCAGTCGGTCGAGAAATCCAGAAACGGCGACCTGCCCTGGTAGTTTCTAGGAGAGAATATGCTTTGCAAACTGGCTTTGTTGCTGTCTGTCCCATCACTCATGGCCAACATCGTTTGGCAGAAAAAGGCTTGCTCGTTCCTGTCTCGTCGGATAAGGTAGATGGTGCCGTCAATCCATTTCAACTGTATACCTTTGATTTTCGGATGCGCAATGCTCAAAAAATAACAAGAATGGATACGCAACGTTTTCAGAAAGTCGTCCAACTTTACCAGTACATCTTCGGAGATACATAAATCCTACCATGCATAGACAAGGTAGGATTTTTTCTATATGAGCAATCTATCTAAAAATGGGTCAAGGCAGTTTGTCAAAATCCCTCTAATCCAGCTTTCTTGGGCTGATGATAGATGTTCTGCCTGAAGGCATTCTTTTAGAAAATCTCGGACTCGTTCTGGTGCAATCTCAAACTCAAAGGTCTTCATCTTGTAGAAAAAATCGATGAGATGCTCAGATAGGTAATCATTTGAAAAGGGTACTTCACCACTTTTTCGATACTCTAGTAAGAGACGAGAAAATCTAGCTTTTTCATCCGGCAAATCCCGAAAATAAGAATTAAGAAGCCAAATCTGCTTCTGCTTTCGTTCAATAGGATCTTGATTTGCAATTCGTTGATCTTTTTCCAGCTCCTTTTGGTTTTGTTTAGCCTTGATAGCCCGTTCGTCTCTATTCTTACCAAAGAGGATTTTTTCCCACTTTCGTTCTTCTTGTGTGAGAGTTTCTGTAAAGCCAAAGTAATCTTGATAGGCTCGTTCTGCAGGACCCATGGCAAGAATGAGATTGTCTGCGTATTGCTTAGCGATTTTATCTCTTTTCTTGCGTTCTTTCTCTGCTTGAATCCGTAAATGCTGCTCGTAGTCGACTTTCTCCTTGCCTAGTTTGACAAGGTAGAGTTGGTCATCGGTCTTACCAAGTAAAAAAGGTTTGATACACTTTTCCAGCACTTCTTCCATACGAGCCTTTTTCTTTGGCTCTGCCTTGGTCCAACTTCCACCTTGAAAGACTTCTAGGAAGAGCTGGTAATCTTTCTCAGGTGAGAATTGATTGCCACGATTGGCTTTGAAAACACCTTTTTCCCAAAACCATTTTAGAAGTCGTTCATCAAAGTCGCTTTTATTGACCTTGATTTTTCCTTTTTTTTGAGCCTTTTTGGTTAAATTTTCAACTTTTCTGAGCAATTTTTCTTCCTCTTCGAGTTGCTGATCGAGGCTAATACGATAAAAATGGCGAACACAGTCGCTTCCGATAGGAAAGAGACGTTGACCAGTGACATTGTTAAAGAGTTCGTAAGCGTATTTAATCGCATTTCCGCAGACACAATTACTACGGCCAATGCCATTAAAAATCAAGGAAACTTCATTCCATTCCTTGGTAGCTTGTTCCCAAGTATCAGCCTTTGAAGCCTGTAAAACTGCATCGTGCAGGGATTTTCTAACTGGAAGTGGCATGAGGTCTCCTTTCTAGGTTATACTTTTACAACTTGAACCTCGTCTTTGCCGAGTAAAATCAAGTATTTTTCTATGTTTTCAATCGAATAAGCTCGTGATAAGGCCTCACCATATAGGGCTAACTGCCCACGATAGCGTTCAATAAGCTGATTTGCTTCATCATAACGGTCAGTCTTATAGTCAAAAAGAACGATACGATCCTCGAAAAGCAGATATCCGTCCAAGATTCCACGAACAACGAAATCTTCCTGACTTTTTTGGTCTCGTTTGAGCATGGAGAATGGTTGCTCTCGATAGAGATGGTTTGTATTGGCGAGAATTTCTTGACCGAGTGACGTATCAAAGAAAGCTAGGATTTTAGAAAGATTGATCTTGTCTCTAACAGCTGGACTCGTTTGAACTTGTTTGAGAGTATCTTTCAGGCTAGCAAGTGTTGGTTGCTGACTGAGGTCAATTCTCTGCATCAGTTCGTGGGTAGCACTACCAATTTCTGCACCAGTTACCTTTTCTTTGCTTGAAAAATCTGGTAAATCGAAGCTGATTTTCTTTTCCGGTGATTTGGTTTGGTTAGCAACTTGTACCCCTTCCATATCCATTACTGGTTCGTAGAATTTCTTGATTTGGCTAGGAGTTTGGACGCTAGGAAGTTCAATAGCCGCACGGTGAAGAGTATTATAGACTTCTACTTCTTTTAGCATTTCAAGGGCTTCTTTGATGATCTCTGACTGACGGTTGTCCGCTTGGGAACTATCTTGTAGAGGGCTCTTGTTTTCCAATTGACCAATAGCTTCTCTGGTCAGCTGGTCTTCACCAACAAAATGATAGCTAAAGTTGAGATGATCTTTGGCAAATACTTTAGTGATAGCCCAGATCCAATCTTGGAAATTTTTGGCTTGAAGTCTGGTATTTTTATCTAGTTTTCCGTTTTCAGATCTTGGATATTCCTTGGCTTCTAGCTTTTCACGAGAACCCTTACCGACAAGATAGAGCTTTTTCTCAGCCCGTGTCATGGCAACATATAGCAGACGCATCTGCTCTGAATAGCTAGCCAGTTGCAGTTCTTCTTCATTCTGCGTATAAGTAAGGCTAGGAATGGAGAGTTTAATGGTTTTAGGATAGTGAGCTTCTACTTCTCCCGTTTCCACCTTGGCAATGTATTTGACACCAAGCCCATTTTTACGACTGAGAATAACGTCTGACATCGAGTCTTGCTTATTAAAGTCCTGATCCATATTGAGGATAAAGACATAAGGAAACTCCAATCCTTTGCTCTTGTGAATGGTCATGAGTTCCACGGCATCTTTTGGCGGTGCGACGGCTACGCTTGCGAGATCGTGCTGGGCTTCTAGGACTTGGTCAATCATACGAATAAAACGAGACAAGCCTTTGAAATTACTCTTTTCAAACTGGTCTGCTCGCAGAGCTAGGGCATAGAGATTGGCTTGTCTAGCAGGACCGTTTGGCAAAGCTCCGACATAATCATAGTAAAAACGGTCGTTGTAAATCTTCCAAATCAAGTCATAGAGAGTGTGGGTTTTGGCATATAAGCGCCAAGAATCCAAAATATCCATGAATTGATTGAGTTTTTCATCTAAAGCTGTGTGAATTAATTCTTTCCGCTCAGTTGTTTGTTTTTGAGCATGAAGCAGTTTCTCATAAAGATTCTCTTGGACTTTATCAGCTGCTTTTTGAAGGGACAAACGTGCCAGCTCGTCCTCATCGAAGCTAAACATTGGAGACTTCATAAGGGCAACCAAGGCATAGTCTTGCAGGGGATTGTGAATGACACGCAGGGTGTCCAGCATGACTTGTACTTCTAGGGATTGGAGATAATTGTTTTGCTCACCGTCGGTTTTAACTGGAATTCCGTACTCAGACAGGGCAAGAAGAATCTGGTCATTACGACTGCGGCTGGAAGTCAAAAGGGCTATTTCTTTAAAGGCAACACCTTTTTCCTGATGAAGTTTCAAGATTTCCTTGATGACCAGGCGCATTTCACCAGTGAGCTTCGTTTCTGCTTGGCTCTCTTCGTCCTCTTGCCCACTATCGTCCTTATCGTAGAGGAGAAATTCTGCCTTGTTCTCTGGATTAGGAGTTAGTTTGGTATTGGCAAAAACAAGCTTGTGCATGCTGTCATAATTGATTTCACCGACCTCTTGGTCCATAAGGCGTGCAAATACATCATTGGTTGCAGACAGCACTTCTGAACTACTACGGAAATTTTCCTTGAGGAGAATCAGCTTTCCTTCTTGAGGATTTTGCGCATATCGTTGAAATTTTTCATTGAAAATTTGGGGATCTGCCTGACGGAAACGGTAGATGGACTGCTTGATATCTCCCACCATAAAGCGATTGTGGCCATTAGACAGCAATTCCAGCATTCGTTCTTGAATGTGGTTGGTATCCTGATACTCATCGACCATAACTTCGTGGAAGCACTCCTGATAAGTCTCGCGAACTTGTGGGAAATTCTCTAAAATCTCGATGGTATAATGACTGATATCAGCGAATTCAAAGGCATTTTCTTGGCGTTTACGTTCGCGATAAGCCTCAACAAAATCACTCATAAAGGTTTGGAAGGTTTTAGCTAGCTCCCAAGTATCTTCATGATAATGTTCTTGGTAGTCGAGAATCGTTATCTGGTCCGCCAGTTGTCCTAGTTTAGCAAACTGGGTCTTTCTCTCATCGTTATAGGCATCAGCCAGTGGTTTTAAATCGGCCTTACGACTGGAGTTAGCCAGAGCTCGACCATTTTTCTCCTTCGAGATGGCGACAACACGAGCAAGCACTGCTTGATAAGCCTGGCTATCGGACTCTTGATTTAAGAAGCCAATTTGATCCAGAACCTGTTGAACAGCATCTAAATAGGCAGCTTTTGGAAACTCTTTGGCATCATTATCCAGATGATAACGGAAAAAGCTTTCCAAATCCCAAAGCGCCTGCTTGATTTGCTCAGTTAGTTTTTCTTTTTCACTGGTAAAATCAGCTTCTTCAAAGCCTTTGAGAAAAGATTCACTCAGCCATCTCTGAGGATTACTGGTGGATTGAAGGAAGTCATAAATTTTGTAGACTTGCTGGCGCAGACCTCGTTCATCCTTGCCACGCCCTGCAAAGTTCTTCACCAAACGACTAAAGTTCTCTTTGTTTTCACCTTGGTAATGGTCTTCAAACACCTGATGAAAAACCTCGTTTTTTAAGATTAACTGCTCGCTTTCATTTTGTAGAATACGGAAATTTGGTGCAATATCAATCAGATAGCCATGTTTGCCGAGGAATTTTTGTGTGAAAGAGTCCATGGTTCCGATGGCCGCGTTTGGCAGATCTGCCAACTGTCGTCCCAAGTGTTGTTTGAGATCAACATCATCGGTTTCTTGGATTTGCTGGCTGATTTTTTTCTCCAAGCGTTCCTTGAGTTCAGTCGCAGCCTTGACAGTAAAGGTTGATATAAAGAGTTGACTGATTTCCACACCACGTGCCAATTGGTCCAAAATACGCTCTGCCATGACAAAGGTTTTCCCAGAACCAGCAGACGCTGAGACTAGGATGTTCTGACCTGCAGTATAAATAGCTTCGATTTGCTCGGCTGTTTTCTTCTGTTCCTTGCTCGAACCCGCTTCTGCTACTTGCAGTTTTTGAATCTCTTCCTCAGTTAAAAAGGAAATAGGCTTCATCGATTCAACTCCTCTCTCATTTTTTCAAACCAAGCTTGCTTGAGTTTTTCTCCGACCAAACGTTTGCCATCGGCTAGGTCTAACTTTTCTAGGAAACGAGCTTGACCTAAATGGTAATTAGCTTCAAATCCTGTGATAGCTTGATGTTGCTGGACGTATGGGGCAATACTTCTTCCATTCTCTGTGTATGGATTGATGGCGAACTGGCCTTCTAAAATCCTCTCAGCTGCTTTCTTGTAAAGATGAGCATTATAGTCCAGTAAGAGCTGGAATTCTTCATCGGTCAGCTGATTGGCCTTGTTTTTGTTGTAAAATTCGCCCAAATGACTGCTTTCTTTTTCTAAAAAGAGGCCTTGGTATTTCATTGACTTGCTGGCTTCTACTACTGCTCCTGCCAAATTCTTAACGGTGAGCAGAGATTGGACAGGCTCTGCCATTTCCAAGTACATGGCGCCGAAAAAGTTCTGCTCCCCCTCTCTTTTTAGGGCAGCAAGATAGGTTGGCAATTGGGAATTAAGCCCGTTAAAGAAATGAGGAAACTGGAACTGAGTCAAACTAGACTTGTAGTCTACTACTCCTAGCGCTCCATCAGCTTTCAAACGGTCAATGCGGTCCACCTTGCCTCGCACATGGACACTGCGACCACTATCCAATTGAATAAAGGCCTGGTCTTTCCCGCCAAATGTTGCTTCCTCTTGGATGGTTTCGATGGCTGGATTATGGCGAAGGATGTGACCAGTGGTCCGCGCGACATCAAGCAGAACTTCCTTGGTAAACTGGGCTTCCAAACTTTCTTGATAAATGGCTTCAAATTCCCGTTCCTGACTGGTTTCCTTAATAGCTTGCTCCAGACGTTGGTCAAACGGATTTTCAGCAGGCAATTTCAAGGCACGTTCAAAAATACGGTGCAAGAAATTCCCATGACTGCGAGCATCTGGACGCAGGCGCAATTCTTCCTGCAAACCTAAGACATAACGGAGGAAATAACTGTATTCATTTCGGTAAAACTCTGTCAAACCAGAGGTAGACAGGTAAAACTCCTTGTCAGCAGGATAGAGAGCCTGCAAGGTATCCTTTGCTAATGGCTTGCTGCTTGGGCTGGTTGGGAGGGCAGGATTTGCAAGGCCTTTTTGGTCAAGTTTTTTCCCCATGACACGCGCTAAGACCGTGACAAAGGTCACATCTTGTTCATTTTCACTAGAAGCAGCTTGCTGATGATAAGCAACTAGACTGGACAAGAGACTGTGATAAGAACCCATATCTTCTTTGCTAAGATTTTTATGGTTCATCCTCTTTTCTCTTCGGCTAAATCCAAAACTCACCAGTTCATGAAGATAGGCAGATTCCTTGCTCTCATTTTCATTGAGAAGACTTGGTGCTGACAAAATCAATTGTTTACGAGCGGCATTGACTAAGGAAAGCATGGTATAGCGATTTTTCTTTAGGTTTTCACTGCTTGCAATCAGCAGTTGAGCCCCCTCTTCTGTCGCTTGGTTTAAGGTCTCTCTCTCTTCATCTGTCAAAAGGCTGGTATTTTGAGCGATTTTTGGTAAATGATCCTGAGTGAGTCCGATGGCATAGACAAAGTCAGCAGTCAGTGGTGCAATCAAATCGTAACTCTGCACCAGAACAGTATCCACTGTCGCCGGAATGGTTCGATACTGAGATAAAGTCATCCCTGAGTGGAGCAAGGCTAGGAAGTCCTCCAGACTAACTTGTGAACCATCAAAAACGGTCGCAAATTGTTTTAAAACATGACAGAAAGCTTTCCAAACTTCGGCTTGTCTCTCCTGTTCTATGGCTTCCATAGGGGATGTTAAACCTTGCATCTGCTTGCTTAATGCAGCATTTTTTAGAAAAGTACTCCACTTTTGCAAGAAATTTTCAGCCTTCTGTTTCCGACTGGCAAACAAGGTTTCAAGAGGAGCCAAGACTCGTAAACGAATGGCATTCAAACGTTCCAAATCAAACTTTCCATGGTGGGATTTGGTGAAGGTTTGTTGAAAGGCTGGCAAGCCATTGATTCCAAGATAGAGGAGATATTGCTCAAAAGCATCAATTTCAGTTTGACTGAGGTCAGTATACAAGCCTGTTTTGAGAAGATTAATCAAATCCTCCTGACGGAAACGGTGGCGTTTTAATCGTAAAATAGACTCCACATACTGGGTCAAGGGATGATGAGCCATGGATTCGCTTTTTCCTAGATAGAATGGAATCTGGTACTGGTCAAAAATGGTCTTTAAGGACAACTGATAAGAAGCCACATCTCCTAACAGAATCCGAAAATGCTTGTAACTCAGTTCTGGATTGTCATGTAGTTTTTGACGAATGCTACGGGCTACCAACTCCAACTCTTCCTTTTGTGTCAAGCAAGAGCAGATTTGCAGATTTTCACGGTCCTTGTCATCGATATCTAAGGCGACTTCTGAAAAGTCATAAGAAGACTCAAGCAAACGAGAGGCCTTGTCGAAGCTATCTATCTTCTCATGTGTCTGAGAGCGGTCTTGAGCAGGCGTCTGGTATTTCGCACCTAAATGATGAAGAAATTCTACACTGGCTTGGTAGAGATTGCCTTCAGCGAAGGGACTGGTATAAGACTTCTTACTTGCATAAGCGCCAATGACAATCTCAACACCTTTTCGATGAAGCAGATCCACCACGTGCTCCTCCTCGGCGGAAAATCGGGTAAAACCGTCGATAACCAAGGCAAGTTGACTAAAATCACTACTTACCTTGTCATTCTCAATAGCCTCAATCAAATGGGACAACTGACTTCCCTGAGACAACTGGCTTTTATTGAGATAGGCCGTTACTTTCTCAAAAATCAAAAGTAAATCTGCTCGCTTGTCCTCATCGGTCAAACTTTCCAAGTCCAAAAAACTCATCTGAGCAGTCGTCATCTCGTGATAAAGTTCAATCAACTGCTGGATAAATTGAGGATCTTGTTTAATAGCACCATAAACTCGTAACTCTTTGGGATCAAGTTCAGCCAGGCATTTATAAAAGGCCATCCCAAGACCGATGTCATCAAGACTGGTCTTTGTAGGCAAATCATTTAAAACCAGGTAACGAGCCATTTGAGCAAAGCGCGTGACGGTAATCGCAAAAGAAGCCTGCTGGAACAAGCATTCCAGCACGGCACGTTCCTTTTCAAATGAAAGAGAGTTGGGGGCAATGTAGAAGACCCGTTTGCCAGCAGCAACTAACTCCTCCGCCTCTCTGGTTAGAATTTCTGTCAAAGAAGTCCGAATATCAGTATAAAGTAATTTCATCTCTGCCTCGTTTGGTTTCTCAAAGTTTCTTACTCTATTATAGCAAAGTTCGCTTCACAGTCCAAATCCAAAATTCTTGTTGACAATCATTTAACTAGCAAATCAATCAAGCTTCATCATCCACTTTCATATGATGAAAGATATAGAGGAAAAAGTCTTTGGAAACTTCAAAATGCCCATAACGAAGCCTAGAAGCATAGTCTTTCCATTCAGGATGTTGTCTGGTTATTTCTATTGAGCAATCTTTGACTGGTAGATAATACTCGACATTTCGTCTAAAGGGAAAGAATCCTTCAAACTGCTCTACTTGATAGGCTTTGTCATCTATAATTTTACCTACGGCCACAAAAGCCTGTAACTTATCTTGACCATTCATATCGTATTGTGGGCTATAGTATAAAAGATAATCGCCTTTTTTCATACGGTTTAAGGGGCCGCCCTTTCCATGACAGACCTGACAAAAATTCCCCTCAACTCCTCTTAAAACATGATTCTTTGAAACAACTCCGACCCAATATCTAGGCATTTTTATCCTCCAACTCTGCTAACATGCGATTGAAACTTTCTCTATCGTTAGAAAGTTTTTCAAAAAATTCTTCATCAACCCCTTCTACTAAGGGTAAAGCTTGATTGACTTTCTCCACACCAGACTTCGTCACTAAGACCAGTTTTGCCCGACTATCCTTTGGATGTTGATCGCGTCTAATGTAGTCTTTCTTCTCTAGTAACCGGACGATCTGAGAAACCGTCATGACATCCATACCTGTGAAATGAGCAATATCAACTTGTGTTACATATTCCTCTCTATTAGTCAGAAACAAGAGTGAAGTCAAAACAATAAATTGGGGCAAAGTAAGACCAACTGATTTTAAAACTCTTTTCAAGTTGCTTTCCCATTTGTTACAGACTTTGATGAAAAGAAGGCCTGTAGACTCTGTTTCATCATTTTTGTAAATCGAATTAAACTGATAGATTGACATTTTTTCTCCTTGAATATTAAGTGTACATATTATAAAATAATTTATTTTATTTTTCAAGAAAAGGAAGCTTGAATGTTACAATTCTGTCAGACATTTTATGTTCTATATGCTATAATAAAAGCAAAACACCTAGAAAAGGAAGTCTTATGATTAAACTACTAGCCTTGGATATGGACGGAACTCTCCTAAATGAAGCCAAGGAAATCCCACAAGCCCACATTACTGCCATTCACCAAGCTATTGAAAAAGGCGTCAAACTGGTTCTCTGTACAGGTCGCCCGCTTTTCGGTGTTCTTCCTTATTACAAAAAACTGGGACTGGACCTCCAGAATGAGTATGTCATTGTCAATAACGGGTGCTCAACCCACCAGACTAGTGACTGGGGTCTAGTTGACTGGCAAGAACTTAGTCCAGCTGACATCGAATACCTCTATGACCTAGCTGAAAAAAGCGATGTTCAGTTGACTCTTTTTGATGAAGAACATTATTTTGTCCTTGGTGGCAAGCCAAATCAAATCATTCAAAACGATGCCAAACTAGTCTTTTCAGACCTGACTGAAATTTCCCTTGAGGAAGCCACCAGTTGTAAGTATCGTATGTTCCAAGGAATGTTTTTAGGCACTAAAGAACAAACAGATGATTTTGAAGAGCGTTTTGCTGAGGAACTCTGCCAAAGATTCAGCGGCGTTCGTTCGCAACCTGTCATTTATGAAGCCATGCCACTTGGAACCACAAAGGCTACTGCTCTTTCACGACTAGCTGAGATTTTGCAGATTGAACCGTCAGAAATTATGGCCATGGGGGATGCTAATAACGATATCGAAATGCTCCAGTTTGCAGGCCTTGGTATTGCAATGGGAAATGCTAGCGACCATGTCAAATCCCTAGCTGATGATGTTACAGCCAGCAACGAAGAAGACGGCGTCGCGCGTGCCATTGAGAAGTATATTTTATAGAGAAAATTCCCAGTTAAATCCTTAACTGGGTTTTTGACATTTTAAAAATCTGAAAACTTTAGAAACTCTTTAGAAATACTTGAGCTTTCTTTGATTTCTATACCTTATACTAAAGTTAGTAAAACAAATCAAAAGGAGAAAATCATGAAAACAGTACTCGAAATTCATGGACTGACCAAACAATTTGGCCAACAAGCTATTCTTCAAGATCTTAGTCTAACGATAAAAGAGGGAGATATTTATGGTCTAATTGGAAAAAACGGGGCTGGTAAAACCACCTTGATAAAAATCATTACGCAACTACTGTTTTCGGATACAGGAACTGTTTCCCTCTTTTCTAGTCAATCGGAAAATGAGTGGATCAAGTCCCTATCTCGAGTGGGTTCGGTTATCGAATCACCTGTAGCTCATAATCACTTAACAGCCTATCAAAATCTGAAATATTATTGTATGATTCGCCATATTCCAAATGCTGATAAAGTCATTCGAGAAACACTGGATTATGTAGGTTTGTCTGATACAGGTAAGAAAGTCTTTCGTGATTTCTCGCTAGGAATGAAACAAAGACTAGGCATTGCCATTGCACTCCTATCTAAACCCGACTTCCTTATTCTTGATGAACCCATTAACGGTCTCGATCCGATTGGAATCAAAGAATTTCGCCTCATGATCCAGCGACTCAATCAAGAAAAAGGCATAACTATCCTCATTTCTAGCCATATCTTGTCAGAACTCTATCTCTTAGCTAATCGCTTTGGTATTCTGGATCAAGGTAAGATTATCCGTGAAATCAGTAAAGCTGAGTTTGAAACACTGAGTGAGGATTATATTGTGCTTAAAACAAGCGACAAAGAAAGAGCTTGTCAGGTATTGAAAGAACAAATCCAGCTTCAGTTTAAGGTAGTAAATCCTGAAAATGAAATTCATATCTTTGGTAATGAGCAAGATGTCAAACAGATTCTTAAGCAACTAACTTTGGCCGATGTTGCTATTGATGAGATTTACTTTGCCCGTCAAAACCTAGAAGAATACTTCACACAATTGGTAGAATAGGAGAAAAATCATGATACATACCATTCAAGCAGATTTTTACCGTCTTTTCCGCTCCAAAGGATTCTGGATTACAGAATTCATTCTCTTTGTCCTCTTGCTAATGGGTGCTACTATCGGGGCTACAGGACATCTAATGTCAGTTCAGCCAGCACCACCTGAGACTCCTACCCATGGTTGGAATGGGATAGAAGCTCTAATCAACGCGTCAAATAACGGCTCAAACCTTTTCCTCTGTATTATTCTAGTATGTTTAGTTCTTGGGGTCGATCTAATCGGCAAGCTTTATAAAAATAGTTTGACAGTCGGCGTTTCTCGTACAGAGTTTTTCTTCGCTAAATCCTTTGTACTAGCAAGCATCGCTCTCTTGCAACTCATCGCCAGCCTTGTGATTGCCTTTATTCCCGCGACTCTTCTAAACGGACTTGGTACGATACCTGATGGTTTTATTGCCAATCTCCTCTTGACGATTTCCCTTCAATTTCTCTGCCTTCTCGCTTGGCTTTCGATTGTTTCCTTTATTCTCTACCTGACTCATTCTTATCTTGCCGTATTTATTGGTTATCTGATTAGCTCTATCGTCCTTTCTATTCCAATGCTTGTTTTCCCAGACATTGAAATTCTACGATATTTAATTCTAGATTTTGCCTATGCTATGACCACTAACAGTCAAGCTATTCTCTATACCATCACGGTTTGCGTAACAGTCATACTTTTCTTCTCTTTCAGTGGACTGACTATTTTCAAAAAGAAAAGCTTATAAAAAGGACCTCCTCTAGGATATAGAGGAGGTTTCTTCTGTTAAAAATAAATGAAAACCGACAACCACTGACCATCTGTGCTTAGTTTCATCTCTGCACCGAGAAGATGAACTAATTCCTCGGTAATATAGAGACCTAAACCAGAGGATTCTTCCGTGTCTGATAGATTTTCAGAATAAAAACGATTGCTGAGATTGTCTATATTCTTGATAGGTTTTTTGACAAGATTATCAATTTCCAAAACAAGCCCTTTTTCTCCCTTTTTCAAAGAAAGTCGAGCTTGTTCCTTGCCGTGCTTAAGAACATTTCCAAGGAGGTTTTGTAAAATTCTATCAAGCAAGTCCTCATCAGTCGTCGTTTTCAATCCTGGTTCAACGTTAAAATCAAGAACAATCTGTGAAGATTGAAAAACGTCGTAATAAGTTAAAGTCTTCTTCGTTATAAAAGTTGATAAATCAAGCTCTTCCAGTTTCGGTTTGACTGCTCCTTCCATCAAATGACGGTATTCGAGGAGAGCCTCCAACCGTTTGGAAACCAAATCAAGGTGATGGGCTATTTTGCTTAAAGTTTCCTGACTATTATCGGGGTGTTTTATCAGTTGCTGAGTATATCCAGAAGCGATTGTTAAAGGTGTCCGAATATCATGAGCGATGTTACTGATTGCCATATCTAGGGTGTGTTTTTCACGCTTCATGATTAGCTGATTCTGTTCCACTTCTTGAAATAGATTCTCAATTTGGTTATGTAGACGCAAAATGGTCTTTGAAAAGAAATTTACCCCGATCCTCGTCATGCTACCCGATCGAATCTTTTCTTCGATTTGTCTGCTTAAATCTCTAATTGCTATATGATAGCGAATCAAAGAAATCGCCAAAATAATGTTAGTAAGGAGTAATATTGATATCAAAATGTAATTCATTATTTGTCTCCTTTTAATCGTACACCAACTCCCCAAATGGTTTCGATGTATTCGTGATTTGGATCCAGTTGATGCAGTTTTTTACGGAGATTGCTTAGATGAGTGTTAAGCGTATTATCTCCAGACAGGTAGCTTTCTTCCCAAATCAATTCATAGAGTTCTTCCTTGGTGAAGATCTTTTTAGGATGATGGAGCAACATTTGGAGAATTTGACACTCTTTCTTTGCAAGCCGAATGGTTTCAGTATAGTTACTTATTTCAAAACTATCCGCATTAAACTGGATATTTTTTAAGTTATGTGTCAGATTTTCGTTTTTTTCTATTTCCATAGGCTGTTTTTCTGCACTTTGGCGTAACTGTACAGTGACTCTGGCAAAGACTTCGTCCAAATCAAAAGGTTTTACTACATAATCATTGGCACCATCTAGGAGATATTGGCTGATGAGCTTTTTATCACTCAAAGCAGTGAGCATGATGACCGGAGTCTGACTAGTTTGTCGAATAGCTTGCAAAACTTGGTCGCCATTTTTTCCTGGAAGCATGATATCTAGCAGAACGAGATCAATGCCACCTTTATCAAATTGCATGATACCTTCCGTACCAGAAAAGGCTTGGATCACCTCGTGTTCTTCAGTAAGAAGTGTTCGCAAAATTTCTTGGATTTCATTATTATCTTCAATTACAAGTATGCTCGCCATAAACATCGTCCTTTCTAAAACTATTATAACATGTTTTGTTAGGATTTCCAGACACAGAAAAGCTCCTCTCACATTATAAGTAAGAAGGAGCTAATGGATATTGAATCTACTTAACCAAATAAGCAATCAAGGTTATGAGCCATAAATGAGCTGGGTAGAAAATATAAAAGAAATACTTATTCCATATAGTTTGTTCACCACGTTCCCCATTATACAAGGCCATAAAAGGAAAGACAGTGATAAAAAGCCAGTCAGAGTTGTAAAGCATCATTTCCAATGTTTGGTCCCAAGTGTCATAGATTTGGATGGAAGTCACTAATAAGAAGGCCCAAAGGAGAGTATAGAGGAGATTTCGCAATCCCTTGCGATTCCGACAAGAGTAACTAATCAAGAGAAATGGTAGCATGGTGATGCCACCCTCAGTAAAAAGACAACCGAAGATCAATAGTCCAGCAGTCCCAATCCGACGCCACAACTTCTCTTTTTGATCCAGCTCTTTTCTGGGGAATACAAGCCAAAGCATGGTGACACCGATAGCCAAAGTCAAGAAAATGTTGTTATTAACCATTACTCCCTTAGAGGAAAACAGGGCATTGAGCAGACTATTTCCTGCGAACATGATAAAAGCCCAACTCCAGAGACGGATGAGATAGTCTTTCAGATTTCGAGTATGGATGAATCCTTCCATAGCCATATAGGCAAACCAGACTCCCACACAACGAGTCATAGCGTGAAAGATACCTTCCCACATAGGCGAAACGATTCCTGTGATATGAGGGATATGGTCTAGAATCATTACTGCTGCCATCAAGTACTTCAACTGCGTCGCATTCCATTTTTTCATAATAAACCTCTTTCTTTTTGATCTACATTGAGTATAGCATACATTTCCACGCATAATCGTACACCCATCTTACATTTAAAAAACCTATCTTACATTTTTGTAAGACAGGCGTGAATATCAAAAGTTTATTATGAAAGTTACCTTCTAGTCCGTAATTCGTTGGTACATTTCTGGTCTTCTATCACGAAACAGGCCCCAGTTGAGGCGTTCACTTGCTCCCTTGTCAAGGTCATAAGTTGCTAACAGAACAGCTTCACCTTGTCTTTCAGCTCGCTCTAGAATAGCTCCTGTTTCATCCGTCATAAAGGAAGAACCGTAGAAGTCAAGACTAGAACTCTGTCCACCATTTTCCTCACTAGGAGTGACTTCTTCCAAACCGTAACGATTGGCTGCAATGACTGGAACAATATTTGCTGCTGAGTGTCCTTGCATAGTACGTTGCCAGTGACCACAACTGTCTGTATCCAAAATTGGCTCTGAACCGATGGCTGTTGGATAAAAGAGTAATTCAGCACCATTCAATGCAAGACAGCGCGCTGTTTCAGGAAACCATTGATCCCAACAGATGCCAATCCCAATCTTAGCATAGCGAGTATCCCAGACCTTGAAACCTGTGTTACCAGGCGTAAAATAAAACTTTTCTTGGTAATAATGGTCATCTGGTATGTGGGTCTTCCGATAAACTCCTAACACTTCCCCATCTGCGTCAATGACAGCGATAGAGTTATACAAGACATTGCCATCTTTTTCATAAAAACTGATGGGTAAAACGACTTTTAGCTCCTTGGCAATGGTTTTAAAATGCTGAATAGCTGTATTTTCTGTCACGGACTGGGCATACTGGTAGTAATCATACTGGCGTTCCTGACAAAAATAAGGACGTTCAAACAACTCAGGCAAGAGAACGATTTGTGCGCCTTTCTCTGCAGCTTGGCGAACTAAACGTTCAGCTGTTTGGATATTTGTTGCCACATCCTTAGCACATTGCATCTGGATCGCTGCAACTCTTACATTTCTCATCTTTTTCTCCTATTCTGGAATTTGTTGGGTGATACAGTGGATATTGCCACCACCTAAGAGAATATCTCTGGCTGCTATTCCGACAACTTTACGGTCTGGAAAACACTTGCTGAGGATATCTAAGGCCACTTGGTCGTTTACATCCTCAAACTGTGGAACCAAGACAGCCTTATTGGCGATGTAAAAATTTACATAGGAAGCTGCTAGACGTTCCCCAGCATAGCGCTCCTCTTCCCCCTCTTCATAGGTATAGCCTGGTAAATCCTCTTTAGTGACAACCTGACGAATAGCTGGTATAGGAAGCTTATGAATAGTGAAAGGGCGACCTTTCGCATCTGTTTCCTTCTCTAAAAGGGCAAGGTCAGCTGCAGACATGGCATACTGAGGATCGCTTTTGTCGTCTGTCCAAGCTAGAACAAGCTCTGCAGGACCAACAAAGGCAGCAACATTGTCAACATGTTCATTGGTTTCGTCCTGATAAATACCATAAGGAAGCCAGATAACTTTTTCAGCACCAAGGCTCTCTAATAAGGTATTCTCGATTTCCTCTTTAGTCAGGTGAGGATTGCGACCAGGACTGAGCAAGCAGCTTTCGGACACGAGAATCGTTCCTTGACCGTCGCTATGTATCGCGCCGCCTTCTAGTACAAAAGGTTTAGCATCGTAAACAGGCATTTCCAAGGCCTCAGCAAAACGACTGGCTACTTGGTCATCATCTTCATAATCTTGGTAGAGACCATCTACAGCACCACCCCAGGCATTGAAAGACCAATCAACTGCCAACTTTTCTCTTTTATCATTGACAAGAATGGTCGGACCAGTATCACGCGCCCAAGCATCATTGGTGGGAATGTCTAAATAAACAACGCTATCTCCTAAGTAGAATTGGGCTTCAGGTAGATGGTCCTGCTCCACCAAAAGGTAAACCCTTTCCCCTTCTGCTATGGTCTCGATTATCTGAGTAAATGCTGTTTTAGCAGCTTTTCCTTGAAAAGGCCATGATCCTGGCCGAGTCGGCCATATCATGAGGGTGCCATGATGGGGTTCGTACTCTGCTGGCATACGAAAGCCTAATTTTTTGGGACTGTCCATCATGATAATCTCCCTTTAAAGTCTTGATAGCCGAAGGCTTTGACTAAGCTGCAGTCTCCCTGCTCGTCCATAAGATAGAGACTTGGCAATCCAATACCGTTAAAGGTATTATTTTTAACAAATGAGTAAATAGCCATGTCTTCAAAATAAAGTCTATCACCGATTTGGATTGGATTTTCAAAGCTATAATCACCAATCACATCACCCGTCAGGCAGGTATTAGAAGAAAGTCTGTAGGTATGGGCTTTTTCCTGAGCTTCAAAGCCATTTCTCAAAGGTGGACGATAGGGCATCTCAAGTACATCAGGCATATGACAGGTCGCAGAGGCGTCTAAAATCAAGATCTCCATACCGTTTTCTACAATATCCAATACTTCAGTTGCTAGATAACCCGCATTTAACGCAATGGCCTCACCCGGCTCGATATAGACGTCAAGATTGTAAGTTTTTCGGATACGCTTGATTTCAGAAATCAGCAAATCCACATCGTAGTCGTCTCTTGTGATGTGGTGTCCGCCACCCATATTGAGCCATTTTACCTCATGTAAATAAGGACCAAACTGCGCTTCAACTGCTTTCAAAGTTGTCTCTAAATCATCTGAACCCTGCTCGCAAAGGGTATGAAAATGAAGACCGTCCACTAAATCCAACAAATCGCTAGGAATTTTATCTAGTGTCACTCCAAAACGAGATCCAGGAGCACAAGGATCATAGAGCGCGTGGTCACCCTGAGTTGAACATTGAGGATTGAGACGCAAACCAACACTGACACCAGCCTCCTGACAACGAGTCCCATGCTTACGCAATTGTCTCTCCGAGTTAAAAACGATATGGTCTGTTATCTCAAGCAATTCCTCCAAATCCGCATCCTTAAAGGCTGGCGCGAATACATGGACTTCCCCCGGGAATTCTTCTCTTGCTAACTTGACCTCGTAGAGACCACTAGCCGTCGTACCAGATAGATACTGGCTAATCAAGGGATAGGTTTTGTAAAGGGAATATGCCTTCTGGGCGAGCAAAACCTTGCAACCAGACTTTTCCTGAACCTCTTGTAAAATGCGGCAGTTGGCTTCTAACTTTGCCAAGTCAATGACATAAGCTGGTGTTGGTACTTGTTCTAGCTTCATTAGTCCACCATTTGTGGATTTTCAACCACAACCCAAGGTAAACCATACTCATTCAAAGCTTCCATAAATGGATCTGGATCCAATTCTTCAAGGTTGTAAACTCCAGGCTGTTTCCAAGTTCCGTTCATAACCAATTTTGTCCCAATCATGGCTGGAACGCCTGTAGTGTAAGAAATAGCTTGTGAACCAACCTCTGCGTAGCATTCCTGATGGTCGCAAACATTGTAGATGTAGATGGTCTTTTCAACACCATCTTTGACACCTGTAAAGATACATCCGATATTGGTTTTACCAACAGTGCGTGGCCCGAGGCTGGCTGGATCTGGAAGCAAGGCTTTTAAGAATTGAATCGGAACGATTTCTTGTCCGTTAAAATTAATCGCATCTGTACGAAGGAGACCAACGTTTTCCAAGCATTTCATGTGAGTTAGATAAGATTGACCAAAGGTCATAAAGAAACGAATCCGTTTGACGCCTGGAATGTTTTTAGCCAATGATTCGATTTCTTCATGGTGAAGGAGATACATGTCTTTTTGACCAACCTGAGGGAAATCATACTCACGTTTGATAGACATAGCTTCGACTTCTACCCACTTTCCATCTTCCCAGTAAGAACCTGGTGCAGAAACCTCGCGGAGATTGATTTCTGGGTTGAAGTTAGTCGCAAATGGATAACCGTGGTCACCACCATTACAGTCTAAAATGTCGATATAGTGGATTTCATCAAAATAGTGTTTGAGAGCATAGGCTGAAAAGACACTAGTCACACCTGGGTCAAAACCAGATCCAAGCAGAGCTGTTAAGCCTGCCTCTTTGAATTTCTCCTGATAAGCCCACTGCCATGAGTAGTCAAAGTAGGCTGTAAAACCAAGTTCCTTGCAACGTTTTTCATAAATGGCACGCCACTCAGGATCTTCTGTGTCCTCAGCTTCGTAGTTAGCTGTGTCGATATAGTGAACTCCAGTCGCTAAACAAGCATCCATGATAGTTAAGTCTTGGTATGGCAGAGCTACGTTCAAAACAGCTTCTGGCTTGTAGCTTTCAATCAAGGCAATCACTTCTTCAACCTTGTCAGCATCAACAGCAGCTGTTTCAATCTTTGTACTTGTTTTGCCTTCCAGTTTAGCCTTCAAGTCATCACATTTTGACTTGGTACGACTAGCAATCATAATCTCTGTAAAGGTTTCGCTATCTTGACAAATCTTTGAAATAGCAACTTGGGCAACGCCTCCACATCCGATAACTAATAGACGACTCATTTTTTCCCTTCCTCTTCTTCTAAAATGTCTTCTACATACTTAGGCAACATAAAGGCTCCCACATGTAAGTTTGCAGTGTAGTATTCTGTGAAAAGCTGGCGTTTTTTCCAGCCTTCCTTATCAAAATCTTTGACCGGATGGTATTTTTTCGACGCAAATCCAAACAACCAATAGCCCGCTGGACTGGTCGGAATATGGGCCTGATAAACCCGGCTGATTGGAAATGCTTGATTGACCTTGCGGTGCATGCTACGACAAGCTGACTCATCCTCGTCAAAGAAGGGACTCCCATGCTGATAAATCATGATGCCGTCTTCTTTCAAGGCTCTGTAACTATTTCCGTAAAATTCCTTGGTAAAGAGCCCTTCCGTATGCCCAAATGGATCTGTCGCATCGTTGATGATAATATCATAGTCATCTTCACAGTTTCGCAAAAAGCGTAGCCCATTTTGGTAGTAAATGGTAACACGAGGATCATCTAGCCCTGCAGCAAAGTCTGGAAAATACTCACGACAGACCTCAACCAACATCTCATCTGGTTCCACAATATCGATTTGCTCCAGTTCAGGATAAAGAGTTAATACTTGGGCAACACCACCGTCACCACCCCCAATAACCAAAACTTTCTTGGGATTGGGATGCACAGCCATGGGAACGTGAACGGTCATTTCGTTGTATACGAAATCATCCGCATCTGAGAACAAGACGTGCCCATTTAAAATCAGTATTTTCCCAAAAGCTGGTGTATCCAAGACTTCGATATCCTGCCATTCACTTTTTCCAGCATAGAGTTGCTTAGCAGTTCTCAGGGATAATTTCACATCTGGAGTATGAACTTCAGAAAACCATAAATCCATCTAGTTCTCCTTTCTCTTAATGACGTTGATGTGATTGACCTCTGGATCTTCCGTCCCTTGGAGGGAGCAACCACGTTCCTTGGCAAATTGGATATAGTCTACAATTTCTCGTGTAATGCGTTCACCTGGAGCCAAGATAGGAATTCCTGGAGGATAGCACATGACAAATTCTCCACAGACCTGTCCAACAGAATCATCCAAGGTTAAACTTCTTCTCTCTGAATAGAAGGCTTCCTGAGGAGACAGCACTAACTCGGGCTGAATATATTCTCCAGCAATCAAGTCCTTTCCATCTCTTGAATAGAGTCTCTTAATATCAGCCAAAGCACCGACCAGACGCTCTATGTCTTGGATGCGGTCGCCGATGGAAATATAGGCCAATATATTGCCGATATCACCAAATTCAATTTGAATATCGTATTCGTCTCGTAGGAGATCATAAACCTCGATACCTGTTAAGCCAATACCCTGAGTGTAAACTGACAGCTTTGTCACGTCAAAATCACAAACGGACACTCCGTCTATTAACTCTTTTGAGTAGGCATAGTAACCACCGATAGCATTGATTTCACGACGAGCATACTCAGATAACTCAATGACTTTCTCAAACGACTCTTTACCACGAAGGGCTAGATTGCGACGTGAAATATCCAAACTAGACATTAACAAGTATGAGGCGGATGTTGACTGGGTCAAGTTGATGATCTGACGAACGTACTCAGGATTCATCTGCTCCCCGATAAGTAAAATGGAGCTTTGGGTCAAACTCCCACCAGACTTATGCATAGAGACCGCTGCCATATCAGCGCCAGCATCCATAGCAGAAATTGGGAGTTTATCAGTAAAATGTAAATGAGCTCCATGGGCTTCATCCACTAAAACAAGCATGCCAGCTTCATGAGCCATTTCCGTCAAACCTTTAAGATCTGAACAAATTCCATAGTAAGTAGGGTTGTTGATTAGGATAGCCTTAGCATCTGGATGTTCCTTTATAGCTTGAGCTACTCGGTCATTTTCAAGACCTAAAGCGATGCCAATTTTAGGATCTACACTCATCTCGATATAGATGGGAATGGCACCACATAGAACCAGCGCATTGATAGCAGATTTGTGGACATTACGCGGCAGAATAATCTTATCTCCAGCCTTGCAGGTAGAAAGAATCATGGTTTGAACAGATGATGTTGTTCCCCCAATCATTAAGAATGCGTGGGCTGCTCCAAAAGCATCAGCTGCTAGCTCCTCTGCATCCCGAATAATCGAAATGGGATGGCCTAAATTATCCAAGGGTTTCATAGAATTGACATCAATGCCAACACATTTTTCTCCCAACAATTCAACAAGTTCTGGATTTCCCCGTCCGCGTTTGTGACCTGGTACATCAAAGGGAACAATCCGTTTCTTTCTTAGCTTAATCAGACCTTCATAAATAGGTGCCTGATTCTGATCTAACTTTTTCAAGACATACTCCTTTACCGTATTTTTAGCTCCTCAAAAAGATGAGGGCAATCAAAGGTTGACTTATGAAAAAAGAGCAGGTTTTCACCTGCTCTGCAATCTTCTGACGTTTTTATTTTGGTTTCTGTTGAGTATGTCTGTTCCTGATGTTTCCTAACTCTCTAGTAGCAAATATTACGTACTTTATTGATCGTTTCACAAGATGACGTGTGCTTTCACCACACTAAAAATTTATGAATTAGGACAAGCGTCCTAACATCAACTTATAAAAGTAGGCTTTTAACCCTATCAATAATGTGGCTTTTCAACCACGCTTCGGCATTCAACCCTGCCTGTCCGTAGGCATTTTTTACTCGGGTTTATATTTGCTAGAAAACATCATCTCATTTTCTAAGCCTTATAACTATATCATGTTTACAAGAACTTGTAAAGTGTTTTTTAAAGATTTTTTAAATCTTTGTTCGTAAATAGCCAAAATATCGTCAATAAGTTACATTTCATATAATTGAAAACGGTTATAAAAGGAACTAATTCTTGTAGTTCCTTTCAACATTATTTTATTCTATGCTTATTCATTTTTTCTTGAAAAATATCTGTAATGATTTGGCGCAATTCTTCTCGTTCCTTCTCAGGAATCTCACCACTTCTCTTGGCAACTGCGTAGAGCTCTGGATATTCAATAGAAATTCGCTTTATTGTCCGAGTTGTTGCGTGTTTTCGCACGAAAAAGGGAATGCGTTTGATCCATTCCTGAGGCACTAGGGCAAGGATTTTCGCAGCGGTTTCCTTATCGCTAATTTCAGATGTTGTCAGTCCCTGCTTTATCATGTCCTGTTCTTTTTCAGTAAAATCTTTTAATTCCATGATTCTTCTCCTAGTTAGTAAATGACTCTATGATAGATTATATACTAATCCTGACCGAAGTACAAATAGAATAACATCAAAAAAACTTAGTAGGTCTTTATTTCACTAATCATCACGCGCTACTTCTCCAACTAGCTCAAAATCTACCATATGGTAGTTTTCATCCAAGCGAATTAAGGAGAAAAATTCATTCCAAAACAGGTGGTCACTGGGACTTTTCCACTGGATACCATACCATAGTTGGGTCGAGTCTACAGGATGGGCAGGCGGGACAGACCATAATTTATCACCAAAGGTAGTTCGCATGGCTCCTTCATCAATACTAGCTAGTAAATCCACACCATCCAGCTTATAGGAGATAGCTTTTGATTTTGCTGCTGAAATACGGTCTTCATCCAGCTTAAACTGGATAATTTTACAGTCCTCTAAGACAGTTTCTTTTATTTCATCTCCGTATAAGGCAATACTTCCAAGGATTAAACCATCTTTGCCAAGAAGATAGGGAGCATACGACACAGCATTACTATCTCGATGAAAACCTTTTTCGATAAAAATACTCTTATCAGCCTGATATTTCTTGATTTTCCCAGCAGAAAGAGCCTCATCATAATCATTACTAAAGCTGTCATTCTCCCTGATATAGATGTCAAAACCTTCTTTTAGAAGGTCACTCACACTTGTTTGGGTTAGCGTGATCGACTTGTCATCTATTTTTAGTTCAGGCGCTTTGGGAGGTGAACCGATCTGACCGTATGCAATCATAACAAATAAGGCCACCATAAAAGAAACCACAAGCGCAAGCATGGCTTTGCCCGTGCGTTTTCTGGCATTAAAAAGTGCCATAATCGGCGGTAGGATCACAATTCTTGCCAAGATAGCATTACCAGTTCCTCCCCTACTCATTATTTGCACTACAAAAACGCCAGCAATCGCAATTATCGACAAGTAAACTAGAAGTTCGCCAAGCCCCATCTTATCTGTACGAGTTTGCTCATTTACTGGCTCGTCTAAGACGGATTTTCCATTCACTACCAGCCTTTTGAGGAAGAAATACATTCCGAGTCCAATCCCCAAAAATGCCAATGCAAGAAAAGCCAGCGAACTGATTACAACTATTCTACCCATCTCAATTTTCTCCTTAGTTGATACATTCGATCCTTAATTTCTTTTTCAAGGTTCTATTCGCAATCAGTAGCACAAGCAAAAAAAAGGGCGCCCCATTAAGAACAAATATGGGGAAAGCCTTGATAGCAATCCATAAGATCGTCCCTTTTTTCTCAATCCAACTACTCCCCCAATCACCATTAATCAATGGAAATAATGATTCTATATAGCCTTGATACCATAGAAAAAATGAATTTTGGGAGCAATTCGCATTCAGCCAGATAATTATCAAGCAAAACAGAATCAAATAGACCAGACCGACAAATACACAAATTCGTCTGGTGGTCTTTGTTGCCTGATGACAGATTCTTTCTTTAGTCTCTTGATTGATCCCTTCAAGACCACTATTATTGCAAGCTTCCTTTTCAAACCGATAGAGTAGATACCGATAGAGGTAATCTTTTCGCTTATGACCTTTCATATCAAACCTCTTCTAAGTCTTGGACAACAAATTCAAAATCATTGTTTAGATTTCTAATCTCAAGGAATTGCAGTCTAGATAATTTGTGATTATTGGCGAAGGGAACATAGGGCTCTTGTTCAGAGCATATCGACATACCATGTTTTTTCATCGCCAAAACAATAGAATTTCTCATCAAGGACAGATTTTCTCTTCTCCCTCTTCAAAAGCACCAGTAGTCAGACGTGTATTTCTAAATAATTGATCCCTAATGCTTACTTAGAAATCTAATAGCAGATTTTTGAGCCTTTTCTATTTTTTCAAGATCCATATTTTCTACTGCAGAAGATGGTATCCATCTCTTGCCAAATAATAGTTGAGCTGCTTCTATCATCAAACCACAAGCATAAGGATCTTTTTCTTCGGTAATAGCTTGAATAAAACTGGCCTTTGCTTCTTTACATATGGTTTCTATTTTTACTCTATGAAAGGACAGCTGCATGAGACTTGTTGCCGCCCATGCACGACAAAGGGCATCTCCATCATCAAGCATTTGTCTTGTCAAAAGATCAATTTCTTTTTCTGTTCCTACCCAACCTAAAGCTATGACTACCTTTTGACGAAAAATAGGATTCTTTAAATCTAAAAGTGAAATGAGAATAGGAATCAGTCGGTCACAAAATGAGCTATAAAAATCTCGATGCTTTGATTTAGAAAGGATTTCCGCTATAAGATATGCAGTCAATACACTTTGTTTTTCATCTTTAAATTCATCTAACTGATTAAATAAAAACTCGAGTCCATCTCTTCCGTGTCTATCAAAGCTACCTTCTAAATGCAGATTTCTACCTTCATTCCAATCTTTGCAAATCAATTCGTAATGATATGCGATTTCTTGGGAACTACCCAAATCAGCTGCAAATTTGATTCTTTTACCAGAAGGAAAGCCTTCTTTTTCCAAGTCAAGGTATGCTTTTTGTAAATCTTCTTTATCCATTTTTTGCCTCAAACTATTTTATTCTTTTAGAAACGTTTAATAAACCTTTTAACAAATAGTAACCATGACATTCCCATTGAGCTCTAAAATATTCTTGTAAAACTCTTTCATCGCTTGGAAATAATCGCAGATTTCTTCTTTAATCTCTTCCTCTTCGTCATCAAAATCCCAAATATCAGGATAAAGATCTGCATTTTTACAAGCTTGCATACTAAAATGAGCCATGGCTTCTTCCATATCAAAGTTTTCCAAAGCCGAACAAATCTCTGACACTTTTGATTTTTCTGTATAAGCAATATATTCCGCAACATTTTCAAGTGGCGCCACACCCAAAACAGCCACGCTCAAAGGAGCATTCCGACTAGGGTTTGAACTTCCAACCCCTGTAAGCACAAAATGGAGAACATCCCACATTTTGTCTATATCAAGTAGAAGTTCTGCTTCCTCTTCTACTACCTCAAACTGATCATCTCCTTCACCATTAAAGGCCTTCAGTTGATGTAAATACTGATCGTTTATATATTGATAATTAGCAATCATTCCCATTTGTTTTTCCTCCAAAATTTCTATGTTGAATGACAATATTTATATTTTATAAAAGCTTATTATCGCTAGGGTGTAATTCCTATCTGATGAATAGTATCTTCAGATGTTTTCCCTATAAAGTGTTATAATAAAGGTGTATCCAAAATGTGGATTATAGTTTGAAAAGGAGAATAGCGATGGGCTTTTTTATATTTGCTTTGACTTTTTATTTTATTTTTTTCCTATTCTTAGTCTGTACGATTTATCTCTATTTTAAACTGGCGAGTGCTGTTAGCGCTGGCGAAGAAGTTCCTAAGTGGATGTATCAGTTTGGACAAGGTTTTCAAGGACGCTACCATGTTGAATATGAAGATATCACTAATAGGAACGCTCTCAAAGAAGTAAACCTATTTATTTTCTATTTTATTCTGGCTAATATCCTCACTTTAGCTGTACTGTATGTTAAAATGGACAATTTTGCAGCAGCCCTCTATACTTGTTTAAAGTCTCAATTCGCCATTGTTGTAGCGAGCATGTTGTTTAGACAGTTTGTCAACTTGGTAATATTTATAGTAAGCCGTTCAAAAAAAGATCGTGGTCCCTATTCATCAACCAATGCTGTCATTGGTGCTATCTGCTTGACCACCTTAATCTTTATGTTCTGTATCATGATAACTGGTGTCCCCGCCCAACCTATTCCAGTTCAAATCGACAAGACCAGTGTGGTGGTCGGAGAAACAAGAGCTTCAGAATTACTGGATCAGGGATTCAGCTTTACTGGAAAAAATCCTGAGAGCGAGATTGTGAACAAACGCAATGACCATTTCTATTATGGAGAACTGCTCGAAATAGTCCGAGATGGTCAATCTTATGGCCTTATGAGCATTACACCAAAGTGGAAAGACACTGATAAACTCGAGAACTGCGTCGTCACATACTATGAAATCTCAGCAGACAGCCCACAACTATCCAAAGTTAAAATCAACGGCCAAGACCTCTCCAAACTCACAATCACTGATTTTAAAACGAAAAACTTAACAGATATCTTTTCACTAAAACCTGCTGATGCTAAAGAAGTGAAACAGGACACCTACTTCAGTCTGAGGCTGCAAACTGCCGACTATGTACTATGGAACAGCTATCAATTTGTGGCGAATTTCAATAGTGATCAGTCCCCCAATCGATACGGAGTAAGAGCTCAGAATACAATCTGGGAGTGAAAAAATCCCTACTCCTGATAGGATAATGTAACGCTGTCTATCTCTTTGAAATAGGACTTCATCTTAAATAAAACTCTTATATTTTTATAGGGAACTCCGTCGCTCTCCTCTTCACTAGTGGAGGGCCTTTTTGTTCCAAGCATATCATATAAATCAGCGGTTAATTCTTTTCTTTTATCAAATTCAAAATAGACATCTCCAATATACATACTTGCCGGATCAGAGATGATAGCCTTCACCAACGTTCCATCTAAAACAGAACATTCCTTATCACTTAGATTTTTTACCTGCACCGTAACTTTTGTATAATACTCCATACTATTATCATTATAGTCTTTGGACAATATATAGTTTTCGCTATTTTCTCCAGGTTGCAACTTGATCTTTTGAAGTTCTTCTACTGTGGTAGATGATAATTCGAAATGCTTATATAAGCAATCATCAAGCGTATCGCTTCCCAGTACAAAGGAGGTCGTGTTTACTACAAATACAAATCCCTTTGAATTCTCAGGGTGTGTTCTTAGTTGGGGTTCCAATTCTTGACGAATTTCCTCAAAAGATGTTATGTTTAATTTTCCATTTTCTGCATTGCAAACTTGTCGATAAATACTGGTATCGATTGACCCATCAAGATTCCTCCTCGATCTCTTTAATCGAATACCACTGATATCCATTCGTACCCCGAAACAATCAGTTTCTACTAAAATAGGATACTTCAGGCTAGTATAGTTGATAAAGTCCAACATCTTGTCATAGGATTCTTTTAGTTGATCTAAATTTGTTACTTCTGTAGAATAGACAAAATTTACGGGATGCAGATAGGACAGGACATCATCACCTAGATTATGATCTTCTTTATACTCCGCAAGGGCTCTTGTACAAAATGTTTCTTCAAAATCAGAATGAATAAAAGGTGACCCCATTGCTAGCCAATCATAGGACACACTACAAGTAAAAGAAATATCAGGATAATCCTTCAATGTCACAAACCAATAATAGGAATGCTTGGGGTCTTCTTTCATCTCATAAGTATTTTCTCCATAGACCTTATTGAGATATCGAACTAGTCGCTCTTTGTCTTCTTTATGCGAGGTACAGGCACTTAGTAGAAGGGCGCCAACTATAATAATAAATAGACAGGAAATTTTTTTAAATAGTTTCATTTTTTCCTCTTCCTTGCTATCTAATCAATATTCTCTACGATAAAGGGACTTTTATAAGTTGAGTTCTTTAATTCGCTTCCTTCTAATGATAGTATGAGTGGATAATAAATTCTTCACTTCTTCAATACTAGCTTGACTATTTAAATTCGAGTAAGTTGCACTAGATTGAGTAAACTCAGATTTGACTGGACTCCTCTCTAAACCTTTCTGTGATTGAGAGCAACATACTAATGTCAGTACAAAAGCTGTACATAATCCTAACTTTAATATTCTATTGTATTTTTTAATACTTTTCTTCTTTCATTAACTGTAACTCACCGCACTCTATCATCTGCAACCTCTGTGATCTAAAATACTCTCATCAAATAAATTTGCTCAAATCGTTAAATGAATAATCTTTATAGATTTGATTTGGTTTAAGTACAGAATCAGTTGTAACAGGCAAGTTTTCCAGTAATGTTTCCGCATTTAGTCCTTCTGGTAAGGAAATCAGCTCTCCAGAAATGTTTTCCTGTCTATGCACAGTAAATAGAAACTCCCCTTTTTCCCAATCTATTGCAAAATCATTCATCACTTCAGATTTGGATATGTCTAACAATTCTTCCTGTTGTGCTATAAAGTTTTTATAGATAAATTCATAAAGTGCTTCTTTATCTATTTTTACAACTCTAAGTATGTTAGCGTCCATTGATTTTCATACTCCTTTTAAAGCGAGAGCAAATTATTGTTTTAACATGAATTGACTTGATAACTAACATTATAATAGCTCAACTTCAATGCCAGCCGCATCGAAGATTTCTTTCACGCTCTCAAAATTGCTGCTTAAAATAGTTGCTTCTTTTAAGTTTGGAAATTGTTGCAATTCGGATAAGCTGAGTTCATTCAAATCAAATGTTTCATCCTCTCCATCCCATTGTGGAATGATATTCATATAAATCTCATTTCCACCATCCATATAAATTTCTTTGACCTCTTCAGCATATTTCTTAGGAATAGATAATGTTTCAAAATACTCAAGAGCAGGCCTTATAACTTCCATGCTTTCAGTATCAATCTCTTCTTCACTGTATTGATCAGCAAAAACATCTATATCAAAGGATGGTTTCAATACTTGTAAATCGTACATTAAGACCTGAATGACGGCCAATTTAAAATTCAAATGATCAAAATGGAGGATTTGTTCAGAATCCACATTTGCTTCATCATTTTCTACATCAAGTTTCTTTTCAGAAACAGCCTGATTTTCTTTAGCCTTGTCATGTGACTCCTGATTGAACCACTTGTTTCTTTTTCGCTTAAAAAAACTAAACATGATTTCTCCTTACTAAGTTTCATCTAAATAAATTTTTACTTTGAGGTATTCCTTTTCTTTAGCATCGGCAAAGACCTCAGAGTTTCGAATATAATTAAAGATGTTTTCATCAAGATTTTCGTTCCATATAGACTCACTAAACTCTGCATTCTCACTAGTCGGCTTATAGAAAATATCTAAAAAGACTGGATTAGATGGTTCATCGTTCTCTTCTTTCTAAGGGTTTACCTCTGGTATTTCCTTTATTATACTACATAAACAGAAAAAAGACTGGAACGAATGGTCCCCCATCATTACAGTCTTTCTCTTCTCATTTTTTATTCAATCACAAATCCTTTTGGTAAGATGACAAGTTGATTGTCTCGCTCTTGACAATGACTGGCTAGCGCTACAGAATCACTAACTACAAGATAATTTTCTGCTGATTGGTTAAAAATTGCTCGGACCTTTTGGCCATCATAATCCCATGCCAGAGATAGTACATCCGGCTTGATTTCTTTCAGACTATAAGTTCCATGTTGGATAATGTCTGAAACATTCTTGCGAAGCTGAATCAATTCCTTCATGAAATGAAGCATGTCATTGCTTTCGGAGACACGTTCCCAAGGCATGGCACGACGACAATCTGGGTCTGGTCCTCCATCTAACTCTAACTCGGTTCCGTAGTAGAAACACGGCGTCCCTCTTTGCAAAAAGAGGCAAGCAAGGGCAGACTTAACAAGTTGAACATCTCCCTTGGCAGTAGCTAGAATGCGCTCCGTATCGTGAGAATCCAGAAGATTAAACATCACTTCCGAAATCTGCTGTCTATAGTACATAGACTGGCTATTGATCTCATTGATAAATTGACTTGTCTTCTTAACCCCGCGCAAGAAATAATCCTTGATACTGTCAGAGAGAGGATAGTTCATGACCGCGTGGAATTCATCGCCATTTAACCAAGGCTGAGAAGTATGCCAGACTTCTCCAAGAATATAAAGGTCAGGCTTTTTAGCCAAGACAGCCTTCCGGAAATCTCTCCAAAATTGGTGATCGACTTCATTTGCCACATCCAGGCGCCAAGCATCGATATCAAACTCTTCAATCCAGTAGGTCGCAACGCTCAACAAATAGTCTCTCACTTGATGATTTGCCGTATTGAGCTTAGGCATATAGCTCTCAAAGGCAAAGGTGTGGTAGGATAGTTCTCTTTTATTAACAAGATTTTCTTTAACGACTGGAAAGTCTTGAATATGGAACCAGTCTTTATAAATAGAATCTTCACCATGTTTGAGAACATCCTGCCACTGTGGAGCTTGGTCTCCGATATGGTTGAAAACAGCGTCCAGCATGATTTTCATGCCTCTCTGATGGGCTTGATCTACCAATTTACGGAAAGTTTCCTTGTCTCCAAAATGATGGTCAATTTCGAAATAATCCGTCGTATTGTACTTGTGATTGCTTGGGGATTCAAAAATCGGACAGAGATAAAGACCTGTAATCCCTAAGTCTTGCAAGTAATCCAGATGGTCAATAATCCCCTGTAAATCCCCACCAAAGAAATCGCTCGTCTTTGGTTTAATAGACGAATCCCAAGCTAGCGAACCTTCTGGAGAAATCACAGGATTCCCATTAGCAAAGCGTTCTGGGAAAATCTGATACCAAACTGTATCGGCCACCCAGTCAGGAACATGGCAAGCATCAACCTCATGGATATACGGGATTTTAAAGCCGTTTCCTTCGTAATGAAGATTTTCAAGTGTGTTTTCAACACATCCCTTATCGCCATATAAGATACTCTGACCTTGCTTATCCTTGAGTTCAAAGAGATACTGGAGTCGTGCATAGCCAACTGTAATCTCCACTTGCCAGTAATCAAACAAAGCATCGGAGGTAACTTTGATCATCTCCTTGATTGCTTCATAACGATCCTCTATAAAGATAAAAGGATCTCCATAATGTAAGTTGATACTTTCGATATCTCCTCTTTTCGTTCGGATACGAATGTGCATTGTCTTATCTTTATAAAGATAAGCATACTCCGACTCTGGTCTGTGGTAAATGGCTGTTAATTCCATTGTTTTGTCTCCTAATTTACTTTAATTCACTTATAACGCAAACGCTTTCATAATCATAACTCCAGTATACTACTTTAAAATTTTATTTGCAAGGCTCGTTTGTATTTTCCAATAGTTTGTTTATGAAAATAAAAAAGCAGTAAATCTCACAACTTACTACTTTTTAAATGATGATTTACAAATGTCTTTCCAGCCATTCAATCTTCTTAAAATCTTTATTGCTATTTTGATTGTTTCGATAGGAGTCTTGAGAAGATGCTTTGTAAATACTTAGATACTGTTCCAGACTTGGAACACGAAAAGTGATGTTCTCAAGATGAATAAGCTCTATATCCGATTCCGAAACTCCTGCAAAATCAGGTAAGGAATCGATACTTCCAAATTCAACACTCAAGCCATCTTTTTGGAATTCATGCTCATGAATATCTATTAAAGTGTAGCCCAAGTGGTTCATAACTTTCATTATCTTGTCCCAGTCATAAATCCTGAGATGATCAGGCGCTTCCCATCCTCTTGGATCGCCAGGCACATGAATGTCAATATCAGACGGCTTCCAATCTTCATTTGAACGGTATTCAAACCCCAAAGACCCCATAAGCGTCGGTGTAATTCCGACTTGGTTTAAATGAGAACAAATTACTCGAAATTCATCAAATAGAGAATTCATTCCTCCTCCAATCGTTGATATAAAACTTAAAGGATAAACTAGTTTTCCTTCTACTCTTTCGGTTGTGAAAAGACTTCAATATGCTGGCCTAGTACCTTAATCTCTACAGGTAGGTTATCCGACTTATCGCCGTCAACATCAGACTCCAACTCACTATCTGAAGAGATCTTAATATTACGCGCTCTGATATACTCAATATTATCATTTCCGACAACATCCCCTTTTAGTAAATCAGGAATGACAGATAATTTAGAGAATATTGAAGCATCTTTTAGAATCAAAATATTGGCATAGCCATCTTTATTTTCTTCAAAGATTTTCTTATCAGCGAAGTAATTTGTCAAGAGAACCAAAACATGACTTGCTTCACCATCATAATTTCCATTTTCTGTCTCAATCTTAATGTTAAAGACCTGATCCGTCATCACAGACTTCATAGTATTTACAGCATAAGCTAAAATACCGAATTTTGTCTTGTCCTCGATCTCCACATTGTGAATCGCCTCAGGCAGAGAACCGATACTAAAGATATAACCAAAATAGTTGTCATTTGCTTTACCAATATCAATCTTATTGGTTAAATTAAAATCGAGTTCATCAATCGCGCCATTGATGTCTTGATTGATTTCCAAAAGTTTCGTAATGAGGTTGCCTGTACCGCCAGGGATAATCCCTAACTTCGGAGTGTAGTCTCTCTCAGCAATACCTGAAATGACTTCATTGACAGTCCCGTCTCCACCAAACACAACCACTGCATCGTACTGCTCACGAGACGCTTCCTCAGCAAAATGTGTCGCATCTAGCGCTTTTTCAGTAATTTTGGTTTCCACATGCTCAAAATAATCCTTGGCCTTATTCTCCAGCTTGACCTTATAATCCAAGGCCTCTTCCCCACCAGAGGTAGGGTTGATAATTACCATTGCTTTTTTCATTGATTTTAATCCTCAAAATTTAATTAAATATTTATTATCTGTTGAATGGGAACGCAACTATAGCAAAAATATATACAAAAGGAGTCCCTATCAACAAAATATTAATAGGTCTTCTTTATCTTGAGCTCATCAGTTCAACTTCCCTTTTTTATCATATTTTTTGTTACAATTACTACCATTATTCTTTACTTCTTCAACTCTGCTAAGTACTATTCTTAGCAATTCACTTTTTGTCTTAGTACTTGTATAACATCTTTTTGTAAAACAATTGTAATTATTTTTTCTTACTTCATCCAAAATTGCTTGATAAAATACAGCAGCAGCAGTCACTGGAAATAGTGCATCTGAGTCAAACATATATAAATGACTATAAAATTTATCATAGTAATAATCTGAGAGTAAAGCTATTTCTTCCCACAGACGAACTATTTTATCACTTACCTTAAGACTAGGTTTAAAAAATGAATACCCTTTGTTAAAAGAATTTGGTACGACGGATAGATTTTCCAATTCTTCTTTTGTAACACCATATTTTTTCATTAAAGATTTTGGTAGATAAATTCTGTTTCTGTTTCTTAAATCCTCACCGACATCTCTTAGAATGTTTGTAATCTGCATCGCAATCCCCAAGTCTTCACAAATTGACTCATAACGCTCATCAGCTTTCTCACCTTTAAGCATAGGTGCTAGCATAAGCCCCACAGTGCCAGCAACTTTTTTACAATAAAGTATTAAGTCGCTCTTGTCCCCAATCTCCTCAAAATTAAAATCACTTTTCTGACCATCTATCTGTTCAAGTAATGCGTCAAGGGAGATTTTGCGTAGTCGAACAGCATTTTCAAACGCAAACCACCAGGCATATTTTTTATAATTATCACTTTGATTACTACCCATGTACAAAGACTTCACGTCTTCTTCTAATAGGTTTAAAAGTTGAAGCCGTCTCGCCTCGCTCTGCGATTCTGTATCTGCCAAATCATCAGCATACCTACAGAAAGCATAGATAGCTGCTATATCTAAAAATTTTGCATGCTCAATCTTCTTAAAAGCTGCATAAAAACTTGATGCATTTTTTCGCATTACCTCTTCAGCAGCCTGGTATGATAAGTCTAAATTCATGAGAAATCAGCTCCTTCCAAATCGCGACGAAGCTCCTCTGCACATATTTTGCCACTCTGCATGACAATCGGTACACCGGCTCCCGGGTGTGTGCTACTGCCGGCAAAATACAGCCCTTCACAAGAAAGACTCTTTGCCTGAGGTCTCAGATGATTGCTTTGCGTTAAAGTAGGTTGTAGCCCAAAAGTCGCACCTCGATAGGCATTGAAAGAATTCATAAAATCACGAGGTGTAAAATATCGTTCGGAAGAAATGTTATCTCTCAAGTTTTGCAACGAAGGCAACTTCTCCAATGTTGAAATCGCATGCTCCCTATAATAATTTACAGTCTCATCATCCCATTCATACTGCGATGCCTCCACATCGGAGACTGGGATCAGTAGATAAAAAGAAGATTTACCCTCAGGAGCCATTGTAGCATCAACGTTTGAAGGAATGTGAAGATATACAGACGGCTCTTTAATCTTACTTCCGTCAAAAATACTTGTCAAATTTGAATCTAAATCATCTGCGACCACAAACGTATGGGCAGCAAGGTCAGGATAGACACCTTCAACTCCCCAATAGAATACAAGACAAGAACAAGAATAATCCATTGAATCAATCTTAGCGGAATGATACTTTCCTTTGTCGGAATCATTCTTAATCAAATTTTTCATAGCATAAGGGAAATCTGCATTACAAATCACGGCATCTGCCAAAATTTCTTGCCCTGAAACTGAAATACCTTTCACCTTATTATTTTTAGTAATAATCTCTTCAACAGGCATCTCATAATAAATTTTGCCACCAAGTTCTTCAAAAAGCTTAGCCATCTAGCTAGCCATCGTAAACATTCCTCCCTTTATAAACCAAACTCCGTAAAGTAACTCAATCATGGGAATGATATTGTATAATGAAGGTCCTTTTTTCGGAGAAACCCCAATATATAAGGTTTGGAAGCTGAGCATCTGTTGAAAGTCTTTGTCTGGTATAAATTTCGACATCATTTGATCCGCACTGTCAAACGTTTTCAATTTTAATGCATTCCAAAGAACCTTGGGATTATAAAAATCGCGTTTATGTCGGAAAGGTTTTTTAATAAAATGCTCTAAAGCAATCTGATAGCGCTTATAAATCGAACTAAGATAATCATATAATCCCATCGAATTTTCAGAACCTTTACTTTCAAAAATCTTATGCAATTCTTGCAAATCATTCGAAATGGAATAGGATCTTAAAGGAGACGAATTGAAATATACATCATACATCGGGTTCAATTTAACCATAGGAATATAATCGTCTGGATTACGCCCCGCAATTTCAAAAATTTCCCGATAAATTGACGGCATCATCACCAAGGTTGGTCCCACATCAAAAGAATGACCATCAAATTCCAATCGATGCATTTTCCCACCCGGCATAGCATTTTTCTCATAAATTTCAACTTGATAACCGGCATTTTGAAGACGAATTGCTGCAGAAAGTCCCGCAATACCAGCACCTATAACCAATACTCTTTTCATAATTATCCTTTCACAATGGTTTTTATCCACTTAAGAAACAACTACAAGAATCATTGGCTCGTGTCTCCCCTTTCGGGGACAATGAATTGTAGTAGGGGTAAAAAACAAAACTTTTCTAGTTTTAATTTTACTTTTTTCGCAATTTTTCATGCACTAAACTAAATATGCGTTACTATAAATATTTGTGAATTGGGTTATCTATAATTCTTATTTCTCCTTTCTACAGATACCTTATGCCATCTTTTTAACATCAATCTGTTTCTATAATATCTCAGTATTTATACAAACTAAAAGAGTTTTAAATCTACAACTCTCATTATACCATTTAAAGCCTAACTAATAAACTTATAGCTAGTATGTTGGAATCTTATAATTCTACTATTTATCAGTAACAGGGATTTGTTAATCACCGTAGGATTTGAAATTTTAATTTGTCAAAATAGCTTTTTCAGTTCATCATTCCTTTTTAAGTTATTAGTTGAATGGAGGTTTTAAATTCTAAATATTATTTATCTTCCTTATTGAGAATAACATCCAACAAGAATCCATATACTATAAATGACAACATGGAGAGAATATTCCATATATAGAAACCGAAAACTTTTATCAACTCGCGTATCATACTATTACTTTCAAGTAAATTTAAAAGGGGATTTAGACCAATTAAAATAATATTCATATCATCATTTCTGGTTATGCTAATGACATTTACAATAACACCAATAACTACAAACAAGAATAGAAATTTTTTTATTAGTTTTTTCATCCACGCCCCTCCTTTATGGTGTTTTGGCTGATTCAAAACTATTTTTTGTAAGTATAGAACAGAACAAGAGCTTTGTGGATTTTATTCTAAGGTCTTATTTTCAGAGATTATAATATCCCCATTGTCGCTTACATCAAAAAAGCCGACATTATATACTGCTTTTTATCTTGTAGCATAATATGAAACGATTGGCTATCTAGATTATATCGTCGGCAGCTATTACACTGCACATACAACGGCTTCCAAGGATATAAAATCTGTAATTCTTTCCTTTCGAACATAAATTAATTCATTTTTTGTCACATTTTTTCTAAACTGAGTGACTACCTGTTAAATTATAGAAAATTGTTGTTTGATTTCAGACAGTTCTTGTAACTTTCTTTCCAAAACCACTAGATTCATTCCATTTTGAACTGCAATTTCATAATACTTATCAAACTCAGGATGATTATTTTGTTTTACAACTGCTAAAAGTTCTGCAAAATATCCCCAAACATTATTATAGCTCCTTGTTGAAGTATAATCTTCTCTTTTCGGCATCCACTGCAGTTTTACAAAATATTTGTAAAGTATCTTGCTCCATGTTTCTATATCATCGTCATAGCAAAAAAACTTGGCTTCAAACAAACTGCCGAAACGCTTATCCCAAAATTTTACATTATCAGGTAAATACCATGTATTACGGGTGTCACGACATATCAATTCTATTGCTATTCTTTCAAGTATTACAGCCGGATCTCCACCTACACAGTCATAACTTCCATCAACCATGCTTTGTGCGGCTTCTTCTTTTAATTCTTCATAGGCTGTCTTGCTGTCAAGTAAGACCAAGGCAATTTTGGCACGGTGACCGAATGCTTTTCCTGCACTCAATATTCGATACTTCTCAATTTGGTTCATAGTTCCTCCCGCAATTATTTTTCCTTATGTTGATTCATCTTTTTATAACAATTCCTTATACAGATATCACAATCCTCTCTAAGATTGATTTCTCTTAGTTGCTTTTGTTGAATAAAATTATTTTCTTGATTGATAGAATTCCTTGTACTTTGGATCGTCAGACTGGAAATATCGGTTGCCTACACCTTTTTGTTTGAGCAGATTCTTCCATAGTTCAAATGCTTCGTCTAAGTTTCCTAGTTCAAATTCATACTTTGCCTTCATGTGTTCAACCTCAGAATCAAACAAGTGCAGCTCATCATTGTTTTCGATCATTCTGTCCAACCAAGATTTTGCTATCACCATATCTCTATTTCCGATCGCATGCTTGAAAAAGCTTTTCGCATAGTTGTATCCCTGATTCCATTTTGCTCCCGACTCTGGAAAAGCGTTCCAACCTTGTTCTGCAAGAACGAATCCCTCCTCGATCTTGTTTTCGCCTATCTTGGTTACAGCTTCCTTACCATAAGCAATAACCTCTGCATATCTTTCATCATCCAACAACATCCTACATTCCTCCTCAAATTTTTATTGTTATGTTATCTTTTCAGTCACATGAATGCATTCGTTTTTATCTTAGCAAATACGAATCTAAAAGCAAACTGATTATCGCGAAGTAAAAACATCGTAAATCTTACTATTGTCATCCTATTTTGCACAGTGCAACTTCTTTTAACCCTCTGTTATAAAGCGAAGTAATGCAACTATCTCCACTGATATTTTGCACCTTATGCTTGCTCATTCCTCTCGGAAGACCGATATCAAAATATTTTCTTACAGTAAGTGAAAAAAGTTTTTGCTTTCCCTTCCACTCATCTGTCTTAAAAAGAGGTGTCATTACTACGTAGTCGGAATCGGTGAACACTCCGTTCACACCGCCTTTTTTACTGGATTGTTTCAAATTGTCCGATTCTAAAAACTTTTCAACTACTGTTCCGTCTGCAGAGATTTTGGCAAGTGCATAGTAATCCATGCCCCATTTATTTACCGATGTTGTACTTTCTCCCGAAAGAAAAGCATAGATTTCTCGGTTAGCTATTTTCAGACTGTCTATTTTTGGTGTCTCATCTCTTCTGTCATCACGATGTGTGAATGCCTTTTTATCAATATTTGAAAAAGATTTCCATTCGGCATATTTTTTAGTAATATCAAATTCCAAAAGAGCAAAACATCTTGCATCTCCGTAATACACGTTATTTTCAAAGCAAACCGGAATCAGCGAACTGTCCGATGTAACCTGAAAATATCTCTGTTGAGCTTTTTTAGGCACTATATTTTGTAAAACTGAATCACCGTTCTTTATGGATAATCGTTCAGGTGAGGAAAAATCACCAGTATAATATTCGCATTGTTGTCCTTTTTTTATGATTCCAAAACCGTCTTCAAAACGGAAAAGTACAGGGTAATTTCTTCTATCTTCAGAACAATTACAAATCTCTATTTTTTTGATATCTGAAGAAGACAATACAAGAACACAATATTTATCACTATCATCTGTTTCACTTGTCAGAATCAACACTCTACCGTCAGAAAGTAGAGCTGAACTATGCACAAAGCTATACTGCTCAGGCAGTTTCCATTTTTGTAAAAGACTTAATTTTATTTTCTCCATCACTCCTCCTACGAACCACTTGACTCTTCTGCAAATTTTTTCACTATCATTACTTAGACGAATTTCAGGCAAGGCGCTTTGTAAAATTCCGTTTCCAACCTGTAATGTTTTCGAATATTTATAAAGCAGCTTGCCTTTTGGAAACTATTTTTTCTATCACCTTTCTTGATAATAATCTTCTCTCATTTTAGGTATGATTCGAAATATTCTTCCAACTGATGATATATCTGCATATCTTCATCTGAGCTGTCACATAAAACCACGAACTCCTTCCGCTTCTCCGCATTGATAAAAACAAAATTATGTTCACCAAAATAAATCTGATACCCTATATCTACTAATGACCAAAGTTCTCCCTTTTTAAAACTAAAAATATCTTTTTTTACAAGATAAGTTTTCCCTACTTCCATTTTCATAATAGCCCTTCTCCTTAAAATACTAAACTATCTTTTACACATTTAAAATAAATGACTTCAATGCTCCTCTAACATTAGCCTATCTAAGCGTTAAATTATCCATCATATTTTCTTATAATTATATCATTTTTAGAACATTTTATCAGCTGTGCTTAAGACTAGTTTCATCCTGTATCTTTATATTTATCCGAAAGATATTCTTCATTTTCTCTTACTCCTATTTTTATAAAGAAAAAACAGCAAACTTATTTTTATTTGCTGTTTCTGGAATTATCAGTATTATTCTTGTTCATATACCAACCAGGAATGATTTATTTCATATCATCATACCATTCCAAAATTTCCTTTGCTTGATTTTGCATTACTGATACTTCTTCTTCTCCATAAGGAATAGCCCATGGAAGAGCTCCAATTAAGTTACTTAGAATGTAAACAGCAAGAAGTATCCAAAATGAATCAGGGACCTTATCATCAAAGTATCCATCTATCATACCAGATGCGAAAGCGGGAGATACTTGAGTTCTATCTTTTAAAAATTTACGAACTCCAAGAGAAGCAACTTTTTCCATAAAATCAAATTCAATTTTCTTAGAATCTAGCTTCTCTTTATCAGAAACACGCATAGCATAAACTTCCTCCCTGTGAACTATTGGTTTATACTGACATTTCTACTTGCCATACTCTTTTATTTTATCAGCATATTTAGTCAAAAGATTATTTGAATAAATTTTTTCATTTTTTGAATTTCTAACTTCTTTCCAAAGAATAGAAGCTACTTTTAGTTTATTCGAGTAGTTGCCACTATTTTCGTCTGCACAGAAATCCTTTAAAAATTGATTCCATTGACAAACCGAATGGTCATACTTGGCATAATCTGAATCTCCATAATAAACTTTTAGCATATCTTGGATTGTAAAACTCAAATCATGTTCTCTTTTGACCTTTCTCCAAGCAGTGGCCATATCAGCATTAAATTTAAAGAGCGAAACACCTGTTAAAGTTGAGAAATATTCTCTAAAGTTTGCATTAAATGAGAATCCACATTCAAGTAAGGACGTATCTAAAGTAACGACTTCTACTTGTTTCTTCTTGCTTTTTATTGATGATTTTTTAATCAAATTCCCCTTAAAGTACTGCTCAATAATATCATTGAGTTCCTGTTTTGTACCTCTATTTTCAAGCCCTAATGACTTGCATATATGTGAGAGTTCATCACGATACCAATAGTATTTACTGAACTCATCAAAGGATTCGATTTTATCAAACTCAGGTCTGCTTTCTATCAATATTTCACCTCCTTAAAAACAGTTTAGGTTTTCATCTAAAAATAATGGAGTTTTAGTTTCTTTATTTTAAGGATTAACTACGTTTCACTAACAAGCTTACCCATTCAGCGGTTCGGACTTACCGTACCATCCGTGAAAAAACAATCCTCACAAAATAAAGGAAAGTCCTTCGTTTTGATATTGTTCCATTCGTAAACAGAACCTACAATGTCTCCAACTATTGCTCCTAGCATCCGTTTCCTCCTTATGGCATATCAGATTCGTTACACATTTCTAATGAATCACTCTTTAAAAATGGCACCACCAAATCAATCCACTCATAAGGCAAGTAAGCTGATAAATAGCCGTGGTTATAGCCCTTTGCTTCATACAAAATTGTATTTGAATGTAGCAGATGAAATAATTTCGCTGATTCTTTCACACAGTTCAATTCTTTTTCACCATAGATATACAGAACCTGAGCCTTGCTAGCAGAAATCATATCTTTCAGCTTGTAACATCCCATATAGTTTTTGTAAATGGTCACCAACGTTTTGATAGGCGTCCTTGGCAAATCCTCCAAATAATAAGCTTTTATTTCCTCTGGATAAGCCAGTTTAGGATAGAGTTTGTTCATCATGCTTAACTGAAGTTTGCAAGAGAATTTACTGAACGTCAGTTTACCAAATAGACGTACCAGAAAAATGCTGATTTTAGCTAACCTTGGTTGAGGAATACAGAGGCTTCCATCTATGATGGCCTTCTCAGCAATTTCACTGTCTAAAGACAAAAGCTCCATGGCAATTTGACCACCAAGTGAAACACCACCGATTGCAAACAATTTCCCACCACAGTTTGCTTTGATATAGTCTAGAATCTCCAAAGCAGAATCTTCAGTAGAAACATAATCAAGTTGATATTCCTCGCCGTGGCCATTCAAAGTGGGTAGAATAATACGGTATTCTTCTGACAAGATTCGTGCTTGACGAAGATAATTCCACCAAGAACTGCCACCACCATGTATCAGTAAAATAGGAGGCAAATTCTTATCACCAAATTCATGGAATTTCATGTTTAAACTCCTTACTGTAGGACTTTCACTAGCTACATCCTTGTTAATCTATTTGAACAAGCAGTGATACCGCCTCAACATGGTGCGTTTGTAGAACTCAAAAGCTTCTGGGAGTTCAAAGCTCCACTGGAGCTTTGAAGCCTCTCACCCTAAAATGAGAAAGCGAGAATTAACTATGTTTCTCTAACAAGCCTACACACTCAACATGATGCGTTTGAGGAAACAGATCCACCGGCTGGACTTTCTTCAATTCATATCCCAATTCTTGGTAGAGTTTGATATCACGCGCCATGGTAGCAACATTGCAGGAGATGTAAGCAATTCGGTTAGCTCCTGTTTGGCTACTTGCTTTGATGAAGCTTTCGGTCAAGCCCTTGCGTGGTGGGTCAACAAGAATGGCAGTTGGTTGAATACCTTCCATGAGCCAATTCTTCATGGCATTTTCAGCTGTATCACAAACATAGTGAGCATTAGTAATATTGTTCAAAGAAGCATTTTTCTGGCTATTCTCTACTGCTTCTGGAATCACTTCAACACCGTAGACTTCCTTGACATGTTTCGCAACGGAGAGTCCAATCGTCCCAATCCCTGAGTAGGCATCGATAACCACGTCATCTTCTTTTAACTCCGCAAAGTCAATGGCTGTTTGATAGAGTTTTTCAGCCATTTCTGTATTGACTTGGTAGAAAGCTGGCCCAGATATTTGGAAGTCATTTCCCAACATCTGATCGGTAATGTAATCTTGACCATAAAGAGTCTTCCACTCCTTACCAAAAATCGCATTGGTATTTCGGTCGTTGATATTTTGCATGACAGACACAATCTCTGGGAACTGCTTGATAAGTTGTTCAATCAACTGCTCCACTCGGAAAACTTTAGGACGTGTAGTCACTAAGATAACCATGATTTGTCCTGTATAATGCCCACGTCTCACCACAAGGTTCCGAATCAAGCCAGACTGCTCCTTTTCGTCATAAGGTTTCAAATCAAAACGACGAAGCAAATCTCGAAGAACTACCACAATTTCGTCAATGACAGGATCCTGGATAAAGAAATCTTCAAGGGGCATGAGATCGTGCGAATTTTTACGGAAAAAACCAGTTTCCAAGACACCATTCACTCGACGAACGGGCACCTGTGCCTTATTTCGATACTTGACTGGATGTTCCATACCTAGCGTTTCAGAAACCTCTACATCGGTAATTCCAGCAATCTTGTAGAGACTGTCTTTGACTTGCTTGGTTTTAAACTTGAGCTGCTCTGGATAAGCAAGATGCCCCAAATCAGCGATGCCTGAACGCAGGTAAGCCAAATCTAGATCTTGATTACGATAAGGTGACTGAACAAGATATTCTTCAACCTTCCCAAAGCCAATCTTTTTATTGACCTTAAGGACTCGCATGAGGATTTTCTCAGTTGGTAGAGCATTTTCTACAAAGAAAACCAAACCATCTACCTTAGCAACCCCAGCACCTTCATGGGTCAAATCAACAATCTCAACTTCTACAATATCATTTTTCTTTAACATATTTTTCACTTTCTATCGGCCGACAAAAAAAGACGGCAACATTTCTGTTACCATCTATTATATCATGAAATGACCTAAGCACCAAAACTCTTGAAGAAGTTGACAATGGCCTGCCAAAGGGAGCTAAAGAAGTTGCCCCCTTCTTCTAGCGCTTTATTGGCATCAAAGTTGAGATTGATATTTTTAAAACTATCTCCAGCTTGGGAAACAATGCTTTGCTTGAGGTCATTTAGGGTTTTAGTGAAATCAGCATTGTTCAAAATGTCACTCTTCGAGAGGTTAAGTGCAAAATTGATGATGATATTGACCTGGTTTCCTGTTATAACCTGATCGAGTTTGTAGTTTTTTAGTGTGTCTTCTACAATTTTGCGGACATCTTCTTCTGTCAGATTGCCTTTGGCTTCTTTTGCTTTGGCGATTCCTGCCTTGATATCTGCCAAAGCGACATTGAGTTTATTGGCATCGTAGCCTGACTTGTCTTTGTTTTCAGCATTGATATCTGATAAGGCTTTTAGCTCCTCTTGAGCCAAGTCTTTATTGGCTTGCGGTACTTTAGCACCATTGGCTTCTAACGAGTAGTAAATCCCTGCTAGGGCACTCTCTCCTGTAACTGGAATGGGTGCCGCAACTGTGATTTTGGCATGCTCCACTCCCAGTGTCACTGCTGCGTTACGGTACATATCCTGCGTCACCTTGGTGATATTTTCAGGCGTTTCAATCTTGACTTCTAGAGGCGACTTGTCCCCCAGCTTTTGAATCTTGGCTGACGAATAGAGCTGTAGGCTAGCATCATTAGCCACATTCATGATTTTCGAGTAGATATCTGGTGTCATAGTTTTGATATCTTTGGTGTCTTTTGATGCATTATAGCCAAGTTTGCTAAGAGTTTGATTTTTCTGGTCTTCAGATAGAGAAGAACCTAGGACATATTCGGGTTGTACATAGGTTTCATCGATTACTTTTTGAACATCTGTTGCTGCGTGGGCACTCGTCATAGCTGTTGCAGCCCACAATACTGCAGCACTTGTTAGAAAGAATTTCTTTCTCATGGGATATTCCCTCCTTTACCTTTCTAGGGTAATAAAACAATCTTAAAGAAAACTTATAGCAAAAAAACACCTGGTCTAGCCAGATGTTTAGAAAAAATTAAAGAATTTCATAATATACAGATTAAAGCGTACTTGTCTAGAATAGTAATAATTTCCACCATTTACATAGAGTTCAGCTCCGTGAAAGATAGAAATGGGGTTGATATAGGTGTAGGTTTTCCCAGTGGTATTTCCAAGAATTGGAGCGACGGTTTCACGAGAATATTGTTTGGCTAATGCTAGAGTATTTTCCTTGCCATTCTGAGCGATAAAATCGATATAAGCGGGGCCAAAATTATAGGCTTGCACGGCTGTCCAGACATCAACGCCCTTTTCCTGAGCTAGGTAGAGATTATCAGTCAATGTCTGAATTCCCTGACGAATGCTCGTCACATTGTCATTGATAGTATTTGTGGTACCGCTAGCAGACTCGCTAGACTGCATGACATCGCCTTCTTTTCCTTTCGTTTCGGTATAAATCATGGCGAGCACCAACTCTTCATTGGCTGGAGTATCTCTTTCACTCAGGATTTCTCGAACCATGGGTTGGTAGGTCATGACTTGCTTCACATCTTGATGGATATGATAGACTTTATAGACAGCGAAAAGGAAGACTGCTAGCACTAGCACTCTTCGTAGTAATTTAAACATTATTTACTTTGAATATCCTCGATATTTTTGATTAAGATAGAATAGGTTCCATTGTCATTTTGGATAAACTCAACTGACTCCGCATCTTGGTAAACATTATTGGGAACGATAAGTTCGATTCCGTTTGACAAGGAAAGTTTTTGATTTTCAAATTTCTTGAGCTGACGACTGGCATCGATTTCATCAAACTGGACTGGTTCTGGTACGGCTTCCTTAACCTGGTCAATAAAGCTCAAACGAGCTGTCAGATTGTTGTCAAAAAGGTCATTGGCCAATTTTTCAGGTGACAGTTCATTGCTTTCTTCTAGATTGTTGAAAATAGCTGATTTGACCTTGGATTGAAACTGAAAATCATCTGTGTTAAAGGACTCTGCAATTCTCTGGGCCGTTTTTTCCAATTCCTTGATGGATTTCTTTGGTGAAATCTTGGGAGCAACAGCTAGGAGATTTTCTGAAAAATAATTCAAGAAAGTTCCATTATACTTGATTCGTTTTTCGATGAGATGGTACTTGCGACTTTGAAGATTAACCACCAAGGCCTCATCCGCCCCCGTTCCAAATCCAGGTAGGTTATTCTGAGTTAGCTTGATTGGGTTATCAACTTCTCCACCGAGATGGGTCAAGGTCTCACGTAGAGCAATTCGCAAGAAAGCGAAATGTTCAACACCTTCTTTAGAAAACTGAACAAAAACCAAGTCATTGGTCTTAAGATTTTCAGAAATGCTGAACTCCTCTTTCCAGAGATTAGCCAGTGTGACTGATGTCTCCAACAAATCGTCTGTGATGTGATTGAAGAAGGGATTTTCTTCTTCGAAAATCCCAGTCTTGGCTTCATCTGAATACACACGTTCGATTTTCTTGCGCAGGTATTCTTCAATTTTTGGAGTGATATTGAGAAACTTATCCGCTAAGAACAGCTCGGTATCATCTGGGCTGAACTGATGGATAATAGCTTTCTTAATATAAATGTCCATAAAAGTATTAGTCCTCGTATAGTGGGAAGGCATCTGTCAACGCTTTGACTTCACTTCTCACTTCTTCTAAGACAGCTTCATTTTCTGCATTCTTAAGGGTTTTAATGATGAGTTCAGCCACTTTACGGCTTTCTTCTTCACCAAACCCACGTGCAGTGATAGCTGCAGATCCGATACGAATCCCACTTGTCTTGAATGGTGATAAGGTTTCGTATGGGATTGAGTTTTTATTTAGGGTAATATTGACTTCATCCAGCAAGTTTTGAGCAACTTTTCCGTTTTCTACAACCTTAGTCACATCCACTAGGAAGAGGTGGTTTTCAGTCCCTCCAGAAATGATACGGAAATCAGGGTCTTGCAAGAAGACTTCTACCATAGACTTGCTGTTTTTGATGACATTAGCAGCATATTCCTTGAAGGCTGGGTCCAAAACTTCTTTGAATGAAACCGCCTTAGCTGCCACAACATGCTCCAAAGGACCACCTTGAATACCTGGGAAAATAGCTGAGTTGATTTTCTTAGCTAGGTCCTCATCATTTGTCAAAATTAAGCCACCACGTGGGCCACGAAGGGTTTTATGAGTCGTTGTTGTAGTGATATGAGCGTATGGCACTGGACTCGGATGAAGACCAGCTGCAACCAAACCAGCGATATGGGCCATATCTACCATGAGCTTAGCCCCAACAGCATCAGCAATTTCACGGAATTTTGAAAAGTCGATAATTTGAGAATAGGCTGAAGCACCAGCTACGATCAATTTTGGTTTTACTTCTTGGGCTTGTTTCAAGATCGCATCAAAGTCCAAGAGTTCTGTTTCAGGATCTACACTATAAGAAACAAAGTTGTAGGTTTGGCCAGAGAAGCTAACTGAAGCTCCGTGGGTCAAGTGTCCACCTGCTGCCAAATCCATTCCCATAACCGTATCTCCTGGCTCAATCAAGGCCATGTAAGCCGCGCAGTTGGCTTGGCTTCCTGAGTGTGGTTGGACATTAGCAAATTTAGCACCGAAAATTTCTTTCGCGCGTTCAATAGCAAGAGTCTCTACTACGTCTACTACATCAGTTCCACCATAATAACGGCGTCCTGGGTAACCCTCGGCATATTTGTTGGTCAAGATAGACCCTTGAGCAGCCATTACAGCCTTGGAAACAACGTTTTCCGAAGCAATTAACTCAATGTTGTTTTGTTGGCGTTCTTCTTCTTTGGCAATAGCATTCCAGAGATCAGCATCGTATGCTTTAAAATCATCTTTGTCAAAAATCATAGGTCTTCTCCTTTATAGTGTGACTGGTCCTTTAGTTTGTTTTTACAAAATAAACTAAAAGATGCGAATAAACCGTTTCTGCACTTTATCACAAGTATAACCAACTTTTTCATAAAATGCATGAGCTCCCAGACGATGATCAGCAGAGTTTAAGCGGATAAACCCATAACCCCGTCTTTTTGCTTCTTGATCCAACCCTTGTAGTAAGCCTTTACCGATACCTTGACCTTGTACTTGAGGTGAGACTGCCAAGGCTAAGATATTAAATCCTGCTTTGGAATAAAGAGATTCATAGACCTCAGCATGGACATATCCAAGTAAGACATGACTAGCTTCATCCTCATAGCCAAGTAGGAAATGATGTGCGTCTTGAGATAGTTTAGCTAGTTGATTAGCTGTTTCCTCTGGACTAAAAGAATATCCCAAAGCCTCTTGATTGATCTCACATATAGCTTTCACATCTGTTTCTTGCAAACCTCTTAGCATCTCATTCCTCCTCAAAAGAAATCTCTGGCAACTGAGCAAGAATATCTTCTCGTTTAATTGCCCCCTGGCGTAAGATTTTCACCTTGTCTCCAGACAAATCCAAAATAGTCGAATCCTGTCCAGTTAGAAAAGCGTCGTCCTCCAGACCCAAAACCTCTTGGTCAAAATCTTCAAGGATTTGCTGAAAGGTCACTCCACTTGCCTGACCTGAAATATTGGCAGACGGCCCAATCAAGGGACCAGTCTCTCGAATCAAATCAAGTGTAATGGGGTGACTCGGCATCCGAAATCCCACCGTTGCAAGACCAGAATTGACCCAATAGGGAACTCTGTCATTTGCTTCGAGGATAATGGTCAAGGGACCTGGTAAAAAGCTCTCTACAAGCTTTTGTAGATAAGTTGGCTGATTCTTTGAAAAGTGCAAGATGTCCTCTAGAGAAGCGACATTAAGATTGAGCGCCTTATCTCTAGGACGACGTTTGAGTTGGTAAACATGGTCGACAGCTTTTTCGTCTAAGGCCTTAGCAAAGAGACCGTAAACTGTCTCTGTAGGTAGAACGACAGCTCCGCCCTTTTCCAACTCTTGTCTAATCCTGTCCATCATCAGCTACAACCATCCTATCTTGACCAAAATGGTCCTTGAGTGTTCGTACTCGTTTTTCAGGAAGATGTTTCCTAAAAAGCGCAGGAACACTTTGACCTTGCTTGTATCCAATTTCAAGGTAAATCTTACCACCATCTGTGAGATAGTCTTTTGCATTTTCCACAATTCTACGGTAAATAGCTAGGCCATCCTCATCTGCAAAGAGAGCTAGATGAGGTTCTGAATGCAAAACATTCAAACCAACCTCTGACTCATCTTCACGAGAGATATAGGGTGGATTGGATACAATTATATCATATTTTTCAGAAATTTCTGTAAAACAATCAGATTTTTTTAAAAATATCTGTAGATTCTGAACTTTAGCGTTTTCAGATGCCAAATCTAGTGCATCCTGTGAAATATCAACTGCTGTCACTGACCAATTTGGTCTATCTTTTGCTAGGGCGAGGGCAATAGCACCACTTCCCGTACCGATGTCCAAGACCTTGAGATTTTCTTCAGGATTTTCTGTGAGGATGAGTTCCACCAACTCTTCTGTTTCTGGACGAGGAATCAAAACCCGTTCATCCACTTTTAGCTTCATTCCATAAAAATCTGCGTAACCAATGATATACTGAGCTGGTTTGTGAGCTGCTAACTGCTGGTAAATCTCTTCTACAAATTGTCTTTCTTCCTCTGTTACCTCTTGCTGAAGGTCAAAGACAAAGTCTGTAAAAGAGAGATTTTTTAAACTTCTATAGACAAAAGAGAGGCTTTCTGCTTCCTCTCCTTGTCTTATCAACTCTTCTTCAAAGTCTGAAAATAATTGAGCTAATTTCATTATTTGTTTAATTCTTCTAATTTTTGCGTTTGGTCATAGAGTACCAAGGCATCTACAACTTCGTCCAATTTACCAGACAAGATGGTATCTAGTTTTTGAAGGGTCAAGCCGATACGGTGGTCTGTGACACGGTTTTGTGGGAAGTTGTAAGTACGGATACGTTCTGAACGGTCACCAGTACCGATAGTAGACTTACGCTCAGCGTCTTGTTCATCTTGGGCAATTTGTGCAAAGTGGTCAGCAACACGCGCACGAATGATTTTCATGGCCTTCTCGCGGTTTTTCTGCTGGGTACGTTCTTCCTGCATCTCAACCTTGATATTGGTTGGCAAGTGAACGATACGAACGGCAGTTGCAACCTTATTGACGTTCTGTCCACCAGCACCAGATGCGTGGTAGATGTCGACACGAAGGTCTTTTGGATCAATATCGTATTCTACTTCTTCCACTTCAGGCATGACAAGAACTGTCGCAGTCGAAGTATGTACACGACCTTGGCTTTCTGTCACAGGGACACGTTGCACACGGTGGGCACCAGATTCATACTTAAGCTTAGAATATACAGATTGACCCGAAACCATGGCAACCACTTCTTTAAAACCGCCGACACCATTCATGGAAGCTTCCATGACTTCAAAGCGCCAGCCTTGGGCTTCCGCATATTTTTGATACATAGTTAGAAGGTCTCCGGCGAAAAGTGCCGCTTCGTCACCACCAGCTGCTCCACGGATTTCAAGGATGATGTTCTTGTCATCGTTTGGATCCTTTGGAAGGAGCAAAATTTTCAATTTTTCTTCATACTCTTCTTTTTCAGCCTTGGCATCTTTGAGCTCTTGCTTGGCCATTTCTTCCAAGTCCGCATCTCCACCTGATTCCTTAATCATTTCTTCGGCATCGATGATGTTTTGAAGGACCTGTTTGTATTCACGGTAGGCTGTTACGGTGTCACGAGTGGAAGCTTCTTCTTTTGAAAGCTCCATGAAACGCTTGGTGTCTGAGACGACATCTGGGTCACTAAGCAACTCTCCTAATTCTTCATAACGGTCTTCTACAGCTTGTAGTTGATCATAGATGTTCATTTTTTCTCCTTATTTCTCAATTGTTAAATCATAGATTGCTACTACTTCGTTCTCAAATATTTCCCCAGTTTCTTTAAATCCGTAACTGAGGTAACAAGATCTTGCATGTTCATTTTCTGGTTCATAAGACAACCAAAGTTTATTGCCTAAACCTGCTGACGCTGTCCGAACATAGTCTAGCACTTTATCCATAATTGGTTTAAAATATCCTTGATTTTGAAAATTCTTATCAATCATAAAACGAAATAGTAAATAATTTCCATTACTAATTCCGATCTTTTTATCATAAGCTATCATCACGAAACCTATAAGTGCATCATTATCATAAACTGCCAATGGAGCTACAAAATCTCCATTTTTAGTGTAGACATATGCTTCAGCTAAACTAATTGCGTTGGTTGCAATGAATTGTTTTTGATATTCCTTGACATCCAAATTCAAAACATCAAAATAATTTTCCATTGTAACATCTCTTAGTTCAATTGTCATAGTTGTGCTCCTTGTTAGATGTTATCATTGGCGCAAAATAATGTTTACGGCAAACCGAGATATAGGTTTCATTACCACCAATTTGAATTTGTTCGCCATCATAGACTGGCACACCATCGTGCGTACGCAACACCATAGTCGCCTTTTTCTTACAGTACTGACAGATCGTCTTGATTTCTTCAATCTTGTCTGCTAAGAGCAAGAGGTGTTTTGAACCTTCGAACAACTCATTGCGAAAGTCATTTTTCAAACCAAAAGCCATGACAGGTATGTCTAACTCATCAACAACACGAGCTAGGTCGTAAACATGGTGACGCTTGAGAAACTGTGCCTCATCGACCAACACACAATATGGTTTCTCAGGTAAGTCTTGGATAAAGCCAAAGATATCCGTCGTTTCCTCAATCGCAATGGCTGGGCGTTTCATGCCAATCCGACTAGATACATAGCCAACACCGTCACGTGTATCCAGAGCTGAAGTCATAATCACAACTCCCTTTCCTTGCTCCTCGTAGTTATAGGCCACCTTGAGAATCTCAATTGTCTTACCAGAGTTCATGGTCCCATAACGATAATACAACTGTGCCATGCTATTATTTCACGTCCATTTCTAAATTTTTGCTACATTCTAGTATATCATAATTTTCTGAAGCTTTAAACGGCAAAATGTGGTAAAATAGAAGAAATCAAAAACTAGTGGAGGAAGCTATTATGCCATTTGTACGCATCGATTTATTTGAAGGTCGCACGCTCGAGCAAAAGAAAGCTCTTGCTAAGGAAGTAACGGAAGCTGTTGTCCGCAACACTGGGGCACCTCAATCTGCTGTCCATGTCATCATCAACGACATGCCAGAAGGAACTTACTTCCCACAAGGTGAAATGCGCACCAAATAAACTAGCTTAAGCAGAAATGCTTAGGCTTTTTCAATCTCCAAGTGGCATCCATTGAAGAAATAGTCTAATTTTGTTACAATTTGAAGAGATGCTTGGATACCATATCCTAAGAAAAGAAATACAAAAGGAATTAGTATGATTACACGTGAATTTGATACCATCGCTGCGATTTCTACTCCACTAGGTGAAGGGGCCATTGGTATTGTCCGCCTGAGTGGAACTGACAGTTTTGCCATTGCACAAAAAATCTTTAAAGGTAAAGACTTGAGTCAGGTTGCTAGCCACACTCTCAACTATGGTCACATTGTTGACCCTCAAACTGGTAAGGTCATGGACGAGGTTATGGTTGGAGCCATGAAGTCCCCAAAGACTTTCACTCGTGAGGATATTATCGAGATTAACACCCACGGTGGGATTGCGGTAACTAATGAAATTCTCCAACTAGCTATCCGTGAAGGAGCTCGGTTGGCAGAACCAGGTGAATTTACCAAACGTGCTTTTTTAAATGGTCGTGTGGATTTAACGCAAGCTGAGGCGGTAATGGACATCATCCGCGCTAAGACTGACAAGGCCATGAATATCGCAGTCAAACAATTGGACGGTTCTCTTTCTGATCTTATCAATAATACTCGCCAGGAAATCCTCAATACACTTGCCCAAGTCGAGGTCAATATCGACTATCCTGAGTATGACGATGTTGAGGAAGCCACTACTGCTGTTGTCCGAGAGAAAACTATGGAGTTTGAACAATTGCTAACCAATCTGCTTCGGACAGCCCGTCGCGGTAAGATCCTTCGCGAAGGAATTTCCACTGCTATCATCGGACGCCCCAACGTTGGGAAATCGAGCCTCCTAAACAATCTCCTGCGTGAAGACAAGGCTATCGTAACTGACATCGCTGGTACCACCCGTGATGTCATCGAAGAATACGTCAACATTAACGGGGTTCCTCTCAAATTGATTGATACAGCTGGAATTCGTGAAACAGATGACATCGTGGAACAAATCGGTGTTGAGCGTTCGAAAAAAGCCCTCAAGGAAGCTGACTTGGTTCTACTGGTGCTAAATGCCAGTGAACCACTAACCGCCCAAGATCGCCAACTCCTAGAAATCAGTCAGGATACTAATCGCATTATTCTACTTAATAAAACTGACCTGCCTGAAGCGATTGAAACTTCAGAACTCCCTGAAGATGTCATCCGTATTTCAGTCCTTAAAAACCAAAACATCGATAAGATTGAAGAGCGCATCAATAACCTCTTCTTTGAAAATGCTGGTTTGGTTGAGCAAGATGCTACTTACTTGTCAAACGCCCGTCATATTTCCTTGATTGAAAAAGCAGTTGAAAGCCTACAAGCTGTTAACGAAGGTCTTGAGCTGGGTATGCCAGTTGATTTGCTTCAGGTTGATTTGACACGTACTTGGGAAATCCTCGGAGAAATCACTGGTGATGCTGCTCCAGATGAACTCATCACCCAACTCTTTAGCCAATTCTGTTTAGGAAAATAAGAAATCCATGATCGTTCATTCGGTCATGGATTTTATTGTCTTTATTAGTAATCTGGTCTTAGGACACCTGTTACGGTTGCCTTAGTTGCTTCGTAGTCACCATCTACGACAACCTTGATAATGCGTTTGGCATCTTCTTCTGGCGCTGGAACTAGAGGTAGACGAGTTGGTCCAGCTTCAAATCCCATGTAGTTAAGTACTGCCTTAACTGGAGCAGGACTTGGATAAGAGAAGAGCGCATTGACCTTAGGAATGAATTTACGCTGAATAGCCGCAGCCTTCTTCATATCGCTTTCTGCAATGGCAGTGAACATCTCGTGCATTTCATCCCCATTTGTATGGGATGCAACAGAGATAACCCCATCTGCACCAAGATTCATGGCATGGAAGGCATCTCCATCCTCACCAGTATAGATCAAGAACTCTTCTGGCTTGTGCTCAATCAAGTAAGCCATATTAGCCAGGCTAGTACATTCCTTGACACCGATGATGTTTGGATGATCAGCCAAGCGAAGCATGGTTTCTGGAGTCAATTCGACAACCACACGCCCTGGAATGTTATAAATGATAATAGGCAAATCTGAGGCGTCTGCAATAGCTTTAAAGTGCTGGTACATCCCTTCTTGTGAAGGTTTGTTGTAGTACGGTACGATAGCAAGTCCAGCAGCGAAACCACCAAATTCTGCGACTTCTTTGACAAACTCGATAGAGTCACGCGTATCATTGGTACCTACACCCGCAATCAAAGGAACGCGTCCATTGACAACCTTTTGCACAGCTGCAAAGAGTTCCAACTCTTCATCGTGGGTCAGAGTCGGACTCTCAGCAGTCGTTCCAGCTAGAAGAATTCCATCTGTGTGATGGGCCAACAAATGCTCAATCAAGGCTGGAATAGCATCAAAATTGATAGAACCATCCTCATGGAAAGGGGTAATAAAGGCTGTGATGATTTTACACTCTTTTAAATCTTGATAAGACATGAGAAACACCTCTCTATTTCAAAGAAGGAGTTCATTCGAACTCCTAAACCATTATTTCAATTCAAATTTCAGCTCAGCTGTTGGACGGACCAAACCACGCTCATGAAGCGTTTCTGCGATCTGTACAGAGTTCCAAGCAGCACCTTTGAGAAGGTTATCTGAAACAACCCACATGTGGATTCCTTTTTCAGCATCCAAGTCTTTACGGATACGACCAACAAAGGTATCACGTGATCCGACAGCATTGATGGCTTGCGGGTAGACTTGGTTAGCCACGTCATCCTCAAGAACAGCACCTGGGAAGGCTGAAATAGCTGCTTTCACTTCTTCGATTGGAGCCACTTCTTTTGTTTCGATGTAAACAGACTCAGAGTGAGCTGACAAGACTGGAATACGCACGCATGTTGCAGACACTGCGATGCTATCATCTTCCATGATTTTCTTAGTTTCCTTGGTCATCTTCATCTCTTCATAAGTGTAATCGTTGTCAGTAAAGACATCGATTTGTGGAAGAGCGTTAAAAGCGATAGGATAATGTTTCTTGTCACCACCTGAAGGCAAGATTTCCGCTTGCAAATCACGTGGATTGACACCATCATTTAAAACTTCACGAAGCTCACGTTGTGTTTCAAGAATCGCTCCCATACCAGCACCTGAAACCGCTTGGTAAGTTGAAACGATGATACGGTCCAAGCCCCATTTTTGACGAACAGGCTCAAGAGCCACCATCATTTGGATTGTGGAACAGTTAGGGCAGGCAATGATTCCGTTGTGGGCATCAAGTGCATGAGCATTTACTTCTGGGACAACCAATGGTACATCTGGGTTTTGACGGAAATAAGATGTGTTATCTACTACTACCGCTCCAGCTTGAACTGCGTATGGTGCATACTTAGCTGATGTCGAACCACCTGCTGAGAAGAGTGCAATATCAACGCCCTCAAAGGCTGTTTCAGTTGTTTCCTCAATCGTAATGTCCTGGTCTTTAAATTTCAGAGTCTTGCCTGCTGAACGTGAAGAAGCAAGGTAACGAATTTTATCGATTGGAAGTGTTGATTCTTCCAACATTTTTATCATCTGAGCTCCGACAGCACCTGTCGCGCCGACTACAGCAACTTTATATCCCATAAATAACCTCTTTCGGAATTTTCTAAAAATTTCTATAATAGGAATATTATACTACTTTTTCAATGAATTGCAAAGTATTTTGAGGCTATATTTTCTGAAAATTAAAAATCCCTAGCCATTCGACTAGGGACTAAGAGGCATCTTCATGTGATGAGCAGGTTCACACAACTCATCAAGGTCCGCTCCTGCGTTATGACCTCCTTATGCTCAATAGTAGTCCGAAGACTACCTATCGACTCATCGCAACTACTATTCTACTAGATAGAGTCACTTTTGTCAACTGTCAAAACTCTTTAGCTTCATTTTCACAGAAGTATAAGAAAAACCTTGGTCTCCCAAGGTTATTTTGTTTCTATCATGCTAATTGCCGGGATTGAACCGGCGACCTCATCCTTACCATGGATGCGCTCTGCCAACTGAGCTAAATCAGCCTACCTAAAAAGTATACTATAGTTCTATGTTCTTGTCAAGCGCTCTATTTTAATTTTCTGGAATGAAAAAAGCTAGATTTAGCAAGAATCTAGCTTATAAACTTCTTATTTTGTAAGATCGATTCGTTGTCCCAGTTTATTGATCAAAATCGCACCTACGATAAGTGATGCAAACTCACCAATTCCAGTAGAAAACCATGTCAAGAATAATGGAGCTTCTGCGACAATATAGAGTTCTGCTGCAATGGTAATCATTGAAATGGAGAAGAGGATTGAAAAGAAGAAATGATCTTTTCGAATCAAACCATTGAACAGATAGTCTTTCTTGTACTTGCTAAATAGCCATACACCTAGACTAAGGAAAACTAGGGTAGATCCCCCACCGACAAAGACATCTATTAGACCGAAGCTAAAGAAATTAGCAATCATACATCCAATCGTCACACCGATGATATATTTGGGATTGTAAAAGGCCAAGAAATTCATCATCTCAGAAATACGGAACTGGTAGGCACCGTAGCTAATGGCATTAAGGGGTGGGGTGATGGTCAAAACCACATAGATAGCAGCAACGATAGCAATATCTGCCATATCACGAACAGTTAATTTTTTCATGTTTTCTCCTTTGGCGGTTTCCCGCGTAAAATATGCTTGGTGAAAGAAGCTAAGCACCAAGGGTTGAGATTATCAACCTTACCAGTATAGCACAATAGCCAGCTTTATGCTATACTAAAATCATGAAAAAACTAATAAGAGCATTCTTTGATAACGAAATCCTATCCTACCTATTTTTTGGTGGTGCTACTACTCTAGTATCTATCCTGTCACGTTTATTTATCTACCATATCAGTCACCAGGAAATCCTAGCAACCGTACTCGCAAATATCATTGGGATTCTCTTTGCTTTTATCACAAATGATACAATCGTCTTTAAACAAGAGAGAAGAAATTGGCCGACTCGCCTGGCTAAGTTTTTCTTAGCTCGTCTCTCTACTCTTGGTCTTGACGTTCTTTTAACTTATATCTTTGTTACATCTTATCCCGATATTATCGGGCAATTTGTCAACGATCAACTAGATCAGGTCAATACCATCGAAACGCTAATTGCGCAGGTTTTGATTATCATTCTTAACTATATTTTTAGTAAAGTATACGTTTTTTATAAATGAAATGGATGTCATTAAGCATTAAGGTTGCAATATCTAGGTATTTCAGGTACAATTAAGATTAGTTTTTGAAAGGAAATTATGAAAATGTTAAAAGATCTTAAAGAATTTTTGCTTCGCGGTAATGTCGTTGACCTCGCTGTCGGTGTGATCATCGCCTCTGCTTTTGGTGCCATCGTTACTTCACTTGTAAATGATATCATCACTCCACTTATCTTGAACCCAGCTTTGAAAGCTGCGAACGTAGAACGTATCGCTGAACTTTCATGGAATGGTGTTGGTTATGGTAGCTTCTTGAGTGCTGTTATCAACTTCTTAGTGATTGGCACTGTTCTTTTCTTCGTTATCAAAGCTGTTGAAAAAGCTCAAAACCTTACTAAGAAAGAAGAGCCAGCTGAAGATACACCTGCTGCTCCAACTGAACTTGAAGTTCTTCAAGAAATCAAAGCCCTTCTTGAGAAAAAATAAGACAAATAAAGGATCTAGGCTTCATGCTAAATCCTTTTTCTTTACTCTTTACTCTTTCGGCAATTTACCAGCCTTTTCGAGCATTTTCTTAATCAAGTAAGGCATCTTCACATTTTCACGGCCTTTTTTCTCAATCAGTTTTTTCACAAATTCTGGCATCTGAAGGTCATCTGTCTCCTCCATAATATCCTTGGTGGTTGCTGAAGGTGCTAACTCATCAAAGGTTTCTTCTTCTGGGAGAAATTCCTTAAATTCTTTGTGTTCATTGGCTCTTACAGTATCAACTAAAGCGTCAATTAAACGAGAATCTGTGTTTGGCATAGGTGGTCGATGATAGGTTATACCTAATTCTCGACATAATTCATAACATTCTACATCGTTATCAAAAAGAACTTCAATATGCTCACTGATAAAGCTAATTGGTACAAAAATATAATGCTCTGGATGTTGCTTTTGTTCTCTCAAATACTCGAGTACATCTGGCTTAATCCAAGGGATTCCAATATCACTCTCGCTCTGCCAAGTATTGGTATACTGATCTGCTGTTAGACTGAGTTGCTCTGCTATCAACTTGCTATTATCAAAAATCTGATCGATATATGGATCTCCAAAGTCCAAGGCAAAAATGGGAACACTGTGGGCTGAGAAGATCACCTTAAAAGAATCTTCTCTCACATCGTTTCGTAAAATTTTGCTAATCTCATCTGACCAAAAGTCCAGCAAAGACTGTTGCTGATACCAGTCCTTAATGACTAAAAATCGGATTTGCTGACTTTCCAGAAACTTCTCATACCCCATAACCGAGTAGAAGGAATAATGGGGTTCTAAAATCAAACAAATACACTCTTCAACGCCATCAGCCTCCATCTGCTTGATTATATCAGGAATAAAGGGGCGAGAAAATTTGTTAGCAAAGTAGATGCCATACTCTTCTCCTAACCGTTCCTTGACTAGACTGACCTCCTCACGTGTAATCCTCTGCAGGGGCGTACCACCTATACGAACATAATTATCATAAAGAGTCTGAATCTCGTGATCTTTGGGTCTAACTCCACGACGAATATTGGTAAAAAAATCCGCCACACTCTCAAAGGTAATCTCTTCTGGCGAACCGAATGTCATCATTAAAATTGCTTTTTTCATCGATATGTCCTTGTGATATTTTTTTCAATTACCATTTTACCATGAAATATATAATAAATAAACGCTTTCATTCATTTTATTTTTATTTACTCCCCTTTGTCTTTCTCTCCATTCTATGATACAATGAAAAAAATGATATTAAAGGAGTTTTTATGACTTATCCCAACCTTTTAGAGCGTTTCTTGACCTACGTTAAGGTCAATACGCGTTCTGATGAACACTCGACTACTACTCCAAGTACGCAAAGTCAGGTAGATTTTGCGACCAATGTTCTTATTCCTGAAATGAAACGTGTCGGCCTGCAAAATGTTTACTACCTCCCAAATGGTTTCGCCATTGGTACCTTACCAGCTAATGATCCGAGCTTGACACGCAAAATCGGGTTCATCTCCCACATGGATACAGCTGACTTTAATGCTGAGGGAGTTAATCCGCAAGTTATCGAAAACTATGATGGTGGAGTTATCGACTTGGGTGATTCTGGATTTAAACTGGATCCAGCTGACTTTAAGAGTCTTGAAAAATATCCAGGCCAAACGCTTATCACAACAGATGGCACGACCTTGCTGGGTGCTGATGACAAGTCAGGTATTGCCGAGATTATGACTGCTATTGAATACTTGACTGCTCACCCTGAAATCAAACACTGTGAGATTCGAGTTGGTTTTGGACCAGATGAAGAAATCGGTGTTGGAGCTAACAAGTTTGATGCTGAAGATTTTGACGTTGACTTTGCCTATACTGTTGACGGTGGTCCGCTAGGAGAACTTCAGTACGAGACTTTTTCAGCAGCTGCTGCTGAACTCCATTTCCAAGGCCGCAATGTCCACCCTGGTACTGCTAAAGGTCAAATGGTCAATGCTCTTCAGCTAGCAATTGATTTTCATAATCAACTTCCAGAGAGTGACCGACCTGAACTGACAGATGGCTACCAAGGTTTCTATCATCTTATGGATGTGTCAGGTAGTGTCGAGGAGGCGCGTGCAAGCTATATCATCCGTGATTTTGAAAAAGATGCCTTTGAAGCACGTAAAGCAGCTATGCAAGCCATTGCTGACAAGATGAATCAAGAGCTTGGGAATGATCGCGTGACCTTGACTCTGACAGACCAGTACTACAATATGAAGGAAGTCATTGAGAAAGACATGACGCCTGTTACCATTGCTAAAGCTGTTATGGAAGATCTAGGTATCACGCCAATTATCGAACCAATTCGTGGTGGGACAGATGGCTCTAAGATTTCCTTTATGGGTATCCCAACTCCTAATATCTTTGCAGGTGGTGAAAACATGCATGGACGTTTTGAATATGTTAGCCTTCAGACTATGGAGCGTGCAGTGGATACCATCATTGGTATTGTAGCTTATAAAGACTAAAAAAGACGAGGTAGCTCAGCTACTTCGCCTTTTTTTATTCGTTTGGTTGAGCACTTGGCTCAGACTCACTTTGCGCTTGCTTTTCTGTCGCTTGAGAAGCAGCTGTTTCACTGTCTTTTTCAGACTTAGATTGGCTATCAGTTTCACTTGCTTTTGAACGGAGTTCCTGGTTCAAGCTAATGATCTCTTTAGCTAGAGTAAGGAGACCTTCTTTATCGCTGCTTTTGGCTGCAAGTTGATCAAATAGGGCATCAACACGTTCAAAGTCAGCATCGGATCCTTTGTTATCCTCTAAGTACTTGTGAAGAGAGAGCAAGACATTATAGAGTTTTTGGTAGATAATCACCGTTTGTGGATCTTGTTCTGCTTCTTTTTCCTCTCGTTGGATAGTTGCTGCAATACGATTCAAAAGATCCTCAAGCTGGGTTTTAGCTTCGTCAAGGTCTGCATTTTCCTTTTCAGTAGCCGCTTTGATATTAGCTACTTCTTCAGCTAGGGATTGTTTGACCCCGTCTTCTTTGACACGCGCTAGGAGTTGGGCAGCTTTTGTTAGAAGAGCATCCACTTCTTCCTTCTTAACATGGCTAACCCGTTCTTCTGGCATAAAATCACCGTAGAGTTCTTTTAGGAATTCATAGATGGCGGTCTTAGCAGTTTGACTATCTACTTTTTCCGTATCTAGAATAGTCTTACCAGCTTTTGTAGATACGGGTTCTTCTTTGAGAGCTTCTTCTACTTCTAGCTTAGTTTGGTAAATAGTTGGGAATAACTTGTTCAAGTCGGTTGCTTTGAGGAAAGATTGTGACTGGTAAAGTTCCCATGTCAACTGGGCAACACGGTTCCGAAGTTCTTCTCTCAAACGACCATCAGATACATGTTCATAGAAATACTTGATGTACTCTACTGTTGTAACCCCTGTTCGATCTCTGAAATCTTGCAAGGCCTGAAGTTTCGCTTCAATGGCAGCCAACTCTGTCTCATCCTGTGCTAGCTTAGCTTCCTGCAAATGTACCAAAAGATCTTTCTTAGGCAAGCCATAAGTATCTGTATCCAGTGTATTGATCTTATCTACTAGGGATTGATACTTCTTATCTAAAGGTGAAGTTTCAACTGGTGCCACACTTTGATCCACATGGATATACTGTTTATCAAAGAGATCCAAGGCTGCTAGATATCCAGCAGTTGAGTTTGTTGCCAGTTTTTTCATATTTTCGGTGAACTGCCCCAAAGCAAGTTCAACACGTCTTTGCATGATTGGCTGGTCTTTGTAGAGACTTCTGCTATCTGCTAACAGTTGATCCACTTTAGATAGAACAGTTTGTTCATCAAAAGTCCCAGGTTGATAGGTCGATTGTAGGGCCGGAATCTTGTTTTTCAGAGCTACTTCATAGCCTTTGGTTTGAACCTTGATGTAGTGATTGTGGTCTCCGTGAGGAATCACAAAACTACCACTTTCTACCTGTAAACTATAAGGAGACACCCCATCACGTAGGGCAGTCGTATAAAGTTCATTTAGGAAATCAAGTTCTGGATTTCCAGTTTGGAGAGGAATACGAACATGTTCTTTTCGAACAGCATAGGGATGGATATGGGTTGGATCATAGGCTTGATCCGGATTTCCAAAGACAAAGAAGCCGTTTGAAATGCGAATCGCTTCGAGCGGAACCCCGTAGGTCTGTGAGATATACTTGATTTTTTCATCATCACTAGCATCTCGTGAGAAACTTTCCACAGTCTTTGCAAGTGGTTGAACGTGCTGGGGCTGATGATTTTCTTTCAAGTGATTTTGGGCTGCTTTGATTTGGGCTGCAGTCAAGTCCTTCTTAAAGAAATAATGAGCGTGATCTTCATGTGACACTACAAAACCTTGCTCATCCTCACTGATGACACGGTCAGCTGAAAAGCCGTGATCATGGTCTTCATCATGATGTGAAGGAGCTACTGGTACAGGCCTTGTGGTATTGTTTGGCAAGGATTGAGGTCCAGTTGTAAGTGATGACTTAGGGATGTAATGGAAATGATTCCCGTGTCTTACAATATAGGCGTTCCCAGTATCTTCCACTACATCATTTGGATTAAAGACATAACCATCATCTGTTGAGTAAGTTCCTGTATTTGTAGAATGATTTTCTGCTCCTCTGTTAAACAGTGGAGTCGAAAGTAGCTGATCGACTTTAGTTGTTTTTACAGATGGAGAAAACGTAGAATTACCATCACTCAACTGAACCATACGTGCAATCTTTTCTTCCAAGGCAGAAAGCTTTGTATATGGAATGAAATGATAGTGATTTCCATGAGGAATCGCTACTCCATTTGCAGTTCTACTAATAATTTTTGTTGGATCGAAGATAACACCATCTGACTCTGTATATCGTTGTTCACGCGGAATAGCATAGAGCTGTTGCAATAGACTCTGTAAGCTCTCTTCTGGATTGATTGATCTTTCAGCTTCTTGACTCAGATTGCTAGTTTGACTAGTTGCGTTTGGATTCGGACGATAGTCAGTCACACTTGCTTGTTTTCTAGTTCCAGAGAGGTAAGCTTGCGCAGCTGCCAATTCGCTAGCAGACAAGGAACTCTTTGGAATATAGTGGTAATGTCCACCATGAGGGACAATATAAGCATCACCAGTATCCTCTATAATATCAGATGGATTAAAGATGTACCCATCATCGGTGGTATAGCGACCTTGAGATTGAGCAAGCGCCACTGCACTGTTTGAAGTTGGCGCATCATGAGTATGGCCTTGTTTTTGGCGCTCAATTTCGTCCTTCGTACGAACATTATCAGCATGAGCCGCATCTTTAAGGTAGACATAATACTTACCATCCACCTTGATAATGTAGCCACCTTTGATTTCGTTGACAATGTCAGCATCTTTCAGTTGATAATTGGCATCTTTCATCAACAGTTCTTCACTGAAAATCGCGTCAAAAGGAACTTTACCATTGTAATAATGGAAATGATCACCATGTGAAGTCACATAACCTTGATCGGTAATTTTCACAACAATTTGTTCTGCCTGAATATCTTCTTTTTTGCTAACTTGATCTGGTGTCTGAGTCTCTGTTTTTTGAGAGTCTTGCTTCCCATCGACATAAGACACACGGTTATTATCTTTGTTTCCTTCTACCTGGTGTTGATTCAATGCATAGATGCAAAGGCTTAGGGAAAGGACAAGAGCCGATCCTGCTGCAAGGTACTTTTTCTTCATTTTCATCATCTCCTCATTTTAATTCTTCTGCAAGAACATTCATATTTTCTTCTAGGTTTTCTAAGTAAGTTTTGTCATTTTCAGGATCTGCTTCTAAAGGATTGAGTGTCTTTAGGCTAACTCCTGTTGATTTGACCAAGGTCTCAGCGACTTTAGAAGAAGCATTGCTCTCAGTAAAGATGGTTTTGACCTTATAGGTTTTGACAAATTCTTGGATTTCTGTCAACTGTCTCGGACTTGGTTCTTGTTCAGGGGAAATCCCTGCTATACCAAGTTGTTTCAAGCCAAAGCGTTTAGCGAGATAAGAAAAGGCAGTATGTTGTGTAACAAAAGTCTTTTGACTCGCTTTTTCAAAAATAGGTTGGTACTTCTTAGTCAATTCTTGTGCTTTAGCGATAAAGTTTTTGGCATTCTTTTGATACGTTTCCTTATTAGCACTATCAAGCTCCGAAAGTTTGTCCGTAATAATCTGTGCCTCTTCACCTGCTTTTTCTGGATCTAACCAAGTGTGAGGGTCGTAGAGTGTTTTTTCATCAATACCGTCACCAGCTTCTACATCTTCTAAGCCCGGTACACGCTCCAAAGTCATTCCTTCAGAAGCTTCTAAAACTTTAACTTTTGAGTTTTTCAAGTTAGGATCTAGACTTCCCGCCCAAGATTCGAGCGTATGAGAATGGTAGACAAAGACATCCGCGTCATAGATAGCAGCAATGTCATTTGCTGACGGTTCAAAGGAGTGAATCCCACTACTTGACTGAATCATCCGTACATCATTCAAGTCCCCCGATACCTCTTTGACCATGGCATAGATTGGGTAAAAACTTGTTACAATCTTCATTCCTTTTGCTTCTTGTTTTTCTTTTTGACTACATGCTCCTAAGACAAGAATCAACAGACTGGCCATTAATAATAGAAATGTTCTTTTTTTCATCATTACTCCTTAACTAGTATTTAACCATTTAATTAACTAGTAAATAGTTTATCTTTATTTATACTATATGTCAAGATATTTTGCACATTTTCATGAAAAAAATGAGAACTAGAACTCGCATTCTGTTCTCACTTTCTTTTTTAACTTTTCTAGTTCTCCTATCCTGTTTTTAGGAGCTAGAAAATGCTACTACCTTTACTTACTCTCCTTTAATAATGCCAACAACTTTTCAGCTTCAGACATAATGGTATTGTTGTCCTGCGCACCAAATAGCAGATTATTTTTCAAACCTGTGAGAGTTTCTTTGGCATTGGACTTGATAATGGGGTCTTGGATCTTTGCAAGTAGCTCTTCAGCCTCTCTCAACTTCGCTTCAACCTTTTCAGTCTCGACCTGAGGTTCTTCTGGTTCCTCTGGTGATTCTTCTTCCGGCTCCTCGGTTAGTTTTGGAGATTCTGGTTTCTCACTTTGAGGCTTCTCTTCGTGAGGTTTTTCTTCCTCAGGTTTGTCTGTCCGAGGTTTCTCCTGTGATGGTTTTTCCGTTTGATTGGTATCAGCTTGGCCATTTTGGTTTCTTTGAACATGGTCACTTGCATTTCCCCAACCACTATCTGAATGCGGACGTTCGTTTGGATGTTCGACATAGTACTTGACAGTCGCAAAGAGATCTTCTAGACTATACCCCTTAGGTGCCTCATAAAGCCCTTCGTCAAACCACTCAAATTTGATGTTATGGTAATGGTCATAATGAGGAATGATTAAACTACCGTTTTTGACTTCCACAGTATGTTGGAGATTATATGGAATACGATCAAGGGGCACCTTCTTAGCTGCTTTCACGCGGTTGTAGATTGCTTCTGCTCCTTTAGCCTCTGTATTTCCTGAATCCTGATGGTCTGTTGAAGGAGGAGTCAAACCTTTCTCTTTAGCATAAGCCTGGGCTGCCGCTCTTTCAGCTTCAGACAAACTATCTTTCTTAATCCAATGACTATGGGTCATATGTGGAGTTACATAGGCATCCCCCTCATCACTGGTGATATCACGAGGATCAAAGATATAGCCATCTTCTGTTGTATACTTGCCTGCCAACTTGGCTACTTGAATCTCATCATCAGTATAGGCAATTTGCGCATTTGGTTTTCCTAGACGTTCTGGATGACGAATCGGTGCTAGGAAGGCCAGGATATCATCCACCAACTTGATTTTATCACTTGAGGCATCATTGAGACGTTCCAACAGTTTATCCAAAGCGTCAAAATCAGCTTGACGCCCTTTATTAGCAAGTAAGTCTTGATGAACTCTTGCTAGCAAGTCATAAGCCTTATTGTAAAATCCTCGATTAGCAGATGGGAGGTTGGTTTTCTTAGCTTCGAGTTTATGAGCTAAACTTTCTTGCTTGGCGAGTTTACTATCAATGGCTGCAGCAGTTTCTGCTGAAAGTTCCTTAGCAGGAATATAACGAGAGGTTCCATTCTCTTCAAATACATAGCCATCAGCTACTTTTCGAATTGCCTGTTTGACCAATTTTTCGTCAATTGGATTGCTTGGAGATGGTTGAGGATTTGGTGCAGGTTGCGGGCTTGGACTAGGTTCCGGAGTCTGTTGTGGACTTGGTTCTGCTGGTCTTGAATCCGGCACCCAATGGTTCGAACTGTACTGTAGAGGAATAATACGAGCGATTCGTTCTTCCAATTCAGACATTTGTTCGTAAGGGATGAAATGGTAATGGTTCCCATGAGGCACAGCAACTCCTCTGGCTGTTCGACTTGTGATTTGTGCTGGGTCGAAAACAAGACCATCAGATTCTACGTGTCGTTGGCTGAGTGGCAAGGCATAAAGTTGTTTCAGAAGGCCATCAATATCCTCATCACTTTGACTTACTTGGCTATCGTTGCTACTGTTGTTAGCTGTGTTCGTGTGCGTATAGCCACTGCCTTGGTTATTATAGGATGGGGTCCATCTATCTACATCGCTGCTAGCACTGTTGTTATTGGTACGGCGATAAGTAGGCGTATTTGATTGGCCACTTCTACCAGATAGAAAGGCTTCTGCTGCAGCCAATTCGCTGGCTGATAACTCACTCTTAGGAATGTAATGGTAATGGTCGCCATGAGGAACGATATAAGCATCACCAGTATCTTCAATGATATCAGAGGCATTAAAGATGTAACCATCATCTGTAGTATATCGTCCTTGCGAACGTGCCAAGGCTAGAGCACCATCGTTTCTTGGAGTCCCACCTTCACGATGTTGACTATGCTCTTGTTTTTGCCGATTGATTTCTTCTTTTGTACGGACATTATCTGCATGGGCTGCATCCTTAAGGTAGACATAGTATTTTCCATCCACCTTGATAACATAACCACCCTTGATTTCACTGACAATATCCTCATCCTTGAGCTGGTAGTTTGGATCCTTCATCAGCAACTCTTCACTGATGATAGCATCATAAGGAACCTTCCCATTGTAATAATGATAGTGGTCTCCATGTGAAGTGACATAACCTTGATCAGTTATCTTGATGACGATTTGCTCGGCATTGATGCCTTCTTTTTTGCTGACCTCATCAGGAGTCAGATTCTCCGTTTTCTGCGTCGCCTGTTTTCCATCTATATAGGAAACACGATTATTTTCCTTGACCGTTCTAGCTTGATAAAGTCCCAACTCGTAAGAGCAAACACTTAAAATTAAAGCTGCCGCAGAACCAGCAAGGTATTTTTTATTAATTTTCATCGAAACTCTCTTTCTTTTTTATATTTCTAGTTGCAATTCATTTCTAAATTGCAGAAACTCCTCTCTATTACTTAACTGGTTAACAGTTTACTCCTAAATTCGCAGCTTGTCAAGAATTTTATAAACCAGTTAAGTATTTTTTATTCTGCACCACTACTTTTTCTTTAAAAGGGTTCATGTAATCAGCTTTCCTGAAATTTCTTTTAAAAATACCAAAAAAAGTCCCTGCAACTTAGTTACAGGAATCTTTCGATTAATCAAAATTAACGTATTCTTTTTGAAGTTCAAGAACTTCTTCCATTGTTGAGCATTCTGTAAGAGCACGGTTTGCGTACTCTTCCATCTTAGCTGTGTCGAGTTTTTTCATCAAGCTGCGTGTACGAAGTACAGATGTTGCTGACATAGAGAACTCATCCAAGCCCATTCCGACAAGGAGTGGAACAGCTTGTTGGTCACCAGCCATCTCACCACACATACCAGCCCATTTACCTTCAGCGTGAGCTGCTTTGATAACATTGTTGATCAAGCGTAGGATTGATGGGTTATATGGTTGGTAAAGGTATGAAACTTGCTCGTTCATACGGTCTGCTGCCATTGTGTATTGGATCAAGTCGTTTGTACCAATTGAGAAGAAGTCAACTTCTTTAGCAAATTGGTCTGCAAGCATAGCCGCTGCAGGAATCTCGATCATGATACCAACTTGGATATTATCCGCAACTGCAACACCTTCAGCAAGAAGGTTTGCTTTTTCTTCGTCAAAGACTGCTTTCGCTGCACGGAATTCTTTCAAGAGCGCAACCATTGGGAACATGATACGCAATTGACCGTGAACAGACGCACGAAGAAGGGCACGGATTTGTGTGCGGAACATAGCATCTCCAGTCTCAGAGATAGAGATACGAAGGGCACGGAATCCAAGGAATGGGTTCATTTCGTGAGGCATATCGAAGTAAGGAAGTTCCTTATCTCCACCGATATCCATTGTACGAACGACAACAGGTTTACCGTTCATTCCTTCAAGTACAGCCTTGTAAGCTTCGTACTGCTCGTCTTCTGTTGGGAAGTCTTGAGAATCCATGTACAAGAACTCTGTACGGTAAAGACCGACAGCTTCAGCGCCATTGTCATTGACACCTTCAACGTCTTTTGGAGTACCGATGTTGGCAGCCAATTCGAAGTGTTTGCCATCAGCAGTTACTGTTTTAGCATCTTTCAAGAGAGCCCATTCAGCTTTTTGCTTCGCATAAGCTTCACCAGCTGCCTTAAATTCTGCTGCTTGCTCATCAGTCGGGTTGATAATTACTTCACCAGTGATACCGTTAACGGCGAGAATATCACCATCTTTAACGATTTCAGTGATGTTGTTTGTACCCAATACTGCCGCAATTTCAAGCGTACGTGCCATGATAGCTGAGTGGCTTGTACGTCCACCGATGTTGGTTACAAAAGCTTTAACAAAGTTTTTGTCCAATTGAGCTGTATCTGAAGGAGTCAAGTCATGTGCAATCACGATCACTTCTTCATTGATAGAAGCTGGGTTTGGCAATTTCTTACCAAGAAGATTAGCCAATACACGTTTTGTCACGTCGCGGATATCCGCTGCACGTTCTTGCATGTATGGGTTGTCTTCCATGCCTTCAAAGATAGTGATAAACATGTCTGTCACTTCTTTCAGACCTGCTTCTGCATTCACTTTCTTAGCACGGATAGTTTCTTTAATTTGGCTGATCATTTCAGGATCAGCAAGCACCATTAAGTGAGCGTCAAAAACTTGAGCAGCTTCTTCCCCTAGCGTACCTACTGCTTTCTCACGGATAACAGAAAGCTCGTCTTGTGATGCTTGTAAAGCGGCATCAAGGCGAGCTTCTTCTGCGTTTGTATCTTCGACTGTAACAGTCTCGAATGACAAATCCGGTTGAACGAGTAGATATGCTTTTGCAACTGCAACACCGTCAGATGCTGCGATTCCTTTAAGCATTTCTGTCATTTCCTTATGCCAATCCTTCTTTTTCCATTGTTTCAGAGATAGCAGCGATTGCATCGTCAGCATCTGCACCTTCAGCTGAAATTGTAACATCAGCACCTTGGCCAACACCAAGACTCATAACACCCATGATAGATTTAAGGTTTACTGATTTACCTTTGTACTCAAGAGTGATATCTGAAGCAAATTTGCTAGCTGTTTGAACCAACAATGTTGCTGGACGTGCGTGAATACCTGTTTCTGCCACTACGTGGAAATCTTTAGAAGCCATAGTTTGACTCTCCTTTAAGTGTTTTCTATTTGAGTTATAAGTGATAACCCTTACAATAGTGTATTATATCACCTTCAAGATAATTTTTCAAGTGTTTTATGGACTTTCTTCAATTTCCTTTCAGATAACTTGCTGAAAATCTTCTATATAAATTACCAACATACAGGATATAGTTTTTTTGTTTTAATAAACTTTGATAGTTCAATGAAAGTCAAAGCTCATGTTTTAAAAAAACACTATATCTTGTATTTAGTTTTTAAAACTGTAACTTTTAGGCACAAGATTTAGTTTAAAAAATTTGACAAAGTTTTTTTTTCTGATATACTAAGAAAGTAATCAAATTTTATGAGGAGTTACGAAAATGGTAACGGTTTATTCTAAAAATAATTGTGTACAATGTAAAATGACCAAACGTTTCTTGGATAGCAACAATGTCGCTTATCGTGAGATCAATCTCGACGAGCAACCAGAGTACATCGATCAAGTTAAAGAGCTCGGTTTCAGCGCAGCTCCTGTTATCCAAACACCAACTGAAGTCTTTTCAGGCTTCCAACCAGGAAAACTGAAACAATTAGCATAATCTTAGTACATCATCCAGAAGAGATTGCTTCTAGGGCTAACTTAGAGGCCTTTCTTTTGTAATTAGATAAAGGAAATTTTATGGGATTAAAACATCTTGAGGACGTAACTTACTTCCGTCTCAATAACGAAATCAACCGTCCTGTCAATGGACAAATCATGCTTCATAAAGATAAGGAAGCCTTGGATGCCTTCTTTAAAGAAAATGTAGTTCCAAATACCATGGTTTTTGATTCAATTACTGATAAAATCAACTACCTTATTGAACATAACTACATCGAAACTGCATTTCTCAAGAAATACCGTCCAGAGTTTTTGGAAGAATTGCATCAATTTATCAAGGACCAAAACTTCCAATTCAAATCATTCATGGCTGCCTATAAGTTTTACAACCAGTATGCCTTGAAGACTAATGACGGTGAATATTACCTTGAAAGTATGGAAGACCGTGTCTTCTTTAACGCGCTTTATTTTGCTGACGGGGATGAAGCGATTGCGACTGATATTGCCAATGAAATCATCCACCAACGCTACCAACCAGCTACTCCTTCCTTCTTAAATGCTGGACGTGCTCGTCGTGGGGAGTTGGTATCCTGTTTCTTGATTCAGGTGACTGATGATATGAACTCTATCGGACGTTCTATCAACTCTGCTCTTCAACTTTCACGTATCGGTGGTGGTGTGGGAATTTCCCTCAGCAACCTTCGTGAAGCGGGCGCACCTATCAAAGGTTATGAAGGAGCAGCTTCTGGTGTCGTACCAGTTATGAAGCTTTTTGAAGACAGCTTCTCTTACTCAAACCAACTCGGGCAACGTCAAGGTGCTGGTGTTGTCTACCTCAACGTCTTTCACCCAGATATCATCGCTTTCCTTTCCACTAAGAAAGAAAATGCCGATGAAAAAGTTCGTGTTAAGACCCTTTCGCTTGGTGTTGTGGTGCCCGATAAATTCTACGAATTGGCTCGCAAAAATGAAGAAATGTATCTCTTTAGCCCATACTCTGTAGAGCTTGAATATGGTGTACCGTTCAACTACATCGACATCACGGAAAAATACGATGAATTGGTTGCAAATCCAAACATCCGCAAGACAAAAATCAAAGCGCGTGATTTGGAAACTGAAATCTCTAAATTGCAACAAGAGTCTGGCTACCCTTATGTAGTCAACATTGATACGGCTAACCGTGCAAATCCTGTTGATGGAAAGATTATCATGAGTAACTTGTGTTCTGAGATTCTTCAAGTTCAAGAACCAAGCTTGATCAACGATGCTCAAGAATTCCTTCAAATGGGAACAGATGTTTCATGTAACCTTGGATCAACAAACGTGGTCAACATGATGACCTCACCTGACTTTGGTCGTTCTATCCGCGCTATGGTTCGTGCTTTGACTTTCGTTACAGATAGTTCGCACATCGTAGCTGTTCCTACTATCGACCACGGAAACAGTTTGGCTCACACCTTTGGTCTTGGTGCCATGGGACTTCATAGTTACCTTGCCCAACAACTCATCGAGTATGGATCAGCTGAGTCAGTTGAATTTACAAGCATCTACTTTATGCTTATGAACTACTGGACCTTGGTGGAATCAAATAATATCGCACGCGAACGTGGTATCACCTTCCACAACTTTGAAAAATCAGACTATGCTAACGGTAGCTACTTCGACAAGTATGTGACAGGCGAATTTGTTCCAAAATCAGATCGTGTCAAAGAGCTTTTCAAAGACGTCTTTATCCCGAGTGCTGCTGACTGGGCTGAACTTCGCGAAAAGGTTCAAGCAGATGGTCTTTATCACCAAAACCGCCTTGCTGTAGCTCCAAATGGTTCTATCAGCTACATCAACGACGTTTCTGCTTCTATCCACCCGATTACGCAACGTATCGAAGAACGCCAAGAGAAGAAAATCGGTAAAATCTACTATCCTGCTGCAGGCTTGTCAACAGATACTATCCCTTACTACACTTCTGCTTACGACATGGATATGCGTAAAGTGATTGATGTTTACGCTGCTGCGACTGAGCACGTAGACCAAGGACTATCACTCACTCTCTTCATGCGTAGTGATATTCCAAAAGGACTTTACGAATGGAAGAAAGAAAACAAACAAACGACACGTGACTTGTCTATCCTTCGTAACTATGCCTTTAACAAGGGAATCAAGTCTATCTACTACGTCCGTACCTTTACAGACGACGGTGGGGAAGTTGGTGCTAACCAATGTGAAAGCTGTGTGATTTAACGAAGTCTCACTGAGGTAATCAACATGAAAAATTTGATTTTAGAATCTATTAAAATTATAAAAGATGTTAAATGGGATTATGCTACAATGGCTCAACTTACAAAGTTATGGGGTGGACCTAAAAAAGCAACTACTATACTTATTTCTTTGGGGACTGTTCTAGGTGCAATAACTACTCTCAGTTTTCAAAAACTATATAAACATTTTCTTTCTAAACTCCAAACTAGCAAGAAAAAAAACTCATCAAACAACGAAATCAACCAAATTATTCAACAAAAAACAGAAAATTACTTAGTCGAAGTACAAAATAGAAAAGAAAATAATCAAAGTACAGAAGATATTGATGAGGAATATGACAATTATATAAAACAACTTTTAAATACAACTGAGAATGAATAATTCAAAAGGATTTTTATAACATGGAAACTTACTACAAAGCCATTAACTGGAATGCCATCGAAGATGTCATCGACAAATCAACTTGGGAAAAGTTGACGGAGCAATTCTGGCTCGACACGCGTATCCCCTTGTCAAATGACCTTGACGACTGGAGAAAACTATCAAACAAGGAAAAAGACTTGGTAGGAAAAGTCTTTGGTGGTTTGACCCTTTTGGATACCATGCAATCAGAAACAGGGGTTCAGGCTCTTCGTTCAGACATCCGTACACCGCATGAGGAAGCTGTTTTTAACAACATCCAATTTATGGAATCTGTCCATGCAAAATCCTATTCTTCTATCTTCTCTACCTTAAACACCAAGGCTGAGATTGAAGAAATCTTTGAATGGACCAACACTAACCCCTACCTACAAAGAAAAGCGGAAATTATCAATGAAATCTATCTCAATGGTAGCCCACTAGAAAAGAAAATTGCCAGCGTTTTCCTTGAAACTTTCCTCTTCTACTCTGGTTTCTTTACCCCACTCTACTATCTCGGTAACAACAAACTGGCCAACGTTGCGGAAATCATCAAACTGATCATCCGTGATGAGTCTGTTCACGGAACTTACATTGGTTACAAATTCCAACTTGGTTTTAACGAATTGCCTGAAGAGGAGCAAGAAAAACTCAAAGAATGGATGTACGACCTGCTCTACACCCTCTACGAGAATGAAGAGGGCTATACAGAAAGCCTCTATGATGGTGTTGGTTGGACCGAAGAAGTCAAAACCTTCCTTCGTTACAATGCCAATAAAGCTCTCATGAACCTCGGACAAGATCCCCTCTTCCCAGATTCAGCTGATGATGTCAATCCTATCGTCATGAACGGTATTTCAACAGGGACTTCTAACCACGACTTCTTCTCTCAAGTCGGAAATGGTTACCTCCTTGGTGAAGTTGAAGCTATGCAAGATGAGGATTACAACTACGGTTTGGACTTAATTTGACCAATCATTCAAAATATCATGGTTTGTTTAAAACAACCATGGTATTTTTGTTTTTGTTTTATTTTGTTTTTTTCTATTTGATTGATTGAGCGTTTTATGGTAAGATAATAATAGTAGAAATCGAGGTGATAAGGATGCTAAAGCAAGAAAAACTAGATAGTATTCTAGAAGCAGTAAACACAAAAGGCACTATTACTGTAAAAGAGATTATGGAGAGTCTTGATGTGTCAGATATGACAGCTCGCCGCTACTTACAAGAATTGGCAGATAAGGATTTGCTTGTTCGTGTGCACGGTGGCGCTGAAAAACTTCGTACAGGTTCTCTCTTAAACAACGAACGCTCAAATGTTGAAAAACAAGGCTTGCAGATTGCTGAAAAACAAGAAATTAGCCGTTTTGCAGGTCATTTGATTGACGAAGGTGAAACCATTTTTATCGGGCCAGGAACAACCTTAGAATGTTTTGCTCGTGAACTCCCAATTGATAATATTCGTGTTGTAACAAACAGTCTTCCTGTTTTTCTCATCCTAAACGAACGAAAACTAACAGATTTGATTTTGATTGGTGGAAATTATCGCTCTATCACTGGTGCTTTTGTGGGGACACTCACCTTGCAGGATTTGACCAACCTTCAGTTTTCTAAGGCTTTTGTTAGCTGTAATGGCATTAAGGATAAGGCTATTGCCACTTTCAGTGAGGAAGAGGGCGAAGCCCAACGAATTGCCTTGAATAATGCCAATAAAAAATACTTACTGGCAGATCACAGTAAGTTTAATAAGTTTGATTTTTACACTTTCTACAATATCTCAGAGATTGATACAATCGTTTCAGATTCCAAACTGAGTCAGGAGACATTTGAAAATCTATCGAAACAAACAACCATTCTTTTATCAAAACCATAAAAAATTCCCCTGCCACTTGGTGGGGAATTTTTTTGTTAGTTTTAGTCGATAATCTGCGTCTCAGCTAGTTTCTTGTACCAATGAGCCGATTTCTTTGGATAACGCTCCTGGGTTTCAAAATCAACATAGAAGAGGCCATAACGCTTTTCATAGCCATTTGACCAAGAAAAGACATCCATCAGCGACCAGATAAAGTAGCCTTTTACATTGGCTCCATCGGAGATTGCATCTGCAATCACTTCCATATGTTTCTTAACATAATCAATCCGTCCATCATCGTAGACTGTTCCATCCACAAACTCATCTTTGTATCCGAGACCATTCTCTGTGATGTAGATTTTCTTGTAATTTGGGTAATCTTTCTTCACGCGCATGATTTGATCATACAAACCTTGAGGATAGATAATCCAATCCCAGTCCGTACGTGGCACATAATCTGGAGCTACTCGACGTCCAACTCCCTTAATCTGATACTTAGAGCTTCCTTTTTCACCCTTACCGTTATGAATGATTTCTGTTTCGCCATCAAAGGCTTGCATCCAATCACTCATGTAGTAGTTAATTCCAAGGAAGTCATTCAGGTCTTTTGCAGCTTCTAGCACAGCGAAGTCTTCTTCACGCAGATCTAAACTTCCACCATTGACTGCTAAGATATGGTTGACACCTTCCATGGTTTCGTCGGAATAGCGTCCTAGATAAGTCGCATCTAGGATAAACTTGTTATGGATAATATCTTCTAACTCAGCTGCACGAATATCTGCAGGATTTTCAGGATCCAGAGGATACTTAGTAGGCAGTGCATGAACCACACCAATTACACCCTTATATCCCTTATCCTTGAAAAGTTTTACTGCACGCGCATGCGACACCATCATATTGTGATGAGATTGGAAGACTTTGGCAAGGTCGTACTGAATACCTGGAGGGAATTTCCCAACCAAATACTGGCCATCCCCTATCGGCCCAATTTCATTAAAGGTTGTCCAAAAGTTAACTTCAGGAAATTCTTCAAAACAGAAAGCTGCATAATCCACAAAGTGATCAATGTTTTCTCTGTTTAGGAAATCTCCGTTTGAATGAAGCGCCTCTGGCGTGTCAAAGTGATGAAGAGTCACGAATGGCTCAACATGCCGTTTGTGGCACTCTGCAAATAATTTATGATAGAACTCAACCCCCTTGTCATTAACCTTCCCATAACCAGTTGGAAAGATACGTGACCAAGCGATTGAAATACGGATACCATTGACACCATACTCTTCTGCAAGTTTGAGGTCAACTGGGTATTTGTGATAGAAATCACTGGCTGGTTCAGCAGTGTACCAGTAGTTATCTTTGAGGTATTTGTCCCAGGCGACTGGCCCTTTACCATCAGTATGTGTAGCACCTTCTGCTTGGTAGGCTGCTGTTGCTCCGCCAAAAATAAAGTCTTTTGGAAGTGTTTTTGTCATTTGATTCACCTTTCAAGAAATAGAACTGAGATGGGGATATAGTTGGGAGGAGTTCCTCCATCTCACTTCTTTGGTATTTACATTTTATTCTTCAAACTGCGCTTGAACGAAGGCAAGAGCGCCTTTTCCATCACGAGTCAGTTTAATGTATTGGCCACCTTCTGTCTTAGCAAGTTTGATACCAAGTTTGTCGGTTTCGGCCTTCATGTCTTCAAAGTTTGAAGCAACTTGAGGAGCAAGGATAACCAGATCAAACTCAGGCAACATTTCACGGTGAGCTCCATAGCCACCAGCTGCTGCCTTGACAGGGACATTGTACTCTGCAGCTGCTTTGTTTAGAGCATTTGCAAGGAGACCACTTGTACCTCCACCAGCACAGAGAACGAGGACATTTGTTTCTTCAGTGATTGTGTTTTGCGCTGCTTCTACACCTGCTTTTTCAAGAATAGCATCTGCTTTGGCAGTATTGAAGTTTGCTGCTACTTTTTCTTTCAATTCATCATTGACTTTACCAGAACGCTCTTCTTCAAGGATTTGTTCATCATAGACTTTAAGGAATGGATAGTAAATGACAATGTCAACAACGATTAGAAGGGCAGCAAGAATGAACGATAGAACTTGGAAGTTTGTACCGAGAACAATACCGAGCGGACCTGGTGTTGTCCAAGGAAGGTTGGCTGTAAATGAGTTCATGCCAAGCGTCTCAATGAAGAATTTAAAGATCCATACGTTGGCAATTGGCGCAAAGATAAATGGAATAAAGAAAATCGGGTTCAATACAAGCGGTGCACCAAACAGAATTGGTTCATTTACACCAAAGAAAGTTGGAACTACTGAAGCACGTCCGATTGCACGGTTACGTTTTGATTTTGTTAACCACATGAACATGAATGGAACAACCAGTGTCGCACCCGTACCACCCATGGTAACGATAAACATTTGTGTACCTGAAGTAAGGATCTTGTCTGCATGCATCCCTTGTTGAAGAAGGTTTAAGTTGACTTCAGCATTTGCATAGGTAATAGCTGCGATTGCTGGCTCGACGATTGAAGGACCGTGGATACCAACAAACCAGAAGAAGGCAAAGGCACCAAAGATAATGGTAATACCTAGATAACCATCAGCAGCAGAGAATAATGGTGCAAAGAATTTACCGATTGATTCAGCTACGCTTGCACCAACAAAATGACGAGCTAGTAAATCAAGAGCATAAAGAGAAACCACTGATAGAGTGAATGGAATCACATCTTTAAAGACTTGTGAGATATTTGGTGGAACTTCGTCAGGCATACGAATAGTGACGTTGTTCTTAACACAAACCTTATAGATGGCTACAGTAACAAAGGCAGCAAGGAAGGCTGAAAGCAACCCTTTTGTTCCAAGGAAACCTGTTGCAAAGCCACCTTCAATCGGATCAGCTGCCAACATCAACAAACCAACAATCGCAGCCAAAAGTGTTGACATATAGTTGATTTGGTTGGTTTTCTCCATGCTACGGTTTACTGAGTCGGTCAATGACTTAGCTGTTGTACCAGCTACCAAGAGAGCTAGAATCCCCATTGAATAGCTATAAGGTTTCATGAGGAGATTAACAACATCATCAGACCATTTAAAGCCCCATGAGTTTGGTACAAAAGCAATCAAGATAAAGATACTTGAGAAGAGAATAACAGGCATCCCTGCAATGAAACCATCACGAATAGCACGAAGGTAGATATTACGAGATAATTTCTCAAAGAAAGGTTTTCCTTTCTCAATAAATGCAATTAGTTTGTTCATTACTTAACTCCTCTCTTGTAGAGTTCGATTAAATGGTGCATCAAATCTTTTAACAAAATGGTAGTCATCAAGTGGTCTTGACCGTGCATCATGGTTACACTATAAGCTAAGTCCTCACCAGCTGCCTCCTTGGTCAATAGACTTGTTTGCGCGTGGTGAGCCTCTGCAATGCAAGAACCAGCTTCCTCGACTAAGCTATCTGCTTTCGCAAAATCGCCAGCTTCAGCAGCCTTCAAGGCTTCCAATAGCTTTGAACGAGCATCGCCAGCATAGGCTACGATTTCAAAACCTAACAATGTTACTTCTTCTCTATTCATGATAGAATTCTCCTTATGTATTTTTAATTAAATTTTTATGACAATAAACGTTGGATATGTAGAACTAGATAAACTCGTTCACTTTTATACAAATCAAGACCCGTATGTTGCGTAATCACATCATAGATCTTGGAACCAATCTCGAACGCTTTTGGATAGGATTGTTTAATATGATCTTCCATATCCAGAAGTGATTGATTATCATCTCTGGAACGGTCTAAATAATCCAAAAAATAGTTGAGATGAATCATAAAACGATCATAGAAATGATTATTCTCTTTGGTTCGTTGAATTGCATAACCCTTTAGCACTTCTTCAACATTCCTGAGAATTTCTTTCCTCTTATCAATCGACTCAACAACTTCCACTTCATTCTCACCTTCGGCATTGATAAAATGATAAGCAATCCGAATAATTTCGTCTTCAGGGAAATTTTCTGTCAACTTCTGACGATAGATTTCAAAGGCTTCCTTTGCGATTTGAAAAGCGACAGGATACTTAGTGGAAATATCTGGCAGATTACTATCCTTGTACCTTCCTTGTGCTAGAGCTTGGTAAGAGCAGTAAATATGATCTGTCAAGGTTACGTAGAGATACTCTTGAATCGGATAATGATATTTCTTTGATAGCTTATCAATGATTTCATAAGTCACTGTGATAAAATCAAGCGGAACATCTTTGAGGAGAGCCATAAAGTTTTCTCTTGACTCTTCGGTCTTCATCCGAAAGATTTTCTCAACCTGATTTTCAGCAATCAAATCCCCCTTCTTCTTTCCGAATGCAATCCCCTTACCAATTACAATCACTTCTTCTCCCTTATCATTTCTGACAAGAGAGACGTTGTGATTCATTGGATTTAGAATTCGATACATGGCAACCTCCTTTTATCTCTTAATGGTATATGAGTATAAAAAATGACCACAAATGAACTAGAAAATCTTTTGATCTCTAATTCACCTGTGATCATGCCTAATATTACTTAGTAACACTCACCTTGTATTAACTTGTGATTTAAGTATAGCACAAGTAAGTTTTTTTGTAAACCTTTACATTCAACTTTTTTTAAATTTTTTAGATTTATGTTCCTAAACTAGGAGGAGCTTCTTACACGCGTTCAGTCCATGAAGTCGCTGTGGTTTGGAGAACCTTGTTAAGTTCGTCAATGTTCTCAAATCCAGTTGTACGCAACCATTCACGAGCTGCTGCCTCACCATCTTTAATGTAAGCTTCAACTGATCCAGCCCATGTTGCACGGCCACAAAGAACTCCGTTGAAGTTTGCACCTGATTCGTGGGCAAAGACAAGGGTTTCTTGGAAGAGTTTAGCTGAAACTCCCGCACTCAAATAGATGTATGGCAAGTTAGTTGCTTCATCTTGCGCTTTGAAGAAGGCTGCTGCTTCTTCGCGTGTATGAACGATTTCGCCATCGCCAAAGCCTTCAACGTATTTAACATTGACTGGAACTTCTACTTTCAAGACATCGATGTTGAAGCGTGGGTCTGAGAAGACTTTCATCGCACCGATAACTTTGTGTGGTTTCACTTTTGCGTATTCTGCAGAACCTGCGTCAGCGATTTTTTCATCGTAAGCCAAGATTTCAAGGAAGAATGGAATATCTTCCGCCACACACTCAGAACCAATACGTTCGATGTAGGCTTGTTTTTCTTGGTTGAGTTCATCAGCGCTGTCTACGTCATAGTAAAGCAAGAACTTAACAGCGTCTGCACCTTGTTCTTTGATGCGTTTTGCAGACCAAACATCCAAGCAGTCAGGCAAGCGTTTGGTGCTTGTTGTGTCGTAGCCAGTTTTCTCATAAGCAAGGAGAAGACCAGCATTGGCATCAAGCGCTTTTGTAGCTGGAAGACCATACTCAGGGTCAAGGAGCATAGATGATGCATATTTTGTCAATTCATCTGCAACCAAGACTTTGAGCTCTTCCATTTGAGCTACTGTTGGCTCTTCTGTTTGGTATTGAGCCATGAGGCGTTTCAAAGCACCACGTTGGTCAAAGGCAAGAGCTGAGATAATGCCGTTTTCGTCAGAGAGTTTTTCCAAATATTTGCGTTTTTGTTCTGTTAAAGCCATTTTATACCTCTTTTACGATTAGTTGGTCGTATAGACCTTGATAGTTAGCCATATTGACATGACCTGTCATCTTTTCTTGAGCATTGAGCATACCAAGGACATTTGCCTTGATAAGAAGTACTTGATCAGATTCCTTATGAAGAAGTCCTGATGAAATACCTGCAACAGTAGAATCTCCAGACCCGACAGGATTGACTACCTGAATTCTAGGAATATCTACCTTGTAGAAAGTGTCCCCATGTTTTGCAAAAGCACCATTTGCACCAAGTGACACGATAATCCACTCAATCCCTGCAAATAAAGGCTCTTGAAGAACTTCTTTTAATTCATCCAAATCCTCAGAAACTTCTTTCCCAAGAAGCTGAGACAATTCTTCGTTATTGGGTTTAATAACTGTGGGTTTATGTGGTGATTCAAGAACCGCCTGAAGGGCAGCACCTGAGCAGTCTAGAACAACTGGTTTCCCTGCTTGATTAGCAAGCTCTACCAATCTCGCATAATAATCAACTGGAAGACCTGCTGGCAGACTACCAGAGATAGCAACTACTTCCACTGTGCCAAGAAGATTCTCGAAATGAGCCAAGAAATCTTGCCCTTCTTGTTCCAGAACTTCAGGCCCTTTTTCAAGGATTTCTGTTTGGTTGTCTCCGTGCAGAATAGCGATACAGTTACGAGTCTCTCCTTGAATGGAGAAGAAACGTTTCGATACTTTATCGTCGATATGCTCTACTAAAAACTCACCAAGTTTACCACCGACCAAACCAGTAGCAGCAACAGAATCACCAAATTCTGAAAGAACTCGTGTAACATTGAGCCCTTTACCACCAGCTGTCTTGGTCACGTCCACCACACGGTTGACAGTGTCAATTTTCAATTCATCCAAAGGATAAGAAATATCAATGGATGGATTCATTGTGACTGTTAAAATCATGCGTCACCTCTTAGTCGTGGTATTCACCGCGATCCCATTTTTCAAGGAATTCTGTAAAGAAGTTTGCGTCTGCTTGATGAGCATTGTGAGTTTCAACGTGCTCAATTTTCGCAATCAATTTTTTGTTTTCTTCTGATGGTTTGTATTCAGCATTGATGAAAGCTTCAATGATGTCGCACATGAGCAATTCGCCAGTGATTTTACCACCAAAACCGATAACGTTAGCGTTCAATTGTTCTTTAGCGTAAAGCGCTGTTGTCATATCACGAACCAAGGCAGAACGGACACCTGGAACTTTGTTGACAGCGTTGTTGATACCAACACCAGTACCACAGATACATACCCCAAGATCAGCTTGACCGCTTGTAACGGCTTCACCAACTTTTTTACCAAAGATTGGGTAGTGAGTACGTGTGTGGTCATAGGTACCAAAGTCGATGACTTCATATCCTTTTGATTTCAAAAATTCTGAAACCGCCATTTTTTCATCTGTTACGATGTGGTCACATCCAATTGCAATTCTCATTTTTATCTTACCTTTCTTACCATAATCTAATTAGCACATTTTGTTCAACATATCGACCCGAATTTGGTGACGACCACCGTCGTATTTGCCGTTAACAAAACCTTTAGCAATGTTTTTCGCCAATTCATCACCAACGATTTCTGCACCCATAGTAATCATACGTGAGTTGTTGTGTCCACGAGTCATATAAGCAGAACGTTCATCTGAAACTTCTGCAGCAACCATTCCTTTGATTTTAGTTGCGACCATAAATGGACCAGCTCCATAGGCATCAATCACGATACCAAGATTTTGTTCTTCTTTGTTTACTTCTGCAGCAACAGCAAGAGTCACATCAACAAAATCTTGACCTTCAGCTGTAACATCCACAACGTGGAAGTTTTCTTTTTCCAAGAAGTCTTTCACAACTTCTTTTAATCTCAAACCTGCAGCATCTGCACCGATAACAATAGACATATTGTTTACTCCTTTTTATTATTCTAGGCCAGTAAAGACTTTTATAGCTAGCAGTTTACCTACAAAAGACTTTCTAGCAGTTTATTGACAAATTTGATTGAATAAGCTGTTCGATAGCCTATTCAAGTCTAGGAAATAAAGTTCCTAGAAATAAACTTTCTCCTCGAAAGAGAATATAACAAGTGATTATTTGTTTGTTACAAACATCATTTGTTGCTTACAAACATAATATACTCCTATTTATAGAAAAAGTCAACAGTAAATGTTTGTTTTTGTGTTTTATTTTTTTATCTAAAAGATTTGAATATCAAAGTCAATCTGTTCTACTTGACCGGGGTTTAAGAGACGAACGTTTTTCTTATCTTCTAAATGATCTCCTTCTTCAAGAGATGTTGACAAGCCAGACCATGGTTCAAACGCGATGAAAGGACCTTTATTTAGAGTTGACCAAACGATGAGATTTGGGAACTCTTGGAAGTGTACTTTTAATCCCTTCTCATGCTTGCGCGAACGAAGCGCAATTGTTCTAGATTGTAACTCATCAAGTGTCACTGCATCAACACTAAACAGATCATAACTGAGATCCACTACCTTTTGCGAATCCAACCATGGACTTCTATCTTGTAAGTCTAACATTCCTGTTTCTGGGAAAGGACGTGGAACAGAGCAAGTCTCTTCTTTTTCAAACTCTAAATAGTAATCTTCATAAGTTTCGCCATCTAGCAGAGGGCAATTAAATCCTGGATGTCCTCCTATAAAGAATGGCATTACTTTATTAGTTTCTCTATTGAAAACTTTGTATTGAGTACGAACAGTCTTGCCAATCACTAGATAAGTGATTTCAAGGCGGAAATGATAAGGATAGTTTTGATAAGTATTCTCATCATCTTTGATAGCAAAGGTTACACTGTTTTCTGTTTGATCAACTAAGTCAAATTCTTTTTTACGGACTAAACCATGACGCGGAATGCTTCCTTTCGTCTCCGTTCCATCTTCGTGGCTATAGAAGGCTGTATCCTCTCTCAAAGAGCCACAGATTGGAAAAAGTACTGGCGCTTGTCCACTCCAGTAAGTGGGATTTCCTTGCCACAGATACTCAATGCCATCTAGATCCTTGATTGATGACAAGGCGCCACCAAAAGTTTTAAATTGGACCGTCAATTGGTCTGATTTGATTTCAATTACCATTATTTTCTCCGATTTCTTGATAGTTTATAAAAAACTAGGTTGCCACTCCCAATGTCGGAAATTGACAACCTAGTTTTCACAATTTACATTTTATAGGAGCGAATTATTTAGCATTTGCTGCGTACTCTTCGTTACGTTTGATCATTTGTTTTCTATACCAAGCAAAGATACCTACATAGAATACAAGGAAGGCTGCTGCACCAAGGATTGCTTTAATATCACCTGTTGTAGCATTACCGATTGCCCAACCAAATAGTTTTTCAATTGGTCCTTCAAGAGTTGAGTGAGTAATCAATTGAGTTTGACTCACACCTTCTGGGAAGGCACCTACACCCTTAGCAAGTTCAGTTGCAAATGGAGCGATAAGAGTCCCTGAAAGAAGGAAGAGTGGCAACAAGAGTGTTCCGAAGATAATCATACGGAGCAATTTACCACGTGTAACAACCAAGAGAGCTGGAGTCACACCCATAGCGATGATACCTGCAAGTGGCAAGATACCATTTCCGACATTTGAAAGAAGCACTGCTTCTACTAGCATGATTGGAGCAAGCACGTTGGCACAAGCCCAGATTTCAGCACGACCAGCGATGAAAGGCCAGTCAAGACCGATGTTGAATTTACGTCCTTGAAGACGTTTAGTAGCAACGTTTGTAATACCTTGTGAAAGTGGTTCTACAGCTGCGATGAACCAAGATCCGATAAGTGAGAAGAGCTCCAAGCAGACACCGGCAGTCAAACCAAGGCTCAACCAACCTTTAATAACAAGTTCCCATTTATCAGCTCCTTCTACACCAGCAACTGGGTGTGGAGTTCCCATCAAGCCAATAACGATACCAAGAATAAATCCGATAAAGAATTTAGAACCCCAGAAACCGATTTTTTTGTTCAATTTTGCAGCGTCAAAGTCATATTTATCAAGACCTGGCAATACTTTATCGAAGATCTTATCCAAGACCATGATAACTGGGTTCATCATGTAGTTCATGTGAGTTGAAGTCATTGGTGATGAACTTGGTGCATTAAGAAGGTCGTCGAATGTTGGTTTCATCAAGTCAGAGTTGATGATTTTCAAAACACCTACAAGGACAACTGCTGCAGTTGCGATGAAGAGTGAAACCCCTTGGCTTACACCGTTGTTGTCTGCATACCATTTAATCAAAAGACCAGTGATTGACAAGTGCCAGATATCGAAGATATCGACGTCAAGTGTGTCCGTTTTCTTCATTGCAAGCATCACAACGTTGACAATCAGCATCACAAGTAAGAAGTAAAGTGTCCATGCAGAACCCCAAGTGATGGTTGCAAGTGGTGCCCAACCAACGTCAGTGATGTTCAATTGAATACCAGTGTTTTCAACGAATTTCGCAAGAGATGCTGAGAAAGCTCCGTTGAGCATACCGATGATAGCACCGATACCAGTAAGAGCGATGGCAAGTTTGATACCACCTTCAAGCGCTTTGGAGAATTTCACTCCAAAAAGTAGAGCCAATACTGTCAAGATGATCAGCATGATGATAGGACCACCCATTTCCAAGACTGGCTTGAAAATCTTATTGGCTAGTTCGATAATGACATCCATAATAGTTCCTCCCTTTATTTTTATGGAATCTTACAAAATAATAATTAGCTTAGTCCGTGTTCTTTGATAGCTGCCTCAATATTGTCAAATACTGGAGCGCTCATTGCTGGAATACGGAACAAGATTGGTCCAGCTTCGATAACTGGAATACCTGGTTCAAAGCCAAGATCTGTTGCAGCGATTGGTGTAAAGATATCGTAGCCTTTGATAAGGTCTTCGTTTACATCTTTTACCATAACTGCATCGCAGTGAACATCGTAACCGCGATTTGCGAGTTCTTCTTCAAGGGCACTTTTAATTTGGTGACTTGAGTTAACACCTGCACCGCAGGCAGCAAGAATTTTAATCATTTGGATTTCCTCCGATTTATTTTTTATAATGTACGATTTAAGCTGTTGCTTCAGAGATATAGGAATACAAGGCTTCTGGTTCAGAAATATTTGATAAATCTTCTAGATGACCATTCCCTGTAAAGAAGTCCATCAACTGAGCAAGAATGTTGGTTTGACTCGAACTTGAATTGTTAATGATAAAGAAGAGTAAAGAAACTTCCACTTCCTTATCAGGAGCAATCATATTGTGAAAAGTTACTGGTTTTTCTAATCGAACAACCACCACTTTCTCAGCCAGATTATGAACAATATCTGTATGAGGAATCGCTACGTTTGGCAAGTCCTTCCCCAGAAATTCCATATCTAAGCCAGTCGGAAATGACTTTTCACGCGTGATCAAGGCTTCACGATAAGTTGGAGTTACTATTTTTCGTTCTTCCAACAAACTTGCAACCTGATTAAAGAGTTGTTCTTGATTATCCGCTTCTAAGCAAAACACGAGGTCTTTGTCAAAGAAATGATCTAATCCCATAACAGTTTCCCTTCTTTCAATTAACTTTTACGTTATAAGTATAACACTATATGAAATCGTTGTCAATACTTTTTGTTTTATTTTGTTTCTTTTTTGTTGATTGTGTTTTGTTAATTAATTACAATCATTATCAAACAATCTTTTTAAATTCTATTTTCTTGCATTTCAAACAAAAAAAGACCAACATGGGTCTTTTTGTTACTAATTCTAATGTTATTTAATTAATGGAAGATAAAATTTCTTCTAGCTTTTGATAGTCCTTAACACTATCGATTTCATAGATGCTGTTGCCTTCTAATTCTTCGACATAGACATCTAATTCTTTGATATTATCCTTAACCATATTGTCCCAATAGAGATCAACAAATTCGCCGCTTGCATAGGCTTTGTCAATAAAACCAACAATCTTTTCTGCAGTTGGAGCATCCCAGAATGATACGCCGCTCAGAATACGACCAGCCTTGCTATCAACGATGATGTCTTGAACTTTATAGTCATCACCATAAACCAAGAACCATTCATTCTCACAGTCTTCACGATAAACACTGAAATAGGTAGAACGTTCAAGATTATTTCTAAACATATTTTTGAAAAGATAATTATCCGCATCAATAACATAGCTGTTAGCTAAATCTTCTTTTACAAGGTAAAGTGAGTAAAAGTTGTTGTAATCAGCATACTTGTCGTTGAAGACTAAACGAACACCATATTTTTCTTTTAGGTAGTCAAATTGTTCTTTGAGGTAGCCAACAACGATAATAATCTCATCAATTCCTCTCTCTTTCAAAAACTCGATTTGGTATTCTACCAAAGGTTTTTGGTTGACCTTAACCAAGGCTTTGGGGGTATTTTCAGTCATAGGACGCAGACGAGTTCCCAACCCCGCTGCCAAGATAATTGCTTTCACGCTATTCTCCTTTATTCTTTAATAATAATATAAACACCAGCCATGACAACAAGCGATGTAATAATGGTCACCATATCGAGTGGTGTTCCTAAAAGCATTGCTGAGAACAATACTGTCCAAACGACATAGCTTACGTTCAAACCAGTTGCTTTTGCTGGCTGCAGACGATTGATAGCAATATAGTAAGCTAAGTAAGAAATCATATTACATGCTGCAAAGACTAACATCAAACCCAGCAATTGTCCATCTGCCACTTCTGCAAATGAATGGTGAGAAAAGAGCACAATCACAAGATAGGACAAGAATGAAGTTACTTGACGGATTAGTAAGGCTTCAATTTCACTTAATTCACTTTCCATAGCATAGGAGCTGAGGACACTTTCACTTCCCCAAGCGATGGCACAAACTAATGCACAAAGAATTCCGATATAAAAAGAATTAACCTGCTCAACTTTGTAAGTCTGGGCAATAATACCTGCGATAATCAACAAAATACCAAACACAGTATTCTTAGATACCTTGTGTTTCAAAATGAAAAATGCTAGTAAAACAGAAACTGCTGGGTAGATAGCTGATACTGAAGATGCAAGAGAACTACCGATATACTTAACCGCATAAAGATTGGCCTGCATGCCAATGGGACCAGCTAGCAAGGCTCCGATAATAACACTGACATTTCGAATATTTAGAAAAATCGAGAGTCGAACTTTTCCTTCTTTTACCAAAAGAAAAGCTAATAGAATAAAGATACTCAAAAAGTCATGTGCCGCTGCCACTACAAAAGGGGAAAGATTGGTAAAAATTGAAAAGATATAAGAACTAATTGTCAGACCTAGTCCCCAGAAGATACCCGAGAGCAGACCGAAAGAGACACCATTTTTATTCTTCATCCAAACCTCCATAATAAGTCAGACCGTCAACAGCTCTTTTGTAACGACTCACACCATAATCTCCAAAGTCAGCGCCTTGATCTTCTTTGTACACTGTCCACAAACTCCAGATAGTATCTTGCAAAATTTTATAGATTCGAATCTTTTCACGAGATACTGGAGTTTTGTCACTCTCATAGTAGGTTAGGAAATCTTCTTCTTCCTGATTTGTAAATTCAGACTCTAAGAAAAGAGCTGCCAAATCCCACATTGGGTCATTCATAGAAGAGTATTCCCAGTCAATCAAATACAAACGACCTTGTGGTGACTCGATAAAGTTTTCTGGTACCAAATCGATGTGACAGGACTTTCTATCAACACCCAAATCAGCCAATCTCTTTTCTAGTGAAAATACATCTTTTCTTACAGCTTCATAGTTTTCATAAGGGATAGCTCCCTCAATCAAGGATTCATATTTGCTGATTTCCTCAAAAGGAGCAAACTCTCCTCTTAATTCTTTCCCTGAAGCGTGGATGGTTTGTAAAATTGGTGCAATCTTTTCAAACTTGGACTTAATTGATGTTGAATCTAGAGTTACTGCTGATTCGATGTATTCATTTACTTTGATCCCTGACTCAATATCAAAGAGATAATTTTTAACATCTAAATCTAAATCCTCTAAAAGTTCAAGATTATACTTTTCATTTTGACGATTGATGAGTTTTTCAGTCCCTTTACCAAAAAATTTCACAATATACTGTTTGTTGGTTGTTTTGACCAAATAGTTTTGGTTGGTCATGCCTCCCAACTGTTCAACACTGAGTACTTCCTCTTCATCAGATAGTAAAGAAGAAATTTTTTCTTTGATGAGTTTCTCCACAATTAACCTCCATCTTCTACACTTCCCACTTAAATACTGTTTTAAAAGCAGTATTAAGGTCTGTAGCAAAGACACGGTGAATGTCCTTGATTTCTCTCACAGGCTCTTCAATATAAAGGATATTCTTCAGACGATTTGCAAACTTTTTGACTTCCATCATTTGAATAGCCTTCTCAAAATCGACGCGTCCTGAACGAGATGAGCCTACTAATAACAATCCTTTTTCCAAAGCATCTCGTGTATTGATATTAACCTTGTATTCGCTCACTCCCATCATGAGAATCGTTCCCTGTGGACGAATATAGCGAATCAAGTCATTGATAGCTGGACCTGTGCCATCACCACCGCAACACTCAAATCCATGATCAAAGGTCAAATCCTCTGGGATATTATCAGTAATGTAGCACTCTTTTGCAAAAGAGAAGAGCTCCAGTTTTTCCCAATGGCGACCAATAACGATAATCTCTGCTTCCGGTAGTGTGTAATTGATAATATTGGCAACCACAAAGGCCAAACTACCATCTCCAATAACAGCGATGCGCTCTCGCTTGCTATGAGCAAGATGCAGGAATCGATCCACAGCATGCATACCAACACTTACAAACTCTGTAATGGCTGCAACTGTGTCCTCAATGTCATTATAAGAAACGACTCGGTCTTTTGGAAGAGAGACAAATTCTCGCATAAAACCATCGTGACCACTAGATAGGAAGTAGGTTCCTGTCATGTAGTTCTCGTAGAATTCCTTGTCACTCTGCATAGGCGGTTGATTGGGAATCATAACTACCTTTTGACCGACTTCATAAGTCCCAGTTGGATCGGAAATAACAGTCCCACAAGATTCGTGAATCATGGCCATTGGGAGCTTTTTAGCCAATATCTTTGGATCGCGTTTCCCTTGATAGTAACGTTGATCCGCATGACAAACCGCCATATAATTTGGACGAATAAGGATATGATTCTTCTGATCAATGTCTTCTTCTTGATATTTTACATTGATAAACTTTGGTTTGGTCAGTTGATAAATTTGATTAATCATAGCCTTAGTCTTTCTCAATCATGCTTTTCGCGATTTTCAAGTCTGTTACTGTTGTGATTTTAAGGTTTGAATACTCCCCTTTAGCTAGGGCAACATCCTTCCCTTTGATAACAAAAATCTTACATGCATCCGTCAGGATTTCCTTTTCTTGATCAGATAGGGAACCATACAAATCCATGAAATCCTTACAACGGAAAGTCTGAGGTGTTTGGCCTTGATAAAGGTGAGCACGATTTGGAATATCAGTGATAAACTGACCATTGGTACTTTCAACAATGGTATCAACCGCTTCTACTACTGTGTCAACCGCATCATGATCTTGAGCAAGCTTGATATTGTCCTGAATCATGCGAAGTGTGATAAATGGACGAACAGAGTCGTGGGTAATCACAATATCTTCTGGAGTGATTGGACGATAGGCATCAATAGCTTCAATAATCTTCTCGATACTGGTATTTCGATCAGCACCACCCTTGGTAATGATGATGCGATCCTTGTGGAGAGAAAGATACTTGTCAACTAGGTCCTCAGCGTGTGACACCCAATCTCCATGAACTCCAACTACAATTTTTTCAATACTTGGTTCTAAGACGAATTTTTCAATTGTGTGGATCAAAATAGGTCGATCACCCAACTCCAAGAATTGTTTTGGTAAATTACTGATTCCCATGCGTGTGCCAGTTCCTCCGGCTAGGATTCCTGCATAGATCATATATATTCTCCTTTAGTTTATTCTAAAAAACTCATTACCATCTATTATATCACAATCTGCCTCTATCATGAAGAAAAGACCGAAAACTATCTATTTGAGAAATAAAATTAGATTTCCCTCTATATTTTTTTACTCAACATTCGGTTAATATAGAGTTCTTCAGAGTATAATACAAACCTTAAAGAAAACTTAAAATCACTTTTAAGAATACAATAAAAAGCTAGGAAACTGCTCACCTAGGCCTAAACAGCTACAGTTCCTAACTTTCTTGTTTTTATTTATGATTATGGAATAGATTACTTTTCCTGATCTTGGTCACCAACTCCTTTAACTGCCTTTTTAAACTCAGACAGCATTTTACCGATTGATTCACCAAGTTCTGGTAATCGTTTTGGTCCAAAGATTAAGAGTGCACCTAGAACAATGATAATCAATCCTGGAGCACCGATATCACGTAAGATTCCCATTCTTTTCTCCTTTCATTTTTTTCTTTATAATACTCTTGCTAATTGCAATACTAAGCTCATAGAGCGAGATTAAAGGAACAGTCATAGCTAGATCGCTGATAAAATCAGCGGGTGTCAAGATAACAGCTAGTACCAATAAAATAAAGTATGCATAACGGCGATAGGTAACTAAGAAACCTGGTCCAATCAAGCCAATCGACGTTAAAAAAGCGATGATGACAGGCAATTCAAAGATGAAACCCAAGGGTAGGGTTGTTTGAAAAACAAAGGCTAAGTAGTTCTGCGCCGTTAATTGAGTTTCAAATAATCCTTCCCCAAGACCTAAAAGCACTTGAAGTAAGGCTGGTGTCACAAAGTAGAATCCAAAGGCTAGTCCAAGTAAAAAGCAAATAAAACTAGCTGGAATATAAGCAAAAATTGCTCTTGCTTCTTCTTTTTTTAATCCTGGTTTGATAAAACTCCAAATCTGGTATACTGTAAAAGGTAGCGTAATAGTAAAGGACATCAGACTCGCCAAGCGCAAATAAATCCACAGAATGTCATTTGGACCTAATACAATCAACTTTTGATTAAAGGACTGAGTCAGGTAGTAATAAAGCTGATCAGCAAACAATAAAGCTCCACAAAAGACTATAGAAAAGCAGGCTATAACAGCAATGAACCTCTTTCTAAATTCTATCAGATGTTCAACGATTGTCAATTCTTTTGTATCCATCTACTTTTCACCCTGTCTCAATGTGACAACCAAAACAATTATCAAAAATACTAGCTGACTTCCCAAACCTTCCCAACTTGGATAGATGCCAAATAGGTCGATAGTTGGGAAACTTGATAGCAGGTGATTTGGTGCCATATTTGTCAGCTGCAGAGCATGCACACTAACTCCAAGCATCTTGAAGGCAAGAGCATAAATCATCCACGTCAATATGAAGAAGACCTTATGAGGTAGGAAGAATTGACTCGCTTTGTTCATCAGAAATGCAATAATCAGCAAGACTAACAAAGCTAGAGAAATACCTAGGATAAACTCAAAACGAGATATTCTCGGTAAAATTCCTACGTAAAATAGAATGGTCTCTGCTCCTTCACGGAAAACAGCTAGAAAACTAAGAGCAAACATGGAAATGAATGAACCTGTCTTGGTCACAGTTTTCATTTGATTATCCATAAAATCATTCCATTTTTTGACCGAGGATTTACTGTGAAGCCAGATACCAATCAAAATCATCATAACGACTGCAAAAATACCAACAACTCCTTCGATGATTTCTCGATTGGCCCCTGATGTTACTGCAGGAAAGGCAATTTGTAGTATAAATGCAATCACTAGACTCGCAGCTATTCCTGATAGTGCTCCACCATATACCCACTTGAGTCCTTTGCGCATCTTGGCTGATTTTAGAGTTGTGACTAAGGCCATGACGATTAAGAGGGCCTCTACTCCTTCACGTAAGAGAATGAGCATGGCATCAAAAGCATTGTAGCTTGCAGTCGTATCAATTTGAGATAAATCCGCAATCAGTTTTTCTAATTTTTCTTGATATTCCTTCTCACTTCCCTTGACCATGATTACAGGACTTTCGCTTTCGACTCGTGTATAGAGGGAAGGATTGGTCGTGCTAACAGAACCCTCAATCGTTGGCCAGATAGTAATAAACTCTTTCATGGCAGCTGTCCCTGCCGTCAGGTTTCCAGCTTTAAATTCTTCCAAGGCTTTTTTGAGAAGGGAAATGCCATCTTTGAGACTTAGATTAGAGGAACTTGTCGCCACTTCTTTACCAGCCACGAAGTTATCGATGGCAGTTTTTAAGTCATTAAAAGAAGACTGGATAGCGTCATAATCTGTCGGCTCCATTTCAATACTACTGCGTAAGAAAGAGATAGCAGTTTCTACTTGACCGTAATGTGTTGTACTGTTGTTGCGGACGACACTTTCATTGATCGTCCAAGTTGAATTCATTTTTTTATAGGCTTCTCTGACTTGCTCTATATCTTTTGAAGAAATTGCCTTATCCAAAGTCTCAAAACGTGGTCTTAAGCGACTGACAAGTTTTTCCTTTTCGGCATCAAGATCTACTGGATTTTGCTCTTTTTCAAAAGCTAGAAGAGCAGAGGAGATCTGTGTCAGATTTTCTTCACTAATCTCTCCTGACAGGGCAAGTTTTTCCTTAACAACCTTTCCAGCATCTGAATCAGCATGTTCTACTTTTTCAAAATCCGTCGCCATTTCTCTAACTAGGGCCTTGGCTTCTGCCTGATTTCCATTTTTTACAGCCTGAGAGGCATCGGTAATCTTTACAAAATAAGAACTCAGACTTTCCTTCGCACCGACAGGAGAACTAGCTAACAAGAGAAAAGACAAAGCCAAGAAACAAATGTTAATCTTCCAATAATTTCTGACCAATATAGCCTCCTTTCTCTACTCCACCAAAGCAGGCAAAAAGACCGCTACCGATGTGGGTTACATACTCATTCATCTTGTCTGTAGCTCCGAGGTTGGTTTGAACCTTGACAAAATGATCTGGATCCTTTTGGAAAGAGATAAAGAGTAAACCTGTGTCAAATTGTCCAGTCTTATCATCAATGCCATCTGAGTATGAATAGGATCGTCGTAAGAGTGGCTTATCTACCTCTTTGGCTAATCGAACATGCGAATCATCTGGTAAAAGGCTCAAATCTACTTCATCAAACTCATTCTTCTTACCAAAGGGAGCGCCACTTTCCTTGTAGCGACCAAAGGTATTTTCTTGCTCTTCAAGATTGGTTCGGTCCCAGGTATCGAGAAACATCTGGATGCGACGAACGGCCATATAGGATCCATTTTCCATCCAGTCCTTGCTGTCGGCCCAGACAACACGATCAAAATCCTTTTCTTTGGTCACATTAGCTGTTCCATCTTTGAAACCAAAAAGGTTGCGTGGTGTCTCCATACGATCCCCAATAGCAGCAAATCCAGATTGGCTCCAACGGAGGGTCACTGCATTTCTCCCTTTACGAATGAGGTTGCGAATAGCATGAAAAGCAACTTGCTCGTCATCTGCACAGGCTTGGATAACAATATCTCCCCCAGTATATTTTTCACGCAGTTGCTCCTTTGGAAAGGGTGGAAAATCCCTAAAAAGTTGAGGACGCTTGTTCTCCAAATTCATCTTTTTCAGGAAACTAGCAGACACACCAAAAGTCAGCGTTAAACGATGTGGATTTAGCCCCACGGTTTCTCCAGTATCACTAGGAGGCAAGAGGGCATTCTGACCATCTTTTTTTACCAATTCTCCTTCTACCAACTTGGCACTATAATCCGTCCAATCCTTAAAAAGCTGGATAATCTTATCTTTATCTGTAGTATGCAAATCTAGGACAACAAAATAGATATTCTTCTGCATAGGGGTCGTGATACCCGCTTGGTGTTTCCCATAAAAGTCAATCTTTTCATTACCGTACGAGATTTTTTCCTGCTTGTCTAGCTTAGGCGCTAAAAAAGCGGAGGCACCAGAGAGACCAAGTGCTAGACCAGCACCTCCAATACCCGCTTTTTTTAGAAATTCTCGACGGTCCATTTTTTTCTCAAAAAACTTTTCGTCTTTCTTAGTCATACTGCTTATTCTCCATCAAGAAATTTGCCCATTTGTGATAGAGGTTCACCAAGTTTTGTCACGGCTTCAGCCAATTCTTTGGTATCTTCTTTTGTCAAATCTGTATAGAGTTTATAGTGTTCCTTGTCTGTCATATGTTTGTCCAACAAGCTATTAACAGATTTGAAATCAGCTTCTAATTCTTTAACTAAAGCAGCATCTGATTTTTCTAGTAAAGGTTTAAAGAGTTGGAATATCTTTTCAGCTCCCTCGATATTAGCGCGGAAGTCGTACAAATCTGTATGAGAGTAGATTTCCTCTTCACCCGTAATCTTGCTTGTCGCCACTTCGTTAAGCAAGTCAACTGCTCCAGTCAACATAATCTTGTGATCTACTTCAACAGTCGCTACCTTAGCCTTCAACTCTTTGATATCATTGACAAGCTGATCACCATAACTTTCGGTTCCCTTAGTTGTGTTTTCTTCCCAGAGGATCCGTTCGATACGGTGGAAACCTGACCAACCTTCCTCGGTCTTATTTTCATCCACATAGTCTGCTAGACGAAAGTCAATCTTAACATCAGATTCACCAAAACTCTCAGCGATTGGCTCGGAGCGTTCGTAAGCCATACGAACAAGCGGATAAGCTTTCTTGGCTTCCTCCAATTTTCCGTCTTTTAAAAGCTGGACAAATCCTTCTGTATCCGTTAAGAGTTTGTCAATTTGTCCTTGAACAAAAGTCTTATAATCTGCGGTTGCCTTATCAAGCAATTTTTGTTTGTCATCTGATAAAGCTGTCACCTTAGAGGAATCATTTTTCTCGGTTGATTTTTCAAAACGGACTGCACATGCTGTCAATAGCAAGGCTGAAGATAAAAGGACAACACCTAGTTTTTTCATTAGTTACTCCTATTGGTTCAGGAAGCCTGAATTTATTTTACGTTCCATTATACCATCCTTTCCTTAGTTTTTCAACAAATTGTCAGAAAATTTAATATTAGCTATCTAAAACTAATAATAGACTTTTACCCCTAAAATTGATAAAATAAAAAAAGAAAATAATAGAAAAAGGAAACTGTAAATCACTATGATGAACATGCAAAACATGATGCGTCAAGCACAAAAACTTCAAAAACAAATGGAACAAAGCCAAGCAGAACTCGCTGCTATGCAATTTGTTGGAAAATCTGCTCAAGACCTTGTCCAAGCGACCTTAACTGGAGATAAAAAAGTTGTTAGTATTGACTTCAGTCCAGCAGTTGTAGATCCAGAAGATCTAGAAACCTTGTCTGATATGACCGTTCAAGCCATCAACGCTGCTCTAGAACAAATCGACGAAACGACTAAGAAAAAATTAGGTGCTTTCGCTGGAAAATTACCATTCTAATCACCTACAGAAAAAGGAGGAAGGTTCACTTCTCCTTTTTTTCTCTGTTAGAAATTAAAGAACTCCGTAGCTTTTTTCAAAAGGAGATCGGTGTATTCTGGATCTTCCTGAGCTGCTGCTAAAGTCTCCTGTAGCATTTCCATGTCATCTGTAATCATCCCATCCACTGACAACTGCAACGATTTATCAAGTGCGTCAGAGCTATTGATGGTCCATACGTAAAGCTTTTGTTCTGTATACCAAAGTTTAGTGACAAAATATTCATCCAATGTTGAATACTCCATAGTATAGCCCGTTGCCTTGGTTTTTGGGAAAATACTATTATAAGGCAAGATGAAATAAGCTGGAATAGTCGAATCATATTTCAAAACTTGGTCAATCACATGATAGTCTAGTGATTGCATCTGATGACCATACTGCTTGATAATCGTTCCATACTTCTCTAGAAAACGTTCCATCATTTGTGGACTGTCTTTTTTACTGGTTTTGATTTCAATCAACAATCTTTGATGAAGTTCATTCGCGCGATTGAGATAGTCATCAAAACTAGATATTTTGGTTCGATAGCCATTTTCAGAAATATCTAACCCTGTCAACTCCTCCAAAGTCAAGTCTTGAGGTCTGGCATTGATACCTGCTAAGTTCTTAAGATTGGCGTCATGCATCATCACAAACTGACCATCTTTGGTCTCCTGTACATCCATTTCAATCAAATCTGGTTTCAGTTGCGCTGTTTTTTCCAAAGACTGTACAGTGTTTTGTACACCATTTTTATTTGAAACACCCCTATGTGAAATGACTAAAGGGGTATTTGTCACAGGAGCTTCCAGATAGATATAACCTTCCAGCGCAAAAAAGATACTAGCGCAGCCCATAACTCCCCATCTCATCAAATGGTCTTTTTTTCTTCTTGGCATAATCTCCAGTTCCTCACCTGTCAAAAAGGAGACAAACTTAACAAGGAAATAGGTCAAGGCCATATAGTGGATGTTTTTTATCAAGACAAAGTTGATAACTCCAAGAATCAGTGATTCTTTCTGTGTTAAATTGTCAATTACAATCTGTCCTATTAGCAAGGGAGTCAAGAGAAGGAAGAAAAAGAGATAGGTTTTAATAATAATGAGTAGCAAGTTCCAAGCATAAAAGAGAACTTGTTTTTTTGTCTTTTGTAGGCTATATTTTACTCCTTCTCTCACAGTCCTCTTTTCAAAGAGAATCTTCGGAAGGGCAAACATGAGTCGGACAGACACATAGAGCAAAATCCAAGCAGATGCAAAAATCATCAAGCCTACTAGCCAGTGCTTGTCTTCCAGATAAGTCACGATAAAGTCTGGAATAACGATTTTATTTAAGTAATAAATTTTTAAAATTTTCCTGATGAAAGGAAAGAGCATGGCTACGTAGAAGAATACAAAGGCCATCTTACAGAAGCTCAAGCGTTTCATGAATAGAAAACTTTGCTGGAAAACTTTGCGACTGTACTCAATCAAGGTTCTCTTTTCGTGGTAGAGAAGGTGACGCGCCCCAATAAAGAGGAGGCAAATCTGGAAATAGGCCACCAAAAAATTGATTACAATCAAGACGAGAAAAGCCAGACTGATTAAAGGAGAACTCGTGATGATAGCAAAAATATTATTGTAAGAAATAAACAAATAGCCCGTCTGGCTGAGTAAAAGACCAGCAAGCCAAGAATTGAGAGGTAACCACAGATATTCCACCATCATGAAAATTAAGAAAAAGAGGAAGAGAACTTTATCTAGGTTGAGGTAAATTTTCCTAAAACCTAGTTTTTTAGGTTTTTCAGGTTTCATAGGCACTCCTAGTCTAGAAATTGAGATAAGTCTAGCCCACCAAAGGGATTCATGGATAGATTACTCTGTTCTTCTAATAATAGTTTTCCTTCGTCAGACTCCAAAAAGGCTTCATAAACACGCGCTGTCATGCGAGCATCTTCTAAACTATTATGCGATTGACCTTTAAACCCTAAAAAATTCGCCACAGTTTGCAGTTTGAGATTAGCTATGCCGTGTAGGTCGGAACTACGACGTTCAAAAGCCTCATCATATAGGTCGACCTTGTACTGGTCACGATAGTCCAAGCCATGCTCCAAGAGAATAGGTAAATCACTCTTGGATGCATTGTATCCAACGATAGGTGAATTGCCAACAAAAGCCTGAAAGTCTTTTAAAACTTTTTCTACTTTTGGCGCATCTTTCAAGGTTTCAGCTGTGATTCCAGTCAAACCATTGATAAAACTCTTTAAAGGCACGCTACTATGGACATAAGAATCAAAGGCATCTATTTCATGACCATCTTGAAAGCGAACTGCTGATACCTGAATTAAATGGGTAACCCCTTCGTGTTGATTGAATTCTAAGTCAAAGGCGATATAGTCTCTTAATTTTTCCATCATTTACCTCAATTTCGACTCAATTTAAACTATAAATAAGAAAAGAAGCTATTAGGTTAGTGAATAACCCAGACAGCTTCTTTATTTTCCTCCAAACAGGCGAGCAAAAAAGCCTTTTTTGGTTGCTTGGACTTCTTCTTTTGCTTGGTCCAACTCGAGTTTCAAGCTTTCTTGATCCTTCATAGCTTGAAGAGTCAACTGTTGCTGTTGGTCCAATTGTTTGTCCTTTTCTGCAATCTGGCGGTCTTTGATGCGCATCTGCTCATCTTTTTCTGCCAGTTGCTGATCCTTGGCCTTGAGTTGCTCGTACAAACGAAGAATTTCAGCATTTTTCTCATCGACCAAGATTTCCATCAGTTCGCGTTGTTTAACATCATCACTGACTGGTTCATCTTCAAAAATTGTTTTTTTATAGATTTCTTCTAGCTTGATTAAGCCACTTCGAGTAACTACTGTTACACCTTTGTCATTTTTTTTCGTGTCCTCTTCTGGAAGTTCTTTGACACGATTGTTGATTGCCTGACGAGATAGTCCTAAGACCTCTGCAATCTCGCTGACGGTCATTTCAATACTCATAATATCCTCTGAAACGTTTTCTAGCTTTTCTTTATTTAAATCTTATCATAAGCTAGATAAACTGTCAAATTTCCGCTTAATTCAAGGCCTTTAAAAAGGCTAGTAAGACTTGGGCCGAACGACGCCCAGCTTCGATAATAAACTCATCAAAAGAGATAGAGGCTTCGTGATTGGCATTGTCACTCATGGCACGAATGACTAGAAAAGGTAGGTCAAGAGCCTGAGCCGCTTGTGCAATAGCAGCCCCTTCCATTTCAACTGCTAAAACATCAGGGAAGTGGGATTTGATACTAGCAATCTTATCATCTCCAGCTATAAAGCTATCTCCGGTAGCAATCAAGCCTAGGTGCCAGGTCTGTTCTAACTGAGATAAGTTTTCTTTAATCCTATCGATAAATTTCTTATCTGATTCAAAGTAAAGAGGTTGACCAGCCATTTGGCCATAGGCATAACCAAAAGCAGTCACATCCACATCATGGTAAGCTAGTCTATCTGCAATCACGACATCACCAACAGCAATCCCTTCAGCAAGAGCACCTGCTGATCCTGTATTGATGATAGCTTCTACCTGAAAATAGTCAGCTAGAACAGCTACACTCATAGCTGACATGACCTTCCCAATCCCACTCTGAACTAGGACAACTTGAGTATTGCCAACAGTACCAGTATAGTAAGTATTTCCGAGGACTTGGACTTCTTGAGGTTTATCCAAATTCTGAGTCAAATATACGAGTTCTTCTGGCATGGCAGCAATGATTCCAATTTTCATTTCAAGTCCTTTCAATTACAAGAGTTTCATCGCTAAAATTAACAAAATCAAAAGTAGGATGACTGCAAACAAGATACGATTGAGTTTCGAATTAAAAACATTTCTCTTGGTATTCTCAATGCGGCGACTCTTATGAATCGTTGGCTCTACTTCGATTGTAAGTGTATCTTGACTAAAACCGTGGTCTCTAGAACGTGAATAACCAAAATGTTGTGAAGATGTTGGTAGGATCTTGGTTTCCTCATCATCTTGAAGAGGTGGTCCTGAGATTTTCTCACCTCGGTTGGCACGTTCAATCATTTCGTCTGTTAATAAAGGTTTTCCCATGGGTTGCTCCTCTATTTCTTTTGTAGTTCCCAGTACTGAATCGCCATAATGGTCTTGGCATCACAGATATGACCTGACTGGATCAGATCCTTGGCTTCCTCTAGACTGACTTCTAAAACTTCCAAGGTTTCATCATCATCTTGTGGGCGAGGATTTTCCACCTTGACCAAATCACTAGCGAGGTAGAGTTTTAGTTTTTCATTACAAAATCCAATCGCAGAATAGAAATCATATAAAAGCTCTAACTTAGCAGTGTAGGCAACCTCTTCTTCCAATTCACGAAGGGCAGCTGCCATTGGATCTGCATTTTCACCAGTTTCCAGTTTTCCTGCGGGAATCTCATAAGAGACAGCCTCAATAGCCTTTCGGTATTGCTTAACGAGGACAATTTTATCCTCAGTTGTCACGGCTAGAACACAAACAGCCCCATTGTGAAAAATCAAGTCACGTTGGGCAGTACCCTTTCCTTCTGGTAGTTCCACCTGGTCTTGTACTAGTTTGAAAATAGGACCTTGATAGATTTCCTTCCGACTAATCGTTTTTTCTTCAAATTCCATGATCGACTCCTACTGGTTCTTAGGATGATGAGGTAAGCGTGTTGCGTACTCGTCTTTGTTAACTTGTCGTCCACGACCAATCGCAATGGCATCAGCTGGAACATTCTTGGTAATGGTTGAACCAGCTCCAACGAGAGAATTGTCACCTAATTCAACTGGAGCAATAATGGTTGAGTTTGAGCCAACAAAGACATTGTTACCGATAACAGTCTTGTATTTGTTTTTCCCGTCGTAGTTGACTGTAATCGTACCTGCACCAAAGTTAACATGGCTACCCACTTCACAGTTTCCGATATAGGTCAAATGACCCGCCTTGGTATTTTCACCGATTGAAGAGCCTTTAACTTCAACAAAGTTTCCAATGTGAACTTGAGTACCAAGACTTGAACCTGGACGAATGTGTGCATAGGGGCCGACTGTCACACCGTCCGCAACACTACTTTCCTCAATCATAGAATTCGTAATCACAGCTCCAGCTCCAATGGTGCTATCCACGATATAAGTCCCATTTGTTAAAATAGTCTCCGCCCCAATCTTCGTTTGACCTTTCAAGGTAACGTTGGATTCAATTTGGACTTCAGGAGCAATCTCGACATCAATGTCGATGTAAGTTGCATCTGGATTAACAAAGCTGACACCATTGACCATATGTTTTTGATTGATACGGCGGCGCATCACTGCTTCCGCAGTCGCAAGAGCTACACGGTCATTTACTCCAAGACTTTCGTCAAAGTCTTTCAGAGTATAGGCTCCAACCTTCTCACCCGCATTACGGAAAATGCCAATTACATCAGTAATATAGTATTCTCCTTGGGCATTGTTGGTGTTGATATTTTTAAGGGCTTCAAAAAGACGTTCATTGTCAAATACATAAGTTCCCGTATTGATTTCCTTGATTTGCTTTTCAAAGTCTGTGGCATCTTTCTGCTCAACAATACGAAGAACTTCAGCGTTATCGTTACGGACGATACGACCATACCCAAAAGGATCTGCCGCTTCAGCCGTTAAAATGGTAGCCACATTTTTGTGATTGATATGGAAATCCAAGAGATTTTTCAAGCTTTCACCTGTAATCAGAGGAGTATCCCCAGCGATAACCAAGGTGTGGCCGGTACGATTTTGGAGAATGGGCTCTGCCATCATGACAGCATGCCCTGTTCCTAGTTGTTCTGATTGGGTAACAAAGTCTGTCTGACCAGCCAAGACTTGCTCAACTAACTCAGCCTTGTGTCCCACTACGGTAACTGTCTTTTCAGGTTGAATAGCTCCAACACTACGAAAAACATGTTCCAACATCGAAATTCCTGCTACTTTATGAAGTACTTTGGGAAGATCTGACTTCATGCGAGTACCCTTACCCGCTGCTAAAATAATGGCATAATTTGACATACTATTCTCTTTTCTGTAAAAATTCCCTTATATTATACCATAATTTTACTTTTAAAGAACAAACAAACAGGTGCTTTCCTGAAAATCTCCCCTACTTGTCTACATTTCTAAACTGTTTCCTTTGATTTTTTTAAATTTTTACGATAAACTAAATAAATATGAGAAAACAAATTCATCCTGCTATTATTTTTAGTTTATTTGGAATTTTCATAGCGATTTTACTCCTCAACAAACCAAGTTTTGAGGACCATCCTATCAAAACTAAACCAAATTCTCTTCAAGTTGAAACACAAGCCTTGCATAATCTTGACAAGCCCATTATCGATGTCTCTGGTTGGCAAAGACCTGAGGAGATCAACTACGACACCTTATCTCAAAACATTTCTGGTGTTATCGTTCGCGTGCACAATGGGGCTCAGCACACTGAAACAAATGATGCTGCCTTTATCAATGGTGTCGATAAAGCCTATAAAAATCATATAGCAGAATTTCAAAAACGGAATGTCCCTGTGGGGGTTTATGCCTATGTAGCTGGAAAAAATAAGGAAGAAATGGAGAAGGCTGCTGAAGTCTTCTACAACGCTGCTTCTCCTTACAATCCTAGCTACTACTGGTTAGATGTTGAAGAAAAAACAATGTCCGATATGAATGAAGGTGTTGAAGCCTTTCGTTCCAAACTAGCAACTCTCGGCGCTAAAAACATCGGTATCTACGTTGGGGTTTACTTCATGCAAGAGCATAGTATCAATACAGATAAGTTCACTGCTATTTGGATCCCTTCCTATGGGACTGACTCAGGTTATTTTGAAACGAAACCAAATACTGATCTGGACTACGATCTCCACCAGTACACTTCTAAGGGGAGAATTGCAGGATTTGAACATCATTTGGACATCAATCTGATTTCTACTGACAAAGACAAGGAAGAAACCTTCAGAAAACTATTTTTAAGGCCATAAGACAAGTGAAAATAACAAACTTTTTCACTTGTTTTTTCATTTTCTCCCCGTCTGTGTTATAATTGATAGCATAGAGAAAGAATTTTATGAAATTGAGGATTTTATTATGTTTTCATGGATTGCACGAGTTATTAAAGGAATCGTCATCGCATTAGGATTTATCCTACCTGGAATTTCTGGCGGTGTTTTAGCAGCTATTTTGGGTATTTACGAGCGAATGATTGGCTTTCTGGCTCACCCCTTTAAAGATTTTAAAGAGAATGTCCTATACTTTATTCCAGTAGCTATCGGGATGTTGCTAGGCATTGGTTTGTTTTCCTATCCAATCGAGTATTTGCTAGAAAACTATCAAGTCTATGTTTTGTGGAGCTTTGCGGGAGCTATCATCGGTACAGTTCCTAGCCTCCTTAAAGAATCTACTCGAGAATCTAATCGTGATAAGATTGACCTAGTCTGGTTCTGGACTACCTTTATCCTTTCAGGATTGGGCCTTTACGCTCTCAATTTTGTCGTAGGTTCACTCAGTGCTAGTTTTGCAAACTTCATCTTGGCAGGTGTTCTTTTAGCTCTTGGTGTCTTGGTGCCTGGTTTAAGTCCGTCAAATCTACTTTTGATTTTGGGACTGTACGCTCCAATGCTCACTGGTTTTAAGACCTTTGATTTGTTTGGTACCTTCCTTCCTATAGGGATTGGTGCAGGAGCAACCCTCATTATCTTTTCAAAATTAATGGATCACGCCTTGAACAACTACCACTCCCGTGTTTATCACTTCATCATTGGGATTGTGCTATCAAGCACCCTCTTAATTTTGATCCCAAATGCTGGAAATGCTGAAAGTATCCAATACACTGGGCTTTCTATTGTGAGTTATGTTCTCATTGCCTTCTTCTTTGCGCTTGGCATTTGGCTTGGTATCTGGATGAGCCAGCTGGAGGATAAGTATAAATAATGGCAAAGAAAGTTAAGATTAAAAAAACCTTGGTCGAGCAGATCTTGACCAAGGCAGGTATTGACCATACTGGTATTCAAATCAATGCGCTTGAAGGAGAACTTCCTCCTGAATACGACCGAAAACAGATTTTTAAAACCTTGGCTCTGCTGGGTGACAAGACAGGACCGATCATCGGAATTGTTCCCATAACGGAACACCTCGCCGAGAAAAAACTAGCAAAGGTTTCTGGTAGTAAAAAAGTGAGCATGATTCCACAGAAGGACTTGGAAAAAACGACAGGCTATGTTCATGGGGCTAATAACCCTGTCGGTATTCGTCAGAAACACAATTATCCCATTTTTATTGATCAGACAGCTTTGGATTTGGATAAAATCATCGTCTCTGCTGGGGAAGTCGGGCATAGTATCATCATCCGACCTCAAGACTTGGCCAGCTTTGTAAAAGCGGATTTTGCTGATATCTTGGAGGAAAGTAAGTAATGAAACTCTATTTTGTTCGTCATGGCCGCACTCTATGGAATCTTGAAGGACGTTTTCAAGGTGCTAGTGGTGACTCTCCCCTTCTTCCAGAGTCTATTGATATCCTAAAGCAACTTGGCCAGTATCTCAAGGAAATACCTTTTGATAAGATTTATTCAAGTGATTTACCTAGAGCGATTAAGTCTGCTGAAATTATCCAAAGTCAACTCCAGGCTCCTTGTACTTTAAAGAGCATTCCTGACCTGCGCGAATGGCAACTTGGAAAACTTGAAGGTTTGAAAATCGCAACGCTCAATGCCATCTATCCACGACAAATCAAGGCCTTTCGCTCTAATCTGGCTCAATTTGATACGAAGATGTTTGAAGCTGAATCCCTCTACTCTACGACTCAGCGTACTATTCAATTTATCAAATCTCTGAAAGAAAGTCCGGCTGAAAACATTCTAATCGTCGGTCATGGTGCAAATTTCACTGCTAGCCTACGTACTCTTCTAGGCTATAAAGAGGCTCATCTTCGCAAAGATGGAGGCTTGGCCAATGCCAGTCTTACAATTTTGGAGACCGAGGATTTTGAGACCTTCATTCTAGAAAGATGGAATGACACTTCCTATCAAAGAAAATAATGGAACTTGATCCCAATGGTCAAGTTCTTTTTAGTTTTCAAAGAATATCCGTGAATTTCTCTGCTATTTATGATAAAATGGGAGTATCGCAACAAAATGACTCATCGTATCAAATTTTGAGTAAAATTAGGAGGAACCCATGTCTACAGAACATATGGAAGAACTAAATGACCAGCAGATCGTTCGCCGTGAAAAAATGGCTGCGCTCCGTGAACAAGGAATCGATCCCTTCGGAAAACGTTTTGAACGTACTGCTAACTCTCAAGAACTAAAAGACAAATTTGCAGAACTTGATAAAGAACAATTACATGAATTAAACGAAACTGCTACTATCGCTGGACGCTTAGTAACTAAACGTGGAAAAGGAAAAGTCGGCTTTGCCCATCTTCAAGACCGAGAAGGTCAAATCCAGATCTATGTTCGTAAAGACGAAGTCGGTGAAGAAAACTACGAAATCTTCAAAAAGGCTGACCTCGGTGACTTCCTTGGTGTTGAAGGTGAAGTGATGCGTACTGATATGGGAGAACTCTCTATCAAGGCGACTCACATTACACACTTGTCTAAGGCACTTCGCCCACTTCCAGAGAAATTCCATGGTTTGACAGACGTTGAAACGATTTACCGTAAACGTTACCTTGACTTGATTTCTAACCGTGAAAGCTTTGAACGTTTTGTCACTCGTTCAAAAATCATCTCTGAAATCCGTCGTTATCTAGACCAAAAAGGTTTCCTTGAAGTGGAAACACCTGTTCTTCACAACGAAGCTGGTGGTGCTGCTGCTCGTCCATTTATCACTCACCACAATGCCCAAAACATTGACATGGTACTTCGTATCGCGACTGAGCTTCACTTGAAACGCTTGATCGTTGGTGGTATGGAACGCGTTTATGAGATTGGCCGTATCTTCCGTAACGAAGGAATGGACGCCACTCATAACCCTGAGTTCACTTCTATCGAAGTTTATCAAGCTTATGCTGACTTCCAAGATATCATGGACTTGACGGAAGGTATTATCCAACACGCTGCTAAGGCAGTTAAGGGTGATGGTCCAGTAAACTATCAAGGAACTGAAATCAAGATCAACGAACCATTTAAACGCGTTCACATGGTGGATGCTATCAAGGAAATTACGGGTGTAGATTTCTGGCAAGACATGACCTTCGAGGAAGCCAAAGCTATTGCTGCTGAGAAGAAAGTTCCAGTTGAGAAACACTACACTGAAGTCGGTCACATCATCAATGCCTTCTTTGAAGAGTTCGTTGAAGAAACCTTGATTCAACCAACCTTTGTCTATGGACATCCAGTAGCTGTGTCTCCACTCGCTAAGAAAAATCCTGAAGATGAACGCTTTACTGACCGTTTTGAGCTCTTCATCATGACCAAGGAATACGGTAATGCCTTTACTGAGTTGAACGACCCAATCGATCAGCTTAGCCGTTTTGAAGCCCAAGCAAAAGCTAAAGAACTTGGGGACGATGAAGCAACGGGCATCGACTACGATTACATCGAGGCTCTTGAATACGGTATGCCACCAACAGGTGGATTGGGAATCGGTATTGACCGTCTCTGCATGCTCCTCACAGATACAACTACTATCCGTGACGTTCTACTCTTCCCTACAATGAAATAACCCCTTATCCTCTGGTTTTGCCAGAGGATTTTTTGATAAGAAAAGAGACTCAATTTTGGGAAAAAATTTAGAAAATCTTTCCAGAATATAGTGAAATGAAATATGAACAAATTGATTGGGAAAGTCAAATCAATTTCTAGCAATGTTTTAGAAGTCACAGTATACTATTCCAGATTTAATCCGCTATATTAAATGGCTACTATGTTCTTCCCCAATTGATAAAAAGACTACGTTTTGCTAATCAAAACGCAGTCTCGTCCACTATTTTATTTCACTTTCCTTCTTGTACTTCTTTGGTTGCCACATCTTCTCCAAACCATTTTTGACTAATTTCTTGGAACTTACCATCCTTGTAAAGACTAGAAAATCCTTCATTTATCTTATTAACCAGGGTTGTATCTTCCTTACGTGCTCCAACTGCAAAAGCTTCTGTTTCTAGTCCAACTGTAAAAACATTATAATCGTTTAAAATGCCTTCTGCTTCTAAATAATAGTTTGCATAGACACGATCAATCAATAGGCCGTCAATTCGATCGTTTTTCAAATCAATCAAGGCTTCATTAAAAGTTTGGTATTGATTCGCTTCATTATTAGCGACAATATCCTTCAAAATCGCTGGCTTTCCTTCAAAGTCCGCATAACCAGATGAACCAGCTTGAGCTCCCAAAGTCTTTCCAGTCATATCTTTTGCAGTCGTGATACCTGACGATTTCTTAGTAACCAATACCTGCTCATTCTTCATATATGAGTTACTGAATGCTACCTTTTCACGACGTTCATCTGTAGCGGAATAGCCATTCCAAATCAGATCAATCGTTCCTTTTGTCAATTCAGCTTCTTTCAAATCCCAATCAATCGGTTGCCAATTTACCGTAATTCCGTATTTTTCAAAAACAGCTGTAGCTAAATCAATATCAAATCCCGCATAGGAACCATCTTTCTGAGCAAATCCCATTGGAACAAAAGTACTATCAAACCCAATAGTAATAGACTTGTTAGACTCGTACTTAGACCAATTATCTCCACTAGTTTCACTAGAATTTTTCCCACAAGCTGCTAAGAACAAAGCAGTCATTAGACTGACTAATACAAGCATCAATTTTTTCATCATTTTTCCTCCTATTTAGGCTCTACTTTTAATAATACATCTGCAATATTTTCAGCGAATTGTAAATCGTGGGTAACCACAATTTGCGTCATCCCAAGTTCCCTATTTTGCAAAATCAGTTTTTCCACTTCCAAGCGTAATTCTGGATCCAAGGCAGAAGTTGGTTCATCGTAACCAATGATTTCTGGGTCAATCATCATGGCACGCGCCAAAGCCACTCGCTGCTTTTGCCCACCTGATAGTGAGAAGGGATAAGCATCTGCGTGCCCTGCTAGTCCTAACTGTTCCAAGAGTCCACGCGCCTTCTTCTCAGCCTCTTCCTGCTTCATTCCCATAGTTTTCACAGGCGATAGGGTCAGATTGTCCAGAACTGATAAATGAGGGAAAAGTTGAAAATCTTGGAAGACAAATCCTAGTAGGTTGCGCTTTTCTAGTTCGTCTAAAGCTAGAGATTCACCGTTATAGTAGATTTCTCCAGAATCGATAGTTTCCAGTCCGGCTAACATACGTAATAAGGTTGTTTTTCCGCCTCCTGATGGACCTACGATTGCCAGGATTTGCTTTTCAGGAATTGATAGGCTGAAATTAGTTAAGATTTGTTTGCCACCAAAGGCCTTGTTGATGTTTCGTAATTCTAACATAGCAACCTCCTATCTATAGTAACTGTACTTCTTCTCAACTTTTTTGGCAAGGATAGTCACAATACCAATCAAAATCAAGTAAATTGCTCCTGCCAAGAACATAGGAATCAGACTGGCATCTCGATTGGCTGCTGTCCGACTAGCCAAAATCAAATCTGAAATCCCTAGAGCATAGACCAAAGAAGTATCCTTGACCAAACTCATGACTTCATTAAATACACTAGGAAGAACAATCTTGGTCACCTGTGGTAAGATAATATAGCGCACTGTGGCAAAAGGGCTAAACTTCAAGACCTTAGCAGCCTCATATTGCCCCTTAGGAATGGTATCAATCCCCCCACGGAAGATTTCAGCAAAGTAAGCCGCATAATTCAAAACAAAGGCAATAATAGCCGCAGGAAGGCGATCCAAACGAATTCCAATATTTGGGAGTACATAATAGATAAAGATCAATTGCAAGAGCAAGGGTGTTCCCCGCATGATCCAGATATAAATGTTAATCAGATAATGGAGGAGCTTCCAATGGACTTGCAAGGCAAAGGCAATCAAAACGCCCAAGGGAATAGAAAAAATCAAGACCAGTGCAAAAACCTGTAAAGTCATGCTTGCACCGCTCAATAAACTCGGTAATATCTCAAACAAATAAGACATACTGCACCTCCTAAAAATTATTGTTCCTATTATAGCATAAATAAACAATTTAGCAAGGTTTTTTTGTAAAAAAATTCTATTTCTTTCAAAAAAACGTATCTGCCAAATTGACGGATACGCTCTTTTAGAGAGATAACTTTTAAAGTGTTTCTAAGAGTTCTTGCATTTGAACATCATCTGGAACGAGTTTTAAATAAGCTTCGGCTTGCACTTTGGCTTCTTCAAAATATCCCAATTCACGTAAGAGATAGCTATACTGCTCCAGAAACTCGGGATTGTCCTTGAGGTCAGACGATAGTTCTTGATAGAGCTCATAGGCCTTATCTAAATCCTCGATTTCCTGATAAGAGCGTGCAATCATCCACTTGGTCAAGAGGTTTTCAGGTTCTTGACTTTGGAAAGCGATAATATCCTCAAACCGCTCTTGTTCCATATAAATGGTTGCGAGACGAAGGAGAATCTCTTCTGTATCTTCTGCATCTTCTTTGGCAGTAAGGAGAAATTGCTCTGCAGCACTAGCATCATGCAATTCATATGAAAACTGTGAGGCTGCTAGCAAGAGCCGAGTTTCAAATGGATTTTTCTCCAAACCTTGTTTAGCGATACGAAGGGCCTCCTCCACCTGATGTTCCTTGTGTAAGGCTTGACTATAGCCATATTCATATCCTTCAAAATCAGGTGAAATAGTATCAATCTGCTTAAAGTAAAGAACAGATTTTTGATACTCTTCTTGGTCAAAGTAAAGACTAGCCAGTTCAAAGGCAGTTTGGTCATCGTATTCTAATTCTAAAGCTTTTTCTAAGAATTCTGTAGCAGCTTCAAACTTACCTAACTGGGCATAAGCGTAGCCGATTCGCTGATAGGTTGAGACACCCGTTTGCTCGTAGATGGAGCGATTGTCTAATTGAGCATAGCCCTGAATGGCTTCCTGATAATTTCCTAACTCACTATCCAACTCAGCCAGACCAAAAACTAATAAGGGATCATCTGAGTATTTTAGGGCTTCCAGTAACTTTTCATGCGCTACATCTGTCAATCCCTCCAACTGATAGAGGTCTGCCTTCAAGGCCAAAGCCGATACATACCAGTCACTTTCAGGTGTGATTTCCTCAAGGTAAGCAAAGGCTTCCTCAACATTGCCATCCTCGCTAGCAATGCTAGCTAAGTTCAGATTCACTTCTGGAAATTCTGTAACGATATGTTGGTAAATTTCTTTTGCTTGAGGATAAAAGCCAATTCCCTCTAGATAGCTTGCTAGTTCATAGAGAACCTCACTTGAATCTGTTTCAAGGGCTTTGTGAAAATACTGATCCGCTTTGCTTAAATCCTGTTCATCCAAAGCCTGGAGCATGCGTTGACTATTGTTCACTCTTGATTTCCTCCCCTTCTTCTTCATACAGACCGCTGACTTTTTTATACCAGTTAAAGATAGCTGAGATAACGACCTTGGCAGAGGCATAGACTGGAATTCCCAGTAAGACTCCCCAAATACCAAACATAGATCCTGAAGTTAGGAGAACAAAGAGAACATTGATCGGATGGATGTTCAGTTGACTACCTAAAATAAGTGGAGAAACGAAGCGACCTTCAATCGTTTGTTCAACAATAAAGACAATAATCACTTTCAAAAGCATGACAGGCCCCGCTATTAAGCCCAAAACCAAAGCAGGCAACATCGCTAGAAAACTACCTAGATAAGGTACTAGATTAAGGATACCAGCCGTGATACCCAGAGTCACAGCATATCTGAGACCAATAATCTTAAAGAAGATAATAAACATAATTGCCACGATAATAGCAACTGTAACCTGTCCTCTAACGTAGTTTGACAGCTGTTTATTGACATCCGATAGGACTTCACCCGCAGGTTCTTTTAACTTCGTTGGAATAAACTTAGTCAAATAATCTCGCAAGCCTTTTCCATCGCGCAAGAGATAGAAGAGCATAAAGGGTACGATAATGACCGCTACAATCACCTGAGAAACACTACTGATAAAGGCGCTGACCCAGTTGACGGCTTGAGAAGAAATTTTGCTGGCCCATATCGTTGCTTCTGTAGAAACATTTGCAAGAACCTGCTCCAACTGAGGTCTAAAATCATCTGGCAAGCGTTTGGTTACAAGGTCATTGATAACCATATCAGCATCCTTAAGATATGTCGGTACATTCTTTGCAAAATTTAAGACTTGGCGTTGCAGATTTGGAATAGCGACTGCCAGACCCCAAATGATAAAAAGTCCAATAATGACAAAAACTATACTGATAGCAAGAACGCGATTGATCTTGTGTTTCTCCATCCAGTCAACAATCGGATTGAGGAGATAATAAAGTAAACCAGATAAAATAACTGGCAACATGACAACCCCTAAAAAATCCAAAACGGGTAAAAAGATAAAACTAATCTTACTTAGAATGAAAATGTTTAGCCCCAGTAACAAGGTTACTAAAAATACAGTGATAGCTTTGTTATCTAAAAACCACTTGAAAAACCAAGATAGGCTAAAATGTTTCTCTTTATGTTCCATAAATACATCCTTTCTGTCATTCTCTCATTATACCATTTTTAATTTAAAATAACTCTTATTAAAGTGCTTACATAGATTAAATGAACACTTCCAGACTGTCATTTTGTGGTATAATGAACTTATCATTATTAAGAGGTATGGACATGAAAGAAACTGTTTATTTTGGAACTTATACTCGTCGCTTATCTAAAGGGATTTACAAGGCAGATTTTGATACAGAAACAGGTCAGCTTGCAAATCTTGAACTCTTTGCTGCTGAACCAAGTCCGACCTACCTTGCCTTTGACCAACAACAACACTTATACACCGTAGGGAGTCAGGATGGCTTGGGTGGAATCGCTGCTTACAAGACCGATGGTACTTTGTTAAATCATGTGGTTGAAGAAGGCGCTCCCCATTGTTATGTGGCAGTGGATGAAAAACATAGTCTCGTTTACGGAGCCAATTATCATAAAGGTCAAGTTCTGGTTTATCAGCGTCAAACGGATGGTAGTCTCATCCAAACAGATCTGGATCAGCATAGCGGACAAGGTCCTCATGAAAACCAAACTTCCCCACATGTACACTTTACGGATCTAACACCTGACCAGTATCTCGTCACATGTGATCTAGGCACGGATGAAGTAACGACCTACGATGTTAGCCCAGAAGGAAAACTAAGTAAACTCTACACTTATCACAGCCAAGCTGGAGCAGGTGCTCGCCACATCGTTTTCCATCATCATTATAAGATTGCCTACCTCATTTGCGAACTAAATAGTACCATTGAAGTCTTGATTTACGATGGGGTTGGTGAATTTGAACGCATGCAAGTTATTTCAACCTTACCAGATGGCTATGAGGGATTCAATGCTACTGCAGCTATTCGTCTTTCAAAAGATGGTAAATACCTTTATGCATCCAATCGAGGCCATGATTCCATTGCAGTCTATACGATCCTCTCTGATGGCAGTCTGGAATTATTAGAGATAGTACCAACACATGGACAAAATCCACGTGATTTCGACCTAACTCCTGATCAAGAGTTTCTTATTTCTGTTCACCAAGATTCTGATAATGCAACCGTCTTTAAGCGCAATCCTGAAAGTGGCCGTCTTGCGGAGCTTTCTAACGACTTCCATGTTCCTGAAGCAGTTTGCATCAACTTCCCACATTAAAAAAATGAACTTGAAATTCAAGTTCATTTTTTGATTATAGTTTATTTCCGACATTGATACGGTTAATGGCACGTTGAAGAGCAATCTTAGCGCGTCGTTCTTGGTCGATTAAGTGCTTGTCTTGAGCTTCTTCGATTTCACGTTCAGCGCGAAGTTTCGCACGTTCTGCACGACTGATATCGATATCACGAGCGCGTTCTGCTGAGTCTGCTACGATGGTAATGATGTCATTGGCAATCTCGATAATCCCTCCGTTCACTGCAATCCAGTTCACATGAGTATCATCATCGATTCGTTTTACCTTTACTTCATCAACCGCTAAAACCGCAATCATATTTTCATGTCGTGGCAAGATCCCCATCTCACCATCCAGAGTTCGTACCGATACAAAGCTGGCATGGTGGTCATAGACGAGGCCATCTGGTGTCACGATCTGGACAGTTAACTGAGCCATAGATCACCTCTTAAAATCCCATTTTCTCTGCCTTAGCAATGACGTCTTCGATTGAACCAACTCCACGGAAGGCATCTTCTGGCAAGTGGTCATGTTTACCATCAAGGATTTCCTTGAAACCACGAACTGTTTCTGCTACTGGTACATAAGAACCAGGTTGGCCAGTAAATTGCTCCGCAACGTTGAAGTTTTGTGACAAGAAGAATTGGATACGACGAGCGCGCGCAACCAAGGTCTTTTCTTCATCAGAAAGCTCATCCATACCAAGGATGGCAATGATATCTTGCAATTCATGGTAACGTTGAAGGACACGCTTGACTTCAGCAGCAACTGCATAGTGCTCCTCTCCAACAATCTCAGGAGAAAGAGCTCGAGAGCTTGAAGCCAGAGGGTCAACGGCTGGATAAATCCCCAATTGTACCAACTTACGCTCCAAGTTGGTCGTTGAATCCAAGTGAGCGAAGGCTGTTGCTGGCGCTGGATCAGTATAGTCATCCGCTGGCACATAGATAGCCTGGATAGAGGTTACAGAACCTTTCTTAGTTGATGTGATACGTTCTTGTAATTGACCCATTTCCGTAGCAAGTGTTGGTTGGTAACCAACGGCTGAAGGCATCCGACCCAAAAGGGCAGATACTTCTGAACCAGCCTGAGTGAAACGGAAAATATTATCGATAAAGAGAAGCACATCTTGGCCTTCTACATCACGGAAGTATTCGGCGATTGTCAAACCAGTAAGGGCAACACGCATACGTGCTCCTGGTGGCTCATTCATCTGACCAAATACCATGGCTGTTTTCTCGATAACGCCTGATTCTTTCATTTCCCAGTAAAGGTCATTCCCTTCACGAGTACGTTCCCCAACACCGGTAAATACTGAAATACCACCGTGTTCTTGGGCAATGTTGTGAATCAATTCTTGGATCAAGACAGTTTTACCAACTCCGGCACCACCGAAAAGTCCGACTTTCCCACCTTTAAGGTAAGGGGCAAGAAGGTCGATAACCTTAATCCCTGTTTCCAAGATTTCAGATGAGGTAGACAATTCATCAAAAGTTGGAGCTTTCTTATGAATTGGCTGACGCTCAGCGTCTTCAGCGAAAGGAGCATCCAAGTCAATGGTATCTCCCAAAACATTGAAGACACGTCCCAAAGTTTCTTTACCCACTGGTACAGAGATTGGACGACCTGTGTCCAAAACTTCCATTCCACGAGTCAAACCATCTGTTGATTCCATGGCGATAGTACGGACCATACCATCACCCAACTCCAAGGCTACTTCAAGGACGATTTTTGTTTTTCTTTCGTCATTTTTGTAGACGACAAGTGCATTGTTAATCTCAGGAAGTGTTTCCCCTGCTGCAAACAAGACGTCTACAACGGGTCCGATAACCTGAGCAATTTTACCTGAACTCATCTCCTTCTCCTATTCTATATAAGATACTGTCGGTTCCTAGTTCTCCTAGGGCCTAAGTTCATTTTGATACGTACAGGGTAGAGCCTTATTCTAAGGCACTAGCCCCCGCTACGATTTCTGTAATTTCTTGTGTAATCGCCGCCTGTCTGGCACGGTTATACTGGATTGTCAAATCATTAATGACCTTCTTAGCATTATCAGTCGCTGTTTGCATGGCTGTCATACCTGCAGCATTTTCAGCTGTCTTGGCATCGATAATAGCCCCGTAAATCATACTTTCGGCATACTGTGGCAACAACTGCTCTAGAATCTCATCACGGCTCGTTTCTAACTCAAAGGTCAAGCTATACTCTTCATCCGCTTCATTTGGATCCAAGTCAACAATCGGAAGCATTTGTTCCACACGCATTTGACTTGTAAGAGTATTAACATGATGGTTGTAGCAGACGTACAATTCATCAAAAAGTTCGTTTTGGTACATCTCAATCGTTTTTGAAATAATTTTACGAACTTCATCAAAACTAGGTTGATCTGCCAAACCACGTAATTCATAGATTGGTTGAATACCACGAGCCTTAAAGAAATCAGCTCCCATACCACCAATACAGATTATCTCAAAATCTTTACCATCTGGATGGTATTCTTCTTTCAACTCCATAACGGCTTTAAGGATGGAAGCATTATAACCTCCAACCAAGCCACGATCTGAAGTGATGACAATATAGCCTGTCTTTTTGACTGGACGACTAATCAACATAGGGTTGGTTGAACCACCAGCTCCATTTCCATGAAGGATATCTGTCAATAGTTTACGAACCTTTTGAGCGTAAATTTGAAAGTTACGAGCTGCTTCTTCAGAGCGGCCTAACTTAGCCGCTGACACCATTTGCATGGCATTAGTGATTTGACTCGTATTTTTGGTTGAGGCGATTTTTGTTTTAATATCATTTAGAGATACTGCCATCTGACACCTCTATTCTTATTGGAAGCTGGATTGATTGAGAAACTCTGTAATCGCAGCATCCAAGACTGCTTCTTCTGGCAAGTCTTTTGTTTCACGAATGGTTTCCAAAATCTCTGGATGTTGTGCATCAAAGAAATCATGGAACTCTTCCTCAAAACGAACAATGTCATTCACTGGAACTGTATCCAAGAATCCGTGTGTCAAAGCATACAGAATGGTTACTTGTTTCTCAACAGGCAAAGGCTTGTGAACTGGTTGTTTCAATACTTCTACCGTACGACGTCCACGGTTTAACTTAGCCTGTGTTGCTGCATCCAAGTCAGAACCAAACTTAGTGAAAGCTTCCAACTCACGGTATGAAGCAAGGTCGATACGGAGTGTACCAGCAACTTTCTTCATGGCTTTGATTTGTGCCGAACCCCCTACACGGGATACAGATGAACCCGCATCAATGGCTGGACGAATACCCGCATTGAAAAGACCATCACCAAGGAAAATTTGTCCATCTGTAATTGAAATTACGTTGGTTGCGATATAGGCAGAGATATCTCCTGCTTGCGTTTCGATAAATGGTAGGGCTGTGATTGAACCACCACCAAGCTCGTCAGAAACTTTAGCTGAGCGCTCAAGCAAACGGCTGTGGAGGTAGAAAACATCCCCTGGGAAGGCTTCACGACCTGGTGGACGACGAAGTAAGAGGGAAAGCTCACGATAAGCTACCGCTTGTTTTGAGAGATCATCATAAACAATCAAAACATGCTTGCCTTGGTACATAAACTCTTCTGCCATAGCAACCCCAGCATAAGGAGCTAGGAAGAGCAACGGAGAAGGCTGTGATGCAGAGGCTGTCACAACGATTGTGTAGTCCAAGGCACCGTACTGACGAAGTGTTTCTACTTGTGTACGAACGGTTGATTCTTTTTGTCCAATTGCAACATAGATACAGATCATATCTTGACCTTTTTGGTTCAAGATGGTATCGATCGCAATGGTTGTTTTCCCAGTCTGACGGTCACCGATGATCAACTCACGCTGACCACGACCAATCGGTACAAGGGCATCAATAGCTTTCAAACCTGTTTGCAATGGTTCTGATACAGACTTACGCTCCATAACACCAGGAGCTGGTGCTTCTACTGGACGAGTCTTGTCAGTATGGATTTCTCCGAGACCGTCAACTGGACGACCAAGTGGATCCACAACACGTCCAATCAAGTTATCACCGACAGGAACTTCCATGATTTTACCAGTGCGGCGGATTGTATCGCCTTCACGGATATCAGTAAATTCACCAAGGATGATAATCCCAACGTCTGTTGATTCCAAGTTTTGAGCCATACCATAAGAGCCATTTTCAAAAATCAAGAGCTCTCCGCTCATGGCATTTTCAAGACCATGAGCACGCGCAATACCGTCCCCGATATAGGTTACAACACCTGTTTCAGTCACATCAAAATTGGGTTTGAAATTTTCAATTTGTTGCTTAATTAAAGCGCTGATTTCTTGTGCGTTAATTGCCAAAAGAACACCACTTTCTATTTCAAATTTTCCTTAACAACTTTAAGTTGTTGTTTAATACTCACATCAATTGTCTTGTGATTGGCGATAATGACAAAACCACCGATTAAACTATCATCGATTTCTTCTTTAATGCTACGCACTTTTAAAGACATCTTTTTTTCTATAATAGGAAGTAGACGTTCTTTCTGCTCGTCAGTCAGTGGATGAGCAGAAAGAATTGTTACTTCAAAACGATTCGTCTCTCTCTCAAGACGGTTTAAACAATCTACAATCACATCATAAAAAAGATTTGATCGATGATTGTACAACAGAACTTGAATGAAGTTTTGTACTAATGGTGATGCAGAGTCTTTGAAGTAACTTACTGTTTTTTCCTTATCAGACTCATCAACATCTACCTGAGCCAAAAAAGAAGGTAAGTCTGTTTCTTCAGCAACTTGTTTGATTTGAGTCAAGTCTGAAAAGATACGGTCTTCTTCTCCTTTTTCAATCACCAACTGGACAAAAGGCATGCTGTATTTTTCAATTACCTTTACTGTCTTTTTGTCCATTAAGCTTCTCCTAGCTGATCAATATACTGATCAATGAGTTCTTTGTGGGCATGACCATCAAGATTTTGTGAGATAATTTTTCCAGCTAAACTTACTGTTAAATCTGCTACCTCGCCCTTAACACTTTGCAAAGCTTCTGCTTTATTTTGTGCAATTTCTTGGTTTGCTTTATCTTTTAAGCGTCCAGCTTCAAGCTTGGCTTCTGCTAGGATATCAGCTTTACTTTTCTCAGCTGTTTCCTTTGCATTATCAATGATGGTCTTAGCTTCCTTACGACTTCCAGCCAATTCATCTTCACGCTTTTGAGCAAGAGTTTCTGCCTTTTGACGAGCTTGTTCAGCTCCATCAATATCAGCAGCGATTTTTTCAGCCCGTTCTTCGAAGATACTTGTCAAGTTTGACCATGCGAATTTTTTGACTAAGACGATCAAAAGGATAAAGGAGCCAGCAATTAAAATAAAGTTACCAATTAATTCACCTACTGTTACGTGCATCAGTTACTCCTTTCTACTCTTCTTCATCATTTATTTTATGTCCCAAATACATAGAAGACAATACTGTGAACACATAAGCCTGTACACAGGAGATGAACACAGAAAATGCCGTCCAGACAAGATTGGTAACAAATGCGACTGGATACCAATACAGTGCCTGATGAGAAAGAATAATTAGCAAGCTTGCCATCACTTCTCCGGCAAAGATATTCCCAAACACCCGCAAAGCAAGTGATAAGAAATTCGTGACTTCTTCAAGGAGATTCATCGGAGTCATAAAACCTGGGGTTACAAAACCTTTCAGATATTGTTTAACACCACGGCGACGAATCCCTTCAATATGGGTCATCAGGATAATTCCAAATGACAAGGCCAAGTCAAACTGGAGATTTGCTGTTGGCGAAGTCCAAAGGTTTGTCCCATCTGTAGTTTGAAGTTTTGCCATCAAACCAAGATTATTTGCGATGACCATAAAAAGAAACAAACACAAATAAAAGAGTGAGTAATCTTTCATGTACCGTGAACCTACGTTAGGTTCTGTAAAACCGACTACAAAGTCGTAGAGATACTCTAGTACATTTTGCTTCCCCTTGGGTTTGACAGTCATGTTGCGACTTGCCCAATAGATAAAGCCAAAAATAACTGCCACAGACAACAAGGTCAAGGCTGTTAAGGTTAAATCAAAGGTAACAGGACCAATATTGATGGTTGGATTGATACTTTCTTCCATCTAAAATCCTCCCTTTTCCAATTTATACTTCTTTTTATTTGATGATAAATGAAAAGACAAGAGTTACAAAGAAAGTTCCTTCGATAAAGGCAATCCCCATGATCATCAAACTACGCAATTGAGGGATGATATCAGGTTGGCGAGCTGCTGATTTAAACAAACCGTTCATCAACATACCTTCTGCAAGGGATACCCCCATACAGGCAAGACATAGACCAAAAAATGTTAAATTCATAATGAATTCTCCTTTTATTTAATTTTTACTTACTTAGTTTAGTCCTAAAATTTTGATTTGTCAACTTTTTACTAATGTTGAAAGCGTTTCAGATGATTTATTTCTAATTTTACTATTTTTAGTACTATTATATAGAAAATTTTTTCCTTTAATTGTGAGAAAATCCGTATTTTTACTAATTTTTCTGAAATAAAATGAAAGACCCAAGCTTAAAAACTTGGATCTATTTTTGTCTATTTGAAATAAAATGAATGATGAAGTTTGCAACCGGGATTAAATGGAGATGAGCAGAATGGACAAGCTATCTGTTTTTGATATTCTTGAAATGTCATAGTCCTCTTACAAGCCCCACATAAAATCGGTCGATCCTCAGAAAGCGCTAAGGGGTAGGGAGAAAATAAATGTGTCTCCATCGCATTGTGACACTGATAGCATGCATAGTATTTCTTGCATTCATAACACTGGAGGGAAACGATATCCTTTACACTATGATAATGAACACACCTACTTTCATCATCTACCAATAAACCTTGTGCTTGAATCATTCCCTTTTCCTTATCTAGGCACGAACTGTGACACTTGTTCCGTCTTCCTTATAGAGATTGATAAGACCTTCCTTGAGAGCGCGAACCATGTCCCCTGCTTGAACAGGTTGTGGAACCTTAATGGTCAAAAGTTCCATTGGATTTGGAGCGCGGTCGATTTTATTTCCTTTAGAATCATGAAGATCTTCAATATAGGTTTCAAAATGACGGAAACCTGGGCCGTAAAACTCAACTTGGTCACCTTCGTTGATTACATTCCGTTGACGAATGGTTGCCGTTTGAGTCGCATCATCATACGCAACCACTTCAGCGACAAACTTGTATTCAGGGATTTTACGACGTGCACCAAACAACTGTTCATTTTCTGTCGGTGTACCGTAGTAGAAACCTGTTGCCAATTCACGTTGGGCAACCTTCCACATCTCATCCACCAAGTCTTGTTTGATGGCTTCAAATTTCTCAGGACTTTCAAGGTATGCATCCACAGCCGCCTTGTAACAGTTGGTCACAGTTGAAACATAGTGAATAGACTTCATACGACCTTCAATCTTGAGACTGTCTACACCGTTTTCGATCATATCTGGAATATGGTCAATCATAGACATGTCAACGGCTGACATTGAAAATTCTTCTGGAATTTCACCTTTAAGACTCTTACGTTCTTGACCAAAAGGCATGTCGTAGAGGTCGTATTTCCAACGACAAGACTGAGAACAACCACCACGGTTGGCATCACGCATACTCATGTGGTTTGAAAGCGTACAGCGTCCTGAGTAGGAAATACACATAGCTCCATGGACAAAGGCTTCGATTTCAACGTCTGTACGTTTGCGAATCTCTGCTAATTCTTCCATTGAAACTTCACGAGCCAAGACCACACGGGTCAAACCAAGTTCTTTCCAGAACTCTAGAGTTTCATAGTTGGTCGCACTGGCTTGGGTTGAAAGGTGGATTTCAAGACCTGGTGCTTCTGTTGCTGCAATCATAATCAAGGCCGGATCTGACACGATAACTGCCGCAATCCCGATGTCACGCAACTTACGGAACCATTCTCCAGCACCAGCTTCGTTTCCTTCGTGCATAACCATGTTAGCAGCCACATAGACCTTGGCACCATACTTAGCAGCGAACTGTACACCTTCTTCCATCTGTTCAAAGGTGAAGTTTCCAGCACGGCTACGAAGACCATAAGCTTGTCCACCGATGAAGACTGCGTCCGCACCATATTGAACAGCTACTTTCAGTTTTTCTAAAGTCCCTGCAGGTGAAAGAACCTCAGGACGTTTTAATGTTTTTGTCATTTTTTCTCCTATTTGCAATATAAAAGTTTGACGTTTTTCCTTCCCATTTTATAGTAAATAATAGATAAAATCAAGCCTAGACAGATTGTTTTGACAATTCTAATCTTTTAAGAAAACAAAAAACTAGCCTTTCTAGACTAGTTATTTTCAAGATAAAATTCAAAGCGTTCGCCCACGTATTGACTCTTTACATACTCGAAAGCCGTCCCATCTTCAAGATAAGAGACCTGAGTCAAGGCTAAAATGGCATGCCCTTTTTCAACTTCCAGATAGTGAGCTATCTTTTCCTTAGCCAATCTCGCATAAATGGTCTGTTGGGATTTGCCAATTCGGTAACCATGTTCCTGCAAGGTTTGAAAGAAGTGACTAGTTACCTCTTCTTTTTTGAAGTCCTTAATAAATTTCTCAGGTATAGACGCTACTTCATAGACTAACGGAACTTGATCAGCATAACGTACCCGTTCCATACGGATGATATTTTCAGTTGGTGAAATGCCTAGCTTTGCCACTTCCTGCTCGTTGGGAATGGTTCTTCTATAAGAAATGAGTTGACTGGAAGGAACTTTCCCCTGAGATTTGACAATCTCCGTAAAACTGGTCGTCCCCCGCATTTTTTCTTGGACCCGAGTACTAGAAACAAAGGTTCCACTTCCTACACGACGCTCCAAAACTCCTTCCTCAACCAAGAGAGAGATAGCTTGTCGCAAGGTCATCCGACTAACCTGAAACTGTTCCGCTAAATCTCGCTCACTTGGAAGTCTCTCTCCGATTTTCCAATGATGCTCATCTATATCCTTCTTTATCTGGTCATGGATTTTCATATAAGCTGGTAACATGATTTTCACTTCTTTTCTATATTTTCTCTATTGTACCGTATTTGCTAAGAAAAAGTCAAACTTTGTCTTGTTTAGTTGGTAATTCACCCCTATTTGTGATAAAATATTGAAAAAGGTATTTCTTTTGAGAAAGGAAAAAGATGAGCAACATTTCAACTGATTTGCAAGATGTCGAAAAAATCATCGTGCTGGACTATGGTAGCCAATACAACCAGCTGATTTCACGCCGTATTCGTGAAATTGGTGTTTTTTCAGAGCTAAAAAGTCACAAAATCTCAGCTGCAGAGGTTCGTGCGATTAACCCTGTAGGAATCATCCTCTCTGGTGGACCAAACTCTGTATACGAAGATGGTTCATTTGATATTGACCCAGAAATCTTCGAACTTGGTATTCCAATTTTGGGAATCTGCTATGGTATGCAACTTCTTACTCACAAACTTGGAGGTAAGGTTGTACCTGCGGGTGATGCTGGAAACCGCGAGTACGGGCAATCCCCACTTACTCATACTACTTCTGCCCTCTTTGAAGGAACTCCTGAAGAACAGATTGTTTTGATGAGCCACGGTGATGCTGTTACAGAAATTCCTGCTGACTTTATTCGTACAGGTACTTCTGCTGACTGTCCTTACGCAGCCATTGAAAATCCCGATAAACATATCTATGGTATCCAATTCCACCCAGAGGTTCGCCATTCTGTATACGGAAATGATATTCTTCGCAACTTTGCCCTTAACATCTGTAAAGCTAAGGGTGATTGGTCAATGGACAACTTTATCGATATGCAGATCAAGAAAATCCGTGAAACTGTAGGTGACAAGCGTGTTCTTCTCGGCCTATCAGGTGGTGTTGACTCTTCTGTTGTTGGAGTTCTTCTTCAAAAAGCAATCGGTGATCAATTGATCTGTATCTTTGTAGACCACGGTCTTCTCCGTAAGGGAGAGGCTGACCAAGTTATGGACATGCTTGGTGGTAAGTTTGGTTTGAATATCGTCAAAGCAGATGCTGCAAAACGTTTCCTTGACAAACTTGCCGGCGTTTCTGACCCTGAACAAAAACGTAAAATCATCGGTAACGAGTTTGTTTATGTCTTTGATGACGAAGCAAGCAAGCTAAAAGATGTGAAATTCCTTGCCCAAGGAACGCTTTACACTGACGTGATTGAGTCTGGAACTGATACAGCTCAAACCATCAAATCACACCACAATGTTGGTGGTCTTCCAGAAGACATGCAGTTTGAATTGATTGAACCATTGAACACTCTTTATAAAGACGAAGTCCGTGCCCTCGGTACAGAGCTTGGTATGCCAGACCACATCGTATGGCGCCAACCATTCCCAGGACCAGGTCTTGCGATCCGTGTCATGGGTGAAATCACTGAAGAAAAACTAGAAACTGTTCGTGAGTCGGATGCCATCCTTCGTGAAGAAATCGCCAAAGCTGGTCTTGACCGCGATATTTGGCAATACTTCACTGTCAACACAGGCGTTCGTTCAGTCGGTGTTATGGGTGATGGTCGTACTTATGACTACACAATCGCCATTCGTGCCATCACTTCTATCGATGGTATGACAGCTGATTTTGCCAAGATCCCTTGGGAAGTCCTTCAAAAGATTTCAGTACGAATCGTAAATGAAGTGGATCACGTTAACCGTATCGTCTACGATATTACAAGTAAACCACCCGCAACCGTTGAGTGGGAATAGAGTTAATGAGCTAAAAAAGCCCTAGAAATCAATATTTCTAAGGCTTTTTATTTTGCTTTAACAACAAATACTAAAATTCTTCCTCTAAACTATACTCAGCTTTTATACGTTGGAGAATATGTGGTAAACTGAGTCATAGTAATAAATCTCTTTCTAGTAATGTGTTATAACTCTACTATATGTGTTATAACTCTACTATAACGGATTTATTCCTTTTTGTATTTATACAACTTATTTTACGCTACCTTTATTTTTGTGATATAATGTCAAATTATAAAGTGGAGGTAATTTAAAATGATTAATAGAGTAATTGAACAATATGAAAAACAAGATAATCTTGACATTAGAGTAAAACTACATAAGAAGTATTCAAAAAATAAATTGGGCTTTAATAATTGGATTTTTTCTAACTACCAAATTACTGATGAAATTAACGTTCTAGAATTGGGATGCGGCACAGGAGAACTGTGGAAAAGTAATCTTGATTCTATAGACAAGATGAAGCAATTGGTAATTACGGATTTTTCTAGTGACATGGTAGAAACTACTAGGGCAGTGATTGGAAATAGAGACAATGTCAACTATGAAATAATGGATATCCAAAATGTTTCTTTTGAGAAAGAAACGTTTGATATTGTTATTGCTAATATGCTTCTACATCATGTAAATAACATTCCTAAAGCTCTCTCTGAAGTGAATAGAGTTTTAAAAAACGGGGGCATTTTTTATTGTGCTACATTTGGTGAAAATGGAGTTGTAGATTATTTGGCAAGCTTATTTAAAGATGAGGTTGTTCAAGATTTAGAAAATAAAACTTTTACTTTACAAAATGGAAAGACTTATTTAAATAGGCATTTTGACACTGTGGAAAAATTAATTTATGATGACGAGCTACAGGTAACAAGTATAGACGATCTAGTTCAATATATTCAATCCTTGAAAGGAATTTCAGAAATAGGTTCACTAGAAGAGGGAATTATTCGTAAAAGATTGGAAAGGGAGTTTAATAATGGTGTGTTAGTCATTCCTAAAGAATATGGCATGTTTATAGCTCGAAAAGAAAATTAAGGGAACTAAATTGTGAAACATTAAAGAGAGCTTTTCGATATTTTAGAAAATTAATCGGATATTCTTTAAGCATGCTGTAGCTGATTCTATATCAAAATCTCAACTTTTTAGATTTGAAAGGGAGAAAATGAAATTTCTATTTCAACATTTTTTGAATTATTAGGAATCAAAAGTTTAATCAGATCGACCTCATTAGTCAGACAAAACTTTAGATCGAATCTTTTTAATATACTGATTGTAATTAAATTTACTCTTTCTGATATTATTATCACTCACCACTACTTTTCCAGCCATTCTGGTTACTTCTTCTCTCATAGCATTTGCTTTTAAATTGGAGTATCTTCCGAGACTCCTTTTTTAAATCCCTAAAACCATGCTATAATATAGTAAGTATAAGTCCAATAATCTGACTATAAATGCCAGCGATAAAGATTTCTTACATCATCCGTAAGTGTTATTCTACTCTGATTCATATTATAATGAAAGTAACAAAAGATGGAGGTGTCTCACATGGAAACAATTTTACGAGTAGAATCATTAACAAAGCATTATGGAAAAGAGCCGAATATCACCAAAGCCTTGAACAGTATATCTTTTAAAGTTGTCAAAGGTGAGTTCTTAGGGATTATGGGGAGCAGTGGTTCTGGGAAAACAACCCTTCTTAACTGTCTCGCCACTATCATAAAGCCAACTGACGGCTCCATTCAAATGCAAGAAAAGGATTTAGGTCAGTTAAAAGGTAGTCAGTTAGCTGATTATCGTGGCAAGGAAATTGGCTACCTCTTTCAGAATTTTGAGCTTTTGGACAATTTGACAGCCAAAGAAAATATTTTACTTCCCTTGTCTTTGCACAAGGTCGATGCTAACGAAAGCAAGGTTCGGTTAGAATTGCTTTCCCAATATCTGGATATTTCTGAACTTCTGGATAAGTTCCCATCTCAATTATCAGGTGGTCAACGGCAAAGGGTAGCTGCTGCACGCGCCTTGATTTTAGACCCTAAGATTGTATTTGCGGATGAGCCCACAGGGGCTTTGGATTCAAAAAATGCAACCATTTTGATGCAAAAATTATCCGAAATGAATCAAGTGGAAGAAACCACCATTCTCATGGTGACCCACGATTCCGTCGCAGCCAGCTTTTGCAACCGCATCTTGTTTATCCAAGACGGAAAACTATTCCATGAAATCCGACGCGATTATCCAAGAGAAAGTCAAGAAGATTTTTACCACAGAATACTAAAGGTCATGGCTGCACTGGCTGGAGGTGATGGCAATGTTTTCTAAATTAATCTCAAGAAATAGCAAGAGAGATCGAAAGAATAATGGCTTGTACTTCAGTTCCATGGTTCTTTCTATTATTTCCTTTTACATCATCCTTTCTTTGTCCCATCAAGATGTGATGGTATTTCTAAAACAAATAGAGAGTCATGCTGTAGATAAACTCTTTAGCATGATTCCCATTCTTTATGTTGCAACGCTCTTTATTCTCTTTTTTCTAGTCTACTTCGCAAGCAGTATGCAGATGGAAAGAAGAAAACATGAATTTGGTGTCTATCTCACACTAGGTATGCGAAGAAGCAAACTGTTCTTGCTGCTCCTGCTCGAGGATTTGAGAAACAGTGTCCTTGCCCTTGGAATAGGTCTTCCTATTTCCATCTTGATTTCAGAACTGATCAGCCTAATAACCGCTAAAATTGTGGGACTAGGTATTATTGAGCATCAATTTTCTCTATCTACTACAGCTCTACTCTATACAGTCATTGGCTTCCTAGCCGTAAAATTAGCTGTTTTTGTCCTTTTAAGTGCAAAAACAGCCAATAAGGAAATCGGAAACCTGCTTGCCTATTCACCCTCTGGAATGAAGAAACTACTCCCCAAGGGTGTGTACCTTCTTGCTTCCGTCCTCGGAATTTTGCTTCTAGGAACAGCCTATTACATGGGTATGAGTGGACGAGCTTGGGAGAGTGTCATAACCATGGGCATCACTGTTTTCTTGGGGACTCTAGGAACTATCCTCCTCTTCTTTGGTATGCGTTTGTTTATAGACTTTTTGGTCAAACTTGGAAACAATCGAAAACTTCATGCCTATAATTTTAGACAGATTCAGGAATTAGTTATCCAGCGCTCAACTATACTGGCTATCTGCTCGCTCTTAATCTTCTCTGCCTTGTGCCTCTTTGGAGCAGGTGTTGCCATTGCAAGTGGCAATTCAGGCAATCAAATCCACGTATTGGATTATACATTTAGAGACAACAAGCAGGAAACAGATGAAAATCTTGATGTAAATACAGTAAAAAAAGAGCTTGAAGCTGCTGGTCTAGCATCACAGTTTTCAAAGATTCTACAAATCAAAGTGGGCATGCCTAAAGAACACGAGTCCGTGTCCTTCGAAGAGGTCATCAAGGAGTTGAAAAAGCAAAAAGGCAGCAAGAACAAGGAAATTTTGCTCCATAAATTTAAACAGTCTACTACTTCTCACCTCATACCAGTTTCCGAATACAATGAACTTAGAAAGGCTGCCAATCTCCCTCCTCTAGAATTAACTAGCAAGGAAGCCTACTTGTATATGGGGAAAGATTTTCTCCCGGATGAGAATCTCGTCAACTCTGTTCTGAAGACGAAGCCTCAAATCAAAGTCATGGAAAATGATGTAAAATTGATTGGAGAGGTGGAGTCTTTACCGATTGTAACGGATCGTGAAATCACCCTCTCTGTTGCCCTCATAGTCCCAGATGAAGTCTTTATGAACTATACAGACGGTCACTACTCGAACTATGTCAGCGGTATCTTGGCTCCTGAGCTAGTCAAAGAAAAAGGTCTGATGAGAGCTATCTCAGATACCAATGAAAAGCTAAATCAAGCCTCTCTTGGCTATGAAAGCTATATACAAAATATGGGAAGACAACTATTTTACATTATCTCTGCCAGCTATATCACTATCTATCTAGCTATCATCTTCCTTGTTGTGGCAAATACAATCATTGGCGTTCAATTTTTGATGGGACAAAGACAATCCTACAGACGATACCAAACCTTGATCCATCTCGGAGCCAACTACGAAACTCTTTGTAAATCGTCAGAAAAGCAAATCAATTGGTATTTCGGTCTGCCAATAGCCCTTGCACTTATCAGTAGTAGCTTCGGAGTGGGCTCCCTCCTCACAGGAATAGTACCAGCCAGTGCAAGAATGGTCATGGGGCAAAAATTTATCACAGCCATGCTGATAGTACTGCTCTTAGCAGGCTTTGAAGTCATCTATATCAGAATTGTAAAGAAAAATAGCAATAAGTACTTGTTGTCCTTAATGGAACCCAAAAGAGATGAATAAGGTAGAATAAATTAAGAAAAGGAGGAACCGATATGAAGCATATTCTGGTTATTGAAGATGAAGCCTTGATTCGAGATGAAATTGTCATTTTGTTAGAGAAAGCGGGTTATCAAGTTGATAAGTTGACTGACTTCAAAGATACAAGCCAGCAAGTGCTGCAATACGATACGGATCTAATCATACTGGATTTGAATTTGCCGGGAGAAACAGGTTTTCAAATTTGTAAAAATCTCAAGTCAAAACGCTCTGTGCCCATATTGGTTCTCACCTCCCGTGAACAACTAAAAGATGAGATCTACGCCCTAAAATTAGGGGCAGACGAGTACTTAACAAAACCTTTCAAAAAAGAAAGATTCTTGGCTCGTATAGAAAATATCTTGAAACGCTATGAAGGTAGACAAAATTTGCTTGAAAAAGATAATTTCCTGCTGGATAGAAATACCTATACCCTTTATATCAACGGACATTCGATTTTACTCCCTCAAAATCAAGGGAAATTGTTAGAAACCTTATTAGTGGCAACTGATTCTGTCGTCACAAAAGAAGAATTGAGCATGAAACTGTGGAATACAACTGAGTTCATCGATGAGAATGCCCTTCAAGTAAATATTGCAAGGCTCAAAAAAGTGATGAAGCAGGCTGGCATTGCCCTTCAAGTCAAATCCGTCAGAGGTATTGGTTACAAGCTAGAAGAGGTAAGCCCAGATGAAACAGAATCTTAAATATCTAGCTACTTATCTGCCTTGGTTACTTGTTCTCTTAGCATTTGATCTATTTACAGCTGTCCTGCTTTGGCTTTCAGATGTGAGAATGTTTCAGGCCCTCATCCTTCTCTATATTTTAGCTACTGTCCTGCTTTTTTTCATCCTATCTTTCTTACTTATAGGAAAAGAAAGAAAAAAAGCCTCTACCTATAAAGCCTTCATAGCCAATCCCAAGACGAATACCGAACTTGAATTATTGCATTTATCAAGTGCCTCAGAGAAAGAAAGCATTGAACAAATGGCAGATACACTTTATCAAAAGCAGTCTGAAATAGGAAAACTCAACTCATTACTAGCCGAGTACGAGGACTATGTTGAAAAATGGGCACATGAGATTAAACTCCCTCTATCGCTTCTTTCCCTCCTTTTGGACAACCAAAGTGACCAGTTACCTGAAGATACAGCTTTTAAGTTAGACTATGTGAGAAATCAAATACAAGAAAATGTATCACAGATCCTATTCTACTACAGGGTGAAAAGTGAGAAAAATGATTTTCTATTTGAAGATCTTGATCTAGAAGAATGTATCCAAGATCTATTGGAAAATTTTGATCCCTTACTCAAAGAAAAGAATTTTACGATTCAGCTAGAAAATATACAAGGAACCTGCTACACCGATCAACGCAGTTTTGAATTTATCCTCTCCCAAATCCTCGCCAACGCCCTTAAATATAGCTCTGACAAGCCCAAACTCAGCATTTCTATGTCAAAAGACAAGGGACGTACAAGTCTGATTATTAGGGATAATGGTTGCGGAGTTAAAGCTTGCGACCTCCCTCATATCTTTGAAAAAGGCTTTACAGGTGATTCAGGAGAGACAAGGAAAAAATCAACAGGCATGGGACTCTATCTGGTCAAACAATTAGCAGATGCTTTAAAAATCGACATCGCAGTAAAATCCGAATGGATTCAAGGATTTGAAATCACTCTTTCTATTTAATCAATTTTTCGATTAAGAAAATTGCCTAATCATAGAAAGTACATATTTTATATAAAAAAGGAAAGCACTTCTGCTTTCCTTTTTTATTTGCGTTTCTTCTTAGCTTTTTTCATTTTGTTGGCCATGCGTTTCATAGACTGTTTCATGGCAAATTCACCGATTTTACCTTTGAGTCCACCACCGAACATCTGGCTCATATCTGGCATTCCAGCTCCTCCAAGAGCTGACAAGTCAGGCATGCCACCCTGTCCCATCATGCCTTCAAGGGCAGACATATCCATGCCTCCCATATTTGGCATATTCTTAGGGAGGTTATTTGGATTGATTCCCATTTGTTTCATCATCTTGTTCATATCTCCAGACATGACACCTTGCATGAGCTGTTTGGCCTGGTTAAAGTCTTTGATGAATTTATTCACCTCGATAAAAGTATTTCCAGATCCAGCAGCGATACGACGACGACGGCTTGGATTTAACAAATCAGGATTTTCACGTTCTTCAGGTGTCATCGAAGATACAATGGCACGTTTGCGCGCAATCTGGCGCTCATCCACCTTCATATTTTGAAGGGCTGGATTGTTGGCCATACCCGGAATCATCTTGAGCAAATCTTCCATTGGCCCCATGTTTTGCACCTGATCCAATTGATCAATGAAATCATTGAAATCAAAGGTGTTTTCACGCATCTTCTCAGCCATTTCAAGGGCTTTTTGTTCATCGTATTCCTGAGAAGCTTTCTCGATCAAGGTCAGCATATCCCCCATACCAAGGATACGGCTTGACATACGGTCTGGGTGGAAGGTTTCGATATCTGTAATCTTTTCACCTGTACCAGTGAACTTGATTGGTTTACCAGTGATGTGACGAACGGATAGAGCCGCACCACCACGTGTATCCCCATCAATCTTGGTAAGGATGACCCCAGTCACTTCCAACTGAGCATTAAATTCACGAGCAACATTAGCTGCTTCCTGACCAATCATAGCATCAACTACGAGCAGAATTTCATTTGGTTGAGCCAAGGCTTTTACGTCACGAAGCTCATTCATCAAGAGCTCATCGATCTGCAAGCGCCCTGCCGTATCAATCAAGACATAGTCGTTGTGATTGACTTGTGCTTGCTCCAAACCTTGACGAACAATCTCAACAGCTGGCACTTCTGTTCCAAGTGCAAAGACAGGAACATCAATTTGTTGTCCAAGTGTTTTCAACTGATCGATGGCTGCTGGACGATAGATATCCGCCGCAATCATCAAAGGACGAGCATTTTCTTCCTTCTTGAGTTTGTTGGCTAGCTTACCAGCAAAGGTTGTTTTACCAGCCCCTTGCAAACCGACCATCATGATAATCGTTGGAATCTTAGGTGACTTGATAATTTCTGCCGTATCAGAACCTAAAACAGCTGTCAGTTCCTCATCAACGATTTTAATAATCTGTTGGGCAGGATTGAGGGTATCAATGACCTCGTGTCCGACTGCACGTTCACGAACCTTCTTGATAAAGTCCTTTACAACAGGCAAAGCAACGTCGGCTTCAAGCAAGGCCAGACGAATCTCTTTAGTCGCTTCTTGGACATCCGCCTCAGAGATTTTTCCTTTTTTACGTAGATTTTTAAAGACGTTCTGTAAACGTTCTGTTAAACTTTCAAATGCCATTTTTTTCTCCTATTTACTCAATTCAGTGGAAATCGTCCGAAATGTTGCAAACACTCAAGTTCCTCGGGTGTGATTTCTTTCATGATTTCATTTGGATATCCCCAACAGCTAAAACCTATTTTCATAGCTTTGGAGATATCATTGGGCGAGATAATCTGTAGTCGAGTAGGAAATGGTTCCTCTGCGGCTAATAGTTTGCAAGGTAATCCTTGATAAATAACTAGACTGCCCATGATTACTCCCGATTGTCAATACTTGTTAAAATTTCTATCTGCTCCTGTAGAAAGTCATCCTTGGGATAACGCTCCAAGATCTGGTCAAAAATCTGACTGCGGACAATGTAGTCTGAGTACATGTGTAATTTCATCTCATAGTCTTCCAAAATCTTTTCTGTCCGCTTGATATTGTCGTAAACAGCTTGACGACTAACACCGAACTCTTCAGCAATCTCTGCAAGACTGTAATCATCTGCATAGTAGAGTTCAATATAATTCATCTGCTTATCTGTCAAAAGCGCAGCATAAAATTCAAAAAGCGCATTCATGCGATTGGTTTTTTCGATTTCCATAACTTTTATTATACCAAAAAATCTATCATATCGCTATACTAGAAAGCCTTCTAAAATAATTCCATCACAAAAAAAGAACCTTGCAAAGCAAGATTCTTTTAGTGTCTGACTTAAATAATTGTTCTTCTGGGAACTAAATCGAATTAAGCTTCGATTTCTGTAACCATACCTGAACCAACAGTACGTCCACCCTCACGGATAGAGAATGTAGTACCTTGTTCTACGGCGATTGGGTGGATCAACTCAACGTCGATAGTCACGTTATCACCAGGCATTACCATTTCAGTACCTGCTGGAAGTTCGATTGAACCTGTAACGTCAGTAGTACGGAAGTAGAATTGTGGACGGTAGTTGTTGAAGAATGGAGTGTGACGTCCACCTTCTTCTTTAGTAAGGATGTAGACTTCACCTTTAAATTTAGTGTGTGGGTTGATTGAACCTGGTTTAGCGATAACTTGTCCACGTTCGATTTCGTCACGTTGAACACCACGAAGAAGGACACCTACGTTATCTCCGGCAAGACCTTCGTCAAGTTGTTTACGGAACATTTCAACACCAGTAACAACTGCTTTTTGAGTTTCTTCTTTGATACCAACGATTTCGATTTCGTCGTTAACACGAACAGTACCACGATCGATACGTCCTGAAGCAACTGTACCACGTCCAGTGATTGAGAATACGTCTTCGACTGGAAGAAGCAATGGTTTGTCTGTGTCACGTTCTGGTTCTGGGATGTACTCATCAACAGTGTTCATCAATTCCATGATGATGTCTTCGTACTTAGAGTCACCTTCAAGAGCTTTAAGAGCTGAACCTTGGATAACTGGAAGATCGTCACCTGGGAAGTCGTATTCTGACAAGAGGTCACGGATTTCCATTTCAACCAATTCAAGCAATTCTTCGTCGTCTACCAAGTCGATTTTGTTCATGAAGACGATAAGGTGTTTAACACCAACCTGACGTGAAAGAAGGATGTGCTCACGAGTTTGTGGCATTGGTCCATCAGTTGAAGCTACTACAAGGATAGCTCCGTCCATTTGAGCGGCACCAGTGATCATGTTTTTAACGTAGTCCGCGTGTCCTGGAGCGTCGATGTGGGCATAGTGACGTTTTTCAGTTTCGTACTCAACGTGCGCAGTGTTGATAGTGATACCGCGTTCGCGTTCTTCTGGAGCAGCATCGATAGACGCATAGTCTTTAGGTTGGTTAACTGCTGAAGGCAAGCGACGTGCCAAAACAGTTGTGATAGCTGCAGTTAGGGTAGTTTTACCGTGGTCAACGTGTCCGATAGTACCAATGTTAACGTGTGGTTTACTACGATCGTATTTTTCTTTTGCCATTTGAGTAAAAGCCTCCAATAAAATATATTTTATAGATAGACAGTAGGCAATACAGTCTAACTTTCCTTACTATTTTATCAAATTTCAGCTAAATTGCAAGTGTTTTACACACATTTTGTGAATTATTCTAAATCTCATAATTTCCCATTCTTTTCCAACAGAATCATTTAAAACTCTTTTGACCAGTCTAACCTCAAGTCTTTTTATCAAAAAAAATCAGGTCTCCCTGATTTTTAGATTGATTCTGATTTTTCTTATTCTTTTTCTTTGGCTTCTTTATGATTTTCATATAATTTCGCTAAGAACTTCGTAATTTCTTTTAGGATAGAATATGTTGGTACTGCTACAATCATTCCGATAACACCATAAATATTGCTAGAAAGTAAGAGAAGAACCAGAATGGTGATTGGATGAACCTTCATAACCCCTCCGACGATACGAGGGTAGAGGATATTCCCATCCACCTGTTGGATAATCAGCATATAAATTACTGCAATGAGAACTCTGTGCGGATCAGTAAAGACATTGGCAATAATCATAGGAATCAGACCGATACTTGGTCCAACATAGGGAATAAGATTTGCCAAACCAGAAAAAATAGCAAAGACTAGAGCATATTTCAACCCTATCGTACTGTATCCAATATAAGCCAAACATCCGATAATAACAGCATCAATCGCAATCCCACTGATATAACGTGCGATAGTGGCGTTCAGATTCTTCAAGAGACTGGAAAAGTTTAATTTATCATGTTTTAGGACTGTTCGTTCCAACATCGGAAGGAATTTATGACCATCAAGCAAGAAATAAATCAAAAAGACTGGTGTCATAATGAGAATCAAAACAGTACTAAACAAGGCTGAAAGAACGCTGCCTAAACTATTGCTCACACTGTTGAGAATATTTTGTAAAATATCAACGTAAGATAAATTCAACTGTTGAATGGTTTTTTGGATATCAATATTTTGGAAAATAGGATTCATCGATAAATCAATAACCAAATCCTGCAGTCTGCTGTAGATATTCTGGCTAGAAATAATCAAGCTTGTCAACTGATTGATCAAAATCGGTAGCAAGTAGACTACCCCTACTACTATTGTACCAATCAAGGCACAAAGAGTGATGAGCACACCTATCAAACGATTGACTTTACATTTCTTTTCTAGAAATGTTACGATGGGATTTGTCAGGTAATAGAAAAATCCTCCGAGCAAAAATGGAATCATAATGGTATTAGCTACCATCACAAAAGGTGTGACAATCGCTCCCATCTCTCTCCAAAGGTAGAAAATAAGAGTTAATAGTAAAATTTCAGCTGTCCAAAAAAATAACTTGTTTCTACGGAACATAGGCGCCTCCTTCTTTCTATTTTACCATAATTCTTCAAAAAGATAAGATGGCTTTGCTATAAAAACGAGAATATTTTTTCGCTTTGTGATAGAATAAAACTACTATGAAGAAAATAATTTTATCCTTACTAACTCTTATCATTTTTGGCACAGCCATTCCTACTGTATCTGCGCAAGATTTTGATGTTGCTGCCAAGCATGCCATTGCTGTTGAAGCAAACACTGGGAAAATTCTCTACGAAAAAGATGCTACTCAAGCTGTAGAAATTGCCTCTATCACCAAGATTCTCACTGTCTACCTAGTCTATGAAGCATTGGAACAAGGGACCATTAGCCTATCTACCCCAGTTGATATCTCTGACTACCCATACCAACTCACAACCAATTCTGAGGCTAGTAATGTTCCTATGGAAGCGCGCAAGTATACAGTGGAACAATTATTGGAAGCAACTCTAGTATCAAGTGCCAATAGTGCAGCCATTGCTCTTGCTGAAAAAATTGCTGGTTCAGAGAAAGACTTCGTTGACAAGATGAGGGCGAAACTTCTTGAATGGGGCATCCAAGATGCTACTATTGTCAATACTACTGGACTTAATAACGAAACACTTGGAAATAATATCTATCCTGGTTCTAAAAAGGATGAGGAAAACAAACTAAGTGCTTACGATGTTGCAATCATCGCTCGAAACCTCATCAGAGATTACCCTCAAGTTTTAGAAATCACCAAGAAATCTTCATCAACATTTGCTGGTATGGAAATTCACTCTACTAACTATATGTTGGAAGGAATGCCAGCATATCGAGGTGGAGTTGATGGGCTCAAAACTGGTACAACAGACAAGGCAGGAGCTTCTTTCGTTGGAACAACTACCGAAAAAGGTATGCGAATCATCACAGTTGTCTTAAACGCTGACCAGCAAAACAGTAATCCTTACGCTCGCTTTACTGCTACTTCTTCTCTTTTGGACTATATAACATCTAATTATGCTCTCAAAACAATTGTCCAGAAGGGAGAAGCCTACAAAGATAGCAAAGTTTCTGTACTTGATGGGAAGGAAGATACCGTAACTGCTGTTGCTAAATCTGATATCACTGTCATACAACGATTGGGAAGTCGAGCATCATCAAGCCTGCAGTTCACTCCAAAAACCAAGGCCGAGACAGCACCACTAGAAGCTGAAACTGTTGTTGGTCATCTAACCTATGATGACCAAGATTTGGTCGGTCAAGGTTATCTCACTTCCGACAAACCATCTTTTGAAATGGTTTCTGAAAAGAAAGTTGAAAAAGCCTTCTTCTTAAAAGTTTGGTGGAATCAATTCATCCGCTTTATCAATGAAAAACTATAAAAAAATCGCGAGTTTTCGCGATTTTTTCTTTATTTCATCTCTTTAAAAGCTGCTTCTGCATCAGCATTGCTAATAGCACCAAATTGGATTTTTCCGATTTTTCCTTGGCTGTCAATTAAGTATTCTGTTGGAATACTACGAATTTGGTACGCTTGGAAGGTAGTTGCTTGGGTATCATATAGAACTGGGATATCCTTGTAGCCTTGTTCTTGGTACCATTTTGGAAACTCTTGAACTGTTTTTTCACCTTGTAGTCCTGGTGCAACGACACTCAAGATTTCAAAGCCTCGATCTTGTTTGGCAGCTAATTCCATCAACTCTGGCATACTCTTTCGACAAGGTCCACACCAAGAAGCCCAGAATTTTAAATAGACTTTTTTTCCTTTGTAGTCCGATAGTTTCACTTCTTTGCCATCCATAGACTGCAAGGTGAAGTCTGGCGCATCCTTACCGACTGCGATTTGCTGTACAGTAGACTGTTTGGGACTTTCCGTCTGTTTGGTTTCTTTTTCACCACAGGCAATCAACAAGAATAGAGACATGAGGCTCAATCCCGCAAAAATAACTTTTTTCATCTTTTTCTCCTTTTATCCAAGAATTCCTGATAAGGCATTTAACTGCCCTAGCATTAATAACAATCCCATCAAAATAATCAAAGCTCCCCCAATTTTCTTTAGTAGGATCATATGGGGTTTTAATTTGCTAAAATAGGGCATGATCCATCCCGAAGCCAAGGCCAGAACAAGGAAAGGAAGGGCCATTCCCAATGTGTACACTAAAGTTAGTAAGGCTCCTTGCCAAGCACCATTCCCTCCTGAAGCTGCAAGAGCCAAGACCGAACTCAAAACTGGTCCGATACAAGGGGTCCAACCAAAACTAAAGGTTATCCCAAGCAAAAAGGCTGACAGATAGTGATTAGACTTTGATTGTTTGAAGGTGACTGTCTTTTGAACTTCCAGTTTATTGAAATGCAAGATTTCCATCTGGTGAAGTCCCAAAAGGATAATGACTGCTCCCATTACATAACGAAACCAGTCAGCATAGAGCATGTGCCCTAGGAATCCAGCACCAAATCCCAAAATAAAGAAAATGAGGGAGATTCCTGCAATAAAGCACAGGGTCCGAATTAAGCCTGACCATGCAACGTCTCTTCCAAAAAAGCGAAAACTTTTCGAATTTCCCTGATCATCTAGCAGAATACCAGCATAGACAGGTAGCAAAGGGAAGATGCAGGGTGAAAAGAAGGACAGGATACCTGCCAAAAAAACGGATACTAGAAATATAATCGACTCCAACGAATTACCTACTTTCACAAAATTCTAATCTTATTTTACTACAAAAGAAAAAATTTGTGACAACTTTGCTACGCTTATTTATTTTGACTAAATTTGACACAAAAAAAGGAGGTAAGCTCCTTTCAGATTGAAGACAAAGTCCTTAGACTACAAATTTCTAAGGGCTTTTCTTTGTGTAAAGTCGTATAATAGAGGTAAGAAAAGTTGTGAGGTATTCCCTATGTTTCACAAAGAAAATCTCGAATATAACCGCAATCAAGTTGGTTTTTACACGCTAGATGAACTCGTTCCGCAAGCCCATTTTCTTCGTCAGGTTGAGCAAGTGGTCGATTTTTCCTTCATCTATGACTTAGTCGCAGATACTTATTCTGAAGATAAAGGTCGTCCTAGTTTAGACCCCGTTATGCTGGTTAAAATCCCTCTCATCCAATGTTTCTACGGTATCCGTTCCATGCTCTTGGTAGCTTTCCACTTGTGCCAGCAAGTCTGCCACTTCTGCTAAATCTCTCGTTTTTAACTCTCTTATGGACTGGGTAAAGGTGTATCTCTCACCCAAAGCCCTAAAATCAATCACTGTTTTTCTATGCATATCCTAAGTATAGCACAAAAAGGCCAACCTAGAACAGCTAAATCCAGCTTTGTTTATTGATTTCCATAACTAAAAATCTTCTCTAAGTTGCTTTTTTCTATTTTTGGCAATTTTCCATCAGATAGCACCCCTTCTTCTTGTAAAAGATGGTCTTGTTTGGAGTACTTTGCACAAGAATTCAACAATAAAAACAGAGAGAGTCTTGGTTTCAATACCCTTACTCTCTCTATCTTTTACTATTCAGAAATTAAAAATTGATTTGAAGTTTTAATGATGCCTACCGTTTCTTTGACATCTAAATCATCCGTGTACAGAAAATGATGTTTTTCTCTATTTTTAGCTAAAAATTCATTTCTTGCTTGGATTGATAAATCGCCTGTTCTCTCAATTTCTTTCCGAGAAGAATCCCTATCTTTCAAGGTTTCTTCTTCTGCCATTAGGACACAATACTTTAACTTAATTTGTTTTTCCTTTAAGAAAGCTACAATTTTCTTTAGTTGATCTTCAAATATGACATACTCTATCACGACAGTAAGGCCACGATCCAAGAAATTATTGGTCAGACTGATAATATTATCCCAGAATAAATCCATATAAAATCCATCATCTTCCCAAGGAGCTACGAGACCACTTTTTATCATTAAGTAAATCATATCCCCCTCTATAACTGCACTTTTGTCAAAAGAATAGGCCAACTCTTTGCTGACAGTGCTCTTTCCAACGCCTGGGGGCCCTGAAACGATATAAACACAATTTTCCAACCTTATACCTCTACATACTTGAAATATCTCTAATTTACGATAACTTTCAGCCCACTTATGACTTTCTTATGAAGTCTTCTGGATACTGTGCACGCGCACCTCCGATGAGTTTTGGACGACTAGCTAAAGCCGTTACATGGGCATGCCCAATCTCTCTCAAAAGAGGGCGAATCGGAACCTGAACATGCTTGACATGCATGCCAATCGCAGTATCTCCGATATCCAATCCAGCATGGGCCTTGATAAATTCAACCTCAACTGGATCCTGCATAAACTTGAAGGCTGCCAACTGACCTGAACCTCCTGCATGAAGTGTAGGAAGGACACTGACGATTTCCAGACCAAACTGTTCTACCACCTGACGTTCAACAACGAGGGCTCGATTGACATGTTCACAACCTTGAACAGCTAGATGAATTCCTTTTTCCTCTAGGATATCTAGGATGGTTTTCACAATGATTTCCCCAATTTCTTGGCTGGATTCCTTGCCAATCTGACCACCTATCACCTCACTAGAAGAAAGGCCCAAAACAAAGATAGCTCCTTGCTTCAAATTGGCCTTTTCTAATACATCTTCTACAATCTGGCTTGTTTCTCTTTGAATGTCTTTTTCCTTCATACTTGATAGCTCTTTTGTCACTATCTATCATATCTTTTTTTACTGATTTTATCAAGGCCAACTAATCATTCTGATTTTAAAAAGCAAAACTCCCAGAATTGACTGGGAGCTAACTTGTTTCTATTTTATTGATGTATATTTCAACCGTCGTTCCTTTTTCGGGTGCAGAATTGATCTTCATCTGGTAATTGTCTCCAAAATGAAGTTTGAGTCGTTGGTCGACATTTTGAAGGCCAACTCCCCCACGTTTGAGCTGACTTTGACTACTATCGTCAGGATTTTGGAAACCAACGCCATCATCCTCAATGCGGATGACTAGTCCTGAATCCTTTTTCTGAACAGAGACTTTAATATGGCCCTGACCTTCCTTTTCCTTGATGCCATGGTAAAGAGCATTCTCTACAAGGGGTTGCAACACCAACTTGGGTAAGACTAGATTATCAAAGGCAGGATTTTCATCAATTTCATATTCCAGCTTATCGCCATAGCGTTGTTTCTGGATAAAGAGATACTGGCGGACATGATTGATTTCGTCAGAAAGACAAATCAAGTCCTTTCCTTGATTGAGCGCCAAGCGAAAATAGGTCGCCAAGGACTTGGTTACCTGAACCACTCGCTGACTGTCCTGAAATTCAGCCATCCAGATGATAGTGTCTAAGGTATTATAGAGGAAATGGGGGTTAATCTGGCTCGACAAGGCTCGAAGTTCATACTGACGGGTCGTTTCTTCCTGTCTGCGAACATCTGCCATCAGCTGATCAACTTGATCCAACATAGCATTGAACTGGCGAGTCACTTCTCTCAGTTCATAAGCTCCAGCTTCCTTGGCACGAAGATTCTGATTACCAGAAGCAATTTCCAGCATGGTATCTCTCAGGTCCTTCAAAGGGGCAATCCAGCGTTTGAGGCTGAACCACACCAAGCAGAGACAGGCAAATAGAGACGTGACACTTGCCCCAAACAAGGTCCACAAGAGCTGACTCCGAACCTGGTCTAACTTCTCCAACGAAGACACGCCTATAACCGTCCAATCTGTTCCTGCAATCTTTTCCTGACTGACGTAGGATTGGTGATCCAGCGTATAGCCCTGCCCCGTCTCAATGTAGGGTTTCATGGCCTCCATTTCACTAGACGAGCTATAAACTGTGTGTTGCGGATGGTAGACAAATTCATGGTTTTCATTGATGATAAAGGCAAATCCTTGCTGACCCAACTGGAGTTGGTTGAGGTAGGTTTCCAGAGTTTCGTAGGAAATATCCAAACGAAGCACGCCCAGATTGGCTCCCTTTGCATCAACAAGTTCTTGAGTGACAGAAATGACCCACTGGCTATCTGATTTACGAGCTGGTGTCAAAACAGGCTTAGCCCCCTGATGAATAGCCTTTTGGTACCAGTCCTCAGCCATCATATCTGAGGAAGTTTTCATCTGCACACTATCATCTGTAGAAATGACCTGACCGGATTTGGTCACCAACACAACAGCTTTCAAATCCTGGTCTGCCCTTAAGATGGTCAAAAACAAATCTCGGATTCCCTCGACCTTGTCTTGACTGGGATTCTCAGCATAGGCTAGGACATCCGCCTGCTGGGTCAAACTAGTCGAGGTTGTTTCTAATTTTTTGATATAAGACTGGATAAAGTGGCTAGCCTGACTGATAGTCGTTTGGCTATTGCCTTCAATGGTAGCCTCAATGGCTGATGAACTAGATTGATAGTAGAAAGTCCCAACCAAAGCTAGGAGAATGAGAAAGACTAGAAAGATGGAAATAACCATTCTGACTAGGAGAGAAGAACGTTTCATCGACCTTCCCCCTTCTTAAACTGACGAGGTGTCACACCTGCAATCTGTTTAAAGCGTTGGGTAAAGTAGTTCATATCTTCAAAACCAACCTTCTCTGCGATCTCATAAATCTTTAAATCCGTTGTCAAGAGCAAGAGCTTGGCTTGTTTGACACGTTCTCTCACCAAATAATCCTGAAAAGGCATGCCCAACTCTTTCTTAATCAAAGAACTCAGATAAGTCGAACTAAAGCCCAAGTCACTGGCCAAGGTCTTTAAACTGAATTGGCTATCAGCTAGATGAGACTGGATTTTCTGGGCCATATTTCCTTCAAACTTGGTAGTCAGTAAATCTTGTAACTGCTCTTCCTTTTCTTCCTGATCTAGTTTTTGCTTGATTTTCCCCAACATTTCCTCAATATCCTGACGAGAAAAGGGTTTGAGCAGGTAGTCATCTACACCTAGTTTGACAGCAGACAAGGCATAATCAAAATCATCGTAACCAGTCAAAAAAACCAAATGCACCTGAGGATAGGTTTCTCGGACCAGACTGGCCAACTGGATGCCATTTAGCTGAGGCATGTTGATATCGGTTAAAATAATATCTGGCACCTGCTTTTGAATCAAGTCCCAAGCCTGTCTTCCATTTTCAGCCTGACCAATGATTTCCATATCGTAGGCTGCTACATTAACCAATTTGGTCAAGCCTTGTCTTACCAGATATTCATCTTCTACGATTAAGATTGTGTAGGTCATGCTCTGCTCCTTTACCACTTACTAGTATCAGTATAGCAAAATTCTCCTCTAACTGCTTAGGAAAGACTTCTTATACTCAATGAAAACAAAAAGCAAACTAGGAAGCTAACCGCAGGTTGTGCAAAGTTCAGCTTTGAGGTTGTAGATAAAACTGACAAAGTCAGCTCAAAAACACTGTTTTGAGGTTGTAGATGAAACTGACGAAGTCAGTAACTATACGTATGGGGACGGTAAGGCGACGCTGAAGTAGTTTGAAGAGTCTTAATCGACATAATCTAGTAAATAAGCATAGCCTTTTTCTTCCATTTGGTCTTTGGGAATAAAGCGGATAGAAAGACTATTGATACAGTAGCGCAAGCCTCCCTTGTCCTTTGGTCCATCCGTAAAGACATGGCCAAGGTGAGAATCTCCAACTCGACTTCTCACTTCCATGCGTGTCATGTTGTAAGACTTATCTTCTTTGTAGGTGGCAACATCTGGACTGATGGGCTGGGTAAAACTAGGCCAGCCACAACCAGACTCGAACTTGTCCTTCGATGAAAAGAGGGGTTCGCCAGTTGCCACATCCACATAGATACCTGATTCAAATTTATCCCAGTAGCGGTTTGAAAAAGCTCGTTCTGTTTGATTTTTCTGGGTGACGGCATACTCCTCAGTTGACAAGGTCTTTTTCAATTCTTCATCACTTGGTTTGGGATATTTGCTGGCATCAATGACGGGATAGGCAGCCTGATTAACATTGATATGACAGTAGCCATTTGGATTTTTCTTAAGATAGTCTTGGTGATAATCCTCTGCCACCACAAAATTCTTCAAGGCCTCCTTTTCAACTGCCAGAGGTTGGTCGTATTTCTTAGCCACCTCATCAAAGACTTGGTTGATTACTTCCAAATCCTTGTCATCTGTGTAATAAACGCCGGTACGATACTGAGTCCCCACATCATTTCCTTGTTTATTTTTGCTGGTTGGATTGATAATGCGGAAGTAATGAAGCAGGATTTCCTTGAGGGAAATTTGATTGGCATCATAGGTGACATGGACGGTTTCCGCATGTCCTGTTTGGTTAATCAATTCGTACTTGGTCGTTTCCCCTCTACCATTTGCATAGCCTGAAACGGCATCTGTCACTCCGGAAACGCGTGAGAAGTATTCCTCCACTCCCCAGAAACATCCCCCAGCTAGATAAATCTCGTGCAAGTCTGCGTCTTTACTGACTTCTGTTTTTTTCACTGTTTTTCCTCCTTGGCTAACTGACGCTTTCTCAATTTGCGACCTATCTGTCTGCCCTGCATTTTGCATCAATAGAAAATAGAAACCGGTTATGGCTAGGAAAAAGATCCCTGCCAAAACAAACAATTTTACTTTGTCATTCATGATCTTTCTCTACCCCATTTCTTTCAATGTTTTTAAAATCATATCCTTATCCATAAACCCTGGTTGAGTCTTTACCAGCTTGCCTTCCTTGTCTATAAAAGCCTGAGTTGGGTAAGAACGGACACCATAACTTTCCAAGAGTTTGCCTGACGGATCAATTAGAACTGGAAGATTTTTATAATCCAAGCCCTTGTACCAGTTCTTAAAGGCCTCTTCTGCTTGTTCACCCTTGTGTCCAGGAGACACTACTGTCAAGACCACATAGTCATCACCAGCTTCTTTAGCGATTTCATCCGTATCTGGAAGACTGGCTAGACAGATGGAACACCAAGAAGCCCAGAATTTGAGATAGACTTTCTTGCCCTTGTAATCAGACAAGCGGTAAGTCTTGCCATCTACTCCCGTCAGTTTAAAATCAGCGACTGCCTGACCTTTAGTTGCAGTTTGCGCACTGACTTGTTCTGTTTTTGTTTGCTCCTTCATAGTAGATTCGTCTGACATATTTTTAGCCGAACAGGCTGCTAAGCAACAGATTGAGCCGACTCCAAGGAGGCATGTTTGCCATTTTTTCATTTCTTCTTCCTCTCTATTCAAATAATCTTGTCAAAATAGACGCATTTCCCAAAAGCACCAAGATTCCCATTACGATAATGAGGAAACCACCCACTTTTTTGAGGGTTCCGAGGTAAGGATGAAGTTTTCGGAAATGTTTCAAAACATAGCTGGAGGCTAAAGCTAAAACCAAAAAAGGTAGCGCCAAACCCAGGGTGTAAATCAACATGAGCCCAGCTCCCTGCCATGCACCTGAGCCACCTGAAGCCGCCAAGGCTAAAACAGAGCCAAGAACCGGCCCCACACAAGGTGTCCAAGCAAAACTAAAGGTCAAGCCCAGCAAAAATGCCTGACTATAGCCACTACCCTTTTGTCCCTGTCTCTTTAATTGTAGCCTTCTTTCCTTGTAAAGTCCCTTAAAATGTAAAACTTCCATCTGGTGCAAGCCCAAGAGAATGATAACCGCCCCCGTCACATACTGAAACCAAGAGGCATACAGCAAGTTACCCAAAAAACCAGCTCCATAACCCAGTAAAATAAAGATAAAGGAAATTCCCACTATGAAAGCCAGAGTTCGCAATAAACTAACAACTGATATTGAAAATTTGCCGCTGGAACCCCGAGCACCCTCTTTGTCATCCAACAAAACTCCTGCATAGACTGGCAACAAGGGTAAAATACAAGGAGAAAAGAAGGAAAGAATTCCAGCAAGAAAAACACTGATAAAAAAGATTACATTGTCCATTGCCTTCCTCCATTCTTTGATTTGATAGGACTATTATAGCCCCAAAATTCCAGAAAAAACAGGGACAATGATAGGGAAAAATAGGAATTTAATCAGTTTATTTAGAAACCTTGTACAAAAAAAGTCCCATAAGATTTATAATGAAAAGCGACTAATAATCTCACCAAACTTATCAAACGAAATGCCTTTGGTTTTCGGAACTTTGAAAACTTCAAAAAACGGATTTTCATCGCTCTCAACATCAAAAAAGAAAGGACGAAATTCGTCCTTTCTCGATCTTAGCTGACTTCAACCCACTACAGTTGACAAAGAGCTGATTTTTTCTGTCTAACTTTTTGGGGGCGGTACAAGCTCCTTTCATTTTAATACGTTCCTTCTTCACCTTGACTTGTCAAGATAACAGGACCGTCTTTTGTAATCACAAACTGGTGTTCATATTGACAAGATAGGCCACCATCAATAGTCTTATGAGCCCAGCCAGTTTTCATATCTGTATCGATTTCCCAGTCACCAGTATTAATCATGGGTTCAATGGTCAGCACCATTCCTTCACGGAGACGGAGTCCACGACCTGCTATACCGTAGTTAGGAACCATTGGCTCTTCGTGCATAGTTGGTCCAACACCATGACCAACCAAATCACGAACGACACCGTAACCGCGACTTTCAGCGTATTCCTGAATGGCCGCACCGATATCGCCAATACGGTTTCCAACGACGGCTTGCTCAATCCCTTTATACATAGCTTCCTTGGTTACAGCCATCAAGTTTTTCACTTCTTCAGACGGTGTACCAACCGCATAAGCCCAACATGAGTCAGCTAAACCACCAGTATAGTTTTGGGTGTATTTTTTCATTTGCTCAACATTGTTGAAGTTGAGTTTTGATACATTGAGGTCGGATTTGGCAATCGGCCCACCTAGAACCATATCAACCTTGAGCAAGTCCCCATCTTTCAAGATGTAATGACGTGGAAAAGCGTGAGCTACTTCGTCGTTAAGAGAGCAACAAGTGGCATAGGGGTAATCCATGACTGCCCCATCTACGCCAATCTGTAGAGGAAGGAAATTCTCCTCTTTACAACGACGACGAACATACTCTTCTACTTCCCACATATCCACGCCTGGCTTAATCAAATCACGTAAGCCGATATGGATACTTGCTAGGAAATCACCGGCCTTGTCCATAGCTTCGATTTCACGTGCTGATTTTAAAGTTATCATTTTTTCTCCTAGATTCTAATTGATTTTGACTGTAACGTTTGCTTTTGATACAATTTGATGACCATGATAAATATCATAATCAATAATGGCTGAGCGTCTCGTGTGGTGAATAATACGTGCCTGAATCCGCAAAGTATCATCTATCTGCACAGCCTGCAAGAAGTAAATTAGCATCTGCTCAATGATTAAATTGCGTCTGCTATTTGCCACCAAATCCTGTGTCATGTGAGTTAAAATTTCAGCAAGAACACCATTTGCCAAAACTCCGTTCTTCTCAAGCATAAAGGGCTCAACTGTAATCACAACTTCGTCGTGATGATAAGACAACTTTTGTCCAATTTGCTCTGAAAAAGTCGGCAAAGCCGAAACTTGAGAGCGGCTCATCTTATCCATGACATCTCGTCTCGTTACAACTCCGAGCAAAGTTTGATTGCTTCTCACTACCGGAACCATCTCAAAGTCTTCTGCTATCATCCGTTGACTGACATTGGCAATATTGGTCGCTAATCCTGTCACGAAAATGCTGCGCGTCATCACCTTATCAATCGTCGTGCTGGGGGATTTGTCTCCTGCATCACGCATGGTAACAACTCCCACAACCACTTGATGCTGATTGATGACTGGGAAACGACTACTTCGATTCTTGCGTACCAAGTCTAGATAATCTTTCACTGTGTCCGTTTCTCTTAAGAAACCATACTCATGACTGGGACGATAGAGCTTTTCAACTGTTAAAATATCTGTCTTAATCTGCACATTTGACAAAGCTCTATTGATCATGGTCGCAACTGTAAAAGTATCATGCTTGCTTCGTAAAACAGGGATACCTTTCTGATTGGCAAGTTCCAGTACATCCTCGTGCACATGAAAGCCACCCGTTACAAGGACCGCGTTTTCATTTTCCAGAGCTAAAAGTTGAATACGAGTACGGTCACCTACGATCAAAAGACCACCATCATTCAGATAGGACAAGATATTCTGCTCGGTCATAGCCCCAATAGAGAATTTGCTAAATTCTCTCTCCAGCCCTTCCTGACCAGCTAAAACTTCAGAGGAGGTGACTTCTGCAATCTCTGCATAGGTCAGTTTTTCAATCGCCACTTTCTGAGATTTGACACGAATGGTTCCACTACGAGGTCGAGTTTCTACAATTCCACGATTTTCAGCTTCTTTAATGGCACGATAAGCCGTTCCATCACTGACACCCAAGTGATTGGAAATACTACGAACGCTGACACGTTTTCCTATTGGTAACTCTTCCAGATAACTTAAGATTTCCTGGTGTTTACTCACTGAATTCTCCTTTAACGTATCGAAATTCAAGGTAGTCTCTCATTTTACGCGTATAGCGGTCACTCCCCTTGAATTGGCGAAAGAGACTAAAACCTGCTTTCAAGGCAACTTTCTGACTAGCTTGATTCTCCAGATGAGTGATGATGGATAATTGTTTTAGGCCAAATTCTTCAAATGAAAGCTGACAAAGTTTGGTAACTACTTCTGTTATAAAGCCTTGAGACCAAGAATCCTTTTTTAAGAAATAACCAATTTCAGCTTCTTTTTTGATTTCATCTATTTTTTCAAACTTGATAGAACCAATCATTTCCTGATTGTCTTGGCTACAGATTGCCCAAACACCTAGAGGAGCCTTCATAAAATAGTTAGCAAGTGCGTACTGACTTTCTTCCAAACTTGCTTGACTGGGAAAAATAAATTGCAAATTTTCAGGATTTGAAGCAATCTCATAAAAAGCTTGACTGTCACTAAAAAAGAAAGGACGCAAATACAAGCGCTCCGTTTCAAAGAAAGAAAACATTGCTAATTTGGTCCAAATATTCATAATCACCTCAACGGTTTAGTCTTCGACGAGTGTAATATCCGCTCCAAGACTACGTAATTTTTCAATAATATCTGAGTAGCCACGAAGGATAAACTCAATATTTGTAATTTCAGTCTGGCCTTGAGCCATCAAACCAGCGATGACAAGTGCAGCACCTGCACGAAGATCTGTCGCTTTCACCTTGGCACCATGTAGAACACGCCCACCAGTGTAGAAAATATGGTCATTTGTAGTCGTAATATCCGCATCCATTTTTGCTAACTCAAAAACATGGTTGACACGTTTTTCGTAAATGGTATCAATAATAGTACCACGACCTTGAGCAGTTAATAAAAGTGGTGTGATTGGTTGTTGTAAATCCGTTGCAAATCCTGGATAGGGGGCAGTTTTAATATTGATGGCCTTCAAATCAGACTGCTCTTCAACGAAGATACTGTCTTCTGAGACCGTCATACGAACGCCCATTTCCTCCAGTTTGGCGATAAAGCCTTCTAAGTGTTCGTAAAGAACATTGTTAATACGGATTCCTTTACCAATCGCTGCAGCAAGTGAAATATAGGTTCCAGCTTCAATGCGGTCTGGAATGACTTGGTGACGCGTTCCATGAAGTTTCTCGACACCATCAATAATGATAATATCAGTCCCTGCACCACGAATGTGGGCCCCCATGTTATTCAAAAGGGTAGCCACATCGATGATTTCTGGTTCACGAGCCGCATTTTCAATAACAGTCCGTCCCTTAGCCTTAACAGCCGCAATCATGGTATTAATAGTTGCGCCAACGCTGACGGTGTCCATGTAAATACTTGCTCCATGAAGACCCTTGCCTTGGGCAGACAAATTCATATTGTCTCCCTCATAGCTCACCTTGGCGCCCATAGCTTCGAAAGCTTTGAGGTGGAGATCAATCGGACGAGGTCCCAAATCACATCCGCCAGGAAGTCCAACCGTAGCTTCACCAAAGCGACCTAAAAGACTTCCGTAGAAATAATAAGATGCACGAAGGCTATTGATCTTGCCATAAGGCATAGGAATATTCTGAACACCTCTAGGATCAATCTCCAAAACATCATCGTAGCGTTTTACTTTCGCTCCCATGATTTCCATAATCTCTACAAGACTAGCAACGTCTGAAATATCTGGGACACAATCCAAAGTGACAACATCATCTGCCAGTATAATAGCAGGAATTAATGCTACAACACTATTCTTAGCACCGCTAATGGTGATCTCACCTTGCAATGGATGTCCACCATTGATGACAATTTTTCTCATGTTATACTCTTTCAAAATTTACTAAAAAGGTCTCTGCATTCTATTATACCATAGTTCTCCTATTTTTCCCATTTCTGTTTAATAAAATTCTCTCTCTTTTTATCTTCTAAAATAGAAAAAAGACCCATCATATAAGCGATGAGGCTTGATATGATAGGCTCTTTTTATTTTAATTAACGTACTGTACGGATACGCATTGTATTTGTACGGACAGCTTCTCCAAGCGGTACACCTGCAACGATAACAATATCATCACCAGATTCAACCAAACCTTGCTCAACTGCAATTCTTTCAGCGAGATCAAACATATCATCAGTGTTTGATGGGCGATCAGTTGTTACTGGAATAACTCCCCAGTTCAACATCAAACCACGCTGAGTCAATTCATCGAAAGTGATTGCCAAGATATCAGCATCTGGACGGTATTTAGAAATTAAACGAGCAGTGTGACCTGTCTTAGTAAGAGTAACCACCAACTTGATATTCATTGAGTTAGTTGCATCCTTAACAGCTGAAGCCATAACCTCAGTCTTAGAATTACGTGCCAAGTTAACTGATGACAAACGACCATATTCTTTCAATAGGGTTTGAGCATTCTTGTCAATTGTTGCCATTGTACGAACAGATTCAAGTGGATATTTACCATTTGCAGACTCACCTGAAAGCATTGTAGCATCGGTTCCATCGATAACAGCGTTAAACACGTCTGATACTTCTGAACGCGTTGCACGTGGTTTTTCAGTCATGGTTTCAAGCATGTTTGTTGCTGTGATAGCGACTTTACCAGCTGCATTTACTTTTGTGATGATCATTTTTTGGTAAACTGGAACCATTTCGAATGGTACTTCGATACCCATGTCACCACGAGCAATCATGATACCGTCAGCAGCTTCGATGATTTCATCCAAGTTGTCGATACCTTGTTGGTTTTCGATTTTCGCAAACAATTGAACATGTCCGTTACCAGTTTCTTCACAGATTGCACGAACTTCATTCACGTCTTTAGCAGTACGTACGAATGAGATCGCGATGAAGTTGATACCTTGCTCAAGACCGAAACGGATATCATCGTTATCACGTTCAGCAAGTGCTGGGAAAGGAATTTTAGTGTTAGGGATGTTTACACCTTTTTGTTTAGCGATAATTCCGTCGTTTTCAACTTCAACTTCAAATTCACGAGTTGCATCGTCTTTTGCAACAACGCGAAGACCAAGTTTACCATCGTCAACCAATACTTGGCGACCAACTTCAACATCATCGTAGATGTCAAGAGCACCAGCAACGTTCAAAGCAATCACATCGCGAGTTGATTTGATTCCTTGTTTAGTTGCAACACGGATTTTTTCACCAGTTTTGTATGAGTATTCTTTTGCGTCACCTTCAAACAATTCAGTACGGATTTCTGGTCCTTTTGTATCAAGAAGGAAACCAACTTTCTTACCTGCAAGTTTTTCAGCAAGTTTAACAGTTGCCATACGCTCACCTTGTTCTTGGTGGTCACCGTGTGAGAAGTTGAAACGGAAAGTGTTCGCTCCTGCTTCAATCAATTTCGCAATATTTTGAGCTGAAGCTTCAACGTCAAGTTTTTCTCCCCAGTATCCGTCATCACCGAATTTTTTACCACCACGGATTTCTACCGCAGGACCCAAAGTTGCAACGATTTTTACACGTTTGTTCATGATTTTGTGACTCCTTTATATAATTCGACCTTCTGGTCATTTTACTAGATTTATGAAAGTTGATTAGGACAAGCTCTTGTTCAAGCTAGACAGTTCAAGATCAGCTTTGTGCGGGTTGTTCACCACGATCTTGCCATCTTCAGTCAAGCTAAACAAAGCTCCCTCTTCTGCTGTTCCAAGAATTGGATTTTCAACCATTTTCTCATTACGAATACCAACAGCGACACCACCGATTCCTTGTTTAAGAAGTTTAACAGCATGTGCTCCCAAGCGTGACGCCAAGACGCGGTCACGCGCAGTTGGTGAACCACCACGTTGGATGTGACCAAGTTCAGTTACACGAAGGTCACTAGTGTCTCCAGCTTCTTTTAGTTTTTGACCAAATTCAGCTGCTGACATAACACCTTCCGCCAAGACGATGATGTTATGTTTCTTACCGTGTTCATAACCAGCTTTGATGCTAGCTACGATTTCTTCCATGTTGAAGCCTTCTTCAGGAATAATGATTTCATCGGCACCAGTAGCAATACCTGCCCAAAGTGCGATATCACCAGCGTTACGTCCCATTACTTCTACAACGAAAGTACGACGGTGACTTGATGATGTATCGCGAATCTTATCAATCGCATCCATTGCAGTAGTAACTGCAGTATCAAATCCAATTGTGAAATCAGTACCTACGATGTCATTATCAATTGTGCCAGGCAGACCGATAGCTGGGAATCCATGCTCAGTCAAGCGCATAGCTCCGTGATAAGAACCGTCACCACCGATTACAACGACACCTTCGATCCCGTGTTTTTTCAACTGCTCAATCCCTTTAAGTTGACCTTCAAGTTGTGCAAACTCAGGGTAACGAGCAGAGTGAAGGAAAGTACCACCACGTGAAATAATGTCTCCAACTGAAGCAGCATCAAGTGGATAGATTTCACCGGCAACCATCCCTGCGTATCCATCATAGATACCAAAGACTTCCATTCCTTCTGAGATTGCTTGACGAACTACTGCACGGATGGCAGCGTTCATACCAGGGGCGTCTCCACCGCTAGTCAAAACAGCAATACGTTTCATTTGGTTTTGCTCCTTTTTCTTTTAACATTCCTATTGATTATACCACATTTCATTTGAAAATTCTTCTATTTTTCGTATTTTTAGCGATAAATCGTTTTCATAGCAATTCCCTCTAATTTTTCCTGTAAAGCAGGGTCTTTTTTTACAAAATGACAGGAGGAAACAATTGTTTTTTCTTCCTCAACATACCTGATAATGACAGGAATAGGGCCTTTATATTGTTCCAAGATATTTGAAATCTCTTTATCGTTGTCGTGATTTTTAACTTGAATCCAGAATCGTTCAGCGACTGCTTCTTTCAAATCTTGTGCAATCATTTGCAGACGACCATCTCGAGATTGAACTTTACCATTGATATAGTAAAATTTCCCTTCGGATAAAATGGAAGCAAATTTTCTATATTGGTCTGAAAATACAGTTACATCCATCCGAGACTTACTATCATGAACCTGTAGAAAGGCCATACTCTCGCCTTTCTTGGTTCGAATCACTTTAATCTTTTGAACTTCAACTAGGAGAGTGGCTTGAGCTCCCTCGGTTAGATTAGTGATTGGCGTCGTCGGATATAGGGCTTGTTTGGCAAGAGTTTGGAGAGGATGGGCACTGATACCTACGCCGATTAATTCCTGCTCCTTGTAAAATTTCTCTGCCTCTGTGAAATCATCAGCCTCAGTCCAACTATAGTTTGCATCCGCAAAGAGTCCTCCTAACTCCTCAACAAAAACAAACAAATTGGGCAGATTCACTAGGATTTTCTGACGATTCTTGTCAAATTCATCAAAAAGCCCCAGTTCAACCAAAGGAGTCAAAAGCGATAATTTCTTGTAATTTTTAGGAAGACGAGTGACGAAATCTTCAATGCTTGTGAAAGGACGATTTTCGATGATCCAGTAAGACAAATCTCTTGGCAGCCCCTTAATGGCTTTCAAGCCAAGATAGATTGTTTTCTGGGTAATTTTATCGTGATAGGGAATACTGTTGATAGCTAAAGGCGCTACATCAAATCCCATCTGCAGAGCATCGACAATATACTCACTGCTTGAATAATTCAACATGACTTGAAAGAAAATAGCAGGATAGTGCGTCTTGAAATAAGCAAGCTGGAATGCCAGTGCTGAGTAGGCATAGGCGTGGGATCTGTTAAATCCATAGCCCGCAAACTTTTCCATCACTGCAAAAACTTGGTTGGCCTTTTCTTCTGTATGCCCAAGTTTCATAGCTCCTGTGATAAAATCTTCCTTCATCAAATGCATCTCTTTAGCATTTTTCTTACCCATGGCTCGTCTGAGAATATCGGCTTTACCAAGACTGAAACCTCCAAAACGCTGAGCAACCTGCATGACTTGCTCTTGATAGAGCATAATTCCGTAGGTTGATGACAGAATGTCCTCCAAGGCAGGATCTAGTACCGTCACCTTTTCTTTGCCATGCTTACGAGCCACAAAATTATCGATATAATCGCTTGCCCCTGGTCTGTTGAGTGAGGTCGTTGCTACCACTTCTTCGAAAACTTGCGGCTGAACTCGTTTCAAGAGTCGAATAGCACCAGGTTGTTCAAATTGGAAAATCCCCTTGGTATTTCCAGCAGCAAAGAGGGCCAGAGTGTCCTTGTCTTCCAAATCAATCTCTTCGATTTTCAGATGAACACCCTCTGACTCAGCCAGTAATTCCTGCATTTTTTGTACAAAAGTCAGGTTACGTAAACCTAGGAAATCCATTTTTAAAAGGCCATTTGCTTCAACTGCATGAGCATCATACTGGGTGATGAGCATATCCTCACCGTATTTGAGTGGAATATAGTCTGTCAGGTCTTGGTCACTCATAACGACCCCTGCAGCATGAATAGAGGTCTGACGAGGATAACCTTCAATCTTTCGAGCAATCTCAAAAGCTTTTTGGTATTCAATCTTGCTATTGATGACCTGCCTAAACTGTAAATTCTTTTCATAGGCTGTCGTTAGCGTATCTCGGAAACTGATTTTTTTCGTAATATTGGTTAATTCGTACTCTGGAACACCATAACGTTTGAAAACATCACGAATTGCCTGTTTTGCTCCAAAGGTCGAATAAGTGACAATCTGTGCCACATGTTGACTACCATACCGATCACGAACATAGCGAATGAACTCCGGCCTATAAAGGTCAGGGATGTCGATATCGATATCGGGCATGGTGTAGCGCTCACGATTTAAAAAGCGCTCGAAAATCAAGTTCTTTTCAACCGGGTCAATTCCTGTAATATCCAGTGAGTAAGCCACCAGACTACCAACAGCAGAACCACGCCCCATTCCCATATAGTAGCCTTGGGAGCGTCCAAAACGGAGCAAATCCCAAACTACAAGAAAATAGTCATCAAAGCCCATATCATGAATCACAGCTAACTCCTCATTCAGTCGCTCATGATAGATAGCTGAGGTTAGCCCCTTGTCACTCAAGCCTTGCTCAGCCCTCTCTCGAAGTTCTTCTACTGCTGGTCTTTCAGGATTAAAGCGAGGGAGTTTTAAACTTGGATCAAGTTGATAATCAACATTCTCTATCAAGCCTTGAAGATTGGCAAGTGCCTGAGGGAAGCGATTTTTAAATCGAGCTTCTAAATCTGAGGCTGGTAGAAAGATTCCCTGTTGTGAATGCACATCCACTTCTCTCAGGCTGACATTGTCCTTGACTGCCGATAAGATTTGTAAAACCTGTATGTCTTCTTTTTCAAAAGAATTGACTTGATACAGTGGAAGAATGGGTCTGGTAAAAACTTCTTGAGGAGTATCTGGACTAACACCGATATAATAATCATGCCCCAAATCCAATTGTTCGATTCCAGCAAAATAAGGAACAATAATGGCAACATCTTCGAGGTGGCTGGTGAAGTCAGACCAGTTTTTTCGTCCTGTCATTTTTAAAGTGGATAACTTCATCAACTCTTGGTAACCTTTAGTGGATAGGGCTAGAAAACGAAGAGAGATATTCTCCTCATTTTTGACCAAAGTCATTTCCAGACCGACTAAAGGTTGAATACTATACTTACGAGTCACTTCTAAAAAGTGATAAGCTCCATAGAGATTATCCACATCCATGATAGCAAGGTGAGAATAGCCGTATTCTTTAGCTGTTTGTACATATTTTTCAATCGAAACCACACTTTCCATAAAACTGTAAACAGTCTTGGTGTTGAGTTGTGCAATCATTTCATCTCCTCCTTGCTTTAGATATACTACTATTATACCATTTTAAAAACTAGAATGAAAAGGTAGAGACCATTCCTTTTAAAGTGACTTCATCACAGGTCAACAATATCTTTTTTACCTTATTTTTGATATACTAAATTTAAAATATTTTCAAAGGAGAGCGCCATGCGTTTTAATCAATTCAGCTACTTGCCCGTTTCTCATTCGCAAGTTTTACGCGAGTTATCTCAGCTTGGTTTGAAGCTGGTACCAGAACAAGCATCAAAAAAACAACTTGAACAATTTGTCCGCTGGAGTTTTTTCACTTATAAAAATACCGACTATCCTTTGTCTGTCTTAGCAGCTGACAAGGAGACTGATCTCCTTACCTTCTTTCAGTCAGATTGTGACCTGACTCCTGAGATTTTTTATACTGTGGCTTTTCAACTTTTAGGGTTTAACTATCTTGTTGACTTTGAAGACGCCGAACAATTCCGTAAAAAAACTGGTTTTCCTATTATTTATGGAGATTTGATTGAAAATCTCTACCATTTGCTCAACACTCGAACCAAAAAGGGAAATACGCTCATCGACCAACTTGTTAGTGACGAACTCATTTCAGAAGACAACCACTACCACTACTTTAACGGTAAGAGCTTGGCAACCTTCTCTACTCATGATGTCATTCATGAAGTCGTGTATGTCGAGAGTCGTGTGGATACTGATAAAGACGGTCTCCCTGACTTAGTCAAGGTCAGCATTATTCGCCCTCGCTATAATGGACAAGTCCCTGCTCTTATGACTGCCAGTCCTTATCACCAAGGCACCAACGACAAAGCCAGCGACAAGGCTCTCTACAAGATGGAAGGAGAGCTTGAGGTCAAACCTGCCCACACCATTGAGCTCGAGGAGCCTAAGCTGAATGTAGTCGAACCTCTTGGTCAAGCAGAAGTCGTCTCAGAAGCTGAAGAGAAGTTAACTCATATCAATAGTTCATACACTCTCAACGACCACTTCCTTCCACGTGGATTTGCCAATCTCTATGTATCGGGTGTTGGAACCAAAGATTCTCAAGGGCTCATGACCAATGGAGACTACCAGCAGATTGAGGCATATAAAAATGTGATTGACTGGCTTAATGGCCGTTGCCGTGCTTTCACGGATCACACACGCAAACGTCAAATCAAGGCTGATTGGTCAAACGGAAAAGTCGCAACAACAGGAATTTCTTATCTAGGCACCATGTCCAATGGTCTTGCCACCACTGGTGTTGATGGCTTGGAAGTGATCATCGCTGAAGCAGGAATTTCCTCTTGGTACAACTACTACCGTGAAAATGGTCTGGTGACTAGCCCTGGTGGTTATCCAGGTGAGGATTTTGACTCACTTGCTGAATTGACCTACTCCCGCAATCTCCTAGCCGGTGACTATATTCGTGGTAATGAAGCTCATCAGGCAGACTTAGAGAAGGTAAAAGAGCAACTGGATCGCAAGACTGGTGACTACAATCAGTTTTGGCATGACCGCAACTATCTGCTCAATGCTCACAAGGTTAAAGCTGAGGTCGTCTTTACTCATGGTTCTCAGGATTGGAACGTCAAACCACTTCACGTATATCAGATGTTTCATGCTCTTCCAGCTCATCTTCACAAGCACCTCTTTTTCCATCATGGTGCCCATGTCTATGTGAACAACTGGCAGTCGATTGACTTCCGCGAGTCCATAAATGCCTTGTTAAGTAAAAAATTGTTAGGACTTGACTCAAGCTATCAACTCCCTACTGTCATCTGGCAAGACAATACTGCACCTCAAACATGGCAGAGTCTTGATGACTTTGGCAAACAGGATAAACTGCATACCTTCTCTCTTGGAACTGAGGAAAAAGTGATTCAAAACCAGTATGATCAAAATGATTTTGAACGTTATGGCAAGACTTACCAGACTTTCAACACAGAACTTTACCAAGGAAAAGCCAATCAAATCACCATTGACCTTCCAGTAACTCAAGATATTCACTTAAATGGTCGAGTAGAGCTGAAACTTCGTGTCAAATCAAGTACAAACAAGGGCTTATTATCTGCTCAACTGCTGGAACTTGGACAAAAGAAATATCTACAGCCTTATCCAGCTGTTTTAAGTGCTAGAACCATTGACAACGGTCGCTACCATATGCTTGAAAATCTCTGCGAACTGCCATTCAATCCAAGTGTTCAACGTGTCATCTCCAAAGGCTACCTTAATTTACAAAATCGAAATGATTTACTAACTGTTGAGAGCATAGAAGCTGAAAAATGGATGGAAATCCAATTTGACCTACAACCTACGATTTACAAGCTGAAAAAAGGTGACACACTTCGCCTTGTTCTCTATACTACCGACTTTGAAATCACTGTCCGTGATAATACAGACTATCACTTAACAGTCGATCTCACACAATCCTCCATCACCATCCCCTCATAAAAGGAGCCAGCCTCATATGAATAAATCTGAACATAGACACCAACTCATCCGTGCGCTTGTAGCCAAAAATAAGATTCATACACAGGCAGAGTTGCAAGCTTTACTAGCTGAAAATGATATTCAAGTCACACAGGCCACTCTCTCACGCGATATCAAAACCATGAATCTATCAAAGGTTCGCGAAGCAGATCATTCTTACTATGTTTTAAATACTGGTTCCATCTCCAAATGGGAAAAACGCTTGGAAAACTATATGGAAGATGGCTTGGTCATGCTACGTCCTGTCCAGCATCAGGTTGTCCTCAAAACCTTGCCAGGCCTTGCCCAATCGTTTGGAGCTGTTCTCGATGCACTTGATTTCAAACAAATCATTGCCACCGTATGTGGTGATGATGTCTGCCTTCTTATCTGTGAAAATGCTGAAGAAGCACAGACTTGCTTTGAAATTCTTAAAAAATTTGCGCCACCATTTTTCTTCAATGACTAAAAAATTCCCCGTGATGAATACAATCACGGGGTTCTCTTTTATCAATGTCGATAGGCTATTTTTCTTCTTTATCAGCCTTCTCATTGCCTTTTTTTTCTCGTGCTAATCTAAGAGCACGTTTGGGATTGAGACGATTAAACAATTCTTCTAGTTTCTTTTCATTCCATACATCTGCTGCAGAGACAAAGTTTCCATCTGCATCTCGGAATGATATCGGTTTATCTCCCATATCAATCTCCTAGTCTACAAATTCAAACTCAAATTTACCGATTCGGACCAGATCTCCATCCTTGGCTCCACGCGCACGAAGGGCTTCATCTACCCCCATACCACGTAACTGACGAGCAAACTTCATGACAGACTCGTCACGGTCAAAGTTAGTCATGTTAAAGAGTTTCATGAGTTTTTCACCAGAAAGCACCCATGTCGCATCGTCATCACGACTAATCTCAAAGGCTTTTTCTTCCTCGTCAAAGCCATAGTAAGCTTCTTCTTCCATATCAGACTCGTCATAGAGCAAGAACTCAGGAGTCTTATCCAACAATTCAGCTGTCGCATCCAAAAGGGGCGCCAAACCTTGCTTAGTCAAACCAGAAATAGGGAAGATGGCTGGTAGTTCTTCAAACTCATCGTAGTTTGCTGCCAACTTTTCCTTGAAAGTTTTAAGATTTTCCTGACTTTCAGGCATATCCATCTTGTTGGCCACGATAATCTGTGGACGTTCCATGAGACGAAGGTTGTAGGATTCTAATTCCTTATTGATAGCAAGGTAGTCCTCATAAGGATCACGTCCTTCGCTAGCTGACATATCGATGACATGGAGGATAACTCGTGTACGTTCGATATGACGAAGAAACTGAGTCCCCAAACCAACACCCTGGCTAGCTCCCTCAATCAAACCTGGCAGGTCCGCTACGGCAAAAGATTCACCTGACTGTGTACGGACCATCCCTAGATTAGGGACAATAGTCGTAAAGTGGTAGGCACCAATCTTTGGTTTGGCTGAAGTAATGACACTAAGCAAAGTTGACTTTCCGACAGATGGGAAACCGACTAAGCCAACATCAGCTAGGATCTTCAATTCCAGTTGCAACTCACGTTCTTGACCTGGCTCCCCATTCTCAGAAATCTCAGGTGCAGGATTTTTGGGAGTCGCAAAACGGATGTTTCCGCGACCACCTCGACCACCATGAGCTACGATAAATTCTTGACCGTGCTCAATCAAGTCTGTAATCACTTTTCCTGTCTCAGCGTCACGTACAGTTGTTCCTTGTGGTACACGAACACGAAGGTCTTCTGCACCACGTCCATGCATTCCTTTGGTCATTCCTTTTTCACCGGATTCGGCCTTAAAATGACGGTTATAGCGGAAATCCATCAAGGTACGCAAGCCTTCGTCCACAACGAAAACAACGTTACCACCACGTCCACCATCGCCACCCCAAGGACCGCCATTCGGGACATACTTTTCACGGCGAAAGGCAACCATACCATCGCCACCATTACCAGCCTTGACCTTGATCTTAGCTGTATCTAAAAACATACTCATATTTTCTTCTCACTTTAAAAAGGACTGGAAAATCCAGTCATTAGTTATTGTTTCTATCTTAGCAACTTGCTTAGAATCTGCTAAAAGCTCCAAGCGCTGTCGCAAAGATACCAGCAAGGGTTACAAACAACATAATTAGCACGACAAAAAGCGTTACTTTTTCAAACATTGTTTTTTTACGTTTTCCATTATCTCCAAAAGCCATTTGGACTCCTTTTTATTTCTCTTTGTTCTATTCTGATTCTCTTTTAATATTCGCTAGAAACAGGTGCAATTACCCATAAAATCAAGTAAGCAAGTACCCCTGCCCCATAACAAAAGGCAAGAACGCCCCAAATCACACGGACAATAGTAGGGTCAATATCAAAATAGTGGGCTACACCTGCGCAAACGCCTCCAATTTTTTGATCTCTACCACTTCTCATAAATTTTTTTGCCATATTTTATTCTCCTATATTTTTACTAATCTCTCCAGTAATCTCGGATGCTAGACAACTGCTTTTTAGAAGCCTTTAATATTCGTTTAGACTCTTTAACCGGAGCTGAAACAGCCTGCTGAGGTAGGTACAAAATAGTTTTTAAGAATCGCTGTGTCATAGGCTCATCTCCACGTAGTTCCTGCTCAAATTTATTTGAAATCATCGCATCGAGATAAAACTCATGAACTCGCTTCCCAAAATTCTCAGCCGAAATCTCATACAACTTATCCGCCAACTTTTGTTCAGACATATCAGGAGTAGCTATCAAGGCTTCGAGGATAGCGCCCGCAAGCTCTCGTTCTCCATAATAAAGTGTTCCAAACATTTTGTCACTGATCAGATTATCCAGATAAGGATTGCCATGAGCGATAACAGGCGTTCCACTGGCTAGACTCTCTAGATAAGTCAAGCCTTGGGTTTCACTAGTGGATGCAGAGATAAAGAAATCAGCCGCTTTATAGTATAAGGCTGTCTCACTTGGAGCAATCATACCAGTAAAAATCACATGATCTTGGATCTGCAATTTCACTGCTTGTTCCTTCAGACTGTCCAGATAAGGGCCGTCACCTGCAACAACAAGTTTCACCTTGTCTTCTTCTTTCAATACCTCAACAAAGGCATCTAGGACTGCTTGGATATTCTTCTCATAGGAGATACGAGAAAGACTCAGCAACATTTTCTCATCTTCTTTAATCCCAAGCTTAGATCGAAGGGCTGCTAAATTCTCTTCTTTAATCTCAGGTCGTTCAAATTTAGCTAACTCGATACCAGTAGGGATAACACGCTTTTCAACCTTGACTTTGTACTTAGATAGAAGGTCCCGCACAATTTCACTAGGACAAATCACTCCATCCACATCGTGAAGGAAGCCTCGTACCAGATATTTTACCATACTTGGCCGAATCAGCATGCCCTTAGCAATGTAATGCACATAGTCTTCATACTGGGTATGGTAGGTATGAATAACTGGAATTTTCAATTCTCTCGCAATCCAAATCCCTAACAAACCAAGTGAAAATTCTGTCTGGGTATGAATGATGTCGAGTTGATACTGCTTGGCAATTTCAAGCGCCTTTGTAAAACCTCGGTAGGCAAATCGTCGATCCTTAAACGCAAAGAAAGGGACACTCGGAATGCGAATAATTTGCCAATCCTCGTATCGATTCACATCTTTATCAGTTGTTGTAAAGATAAAAACTGCATGCCCTTGCTTCTCAAGCTCAGTTTTCAAAGTCCGAATACTAGTCGCGACCCCGGAAACTTGAGGGAAATAGGTATCTGTAAATAAACCAATTCGCATAAATTACCTCACTTTTTGCCCAAAGCAGCCTGTTCTCGATAAAATTTTAACCAGATTTCCAACAAATGCTCCTCAGAGTACTCTTTGGAGATCTCGCGAGCTTTTTCTTTCAAGTCTTTTAAAGCTTCAGGGTCATTCTTGTATTCTAGGATTGCTTCTTTCATCTCAGAAACATCACTTGTAGCACGATAATTCCCATCGAGAATAACCTTATACAGATCCAAGTCCCTCAACATAATCGGAGCCTCGCAACTAGCTGCCTCTAAGATGGTCATGGGGAATAATTCATTGTAACTTGGTAGCAAGAACAAATCTGCTAAAGCATAGAACTCACGCATCCGCTCTGGCGGAACAATACCTGGGAAAATAAGATTTTTGGGTGGATTGTCCATAATCTTCTTATAGCGTTCGTAACCATCTGTCATTCCACCAAACGAAAAACCACCAGCCCAGATAAATGTAATTTCTGGCAATTCCTCCGCAAGGCGGATAAAGTCATCAATTCCTTTACGTTTCTGAACCTGACCTGCACCGACAACAACAAACTGATCTTCGGCTAAATCCATTTCCTGACGAAGTTTAGCTACTTGGTCAGCTGGCAGTGGATGCCATTTTTCCTTATTTACAAAGTTTGGAATATAAGTTACTTTTTCACGCGGAATTCCAGCAGCCACCAAATCCTCGATAAACATGGGATTGACCACCACCAAGTGTTCCATTCGGTTGTAAAATGAAAAAACATAGCGTTTGACAATTCCTTTTAGGAAAAATGGAATTTTCAAACTCCCCTCAAGCGTATCAGGCAAAAAATGAACATAGCCAATTTTTCTCCCCGAGCGTTTCTTTTGGAAAGTAGATAAATAATAGGGGAAATCAATGGTATGAAAGTGGGTTACATCTGCCTCTACAGGAAGATTCTCCGTAACAATTAACTGATCTTGGGCATCACGATGTAGAAGACGTACCAACTCACGGTAGGCTCCTGATACTCCTTGACCAGCCACTTTTTCACTTGAACTTAGCATATTAATACGCATTTTTTCGTTTTCCATACCTTTCATTATACCATTTTATTTCCAGAAAATCAGCAAAAGAAAGAAGAGACCAAAGGAAAAAGGATAAATTTACCTTATTTTCCAATCGTCTCTCTCATTTTTCTTAGTCTTTATTTAATTCCTAGGGCGATACGCGCGTATCGGCTCATTTTTTCAACCGTCCAAGCTGGATACCAGACCAATTTAACTTCGGTATTAGTTACCTCAGGCACATCTGTCATCGCATCATGTATCTGGTCTGTCAAAAGGTCAGCCAGTGGGCAGCCCATAGTTGTCAAGGTCATATCAATTTCAGTGTGACCTGTTTCACCATCAAAACGAATTTCATAAATTAAACCTAGGTTGACAATATCAATCCCCAACTCAGGGTCGATGACTTCTTCCAAAGCATTTAAAATGCGTGTTTTGATCGTTTCAATTTGCTCTTCTGTATAAGCCATGTTATTCCTCACTCTTAGTCTTCAATAAAATCACGAAGGGGTTTGCTGCGACTTGGTTGACGCAATTTTCTCAAAGCCTTGGCCTCGATCTGACGGATACGCTCACGAGTCACGTTAAAGACTTTACCAACATCTTCAAGAGTACGCATTTTCCCATCGTCCAAACCGAAGCGCAAGCGCAAGACGTTTTCTTCACGGTCTGTGAGAGTATCCAAAACTTCATCCAACTGCTCACGCAAAACGATACGAGTTGTGTAGTCTACTGGATTTTCAATCACTTCGTCTTCGATAAAGTCCCCAAGATGGCTATCGTCCTCTTCACCAATCGGTGTTTCAAGTGATACTGGTTCTTGGGCGATTTTCAAGATTTCACGAACCTTGTCAGGTGTCATATCCATACGCTCAGCGATTTGTTCAGGTGTTGGATCTTGCCCTAATTCTTGAAGGAGATTACGCTGTTCTCGGACAAGCTTGTTAATCGTTTCTACCATGTGGACAGGGATACGAATAGTGCGGGCCTGGTCAGCGATGGCACGGGTAATCGCCTGACGAATCCACCAAGTTGCGTAAGTTGAAAACTTAAATCCTTTTGAATAGTCAAACTTGTCAACGGCCTTCATCAAGCCCATGTTTCCTTCTTGGATCAAATCCAGAAACTGCATGCCACGCCCTACGTAGCGCTTAGCGATCGAAACCACCAAACGAAGGTTGGCTTCGGCAAGACGTTGTTTGGCTTCGATATCACCTGCCTCAACTGCAAGGGCCAATTCTTTTTCCTCTTCATTGGTCAAGAGAGGAACAACCCCGATTTCCTTCAAATACATACGGACTGGATCATTAACCTTGGCAGAAGTTGAGCCAATCAAGTCCTCATCACTGAGTTCTGGTTCTTCTTCTGCACTAAGAACACGCGCACTTGGATTTCCTTCGTTGTCTGTGATAGAAATTCCAGCATCTTGAATCCGTTGCAAAAGGTCTTCAATGCCGTCTGCATCTAGGGTAAAAGGAATAACCAGACTTGAATTGATTTCGTCGTCTGTTGCTGTTCCTGTTTTTTTGTGGTTACGGATAAAGTCTGCTACTTGCACATCAAATGTGGTTACTTCTTTTTGTTTTGTTGCCATTATTACTCCATTCTTCTCTTTTGGGAAATCAATCGTTGCAATTCTTCCAAGGCTGTGTCTGTATCTCCTACATGACTAGCTTCTTGCACTTTCTTTTTAATTCGTAAGTTGTCCTTGCTGAGGAGGGCACGGTTTCGAGTCGCTTCGACTTCCGCTAGCTCTTGAGGCGACATCTCAGCTGGCAAATCTAGACCAAGAACATGGTACCAAGCATTTTCAACCTCAGGCGTCTGATGAGAAAGCTCCTCTGAACCGATTTCTCCCTCTACACTTAACAATTCGTAAAGAATCTGAAATTCTGGGGTATCAAAGAAAAAATCTTCTCTTAATCTGTAGTCATTTAAAACAACTGGATTTTCAGCCATCCTATAGAGGAGATGAGCCTCTGCTCTCATGACTGCTGTCAATTGTCGCGTTACAGGTATACTAATCGCTGCTGGAGGTTGCTCCTCTTTGACTCTTTCCTGTCTCTGAACAATCCGACTTTCATTTACAATCTGTTCTACCTGTTGGTAATCAAAAGAAGGTAGGTTATCCGCCAGAATGTGGATATAAGAATTCTGGGCAGTGATAGACTTTTCTTTGGCAATTAAGGGCGCAATCTTTTCAATGAACTCGATTTGCGCTTGCAAGTTATCACTATTATCAGGCTTGAGCTGTTGAATATAGAACTCTATGGGACTAATCCGAGTCTTTGTTAAGAGGTAGGCCAGGTCTTCAGCAGAATTCTTTTGCAAATACTCATCTGGGTCCATGGCATCAGGTACTCGAACAACCTCCACTGAGAAATCTTTTAATTCTTCCAGAGCTTTGGCTGTTGCCGCCTGCCCTGCCTTATCGCCATCATAGCTGAGAACAATTTTTTTGGTAAAGCGTTTGAGGTGGTCAACATGCTCCTTGCTTAAGGCTGTTCCCATGGAAGCTACAGCATTTTCTATACCAGCACGGTAGGCTGCGATAACATCCATGAAGCCTTCCATCAAATAGAGTTCTGTGATTTTACCTGTTCCCTTTTTAGCCTTGTCCAAATGATACAATTCATAACTCTTGTTAAAAATTGCAGTTGAACGACTATTTTTATACTTAGCAGTCTGACTATCCGTTTCTTGCCAGACACGACCAGAAAAGGCAATAACCTGCCCCTTGTCATTGGTCAAAGGAAAGATGATCCGTCCGAAAAAGGTATCATAAAACTGATTGCCATCTGACAGATAAAACAAGCCAGAATCCAATAAATCCTTTTCCTCAAACTTGTCAGATAAACGTTGGTAGAGATAGGTTCTCTCTGCTGGAGCCAGTCCAATCTGGAAATGCTTCAAAACATCGTCTGTCAATCCACGTTTGTAGAGATAAGCTCTTGCTTCTTCTCCCATCTTAGTCGTCATGAGGATTGCGTGGTAAAAACGGGCAGCTTCTTCATGCATGTCATATAAAGCTTGATGAGGGGAAGCCTGTTTAGGACGAGACTGGACAGGCATGGCTAGTTGAATACCGACGCGCTCCCCTAAGAGCTGAACGGCTTCCATAAAGGACACACCTTGGTATTCTTCGATGAACTTAAAAACATCTCCTGAGCGCCCACAACCGAAACAGTGATAAAACTGCTTGTCTTCCACAACGTTGAAAGAGGGGGTCTTTTCACCATGAAAAGGACAGAGCCCTAAATAGTTCCGTCCAGCCTTTTGTAAAGAAATTACATCACCTATGACTTCCACAATGTTGGCATTGTTTTTGATTTCTTCAATGACTTGCTTGTCAACCATACACAATACCTCCATCTTATCATAGTTTCACGTAAACTAGTATAGCTTATTTCTGAAAAAAAGTAAACCATTTCATACGCTTTCCGTAATTCTCTTTGCCTTATTCTTCTATATAGAAAGAGGAGATAAAAAACTCAGAAACACTTTAATGCTTCTAAGTTTCTCTTCTCTATTTTTTGATGATTATTTAACTCATCTATTCAAATAATTGATAGTAGTCTGAGATTTTCATCTTAGCTTTTTCTTCTTTATTGAGGTCTTGGATGATACGGCCTTCCTTCATGACTATCAGACGATTTCCATACTTCAGTGCATCCTCCATATGGTGGGTAATCATCAAGGCTGTTAGATGATCCTTGCTGACAAAGTCATCTGTTAACTCCATCAAAGCAACACTGGTCTTTGGGTCGAGAGCTGCTGTGTGTTCATCCAACAAGAGCAACTCTGGTCGCTTCAAGGTTGCCATCAAGAGACTCAAGGCCTGACGTTGTCCACCTGAAAGAAATTCAATCGGAGTGTCCAAGTGTTTCTCAAGACCATTTCCCACTTTTTCAATGGTTGCTTGAAACTCTTCCCGGTGACTTGATAGCCTTCTAGGAAGGAGTCCTCTCTTCTCACCACGAAACTTGGCAATCAAGAGATTTTCCGCCACCGTCATACGAGGAGCCGTACCCATTTTAGGATCCTGAAAAACACGAGACAGGTACTTAGCCCGCTTTTCAGGTGAAAAATGCGTCACGTCCTCGCCCATGATACGGATACTTCCACTTGTTAAAGGTAGGGTACCTGCAATAGTGTTAAAAAGAGTTGACTTCCCAGCTCCATTTCCACCTAGGATGGTAATGAAATCATGTTCGAAAATTTCAAGAGAAACATCATTCAGAATGATTTTTTCCTCATCAAAGCCATTCGTGATGACTTTGGTAGCATTTTTTAATTCTACAATTGCTGTCATTTGCTAAACTTGACTCCTTTCAGGTATTTGCTTTTGAAGGTTGGAATCATGAGACAAACTGCCAAAATCAAGGCGCTGTACAAACGAAGATAACTTGTGTTAAATCCAAGAGCAATCACTCCCCAGACGAGGAACTGATAGGCGATAGAGCCAACGACGATGGTCATGAGGCGCTCTGCCAGAGTCAAACTCTTAAACAAAACCTCACCAATAATCAAGCTAGCTAGACCAACTACGATAACCCCGATACCTCGTGAAACATCCGCATATCCTTCTTGTTGAGCAATTAAGGCTCCTGCAAGCGCGATAATCCCATTTGAGAGAACCAAGCCCATGAGTTCCATACGTCCCGTATTGATACCAAAGCTACGAGCCATATCAGGATTGTCACCTGTAGCGATGTATGCCTGACCTAGTTTGGTATCTAGGAAAAAGAGCATAAGGCCAATAACAAGAGCTACAAAGATTAATCCAGTCAAGAGTTGGTTAAGGTCTGAATCAAAAGGCAAGACATCCTGAATTTGCTTGGTTCCAAGAAGCCCCAAATTGGCACGCCCCATAATCATGAGCATGATGGAATGGCAAGAAGTCATGACCAGAATCCCTGATAAGAGAGTTGGAATTTTTCCTTTGGTATATAAGAGACCTGTCGCCATACCAGCTAGACAACCTGCTCCTACTGCAGTCAAGGTTGCTAAAAATGGATTGACTCCCTGTGTTATCAAGGTTACAGCTACTGCTCCTCCTAGAGGAAAAGAGCCTTCAGTAGTCATATCAGGGAAATTCAAAATTCGGAAAGTCATAAAGATTCCCAAACCTAAAATCGCCCAGACCATCCCCTGAGAAATAATGGATACTATCATAATCTTTCACTCATTTCTTTCTTTAGTAAAAATGGGAGGAGATGTGTCCAGCTCCTCCTTTTTCCTTATTCAATCACTTGTCCTGCTTCTTTTAGAACAGACTCAGGAATGGTGATACCAAGTTCCTGCGCTAGTTTTTTGTTAATCACTGACTTACCAGTTGAGAAGACATTAACTGGCGTATCAGCTGGTTTTTCACCTTTCAAAACTTTGGCAATCATTTTACCAGTAGCCACTCCAAGATCGTGTTGGTCAACTACTACAGATGCTAATCCACCTGCTTCTACCATAGCAGTGGCACTTGGATAGATTGGCTTTTTAGCTGTTTGGTTACTTGAAACAACTGTTGAGAATGCGGATGCAATGGTGTTGTCAATTGGAACCCAGATTGCATCGACCTTGCTTGTCATGACATTGACTGTTGAAGCAATTTCATTTGTTGATGGAACGGCAAAGGTTTCGACTGTCAAACCTGCTTTTTCAGCATAAGCCTTGAATTCTTCTACCTGTGTTTTTGAGTTATCTTCGCTACTTGAGTAAAGAGCACCGATTGTTTTGACATTTGGTGTCAAAGTTTTAATCAATTCCACTTGCTGTTCAGCTGGGTTGTGGTCTGACACCCCTGTGATGTTGCCACCTGGTTTTTTCAAATCTTTGACCAAGTTAGCACCGATTGGGTCTGTAATTGCAGCCATGATAACAGGTAGGTCTTTTGTAGCACTAGCGAGTCCTTGAGCTGCTGGTGTTGCAATCCCAACAACAACATCGTTTCCATTTGCCACCAATTGTTTACTCATGGTTGCAACCTTACTCTGATCGCCTTCAGAGTTCATAAAGTCGATTTTTACTTGATCGTCTTTATAGCCTTCTTCAGCTAGTCCATCTTGAATTCCTTGGTAAATCAAGTCTAAAGAGGGGTGGCTAACAAACTGAAGGACACCAACCTTAGCAACTTTTTGCTCCACCTTAGCTGCAGGCTTGTTCATAGATGAATAAATCAAGCTAGCCACCACCAATACTGCTAATCCAGCGACAATTCCAATCAAACGTTTATTTTTCATTTTCTTTCTCCTTAATTCTTTTACCTTAACTTTTTAAATCACATCATCAAGCGATGCCATCGTTTAAATTCCAATACCTTTCCTCCTCATAGAAAAAGTCCTCACACAAAAAACTTGTGTGAGGACGTCGATGCGCGGTGCCACCTCAATTATAGGGAATATCCCTATCGCTCTTTCTCGCAATAACGAGTTGCACTGTAAGGTGTGCTCACCGAATTTTTATGATTTCAAATTCTTAAGTACATTCAGCCCAATTTCATCAATTTCATCTATCTGCTTTCACCAACCACAGACTCTCTAAAAAATGAGCATGATTACTTTCTGAATGTTTAAATTATATCATTTTTCAACTACTTGTCAAGGCTATTTTTAGAATTTTTTAAACAATTCAAAAACTTCCCCTTGAAAAAGAGGAAGTTTGTAGAATATCAGCCTGAATTACGTAAACCAGTTGCAATTCCGTTGATAGTTGTATGGATTAGTCTTTCTTCGTCTGCTGACAATTCCCCACGACGTTGACGTTTAATCAACTCCAACTGGATGTAGTTAAGGATATTAAAGTAAGGCATACGATAGTTTAGACTGTCTTTTAGGTAAGAGTTTTCTGCCAAGAGTTCGTCATAACCTTCGATAGCTAGAATAACGTTCTTGGTCAATTGCCATTCATCTAAAATGGTGTAGTAGATAGCCTGCACTTCTTCATCTTCACAAAGCTTGGCATATTCGAAGGCAATGTTCATGTTAGACTTAGACAAGACCATGTCCACATTGGAAAGCAAAGATTGGAAGAAAGGCCAGTTTTGGTACATGTCACGGAGAATCTCAATGTTCTTTGGATCTTGATCAATAAATTCTTTGAAGCTTGAACCTACGCCATACCAGCCAGGGAACATGACACGGCTTTGTGACCATGAGAAGACCCAAGGAATAGCACGCAAACCGCCGATTTCAGTGATGGTCTTACGAGCTGCTGGACGCGAACCGATATTGAAGCTTGAAATAGCCTTGATTGGACTTGATTCAAAGAAATAATCATAGAAATGTTCATTTCCAAAGACCAAATCACGGTAGATATCGTAGCTGCGGTCCACTACTTGATCCATGATAGCTTCGTAACGATTTGACGTATTAGTATCACTCTTCTTCTTGGTAATCATACGGTTAATAGCTGCAGAAACCAGCATTTCAAGATTGTAATAAGCAGCGTCTTTGTTACCGTATTTGTTTCCAATGACTTCTCCCTGCTCAGTCAGACGGATACGGTCCTTGATAGACTTGAGCGGTTGAGATGTGATGGCTTCATAAGTTGGACCACCACCACGACCCACAGTACCACCACGACCGTGGAAGAAAGTGACTTTAACGCCAAATTCGTCTCCAATAGCAGTCAGTTGCTGTTGAGCTTTATATAGAGTCCAACATGATGACAGGTAACCACCGTCCTTGTTGCTATCAGAGTAACCTAGCATGATTTCTTGGTAGTTGTCTTTTGAAGCAATCCATTTTTTAGCCAAAGGAAGAGAGAAATATCTTCTCATGGTTTCTTCCGAATGATCCAAGTCTTCGATCGTTTCAAAGAGGGGAACAATCTGAACACGGGCTTTTTGAGCATCTACCAAGCCGACTTCCTTGAGCATAATTGCTAGTTCTAGCATATCAGACACGCTGGTTGCATGAGAGATGATGGTTTGACGGATGACGTTTTCACCTAATTTATCCTTCAACTTGCGAGCGGCTTTAAAGATAGATAGTTCTTTCTCAAGTAGTTCTGACTTTTCAGCATGAGTTGCTGAGAGGATACGAGGATCTTCTTCCAACTCCTTCAAGAGGAGGGCGCATTTTTCATCTTCAGAAAGATCGCTATAATGGTCGTTGATGCCTGCGGATGCTAACAATTCTGCGACACAAGCTTCGTGGACACTAGAATCTTGGCGCATGTCGATAGAGGCAAGATAGAAACCAAAGATTTCGACAGCTTGCATCAATTCGACAAATTCTCCTGAAATCAGGTATTCACCTTTGTTCTCGAGGAGAGAATCTCGGATGGCCAACAAGTCTTGGTAGAATTCATCTGCAGTAGCATATCTTGGATGAACATCCTTATCTTCGATAAGATAGGTCTTGGTTGCCTGCATCTTAGCTTGGATGTCAAAAAGAGCACGACGATAGAGTTCTTTTTCACGATAAATCGAGTTGTCCTGTGACTTAAGTGCCATCTCACGAACCTTGTCACTAACATTCACAATACTGGTTGAAAGTGAGAATTCACGATAGAGGTTATAAATCTTTTCATCATAGTAGTTCATGATGACTTCGCACTGAGTCAAGGCTGATTTGTTGAGGGTTTCCGCTGTTACGAAAGGATTTCCATCACGGTCTCCTCCGATCCACATCCCCATTGTAATCGGTTTTGGATGTTGGAGCTCAATACCTTGTTCTTTAGCTAATTTTTTATACTCAGCCGTCAAACGTGGAACAGCATTCAGGAAAGAACTTTGGTAGTACTCCATCACGTTGGTGATTTCGTTGGTTACTTTCAATTTCTTCTCACGAATCATGTCGGTTTGCATGATAATTTCAATGTAACGACGAAGATCTGTGTGCCACTTTTCTTTATTAATCAAGCCTAGTTTGACATCACGGTACTTCCGTAAGAGTGTATGGATATGATTGGTTAAATCCAGCATACTCTTGCGTTGTACTTGAGTCGGGTGGGCCGTCAAAACTGGAACCACATTCAGCTGCTCCAAAATTGCAGCCGCGTTTTCTTTTTCAGCCACCATCTTAATGGTTGTTGACAGTTTTCCTAGATAGTCTTGATCCACATTATTTTGGTGATTGATTTCATAGGCTAAGTCCACATCCTCAGAGATATTGATTAAAAGAGGAAGGATGGAGAAATAGCGAGAAATATAAATCATTTCCTCGTTTGAAAGGCTGGTCACCAATTTATTGAGACCTTGATAATTTTCGCTTGTAGACAAGTCCTTCAACTGCATAATTTTATCAAAGGTCTCTGGCGCAAGCATATTTTTTGTGATGTCTTCTAATAGCTCTGTCAAAATCAAGACTTCTTCTTGGACGACGGCTTTATTGCTATAGTTTTCTAATTTTTGAAGTGACATAAACTTTCCTTTCCATTCAATCCTTATAGAGTGACAGAAGTTTGACCTTCATATTCTCTGATAAGTTTGGCACGTTTTTCGCTGGCATCGATATTTAGTACAAAGGCAATGGCTACAGATAAGACTAGGAGACTATTCCCCCCTTGTGAAAGGAAGGGGAAGGTTACCCCTGTAGAAGGGATCAACCCAGAAATCCCACCAATATTGACAAAGACCTGAACCAGAATCATCCCCCCGACACCGATGGCAACCATAGAGTTAAAGGGGTCCTTAGCTCGAATACCAACCAGGATGATTCGCAAAATCAAAAAGAAGAGTAAAGCCAAAATCATACCCGCTCCTACAAATCCAAATTCCTCTATGACGATTGAAAAGACGAAATCCGTATGTGCTTCTGGCAAATAACCACGTTTCTCAATGGAATTTCCTAATCCAAGTCCAAACCAGCCACCATTTACCATTGCATAGTAGGAATTTGCGAGCTGGTGTCCTGCACCCGCCAAGTCAGTAAAGGGATTAAAGAAGGCGCTGAAACGTTTAGCAACGTAACCAAATACCGGAATTTGAGAAAACTTTTCAACCCCGACAAAGCGAATGACAGACAAGACTAAAATAGAACTTCCTGCTAAGAGAGCTAGAATAGTCGAGAACCAACGATAGGCAATTCCGCTGACTGTGTACATAAGCAGCGACACCAAGACCAGAATGGTCGCATTTCCCAAGTCAGGGAAAATTCCCAGACTACCAATCAAAACCAGTAAAACGAAACGCCAGTCGTTAAAAGCTCGAGGTAACCACTGATTCTGAGTCAAGACTTGGAAGTCGTAAACAGCTATCTCATCTTGCTGTTTTGAGAATCGATGGGCTAGGTACCAAATAATGATAATCTTAAGATACTCTGCAGGCTGAATCGTTACAGGTCCTACAGAAATCCAACCGTAGGCACCATTGACTGGTGTTCCAATTAGCCGAGCCAAAGCTAGGAGAATCATCTCTACAAACATAACGATAAAAATCAAGCGTTCATTTCTTAAAAAACCAAGTTTCAGTTTATAAATTAAGGCAATTAAAACCAAACTAACTACCCAAAACATTCCTTGGTTCCGAGCTAACTGAAGAGCACTTTTCCCTTCTTGGATCAAGGTAGCACTCGTCGTTGAGTAAACAACAATTAGACCCAAAATCGATAAAAGGAGGTAAGGAATCAAAATGGAATAGTTCAATAGGTGCCTTTTACTAATTTTCATATGTCACCACTCTAATAGAAACAGAGAAAACTGTTCCTAATTCCGTTTTATTTTCTAGTTTTGATTGCTATTATACCATTTTTTCAGAAAGAAAAAAACTCTTATCCTCCAATCCTTCGAATTTTGCTATTTTGCCGAAACTGATCACAAAAAATACAAACTTCAAGACAAAGTTTGTATTTTCTTTTTTATTCTGCTGATGAGCTACTGCTTGAGTTTGAGTCTGCACCACCAACGTATTGGGCAAAGATATTTTGGAAAACAGGATCTTTCACTTTAATATTTGCAGCTTGGAATTCTTTTCCGATAACGCTCTGAACGAAAGATGAATCGTTTTGTTTCTGAGCAAGGATGACCGTTTTCAATTTTTCTTTGTAGTCATCTAGGTTTGATGATTTTTCTGTTTTCTTGGTTAGCTTAATAATGTAGTATTGGGTACTGTAGGCTTGTGTTCCAGTCGCTGTGATAACATCAGAGACACCATTCACATCCAAGGCAAAGGCCGCCTTCTTGACTTGTTCTGGAAGTTCTGTTGAAGCAGAGTCAAAAGTGATTTCGCCACCATTTTCTTTTGTCTTGTCATCATTTGAGTTGTCTTTTGCCAACTGAGCAAAATCAGCTCCTTCAGCTTTTGCTTTTTCGAGCACTTCTTTGGCCTTGTCTTCATTATCCATACGGATGATCTGAGCTGTTACATCTGGTGTATAAGACTCAAAAGCTTTTTGGTAAGCTTCGTCAGTCAATTCACTCTCTGCGGCTTTTTTAACTGCCAATTCGACCAACTTACTTGTGCGAATTTGAGCTTTACGAGTCTCAGGAGTCATACCCGCACGTTGAAGTACGCTGTTGTAGCTATCGCCGTATTTCTTTTGTTCCTCAGCAACGGCATCATCCACCTCTTTGTCAGTCACTTCTGAACCATATTGTTTTTCAAATACTTTTTGGATGGTCATATTAAGCAAGACTTGTTGCGCAGTTGGATTGTTTTTGACTTGTTCATAAAATTGGTGTTCAGTGACGACATCACCCTTCATGCTGATGAGGTCAGCCCCTTCAGAACTTTTTGAACAAGCAGCCAAAGTCGCTACAGATAATAATGTAATGGCTCCTGCCAATAGTTTTTTCTTCATGTTTACTCCTTTTATGGTAAGTTACCTTCTCTATTTTACTAAATTGTCTTAAATTTTTCTAAAAATCATTCACTCTCAGGAAGCTGCACATCTGCCACATTTTTTCTCAGCATGAGAATCCCATCGCCAAGTGGAACTAGAGTTGCTGTTAGACCTTGATTGTCCAAAGTTGCGTCAAAAAGTCTTTGCAAACCTTTATAAATGGTGCGCTGACCTCGACGGACTTCCATGATGTCCTTGGCAACATCGCCCCCTTGGAAAATATCATCCAAGACGACTACGCCACCAACTTCTAAATGTTTGAGAATCTCTGGTAGAAAGATAATGTACTTGGACTTGGCCGAATCCATAAAGACAAAGTCATAAGTTTCTGTCAGACTAGATAAAACATCGACTGCATCTCCCTCTAAGAGGGTGATTTGCTTGCGACTATCAAACTGAGCAAAGTTTTCCTTGGCAAAGCCGATCATCTCAGGATTACGGTCAATCGTTGTAATCTTGGCATCTGGCGCATGTTCCGCCATCAAGAGGGCTGAAAAGCCAATTGCTGTCCCAATTTCCAAAATCTTCTTGGGCTGTATGGTCTCCATGAGAAATCGAAAATACGCGACCGTTTCATGGGGAATGATGGGAATGTTTTCCTTGCGAGCGAAGGTCTCCAATTCTTTCAAAGAACCTGTCACCTGTTTTTGACGCTGGCGCATGAGTTCTACGATTTCTTCCTTGACGACAGGCCGGCGCATATTGTGATTGGCATTTTTACTATAAGACTCTACCATCTTAAGCTAGTCCCAATTTTTCAACAAGGGCTTCAAACTCGTTCAAGCGACGTTCAAAGACTGCAAAGGCATCGTTAAGATAGTCTTCTTTTTCCATATCAACACCCGCTTTTCTCATAACATTGAGTGGATAGTCTGACTTACCTGCCTTGAGGTAGTCTATATAGCGGTCACGGTCTTTTTGGCTACCATGGACAATCTTCTCAGCCAAGGCTGAAGCAGCTGCAAAACCAGTTGAATATTGATAAACATAGTAGTTATAGTAGAAGTGTGGAATGCGTGCCCACTCGAATTGGATCTGAGGATTGTCTTCCTTGCTGAGTCCATAGTACTCTTGGTTCAGGTCAGCGTAGAGTTTATTGAGGAAATCACTTGTCAAGACTTCTCCATTTTGGTCTGCTTGGTGGATGGCATGTTCAAACTCAGCGAATTGAGTTTGACGGAAGACTGTTCCACGGAAACCGTCTAGGAAGTTATTGAGAATAGCAAAACGAGTCGCGTCATCTTCTACTTCTTCCAACAATTTCTCTGTCAAGATATTTTCGTTAGTCGTTGAGGCAATCTCAGCCAAGAAGATAGAATAATCTCCGTAAACATAAGGTTGGGTTTCACGAGTATAGCTTGAGTGCATACTGTGACCTGTTTCATGGACAAGGGTAAAGAGATTGTCTAGATTGTCCTGCCAGTTTAAAAGCATGAAGGCATTTGTATCATAAGAACCACCAGAATAGGCACCAGAACGCTTGCCTTGGTTTTCATAGACATCAATCCAACGCTCACTGAAGGCACGTTTAACACGGCTCAAGTAGTCATCACCTAAAACCGCCAAAGCTTCTTCTGCCTTTTTCAAGGCTTCTTGGTAGGTAAAGCTATAATCTACTGACGAAAGTGGTGTGTAAACATCGTACATCTTGAGATCTGAAATCCCCAAGATTTTAGAACGAAGTTCTAGGTATCGATGCAAGAGTGGCAAATGCTTACGAACTGCTGCTACTAGATTGTCATAGACACTTTCTGGAACAAAGTTTGCTGCGAGAGCTGCATGGCGAGCGCTCTTATAGTTGCGAACTTTTGCGCGGTAGTTTTGCACCTTGACATTTGTCTGCAAAGTCTTAGCATAAGTGTGTTGGAATTGCTCGTAAGTCGCATAGAGGGCTTCATAGGCACCACGACGCACTTCACGGTTTTTAGACTCCATCAAACGAATGTAAGTACCGTGTGAGAGTTGCACTTCCTTGCCTTCGTCATCAAGCACGTATGGGAAGCTAATATCCGCATTGTCCAAAATAGCAAAGGTTTCACTAGCAGCGCCAAAGATTTCTCCTGCTCCAGCAAGCAATTCTTCCTCACGTTGCGAAAGAACATGGTCTTTCTTTTGCAAGAGCTTGTCAAAAAAGTGCTTGTAAACTTGGAGTTTTGGTTGAGCTTCTAGGAAAGCCTCATACTGCTCTTCGCTAATCTCCATAAACTCAGGTTCATAGAATGAAAAGGCTTGTTCTAACTGACTGTATAGGGTCATTGCCTTAGCATAGTACTCTTGATACTTGGCTTCACGCGTGTCCTGGTCATTTTTCATATGTGCATAGACATAAAGCTTTTCAACTTGGCGTTCCAAATCAAGTGAAAATTCTGTGATCGCAAGCAAACTGTCTGCGCTATCCAAGAGATGCCCCTCATACTGAGATGCTGTTTGTACTTTTTCAGTTAAATCTTTCAAGGCTTCTTCCCAAGCCTGGTCTGTTGGGTAGATTGTTGAAAGATCCCATGTATCTTTTTCATTTATTTCATGTCGTTGTAATACCATAAGATTCCTCCATCCTTTCTATTTTACCACATTTTTTGAGAAATATAAGTGATAAAAAGCTGGTGGATAGAGCTTTTGGCGATTATTTTTCGGATTTTTTTGATAGTAAGCCTGAAAATTTCTATAATAGCTAGTCAAATCCGTTTCAATCTGCAAAAAATCACCTGATTCTATCGGTCTGACTTGGGGATACCAGTCGTCCAGTTGACGGTTTAATAGATTGTCTCCTTGATAATAAGCTTCCTCCTGCTTCTTCATCCAGTAAGGCGTTTGGTAGTACAACTGTTGGCGAATGTAGTTACAGATAGTGGAATCTTGCTCAACTGCAAAACGAGGTAGTTTTTGTTTTTGATAAGGAAATCGTAGAATTTCCAAGAGATTTCCTTGGCCATAGGGAAATTCTTTGACCTGAAAATGAAGCTTGCCACGTAGGTCCTGATGTAGAAGGTATTTGAGCCTCAAAACTTGCTTTTTGAGATCCAGTTCCCAAACATAGAATCCCATATTTTGACTAAAATAGAGTAACCCCCTTTGCAGTTGTGTAAGTCTCTCTTTTAACCAGAGTTTTTCTCCCAGTAGCCAGATAACTTGATAACCACGACTACGGTAGCCTTGACTTCTATCGCCTAAAATCTTTTGGGACAAGGGACTGCACTGAACCTCCAGAGCTAGTTTCTCATTGACGAGAACATCTGCTATCTGCTGGATCTCGGGCAAACTGTATTCTAAGGCGACCTGACTGTCTTTCTTGGCCCAGTGATAAAGGGCCTCTTTGTTACCCAAGTGTTCTGGACTTTCATTTTCAAAAATAGCCACACAATCTCTTAAAGATTCATGGGCAAAATGCGGCCGAATACTCTGTCCTTGGCGTAATCGCAGTCCACCCCCACAGCTTGGACAGGTATAAGCTTGCTTGCTCACATCTTTTTCGAGGGCATTCACCAAATTTCCCTTGGCATCTCTGGCTACAAACATGGTCTACCTCCTTTTCTCATTTATTCGAAAAAGAAGTAAAAAAGGCTGGAATTCCAGCCTTTCATAATATTATTTCTTATCTTTTTTGTCTCTTAGAATATTTTTTTAGCATGGGAATGAGATTGGAAATCTGCTCACTTCTAATGACCAGCACCCCGTATTCCTGACAGCGATTGGCATAAACAGGATTGATTTTCCCCGTACAGACAATTAACTTGAGGCAACTCTCTCCAGCGAAATGATTGGCATAGACTTCTAACTCATTGATGGCTTCAACTGATAAATCTGTCATCTTGCAAGAGATAAAGGTAATCGAGCGTCCCTTTCTCAGAATGACATCAATCTCATTTTGAACATTGTCCGCCTCTGGAAAGATGCCATTCCAATCAATTTCACCGCCTATCATGCACTCATCAAACAGCTGAGATTCCAGCGCCAAGAGATAGAGATACACCTCTAAAATATGCCCCTTGTTGCGACAAAAAACTTGAGCTTCTTGACTTGGAAAGCTGTATGCTACTCGTTTCTTGTCTTCGCTTTCAATACAAAGCATCCCCGCTTCCACAAGTAAAGGGATAAGAGATTCTGGGTAGTGATAATACTTGCCGTTGTTTTCCAGTATCTTTTCGGTTTCAGCATGCAGGTCATTGGTCTTAGCTAGAGAGAAAAATTGGGTCACTTGGTACCAGTGGGTGGGATTGGAAATGGCAGAGCTGGCTAATTTTTTGATGGCTGAAATTTCTTGAACTGAGTGGATAGGGCGTTTTGATTTGAGCATTTTTCCACCACGTAAAGCTATCAGCTGCTGGATGCTCAGGGTTGGAATGTCCAAATCTTCTTTTTCTAACTGACCAGCTACCCACTTGTATTGTTTTCCCCGCTCGACATCCATGGCAACGATGGGGAGGTCCCGATCCAAGCCGTATTGATAGAGGGATAAGGCTAGTAGCGAATCTCCTCCAAAAACATCGAGAAGGACTTGGTCGTAACCTGCTAGGCAATAATCTAACTGATCAGACAGTTGTTCTAAGGATAACTGACGAAAGGTCACTCGTTGGATATGAGGCACCTCATCAAGAATAAACTGACGTAGGGAGACTTTCTCATCATTGCCTATTTTCGTCAAAGAAAGGAAGAGAATCTCGTCACAATCACTGACAAAGGCCTGGTAAACATTTTTTTCCAATACATGCCGATCATACAGTTCCACCAAAAGACTCGTCATTGGATCACCTCCATCATCTACAACATCTTGCGCTGAGAGTGTCAGCAATACAGCCCTACTGCTCAAATTTCCTACTCCTAGTATAGCATAAAATTAAGCTTGTCCCAATCTGCCGCCGCAAACAAAAAGAATAGAAACCTTGCAAAGTGATTTCTATTCGTTGGATTAAGTTTGATTTACTTGACTTTTTTAGCTAACATGGTCGCAAAGCGTAGTTGAATCCGATTGCCATTTTCATCACGACGGTGCAGATGGCCTGGATTTTCATTATACTTGACCAATTCCCAATCCTTGTAGTAGTTTGCCAATTCCCCTTCTTTAAAGGTGAATGGGAAGTTGACTGAGCAAGGATAATCCTCTGTATCCATGGCACAGACGATAAGATTGTAACCACCGACCGTGGTGTGCTCCTGCATATTCTGGATAATAGCTGGAATGCGGTCCGCTTGTAGGAACATCAGAACAACTGTTGAAACGATAAAATCATAGTCTTGGCTAATACTGGCTGAATTGATATCATAAAGTCCGACAGGCATGTCTAGATCCTCTTGCTCTACGATGCTTTGCAAGATTTCAAGGGACAATTCATTTTGATCAACAGCTGTCACATCAAAACCATTCTGTGCGAGAAAGAGAGAGTTACGTCCTTGACCACAACCCAAATCCAAGGCTCTTCCAGGTTTCACCGTCTGCATAGCCTCTAGGACCTCTGAATGGACTGGATTAGTATTGTATTTCTTAGGGAAATAATCCTCAGGTTTACAATAAAATTCCAAATACCACTCTACATCATCTGTCGCAGCCTCTACTCGGTGCCAGGCTTGCGGTTGCGCCATAGGGTTGTCTGCTCCTGCCTCAAAAAGGTGCTCAGCTAGAACCTCACCATCTTCTGTCAACTCAATAAACTTGAGTGCCCCCTTCAAGACAGTAATTTTCCCCCAAGTACCGACCTTGGTATTGTGTTTTTGCTGGACAATTTCAGGCATGGTCTGTTTATTCCATAAGGGCATCCGTTTATAGGCAATTAATTTTTCCATTTTACTTCCTCTTCTTATCGCTGATTAACAGCTTTCATCACGCGCGCGATGTCGCGATTTTGTTCACGTCGCTTGATTGACTCCCGTTTATCATAGTCATGTTTCCCTTTGGCAAGTCCTAAAAGCAGTTTGGCGTAGCCATCTTTAATATAGACTTTGAGGGGAACAAGGGTCATCCCTGTCCCTTTAGTTTCCTGTTCCAATTTTTGAATTTGTTTCTTATGGAGCAGAAGTTTGCGTCGGCGTTCAGGTTCTTGGTTCCAGATATTGCCCTCTTCGTAAGGGGCGATATGGACATTGCTCAGCCAGACTTCCCCATTTTTTACTTGGGCAAAGCCGTCTTTGAGATTGATTCGAGCAGCTCGAACGCTCTTGATTTCAGTTCCGGTCAGGACCATTCCTGCCTCTAGCGTATCTACGATTGTATAGTCGTGGTGCGCTTTTTTATTTTGTGCGACGACCTTTCCCTCGCCCTTTGCCATGCTTGGCTCCTTTCTTTGCTACTTCTTTGTAAAAAGGTTTCTTGCCTTTTTTCTTTTTATCTTTTTGTGAATGCTTATGCTTATCATTTGAACGCCCTGATTTTCTCTTGTCTTCCTTCTTATCTGAACGGCGACTTGAACCACGTCCTCTGTCACTACGATTAGACTGTTTCAAGCCTTTTTTGATGACATCAAACTCGCTTGGAATATAAGAGAAGTCAATCTCGCCCGTCATCTTATCCGCTCTTTCAACTCGAATGCGAATCTGCTGTCCCACACAGAAAGTTATGCCCGATTTCTCCCCACGGAGAGTCAAGTCACGCTCGTTGAAATGATAAAATTCAGGCAAATTGGTAATGTGAATTAAGCCTTCAACTGTATTTGGTAATTCTACAAAGAGACCGAACTTGACGATGCTGGATACAACTGCGTCGTACTCTTCGCCAACGTATTCTTCCATGTACTCAGCCTTTTTCATGGCTTCGACTTCACGCTCTGCCTCGATGGCACGACGCTCACGGTTGGAAGACTGGGTTGCAATCTCTGGAATCACTTGTTCAAAATGCTCTGCTATTTCCTTAGAACGCCCATAATCCCGAATCATACGGTGAACAAGGAGGTCAGGATAACGGCGAATCGGACTGGTAAAGTGAGTGTAATAGTCAGCTGCTAGTCCATAGTGACCGTGATTGTGCTCCGAATAGCGAGCCTGCTGCATGGATCGAAGAAGCATCATGGATAATACATCCGCATAGGGTTCTCCTTCAACAGCACGCATGATGTCTTGAAGCGCCTCCTGGCTAATCTCACTGGCAGTCCCATAAATCCGTAAACCAAAACTTGAAGCGTAATCAATAAACTTCTGAACTTTTTCAGCCTTAGGCTCCTCGTGAATCCGATAGATAAAAGGTAGGTCCAGTTTGCTATAGTGCTCGGCAACCGTTTCGTTGGCTATCAACATGAAGGACTCAATCATCCGCTCAGCAACACCACGCTGACGAAGAACGATATCCACAGGCTTACCTTTTTTATCCACTAGAATCTTAGCCTCACTGGTATCAAAATTGAGAGCTCCACGTTTCTCACGCATGCTTTCTAGAGTTTCATGAAGCTTGGCCATGAGTTCGATACTAGGAACAATTTTCTTAAACTCTTGTCTTTTTTCCTCATCGCCAGCTAGGATGTCATTGACAGCGCTATAGGTCATACGAAAGCTTGTCTTAATAACTGTTTGTGTAATGGTGTAATTAACCACACGACCATGTTTATCAATTTCCATAATTGTAGACTGAGTCAGACGGTCAACTTGAGGATTGAGAGAGCAGATGCCATTTGACAAACGCTCTGGAAGCATTGGCACCACTCGGTCTGTCACGTAGACAGAAGTCGCGCGATTAAGAGCTTCCTTGTCGAGGGCTGAACCCTCGGTCACATAGTAGGAAACATCTGCGATGTGAACTCCGAGTTCTAGATTGCCATTTTTCAAAGTCTTGATGTGTACTGCGTCGTCCAAGTCCTTGGCATCCGCACCATCAATGGTAAAGGTGATTTCATCTCTCAGGTCCAGACGACCTTCCATATCCTTTTGAGATGGAGCATCTGGCACACTTTCTGCCTCCTTGAGAACAGTTTCTGGAAATTCTGAAACAATATCCATGGATTCCAAGACTTCAAGAACGTCAATCCCAGCATCAGTCGAGTGCCCCACCACGTCTAGCACACTAGCGACAAAGAAATCATGTTTCTTACTTGGGTATTTATCGATAAAGACCTTGAGAACCTCTGTACCTTCCAGCTTGATAGCTGGTTTCTTCACATAGATTGGTTGGCTGATTTTCTGATTTTTTGAACGGATGTAGCCCGCATACTTGGGCTTTTCCTGATCCAGAACGATTTGCCCGACAACTGTCGTCAGGCTATGTTCTAGGATATCAATAATTTTGGCTTCTGCTGCTGTTCCCTTGTTGCGGTCAGCGACTTTCTTAATCACGACCTCAACAGTATCACCATCAATAGCATAGTTGACATCATTTTTTCCTACAAAAAGATCGTCCTCTTCCCCTTCTAGACTGACAAAGCCAAAGCCATTTTTATGGGCATGAAAAATCCCTTTGAGTGTAATTTCGTGTTTCTTCTTTTGGTTTAAGGTGAGGCTACCATCATCTTCAAAACGAATCTGGTGCTTTCTTTCCATCAGAGACAGGGTTTTAATCAACTCACGGAAATCCTTGGATCCATCCTTTCCGAGAGCCTGAGCCAGGTCGTTTACCGTCACTCGCCCCTTCTCTTGCAAATATTCTTTAATTTTATCTTTCATGTTTTCTTTCTAGATTTTTATAATTCTTTTTGAGTGATAACTTTATAAGTGTCATTAAAAATAAAAATAGGCTAAGACCTAGTCTCGCCCATTTCTTATCTACTTGATAATACCGTCAATGCTAAGGCAATGGCTAGCCAGAAAAAGACTAAAATACCTGTCAAACGTTGCATCACGGCTTCAAAACCACGCGCCTTACTACGTTCAAACAAATCACCTGAGCTGGCATCAAATACATTGCTGGATTGGTTCTTAGTTGGCTGCATGAAAATAGCAATCACAATCACAACAGATAATACTAATAAAATGGTTAATAATAGGTTGTACATATCAAACTCCTTAAAATCCCTATTATTTTACCATAAATTCTACTTAGATTCAAGATGTAGGGTTACTTTTCTTTCCTTGGGACAATACTTTAAAACCTCAATCTTGTCTGGATGGGTTTTGGAGTTTTTACTGGTTAGGTAATTAATACTGCCACAAGAGGAGCATTTGAGATTGATTTTTACTCGCACTAGATTTCCTTTACTTTTAATAATGATCTAAATTGAACTAAGTTGTATAAACAACTAAGAGCCACACAGGCTGCTGTCGCATAAAAAACAGAGTGGTAGCCGAATTGCCCTGCTACTGCTGAACCAGTCATGGGACCAACAACACCCCCAAGGTAGAAAAAGACTTGGTTAAAGGCAAAAATTCTTGAAATACCTGATTTTGGAGTCATTTTGCTGAGGAGGGCATTGACCCCCGGTATCAGAGCACCCGTTCCCAAACCAAAGAGAAAACGATACAAGCCAAGTTGAAGTGGGCTGGTTGCATGGGCACAAAGAAGGTAAATGATGACTGAATAAATCTGCGCTGCAACTAACAATCTATGATTTCCCACCTTATCGCCAAGTTTTCCTAGAACTCCAGCACTCATCATGCTAGAAAATCCCATACTGGATACGATTAATCCTGATACAAAGAGGAGATTCTCAGTCTGACCTAAGTCCCGCACATAGAGAGCTAGAATGGGGCCAATTGATTGAGCTGAAAATTGAATAACAAAGCTCGTCAAAAATAGATTCACTAAAAGCCTAGGATACTTGAAAGAAGAAAATACTTCTTTCGTTGGGATAGCCTTCTCCTTAGCCACTGGCTGAAAATCTTCCTTGATAAAGAAAATGGTTAGGATTGCAGCTAAAAATAAGAAAGTACCTACCAATAAAAAGACATTACGAATGCCAAAAATTTCAGCAATCAAGCCACCTACAAAGGGGCCGGTTAGGGTCCCAGCTACTACTCCAGTTGATAGAGTCCCCAAAGCATAGCCAGACTTATCCTTGGGGACTTGACTGGCTATTAAAGCTGTCGCATTGGGGACAAAACCAGTAAACACACCATTAAGCAAGCGCAGAAAGAGTAGCCAATAGATATTTGGAACAAAGGCCAAACCTCCCATAGTGATGGTCATAGCAAGGCCAGCTCGAATCATCATGGGCTTTCGACCGTACTTGTCAGCAAGAATACCCCAGATAGGAGAAATCAAAGCTGCTGAAACGGCCGAAACTGAGATGGCTAATCCAGCATAGAAAGCAACTTGGTCACTCTCGATTCCCAACTGCTCTACAAAGATAGGCATGAAAGGTACGACCAAGGAAATACTGGCTCCCGTTAGAAAACTACCGAACCAGGCGACACGAAGATTCTCTTTCCAACTAATCTCTTGCACAGCTACCGCCTCCTTCAAGTAACTTTACTACTTGATCCACAAGCTGATCACGACTGCCATTATTATATAATATATGACTCGCCAATTTTTTCTTTTCTTCTAGAGACCACTGGGCGGCCAGACGGGACTCTGCTACTTCTTTAGAAAGATGATCCCGTTTCATGAAACGTTCTACTTGGATATCACGGTCCACATAAACCAGCCACGTTTCATCAAACCAGTTGACATAGTCCTGTTCAAAAAGCAGGGGAATATCCATGAAAAAAATCGCTTCTGTCTGGGCTAACTGGTCTCTTAAAGAAGCCAGTTCCTCACGAATAATTTCTCCTTGGGTTTGCTTAGACCATTCTTGCTCTTCAGGGTTTGAGAAGATGAGACTAGCCAGGAGAGGGCGATTGAGTTCTCCATTTTCTAAGATAATTTCCTGCCCAAAGTGCTGAACTAAGAGCTGATAAAGACGACCACCAGGTTTCTGTAGTTGGTGGACGACTGCGTCAGCATCCACCACTTGAAAGCCTTGCTCTCTTAGGAAATTTGTCACAGTTGACTTACCAGAAGCAATTCCTCCTGTGATTCCAATGATTTTTCCCATCAGCCCCTCCTTTGACACTGAGGACAAAAATGAGTTCCTCGTCCACCGAGCTGGAATTTCTCAATGATGGTGCCGCAGCGTGAACATGCCTGACCAGTCTTATCATAGACCTGATGAAAATCCTGCATGGTTCCATCTTCCCCAAAGGCATTGGTATAGGTTCTAATGGTGGAACCACCCTTTTCGACTGCCTGCCCCAAAACAGCAATGGTCTGGTCATGTATCGCTGACGCTTCTTCTGCCGTCAAAGTCTGGGAAGGTCTAGCTGGATGAACCTGAGCTCGCCAGAGGACCTCATCCACATAGATATTGCCAAGACCAGCTACCAAGGTTTGGTCTAGTAGGTGGGATTTGATGGGCTTTTTAGATTTGGCTAGGACAGCTTGAAAGACCTGCAAATCAAAGTCCTGCTCTCTTGGCTCAGGTCCTAGTTTCTTAGAAATAAAGTAGGCATCCAAAAGTTCAGGCGCCAATAGTTCCATGGTACCAAACTTGCGCACATCCTCATATACAAGAGTGCCGCCATCCTCAAAATGGAAGAAAACATGGGCGTGTTTACGTTCTGGAACTTGGTCCGGATAGTAAAAATACTTGCCCTCCATCCGCAGATGAGAAATCAATACCTTGTCTGTCAGGTAAAAAAGCAAATATTTTCCACGACGCCCCATGGACTCAATTACTTGACCAGGCACTTCCTTTCGAAACTCGTCCAAATCCGTCTTAATCATCTTAGGATAAGTAATCTCTATATTAGAAATCTTCTTTCCCAAGATCAATTTTTCTAAGCCACGACGAACCGTTTCAACCTCAGGTAATTCAGGCATAAATCCTCCTTCTGTAAAAACAAGAAGCAGGCATGAGCCCACCTCTACTTAGTATTCTTTTTCATTATAGCCAAAGTCAGCCAAATCTAGCTTTTTATCACGCCAATTTTTCTTGACCTTGACCCAAGTTTCTAGGAAAACCTTATCCCCTAGCATGAGTTCGATATCACGACGGGCCATGGTCCCTATTTTCTTGAGCATAGCGCCACCTTTTCCGATGATAATGCCTTTTTGACTATCACGTTCCACCATGATGGTTGCACGGATGTGAACCTTGTCTGTCTCTTCATCACGCTTCATGGAGTCGACTACTACTGCGACTGAGTGAGGAATCTCTTCGCGCGTTAAATGAAGAACCTTCTCACGGATCATTTCTGAAACCAAGAAACGCTCAGGGTGGTCTGTGATTTGATCAGATGGGAAATACTGGAAACCTTCCTCTAGATTTTCACTTAAAATATCGATTAGTCGAGAAACGTTATTTCCCTGAAGGGCTGAGATAGGAACAATTTCCTTAAAGTCCATCTGGTTACGGAAGTCATCAATTTGAGCCAAAAGCTGGTCTGGATGGACCTTGTCAATCTTATTCACCACCAGAATCACAGGAACCTTGGCAGCTTTCAGACGCTCGATAATCATATCGTCGCCCTTACCACGTGGCTCATCAGCTGGCACCATGAATAGAACAGTGTCTACTTCACGAAGGGTGCTGTAGGCAGATTCCACCATGAAATCTCCAAGAGCCGTCTTAGGCTTGTGAATTCCTGGCGTGTCGATAAAGACGATTTGCTCCTTATCCGTGGTGTAAATCCCCATGATTTTATTGCGCGTTGTCTGCGCCTTGTCACTCATAATGGCAATCTTTTGCCCCATGACGTGATTTAAAAATGTTGACTTCCCAACATTGGGACGTCCCAAAATAGCTACAAAGCCTGATTTAAATGTCATAATTTCCTCTTATTGTTTAAAATAATAAATCCCAAATGCGAGGGAGAAAGATAAGTGCACCAATCACTGCAGCAAGAAGGGAAACCACAAGCACGGCACCAGCTGCCATATCCTTGGCTTTCTTTGCCAACATAGAAAAGTGATAGTGACTAGCTAAATCCACCACATTTTCAATAGCAGAGTTAATAATTTCAAACGCTACTACCAAGAAAATGCTCATTAGGAGAAAGAGCCATTCGATCCGTGACACCTGAAAAACAAAACCTGCAAGGATGACTACTAGAGCCGTCACTGCATGTTTTCGCATATTACGTTCTTCCTTGAAAGCAGTCAGAATTCCTGTAAGAGCAAATTCTAAACTGGATATCAGGTCACGATTTTTCCATTTTCGTTTATTGTCTTGTGAGTCCATAGGCTGTCAAAATTTCTTCTTGTAAACCGAACATCTCCGCTTCTTCTTCCGGAGTGTAGTGATCGTAGCCGTTAATGTGTAAAAAGCCGTGTACTGCCAAGAAGCCCATCTCACGCTCAAAGCTGTGGCCGTATTCCTCAGCCTGCTCATGAGCCTTATCGATAGAGATGAACAATTCCCCAATATAGGCATCAAACTCAGACATCATCTCTGCTAATTCAGGATTTTCAAGCAAATCTTCTTCATCAAAGGCAATGTCCAACTCTGGTTTATACTCAAGGCTGATGACATCTGTCGGACGATCCGTATCACGGTACTCGAGGTTGAGTTCATGGCTACGCTCGTTGGTCACAAAAGTGACTGCCATCTCCTTGTCTTCTTTTCCTATTTTTTTGGCTGCAAATTCCAAAATCTCTTGGGTTTGTTGCAAGATTTCTTGTGAAACTTGACCAGTTTCATCTACCATTTCAATATACATGTACTTCTCGATTCTCTTTACTTGGCTTTATTATACCATATTTCCATGATTTTATTCTACCTTTTTGATATAATACTATGGAATACAATCACAAGGAGAGAACGATGTCATTTGACGGATTTTTTTTACACCACATGGTTGAGGAATTGAGAAGCGAGTTAGTCAATGGTCGCATCCAGAAAATCAATCAACCTTTTGAACAAGAGTTGATCTTGCAAATCCGCAGCAATCGCCAAAGCCATCGCCTGCTCCTCTCTGCCCATCCTGTTTTTGGACGCATTCAGCTAACCCAAACGACTTTTGAAAATCCAGCCCAACCTTCTACTTTTATCATGGTTTTGAGAAAGTATTTACAGGGTGCCCTGATTGAGTCGATTGAGCAAGTCGAAAACGACCGTATTGTGGAAATTACAGTTTCCAATAAAAACGAGATTGGGGACCATATTCAGGCTACCTTGATTATCGAAATCATGGGCAAACACAGCAATATTCTCCTCGTGGATAAAAGTAGCCATAAAATCCTCGAAGTCATCAAACACGTTGGCTTTTCACAAAATAGCTACCGCACCTTACTTCCAGGTTCGACCTATATCGCTCCGCCAAGCACCGAATCTCTCAATCCTTTTACTATCAAGGATGAAAAGCTCTTTGAAATTCTGCAAACCCAAGAACTAACAGCAAAAAATCTTCAGAGTCTCTTTCAAGGACTAGGACGCGATACGGCAAATGAATTGGAAAACATTCTTGTCAGTGATAAACTGTATACTTTCCGAAACTTTTTCGGTCAAGAAACCAAGCCATGCTTAACAGAGACTTCCTTCAGTCCAGTTCCTTTTACGAACAGTGTAGGAGACCCTTTTGCCAGCCTTTCTGACTTGTTGGACACCTACTATAAGGACAAGGCTGAACGGGACCGCGTTAAACAGCAAGCCAGTGAACTGATTCGACGTGTTGAAAATGAACTTCAGAAAAATCGACATAAGCTGAAAAAACAAGAAAAAGAGTTACTGGCGACAGACAATGCTGAGGAATTTCGCCAAAAAGGGGAATTGTTGACAACCTTCCTCCACCAAGTGCCTAATGACCAAGATCAGGTTACCTTGGACAACTACTACACCAATCAACCTATCACCATTGCGCTTGATAAGGCCTTGACTCCCAGCCAGAATGCTCAACGCTATTTTAAACGTTACCAGAAACTCAAAGAAGCTGTCAAATACCTGACTGAGCTGATTGAAGAAACCAAGGCAACTATTCTCTATCTGGAAAGTGTGGAGACCGTCCTCAACCAAGCTGGGCTAGAGGAAATCGCTGAAATCCGTGAAGAATTGATCCAAACTGGCTTTATTAGAAGACGCCAACGCGAGAAAATTCAGAAACGCAAAAAACCAGAACAGTATCTGGCGAGCGATGGCAAGACCATCATCTATGTCGGACGAAACAACCTGCAAAATGAGGAATTGACCTTTAAAATGGCCCGCAAGGAGGAACTTTGGTTCCATGCCAAGGACATTCCTGGAAGCCACGTCGTCATCTCAGGAAATCTCAATCCTTCTGACGAAGTCAAGACAGATGCGGCCGAACTAGCTGCCTACTTCTCCAAAGGTCGCCTGTCAAATCTCGTGCAGGTGGATATGATTGAAGTCAAGAAACTCAACAAACCAACTGGTGGAAAACCTGGCTTTGTAACCTACACAGGACAAAAGACCCTCCGCGTTACACCAGACCCAGAAAAAATCGCATCTATGAAAAAATCCTGATTTCAAGTGAAATCAGGATTTTCTTTTATATTTTACTCTGCAATCAAGGTTTCCAAACCAACCTTCATCATATCGGTGAAGGTATTTTGATTTTCTCAGCCAGTTTTTACAAGTCTAAAAGAGCGAGATTGTGGTCAATAAATGAGATAGTTTTCTCTTTCAAGTAACAAGGTTTTGTTGCTATCTTCTAAAATTCTTTTATTGTCTCAATTTCGAAAAGACTTCCCCAATCTTGCCTTCAATGACCAATGTAGCTTGGCTGTCTTGTGGAATACTGATTTTATTGATAACGACCAGATTTGTTCCAGAAAAATAGTTTACTAGGCTAGCTGCAGGATAAACAACCAAGGAAGTCCCACCAATAATCAGCAAGTCAGCTTGCCGAATAGCTTGTGCAGCCTGGCTAAAGACATCCATGTCAAGCGATTCTTCATACAAGGTCACGTCGGGCTTGACCACCTTGCCACAGTCTAGGCAGTGGGGAACAGGTCCCTCGAGGGCCAGAAAACCAGTTAAGTTATAGAAACGTTGACAACCTAGGCAGTAATTGCGGTCCGCACTCCCATGCAATTTAAAGACCTTTTGGGAGCCAGCCATTTCATGAAGACTATCGATATTTTGTGTCACAACAGCCTTTAGCTTACCTGTCTTTTCCAAAGCAGCCAGATAAGTGTGAGCAGCATTAGGTTTGGCTTCTGGATAAATCAGGTATTTCTTATAAAAGTCAAAAAAATCTTCTGGATAGCGCTCAAACATGGTCCGAGAAACAAGTTGCTCTGCCGTAAAATGACGGCCTAACTGATGACTATAAACACCATCTGAACTACGAAAATCTGGGATATTGGACTCGGTTGACACTCCTGCTCCTCCGAAAAAGACTATTCTGTGACTTTTATCAATCAAGTTTTGTAATAGTTCTATTTTATCCATCACATCTCTCCTTAAGCTGGGTGCTAAAAAAGTTGAAAATCAATCGCTCCAAGCAATCTGATTTTCAACTCTTCCTTTATCATTACGTATGTATTTGAGATTAAAGCATTTGAATCAATCTTAGAAATAACCTTATCTCAAAGTAATACGATGTTTACTCTGCAATCAAGGTTTCCAAACCAACCTTCATCATATCGGTGAAGGTATTTTGGCGTTCTTCTGCAGTGGTATCTTCATCTGGATTGACCAAGCTATCAGAAATGGTCATGATAGCGAGTGCATCAACGTGATGTTGGGCAGCAAGATAGTAAAGGGCTGCTGCTTCCATTTCCACAGCCTTAACTCCCCATTTACCAAGCTCGATGTTCTTTTCAAAGTAGTTTGAGTAAAAGACATCTGATGACAAGACGTTCCCAACGTGGGTGGTCATACCGTGTTCTTTTGCAATATGGTAGGCCTTGTCTAGCAAATCAAAGCTAGCGATTTGTGGGAAATCATACTGTGGCCAGTCGTTACGGATGATGTTTGAGTTGGTTGCAGCTGCTTGTGCCAAAACCAATTCACGAACGTGAACATCCTCATTTAACGAACCCGCAGTTCCCACACGGATCAATTTTTTCACACCGTAGTCCACAATCAACTCACGCGCATAAATCGAAATGGACGGCATCCCCATCCCAGTTCCCATGACAGATACACGGTGACCCTTATAAGTACCAGTGTAACCAAACATGTTACGCACTTCGTTAAAACAAACAGCATCTTCAAGGAAATTCTCCGCAATAAACTTAGCACGAAGAGGATCCCCCGGAAGAAGAATTTTATCAGCAATTTCACCCTGCTTAGCAGCAATATGGATAGACATAATTTATGATACAAAGAGCGAGAAGAAAACGACTGAAAATTAGGAATCTGACGAGAAATCCTGATTTCTCAGTCAGATTATCTATTTTCCAAGTTTTCCGCTCGTGTTCAAATTAGAACACACGCTCTACCTTTCTTTTTATATAAAGTTTAAAGAGGGTTAGTATTAAATACCTACTACACCTTTTGATTTCATAGCAGGACGATTCCAAGTTTTCTTCCAAATCTGGAATCCTGCCTTTCTGTAGTTCCTAGTTTACCAATGAATCTAAAAATGCGTACAGTTTTGCATTCATTTCAGAGTAATCGTTTTTACGTAATTCTTCTGGTGTTTGAACAAAAGGTAACTTTTCACTTTGCTCTCTTAATCGCTCCTCACCATCTGCAACAATTAAGAGTTCTACTGCTTCTGAATCAAATTCCAAATGAGCCTGAAATGCATAATGCTTAGGACTGAAGCGAATAATTTGGCGTGGACAACCTTGACTCGTCGCAAGAACAACAGCATCCTCTGTCAGCCCTGGCATATCACCGTGCCAGTGGCCGGTTTCTAAGGTTTCTCCGAACAAGCTGACATGAGGATCTGTTAGACCTTGCATCGTCAATGTCACAGGATAAACGCCTATCTCGCGCTCTGGACTATGTTCATACTTCGCACCATAGGCAACAGACAGGAGCTGCGCACCGAGACAGACACCAACAATATAGATATCCGCAGCAATCGCTTCTTTCATAAAAGCAAGCTCAGCCTTAGGGTCATAGTATGGGAAGTTTGCTTTATCCTCATCAGGAGATTGGGGTCCACCCATGACAATCAGAAAATCAATCCCGTCAATTGTTTCAGGAAGAGGTTCTTTTTCGTAAACCTTTGTTGATGTAATGTGATGCCCTCGTGCCAGAGCCCATTTTAGATAAGCGCCCGGAACTTCAAATGTTTCATGCAGTACAAAATGTACCTTCATTGTTTCTTCTCCCATCTCTTTCGAATCACGTAAGACATTCCTGCTGCTAGTACAAGCGGTATTGTCAAACTCCAATCCTGGCCTGTAAATCCAAGGCTCAGTGCAATGGCCGTCAGAGGAGCTTGTAAGGTCGTTCCTAAAAAGACTGTTGCTCCTAGTAGCATTCCTAGAGCTGGATCCAGATGAATGCCAACTACTGTCAAAAGCAAAGTCACTAAATAGCCAGATCCAATCCCCAAGGCAAATGATGGCGTCAAGGTTCCCCCATAGGCACCATTACGCAAGAGGAGATAAACTAGAAGCCCCTTTACTGCAAGAGTCAATGGAAGATAGGGAATTGGCTGGCTAGACAACAAGGCTTGGGCTAGTACCTGGCCATTTCCCATAAAGATAGGGAAAAAGACTGCCAGGCTCCCCAGCACGAGAAAGGCTAGAGGAAGAGCCCAAAGAATTGTCCCATTCTTCCGTCGCTTGTGGCCCGCCCGTTTAGCTAAAAATCGGAAGCCCAGCGCAAGTGGAGTAACCAATGAAGCAATCAGAATCGCCTGCAAGAAACTGCTAGACGACCAAGAGACCGCAGATAGGTGATAAATAGCATCCTGACCAACAATGGGCTGAGCCACCCAGGTTGCCAGATAAGTACTAGCCAAAACCAGCAAAAAGTTCTGCCAACTATAGGTAAGTCCTAAGGTCTCAAAGACAAACAAACTACTAGCAAAGGGAACCTGATAGACCGAAGCTAGACCTGCTCCTGCCCCACAGGCAACCAACACCTTCCGTTCTTTAAGGGCTAGAGAGAATCCCTTTGACAAGCAACCAGCTAGAAGGGCCCCAACCTCGCGTGGTGCTCCTTCTTTTCCGACCGATGCGCCTGCTCCGACAATCGCAACCTGCATACCTGCATGAAAGAGGTGGGCTAAGAACGCTGGCTCCCTGTCTCCAGCTAATATAATTTGCTGACGAATAGACAAAATCTTATGGCGCCTTTGTAGGACATACCAGAAGCCAGCTGCCAGGGCCCCTGTCACACACAGAACGAGGAATCTACGGAGACCCCCAGCTTCTTGAAATTGCTGGAGCAAATCCGAACTAGTTTGGCCAAAGGCCAGCCATTGCACACTTTCTAGTAAATAATGGCAGGCAATTCCGACCAGACCCGTCCCTATTCCCAATGATAGAGTGGCTAGAAGTAGCCTCAGTCCGTAGGGCAGGCTTTGGAGTCGTGCTTTCATAGGATTAGAGTTCACCAAGAATAGCTTTAATCAAGCCCTTAAAGTCGCCTTTGACACGTTCAGTCACTTCTACAACTTCCTCATGATTGAGTTCTTCTTGGAAACCAGCAGCATGGTTAGTAATACATGAAATTCCTAGAACTTTCAAACCTGAGTGGGCTGCCACAATAACTTCAGGAACCGTAGACATACCAACAGCATCTGCTCCCAGTGTCTTATAGGCACGAATTTCTGCAGGTGTTTCATAAGTTGGACCAGTTACACCGATATAGACACCTTCATCAAGCTTAATCCCGAGTTTCTTAGCCACTTCATGGGCAGTAGCACGGTATTCTGGTGTGTAGGCCTTAGACATATCTGGGAAACGTGGACCAAAATCATCCAAGTTTTCACCCATCAATGGATTTTGGCCTGTCATGTTGATATGGTCTGAGATAGCCATCAAGGTACCAGGACCGTAGCCGATACCTCCTGCAGCATTGGTAACAATGACACCTTCACAGCCGAGAACTTTCATGACACGTACAGGGAAGGTCACAACTTCCAGAGGGTTTCCTTCGTAGAAATGGAAACGACCTTGAAGAGCCAAGACCTTGCGACCAGAAAGTTCTCCATATACCAATTTACCAGCATGACCGACTACTGTTGAACGGCCCCAGTTTGGAATCTCAGCATAGTCTACTACAACTGGATTTTCGATTTCTTCTGCCAATTCTCCAAGTCCTGATCCAAGGATTAGACCGAACTCAGGCGCTAGGATCCCCTTGTCTTTCAGGAAAGCAGCTGTTTCCTTGATTTTGTCTAAAAATGTCATTGTGTGTCTCCTTTATTATTTTTTAGCATTTGACCGATTTTGTCAAAAGTTTTAGCATTGCGAATGGTGATTCGGCGGTAGAAAGGCATCTTGAGTAAGTACTTGTGATAGGCAGTTGCATAGTAAGATTTTTCAGAGAATTTCCCCCAGAAAATCCCAAGTCTTCCAAAATGAACCACTTCATCTTTCAGTTCCAAACTTTCAACTTTCTCAATGACTTGATCCACATCCAAGCCCTCCGTGTAGAAGAGGACGTCTTTTCGCGCCATGTCTTTTGTCCACCAACCTGGTAGATTGTCAAGCTCCGCCTCAAAGTCCTCTAGACCCAGTAAAGAAAAACTCTGAATAAATGGATAATGGACTTCAAAGAAAGCCTCTAACTTTTCAACCAATCGGGCTTTGGGAGCTGTAGAAGTAAAGAAAATATTGCCACTGTTGATGTAGGTTTCAACCTTCTCCAAACACAACTCTGTCAATTCTTGACGAAGATCCGCCATGACAACCTTATTTTTCCCACCGACATTAATGCCCCTAACCAGTAAAGCATATCGCGTCATCTTATACCAATTTATCTAAGAAACTTTCCCCAATCATGGCAGTTTCAACACCAAAGTTATCCGCAACTGTCGCTGAGATATCTGCAAAATGTCCGACAGGAATGACACCATTTCCTTTAAAGGAAGGGCTAAAGGCCAACAATGGAATATATTCACGAGTGTGGTCTGTTCCTGCATAGGTTGGGTCATTTCCATGGTCCGCAGTAATCAAGAGAAGGTCGTTCTCTCTCATGGCTGCGATAATTTCAGGCAAGCGTTCATCGAACTCATGCAAGCAATCACGGTAACCATGAGCATTGCGGCGGTGACCGTAAAGAGCATCAAAGTCTACCAAGTTTGTGAAGGAGAACCCTTTTTCAAACTCAGCAAGTCCCATGGTCTTCAATAGTGTATCAATCCCATGACTGTTTGACTTGTTGTGTCCCATGTCATGATTGATTCCTGCACCGTTAAAGATATCGTTGATTTTACCCACAGCATAAGTGTCGATACCTGCTTCATTGAGTTTATCGAGAACAGTTGGAGCAAATGGTGAAACTGCCAAGTCACGACGATTAGCTGTACGAGTGAAGTTACCTGGTTCACCAACATATGGACGGGCAATGATACGACCTAGAAGAGCAGGGCGCTCAAGGGTAATCGAACGCGCGTATTCACAGATATGGTACAATTCATCCAAAGGAATGATATCTTCGTGGGCAGCAATCTGCAAAACTGGGTCAGCTGAAGTATAGATAATCAACTCCCCAGTTTCCATTTGACGTGGCCCAAAGTCATCGATAACAGCTGTTCCTGAGTATGGTTTGTTAGCTTCACGAATGACCTTACGTCCTGAGAATTCTTCGATCTTTGTCAAGATTTCTTCTGGGAATCCGTTCCAGAAAGTATCGAAAGGTTCTGTAATGTTAAGCCCCATAATTTCCCAGTGTCCAGTCATGGTATCCTTACCAAGAGATACTTCTTCCAATTTTGTTGCATATCCTGTTGGGTTGCTTTCTGCTGGAACGGTCTTCAACGGTGTTTCACGAGGAATATTTCCTAGACCGATTTTAGCCATGTTTGGCACATTCAAACCAACTGTTTTTGAAATGTGTCCCAGTGTGTCAGAAGCTCCATCTGGAACTCCTGCATTGACAAAGTTATTGGCATCTGGTGCAGCACCGATTCCCACGGAATCCAGTACCACCAAGTGAATCCGATTAAATTTTGACATAGTGTGTCTCCTTTTATTTCCCTTTTGTTGAAGTTAAAATCTGAACGCCATTTCGTCCAGCTACGATGACCTTATCCACCATTTGGTTGAATAAACCGTGCTCTACGACACCAACGACATGGTCCAATTCTTGTCCGAAGGCAATTGGATCTTCAATGACATCCAAGGCTAGGTCAATGATAAAGTTCTGCATATCGGTCACAAAACGTTGGCCGTCTTTTTCACGGAAACTTGGTTTGTAGCCAGCTCGCTCAAACCGACGAAAGACCTGTTCTGATCCATACTGAACCACTTCTACTGGCAATTTAAAAGCACCTAGTTTCTCTACTAGTTTGCTTTCATCAACCACCCAAATGTATTCTTTTGAGGGCGTTGCGACAACCTTCTCCATCAGAAGGGCACCACCACCACCTTTGATTCCGTTGAACTGGCTATCTACTTCATCCGCCCCGTCAACCGTCACATCAACAAAGTCTACTTGATCAATCGACTTGAGCGGGATGTTAAGACCTTCAGCCTGCTTACTGGTCACACTGGAAGTTGTTACAGCAGTAATCTGCAAACCTTCTTCCTTAATGCGACGACCGATTTCTTCTACGAAATAGTAGGCAGTTGATCCAGTACCGAGTCCAACAACCATACCATCCTTGACAAACTCAGCAGCCTTGATACCTGCCATCTTTTTCAGATTCTCCACTTAAACACCTCCATTAAAGAGTTACTTTTATTATAACATGTATCCGTTTTTATTTCATGAATACACTTGAAAAACCCGAACATTTTTATTTCGGGTTTTCGTGTCCTATTTAACCATATCAGGATCGTAATCATAGAATCCTGTATCGAGGAAACGGTTTTTAGGGTGTAACTTGCGCACTTCCTCATCTAACAAGAAGGCTTGGTCATGACTAAAGTTGCCCTCTTGGATCAAGCTACGCGCTTGGATAAAGAGTTTAGCAATCTCAACAAAGTTTTGACCTGGTGTGTAGAGTCCTTCTAGCTTCCAATGGGTAAAACCATGCTCCACCAATTCTGTCAATTTGGTCATCAAATCAAGGTCATTGTTGGCAAAGATATGGGTACCATGATTATCTTCAAAGATAGAATAATGGCTTTCTGGATCACTTGGTTCTGCCAAGAAGAGGTCACGCTTACGCGTCTTTTCATCATCGATATGTGTAAAGTTATAGTAGTTTTGCAAGAGCGGACGCTTAGAATGGTGAATGACACTAGCTCCGTAAACCAAGACTTCAGCAGGAATTTCCAAAATCTCAGGCATCTTGAAGAGCTCAGCAGATGGAATTTCACGCGCCAAAACCGCCTCAGATGCGCCAGCCTTTTGACCCCAGAAGTTAATCTGACGACTGCTTGTCACCATAGTTGAAGCATCGTAGATGGTCTTAAAGGAATAGCCATCACGATTTACCACGTAAAAGACACCTGCATCCCCAACAGTAATATAGTCTGTCTTGATTTCTTCCAAGAAATCTAGGAAGGGCTTGATTCGGTCCATCATATCTTGGTGCATGAGGGCATTGACTGCAACGATCAATTCCTTACCCGCATCATGAACGAGATTAGCGATGGTGCGCAACTCTTCATAACTAAAGGTCGTTGGTAGACGAAGGCCAAAATCTTTCTCACCGACATAGATACGGTCTACGCCAACTTCGAGTAACTGTTCAACTTGTTCAATACTTTCAGCAGTTGCTGTAATGATAATCTTTTCCATAAGAAAAATTATACCATATTTCTCAAAAATCAGCTATGAATACTAGGATTTTTATAAAAAGTCAAAGTCATTTTTTAAAGTTTGCAATCAAAAAGTGAACAGTAACCAGCACCGCTCACTCTCTTTTTTATGCATGTGTTTCTTCAACTAGGTGGCCATCATTCATAACATAAATTCGGTCAACCTTATCGAGAAGGCGTGTATCATGTGTAATCATGACAACTCCTCTACCTTGTTCGTGGGCAATGGCAGCCAACATTTCCGTTACTTGGTAGGCACGCTGGGTATCCAGACTGGCTGTTGGCTCATCTGCAAGAACGATGCTCGGATTATTATAAAGTGCTCTAGCAATCGCCGCACGTTGACGTTCACCACCTGATAGAGCTTTGGGATAATGATCTTGTACTTTTTCCAAATTCAACAAGTCAAGTAACTCTTTTCGATCACTCTTCCTATTTTTTCCCTTATCCAGTCTGTCAATCAAATCCAGCTGTTCCTTGACCGTTAGAAAAGGAATTAAGTTTGAAGCCTGAAGAATAAAGCCAAACTCTCTAAAACGGAGGTCTGTTTTCTCCTTCTCCGTCAAACTGCCTGTTTCCTTCCCCTTTACCAAAATCTTTCCACTCGATGCTTCCTGAAGTTGTCCTAGAGTCGTTAGAAAGGTCGTCTTTCCAGAACCTGAAGGCCCAACGATAGCTACGAACTCTCCCGCATTTAGCTGAAAATTCGTCTCATGCAGGGCTACGACTTTCATCTTTCCTTCCCCGTATGTTTTTGTCACTTGATTCATTTCAATCAATGCTGTCATACTATTCTCCTTATCATTCTGCAATCGCAGTAATCGGGTCCACCTTTAGCAAGCGTGGAAGTGAAATGACACCACCTAGAAGGGCCATCAAGGAAATTACCAAGCTTAGGACAGAGTAAGCTATCCAACTTGGGTAGAAAAAGAAGGTAGCTGGTAAAACCAAAATCACTCCTCCGATTGCCAGCAAGGCTAAAGCAATCCCCATACCAGCTAGGAGGAAGATTTGACAGAAAAGGGACCATACAATGGTTTTGATCTGTATACCCTGAGCCCGCATTATTCCATAAAGTCCTAGTTTTTGGATGGTAATGATATAAACAAAAATACCCACAATCAAGCCTGTGATAACAATCATAGCAAGAATCATCCCTGAAAATACATTAACCTGAGGTGTGTAACCAGGAATTTTTGATATCATTTTTGGAATGGAAATCTGTTTCAGACCATCCCCAACCACTTCTATATCATTTTTCAATACCAAGGCAGAGATGGAACGATTGGCTTTCAAGGTTCCTTGTAAGGTCCAATAAGTTGTCAGACTCGTAAAGACAACAGGCTCAGTGAAAAATTTATTTCCTTGAGTCAGGCCTACAATCTTGTAACTTGCCTCGCTTCCATTGAGCTGAATGGCATCGCCTAGCTTAATCCCATAGTTCTCAAAAGACTGATCCACAACAACCTCATCATCTCCTTCAGGATAACGACCTTCCGTCAAACTAGGAGAGATAAAAGAGTCCCAGTTTTGAGCAAAAATGGAAACATTGACCTTTTCACTACCATCGACTAGATTGGTTACAGCAAACATATAGCCCAATGGAGCAGCCTCTTCAGAACTCTTATCCTTGTAGTCCTTTTCAGGAATAAAAGATGCCGTCAAATTATCATTTGCGTAGTCAGATAAAACCACACCCGTCGCTTGCCAATTATCAATAGCTGCTCGGTTGTTTCGCACAAGACCAAGAGCTAGACTGGTCATAAAAAAGACCATAAAAGCGATAAGAAAAATGGTAGTTAGAATCAAACTATATCGAAGTTTGTTTCGTAATATCTCTTTGATAGCAAGATACATGCTTATCTCCTTTTACTTTCCCCAGAGGTAGCAAAAAGCCACCCAGTCCAATAGACAGAATCTCTGTCCTTCCATCCATTCAAAACAACTCCTATCAATACTCTTCAAAAGTATCCAGGTAGCAACTTAACAAATCATCTTAGGAAAAAGCCTCAGCTTGCTATCAATTTATATAAGTTATCCTTTCCTTTCTCAGTATATTTATAATAGAGAAGGTCAGGTCATCTGTTTCAAGTGTAACATCCATGCTATCACTTTCCCCAGTGGGTGTCAAGAAGAGTGACTTAGATAATGATAAGAGACTTTAGTAGTTTTGTAACCATTCTGTAACAATTCTCTGCATAAAAAATGATAAAATAGTTAGGTACTGTTAAGGAGAGAATCATGCCCGCAAGAAAACTAGAAGCTTATGAGTTTGAACAAATTCCCGAATCGAAACAAACTCCGCTTTACCAAGATTACACACCTGAAGCCCCTGTTGGCCCTAACCTAAAAGAGATTTTATTTTTTGTAAATATTGCTTGTTTTTGTATTTTTATGGCACTTTTTAGTTTTATCTTTTTGGCCTTAAAATTGAATACAGCTTTATCATTTATTGCTGCTATGGGGACAAGCTTCGCACTTTTACAACTTCAACGAAAGATTATTAAACAAAAGATTTTAAAATAAAGGTTGGTATTACTACCAACCTATTTTCTAGTTATCAAAAAAGACAGTTTTTAAAACTGCTTTTTTTTTATTTATTCTTACGTTTTGAAGGAGATTGAATAGCGACTTTAACTTCAAAAATCGTTCCTCTAGGTTTGTTATCTTTTACGCTAATCGTTCCTCGTAAGGCATCAACAATCTGCTTGGCCAAAGAAAGTCCCAAGCCAAAGCCACCTTTCTGACGGGTTCTCGCCTTGTCTACACGGTAAAAACGGTCAAAGATTTTCTTCTTGTCAGCAGCTGAGATTCCAATCCCATTATCCGCTACTGTTAGATAGAGATGGCGATCTGTAGCATAAACCACAAACTCAATTTTTCCATCTTCTTCGGTATACTTGATGGCATTATCAAACAAGATGGTCATGAGTTGTTTTAAGAGCAACTGATCGGTCATGAAGGGACGATAAATCCGATTTTCATAGTCAAAAACTCGATCATTTTCAGAAGCAATTAACTCATAGTTGGTAAAGGTGGTTTTAAAGAATTGTGGAGAAACTTCTGCTATTTCTGGCTTAAGTCCATCATCTCGACGTGCTAAATTGAGAAGGTTGGTTGTAAGGAAACGCATATTCCGAACTTCTTCGAGGCTAGAAGCAATACTTTCGCTGGATTCCATGATCGTCGCTTCTGGTTTTCGAAAGAGAGTCTCTAAACGATTTTGTAAAACAGCCAAAGGTGTTCTCAGTTCGTGGCTTGCATTTTCAACAAAGGACTTCTGCTTTTGCATACTTTCCAGCAAGGGTTTGACACTGACACGTGCCAAGTAAACACTGGCAATTAAAGACAGGAGCCAGAAACTGGCCATGACCACTACGATTAAATGCTCATGGTTTTGGCTGATTTGCTCGAGCTGACTGGTATTGATTAAAACCGCCGCATATTTGACGTTGCTTGATACGGAGGAAGAGTTAGTTTCCATCAAGATCATCCGATAGGTTTCTTCCTGACCGTAGCTATTGACAACTTGGATTTGCCGAATATGATTCAACTCTTTCTTGTCCAGTTTGATCTTGTCCAAGCCTAAAAAGCGGTTACCCAGTAAGAGTTGGTTAAAATCCTTGTCAAAGAGCAAGACTTCCGTATTGGAGCTGACATTGGGCTTGATTTCAGCCTTGCTGGCATCCGCTGTTGCTGGTTGAATATCTTTGACTTCTTCAGTTGCCCGATTAAGGGCTAATTGGATGACAGCTTGAGGGCTAGTGCTAAGGGCTTGTAGTTTTTCATCTACAGAAGTGTAGAGACTCGAGTGCATGACCTGCAGGATAATCAAGGTCATAGCAGAGAAGATCAGGGTGAAAACTCCAAAGTTTCGAATGAAATAGCTAAAATCATCTGCGTACCATGTTTTTTTTAGTTTATTGAACATCTTTTAAAATATACCCGACACTACGCAAGGTTTGAAGATTTTCAGCAAAGGCTGTTCCCTTCAATTTCTTACGAACTTTTGAGACATAGACTTCTACAACGGAAATCGTCGTATCGCTATCAAATCCCCATAGACGGTCAAAAATTTGTGTCTTGGGAAGAATAACATTTTGATTTTGAAGGAAGTAAACCAATAACTCAAACTCTTTCCCGAGCAGTTCTACAGGAGTATCTTCCACTTTCACTTCATTCGTTGAAAGGTTAACGACAATATCCCCATAGGTCAAGGTGTTTTCGTTAAACTTGCCTGAACGTTTGAGAAGGGCTTGGATCCGCATTTTGAGTTCTTCTAGGTAGAAAGGTTTGGTGAGGTAGTCATCCGCTCCAAGCTCAAAACCGTGTCCCTTATCATCCAAACTCTCTTTGGCAGTCATGATAAGGACTGGTGTTGTAATTCCTTTTTCGCGCAACTCTTTCAAAACTTGGAAGCCATTTTTTTCAGGCAACATCAGGTCAAGCAAAATCAAGTCATAAACGCCACTTTCTGCTTCGTAGAGACCTTCTTCACCATCAAAGACCTGCATGACATCCGCAAAATCATCTAAAAAGTCAAATACTGAGTTTGACAGGCCTAGGTCATCTTCTATTAATAAGATTTTTATCATCAGAAACTCCTCCTTGTTATGATTATTATACCAAAATTGCCTTAAAAAAAACTCAACTCTCTCTTCTTTTAAGATAGAAAGTTGAGTTTTTGTTTACATTTCGAACGAATTAAGCTTTGCCATATTGAGCTACAACAGCTTCTACTGCTGCTTTCTCACGCTTAATCAAGTCAACACGCGCTGCGATATCCTTGATTCCCATACGAATGTTGCGGCTAAGAGCTAGGTCAGAAAGTTGTGGTTCAAAGAATTCCTTGTATTCTGCCAAGCGTTGCTCAGTCTTAAATACATGGGCAGGTAGGATAACAAAGCTATCAAAGCTCATATCCCCACCAAGAGCTGCCTTGATCCAAGCCCAGTTTTCACGCGCCCAGACCCAAACAGTTTCTTGAGTTGTTTGATGATCTAGGAACTGGTAATACCAAGCAGACAAGTCTTGTGGCTTCACAACAAACTTATCCTTCCATGAGCCAATCAAGGTTTGGATATTGTCAGCATCTGTACTGTATGCTAGAGCAGCTGCCAACTGGCGTTTGAAGACAGCATCTGTGGCATGAGTGTAGAGGTCCAGATAAGTTGCGACCAAGTCTTTGGTCTCATGGTGTTTCATTTCATTGATGAGAACTTGAGCACGGATTGCCGCTGGAAGGCCTGCAAGGTTCTCCTTATGAGCTGCAAAGATTTGGCTAGCGACTTGACTAGCTTCTGCATCATTGGAGCGAATCATCATGGAAATAGTTAACTGACGAACCAATTCATCCTCATCTGATTCACCATCTTTGGCTTTAAAACCAAGACGATCATAGTTGTGACGAGCCAATTTAGCAACGAGTGCATTAAAGGCTTTCTCAGTTTCTGTTCCTTCATCGATAAAGCGCTCAAGGGCAGCAATCACTTGAGATACAGCTGAAACTACCAAGTAAGACTCTTCCTTAGCAAGTTTATCAAGGACTGGGAGCAAGTCAGCATAAGAAATGTGCCCTGCTTCAGCCAACAAACGACGTTCTTGAACAATTTGCAGTTTGCTTGTGTTATCAAGTGTCTCTAGCTCAGCAAGAACAGCCTCTAACAAATCTCCTTGATAGTCTGTAATGTAGTGGGCCGTATTTTCAGTGTTAAGACGAAGAGCTCCTTCATTTTCAGCAAGAAGAGCTGCGTAGCCAGGGATTTCGATACTTTCAGTTTCAAGTGTATCTGGCAAACCTTTCCAGTTGCTGTTCAGTGGCACAACCCAGAGACGGTTCTTATCTTCGTGCTCACCGATGAAGAATTGTTTTTGTGAAATCTTCAAGACATCATTTTCAACTTTGACAGTGAGAACTGGATAACCTGGTTGTTCCAACCAAGAATCCATGAAGGCTGCGACATCACGTCCTGATGCTTGACCAAGAGCATCCCAAAGGTCACGACCAATTGTATTGCTGTATTGATGTTTTTCAAAGTAGGCGTGCAAACCTTTAGCAAAATCCGCATCACCTAGCCAACGACGAAGCATGTGCATGAGGCGACTTCCTTTGGCATAGACGATAGCTCCGTCAAAGAGCGTATTGATTTCATCTGGGTGTTTAACTTCGACGTGGACAGACTGAACGCCATCAGTCGCATCACGTTTAAGTGCTCCCGGCACACCACCTGTTTGGAAGTCTTCAAAGATATTCCAACTTGGCTCGATGGCATCGACACAGACGTATTCCATCATGTTAGCGAAGCTTTCATTGAGCCAGAGGTCATCCCACCATTTCATAGTAACGAGGTTACCAAACCATTGATGGGCAAGCTCGTGGGCGATAACAAGGGCAACTTGTTGTCGACTAGCAAAGGTTGAGTTCTCATCGACAATCAAGTAAACTTCACGGTAGGTTACCAGACCCCAGTTTTCCATAGCACCAGCTGAGAAGTCAGGGAGTGCGATATGGAGAGATTGAGGAATTGGGTACTTAACTCCGTAGTAATCTTCGTAAAATTCGATTGAGCGAACGGCGATGTCTAGTGAGAAATCAAGGTTAGATAGTGGGTGAGCTTTCGTTGAGTAGACACCTACAAGAGTACCGTTTTTAGTTTTAGCGGTCACCCCTTGCAAATCACCTGCTACAAAGGCTAACAAGTAAGAAGACATGCGAGGTGTTGTTTCAAACTTCCAGATGCCTGTTTCCTTACGGTTTTCAACGTCAGTCTCTGGCATGTTTGACAAGGCCACTTCACCTTCTGCTTGGTCAAAACGAAGAGCAAGGTCAAAAGTTGCTTTGGCTTCTGGCTCGTCCACGCATGGGAAGGCTTCTCGCGCAAAGTGGCTCTCGAACTGGGTAGACAAGACTTCCTTCTTGACACCATCAACAGTGTAGTAAGAAGGATAAATCCCTGTCATGTTGTCTGTGATTTTTCCTGAAAAAGCAATGACTAATTCAACTTGACCAGCCTCAGCTAATTCGATATGCAGGGCTTCATTTTCATGATCAACTGTAAATGGACGAGCTTGAACCGCAACTTCTACAGAAGCGATTTCCAAGTCTTTTTGGTGAAGGGAAATACGGTCACTCTGTGCTTGACCAGTGATGGTCACCTTCCCAGAAAACGTCTTGGTCTCACGACTCAAGTCTAAAAATAAATCATAGTGTTCAGGAACAAATTGGGTAATAAAATGTTCAACTGCTTGCATAGTTTTCTCCTATTCTAAGTTTAAGAGTTTTACTCTTCTTCAAACAAACTTATTATATCATGTTTTGATTAAGAAAAAAGGATTGGACGGTAATTTCCAAAACTTTCTTCCTTCTGCAGTCTACAGTGGGTAGACCTTGCGAAATTCTTCCAGAACGACCTTGCTGTCAGGTGTAAAAGTCAAGCCCATTTCCTCCAGCCACTCCGTGAAGAATTCCTCATGAACCTGACGCCAATAGGCTAGGGATTTGTCACCTTCCCCTTCCTTAAAGGCATGGTCAGCAGAAACTTGATTGAAAGGCTGAACAGAAACCTTGGTAATTTCGACAATGCAGACAGCCTGATTTTGACTATCTAAAATGACATCAAAGGTTCCTTCTTGCGGTAGAGATTCGCCTTCTAATGCGTAGAGATCGTAGGCTGAGGCGGTTGCTGTCTTTTCGCCTTTTAAAACCAAATCTGCCAAAAGATCGGCATCTACTCCAAAAGCCCAGGCATCGATCTCATCGCCGATAGAGGGATTGATTTGCTTGTATGCTTTCCACATTTCTTGAGGTGTCATGGGTTACTCCTTTGTAATTTTTTACTTACTTCTTTCACACGTTTGAGGTGGTCTGGATGGTCAATTTCTAAATCAAAAATCTCTGGAATAGAACTATAGTGGATAATGCACTTGATCCCCATCTGATTCATTTTTTGTATGAAAGAAGCATTCAGATAGCCTGCTACAGCAAAGTCAATCTTTTTTATCCTTGCTTTGTCCTGCATCTGTCTTAGCATATCTAACATAATTGGACTTTCCATATTATGCCATTGACTATTTCTCACAGTCGCAAAAACAAAAGAAGTCAAATCATTCATTCCAACTACAATCTTTGAAATACCCGTTTTCATTATTCTATCCAAGTCAAAATATGCTGACGGTAATTCAATCATTGTGCCAATTTTTCCAGTGAAACCATGCTGACGTAATACTGTAATAGCTTGCTTTAACTGCTCAGCATCATTCACAAAAGGAAAAATAACAGACAGATTGGGATTGGTTTGATAAACTTCTGTAACGACATGTGCCTCAGCCTGAAATTCATCCGGACACACCAGTAAACGCCTGGTTCCTCTATAGCCAAACAAGGGATGTCCTTCGTCAAAAAACTCTTTAGTCCCCACTAAACAATTGGCTTCTGTATTCGTTAATTCAGAAAAACGATACCAAACTTCTTCATCTGAGTACAAGGAGCAAATGGTGTCTAGATAATCTTTTACAAATTGCTGACAACTTGGTAACAGTATGTTTTGATTGAGCTCTCTTAGCAAATATTCCCCACGAATCATTCCAATGTGGTGAAATAGTTGAGGATAAACTTTTTCAATAATTTTTTCTCCACTAAGAGCCAGTTGGTTTTGCATGTCCATTCACCTCGTCTTAAGAGATACAATATCAGATATCATTATATGCCGCTTTCATCTAGTTCAAAAGCTTCATAAGGTTCCACTAACTCATATCCTAAAAATTCTGCTACTTTTTTGGAAGCCTCGTTATGAGCATCCCAAAGAGGAAACATATCTCTATTTAAACTCTCTAGAATCATTGCAGCACCAAGCTTTTTAGCAAATCCTTTTCCTTGTTCGTTTGGTCTAGTTGCAACTTCCACTTCAACTGCTCCACGATAAACTAACCCTGAGGAAATCCCAGCAATCAGTTCATTATTTTTAAGAACCACAAAGCCAAATCCACCTTTTAAAGCAAAATCCTGATAAGACTCAAAATCTCCCTTTAAATCTTGTGACCATTCTTCCTCAGAAAAGCAGTTATAAATATGATTATCAATAGGCACAATACTGTAACCTTCCTCTAAATGACTAACTAGATCATTTAGAAATTCAACTTGAAAATTTGCCTTATCTTTAAAAGAATAGCGAGTAAAAGAAATTAGCCCCACTTTCCGATGCAGAAAATCTTGCCATTTGGTATTTTCTGAAATAATAATCTTATAATCTAAACCATATTTTCTAACAAAATCTTCCCAAAATCTGGAATTCAACTCCCCTTCTAGGTATAGAAAATTCCCAACATCATAAAAGCTTGTTGTCCTATCACTGTTTCGGTAGACAGTTCCGATTTGAGATTTAAGACCATAGAGAACCATATTTTTCTTCCATGTTTTAAATAGTTCCATTATCCCCTTACTTCACTTTCCAATTTCTATAGCTTGTCATATCTAATTCTGGAAATCCTAATAATTCAGACTTAACCTTCAAAACTAATGGCGATGCATTTTCTGTAGTAATTTCTTCCAAATTCACCCAAAGTGCATTTGCTGAATCATTACTTCCATCAAGAACCTCCTGAGAAATTGAATTTTGAGAGTGTTCAAAATCGAGTACGATATCATAAAAGGCCATGATATGGTGTACTGCAAAGTCTTGCCCATCTTCTTGAACCAGCACATCATAAATCCTAGGATTAGCGTAATCCTTAAGCTTATATCCTGTCTCTTCCAAAACTTCTCTAATCAGAGTTTTCGTCAGTCCTTCACCAAGTTGTTGACTACCACCGGGTAGATCATAACGATGTTGATAAGGGCCTCTCGTTTTTTCAATGCAGAGTAACTTCCCGTTTTCAAAGCAAACACCATAAACTCCAAAGTGTTTTTTGATTTCCATCCAACTCCTCCTACTTCAAAGACCAGCCACCATCTATTATTAAAATTTGCCCTTGCATGGCGCTAGCTTTTCCACTTGCTAAGAAAAGGCTAAGTTCTGCTATTTCCTCTGGCTCAATCCAGCGCTTGATTGGCGTTTCACTAGCCACCCAGTCAGCCAACCCACCTGGCTCAAAGTCGGCAGCTGTCATAGCTGTCTTAACAGCTCCTGGAGCGATACCAAAGACCTGAATCCCAGCTTCAGCATAGTCTAGAGCCAACTGCTTGGTGAAGCCAGCTAAGGCATGCTTAGAGGAAGTATAAGCGTGTCCACCTCCGCCAGCCAGACTCGAAGCAATCGAACACATATTGATGATAATCCCTTTTTTATTTTCTTGCATTTGTGTCAAATAATGTCGAGTTAGCTCAACAGGAGTTATGTAGTTGATTTCAAAAATCTCTTGAATTTCCTGAGCTGTTTGCTCCAAAAGTGGTTTGTAATCATCTAATACTCCTGCAGTATTACACAAAATATCAACATGAGGACACCAGTCAAAAATAGGCTCCAAGTCCAAGGTCAAATCTCTCTGTAAAAAGTAGAAATCACCCTGTAAGAGTGGATTTTCACCTTGGTCAACTCCATAAACTTGATAACCCTTCTCTAAAAAGAGTCGAGCTTGAGCAAGTCCGATACCTGAACTCACTCCCGTAATCAATACACGTCTAGTCATGCACTTCTACCCAATCCGTTGCCAAAACATCACAAGGTGTCGGGCTCCACATGGAAAAACCTTCCCCTTCTCCAGACACGTTGATTAGGAAATAAGGCGTCACTTCAAGTGCAACTCCATTCTGCTCGATGGTGTCAAAAAGTTGCACATAGTTTTCAGCCCCTCCCCAACCAGTTCGTACATATTTTTTCTTAGCCTTTAACCCAGGCAGGATTTCTTCAAATGTCATGATGCTCTCCTTCAATTCTACATTCTTCATTTAATTATAACAAAAAACCGTTTTTCAACGGCTTTTTGACTGTGTCTTAGTTCAATAAAACAAATAGCTATCCAATTTTTTTATTATTTCAGTTCAATCAATTTATTGTAGATTTTCTCAGTCAGTTCTTTCTGTTGAGTTCCTGTTAAATGGTGCGAAGTGCGAATTAATATGGTTCCATAAACATAGTGTGATCCCGGATTCAAAGCAGTTCCATCAAAAGCACTAATATAAGTATTGCGTTTCTCTGCATCTTCTTTTGTCTTATAAACTTCTATATTTCCACCAGCATCATTACCTTTTTGAACAATATCTGAGCCTTCTACAGATTCATTCACTTGCTTGTCAACAAAATATACAGACGCTGTATACCCTCCTTGTTTATTTAATTTTTTATTAGGGTCATTATCCTCCGTAACAGATTGTACTCCAGTAATTGATTCAATTTCTTTAAGTCTTTCTTCGATAAAAGAACTTGAAGGATTTGTAATTTGTTTTAATTGAAGAATGCTATTTTGATAGTGAGTCAATTTTTCAGATAAATTCTTTTTTATTTCACTATAATCTAATGGTTGACTTAATTCTTCAATTTGCTTTTCAATTTGCTCAGTTTGTTTTTCAATATCTGGTATTTTACGAAGTGAATCTTTGCTATCCTTTATAGTTGATTTCAATTTTTCCAATGTCTTAGAATCAAGAGGTTCTTCATCATTATCAATAACTTTTTCAGCCTCAGCTATCTGATCTTCAACTTCTTTATTTTTTTCATTTAAATCCTTTACTACATCTTCAAACTTAGTTACAGCAGCTTGATGTGGTGCATAGGATAAGAAATAGTATCCCAGACCAGAAATTCCTATGATGAGACACATTGACAATATCATTATTTTTTTCTTCATTTTAATCTCCAAAAAGTATTTAATATCTTCACAATTTTACTATAATACACCAAAACAAGCAACAAAAAACCGTTTTCCAACGGCTTTTTGACTGTATATCTACTAAATTTCTTCCTACCACTGCAATCCGGCTTCTCTAATTTCTTTCTTGGAAGCAAATTTACCATTTGGTCTGTGCCATCTTCCGTTTTTATCTCTAAAGTAGCCACCTGAATTTGTAGATGGCGAGTTTGATTCCTGGCTTTCTTCCTTTTCTTGTGCGGCTTGGCGAGCTTTTTCCTGTTCTTCTTTTGCTTTCTTTTCAGCGGCTTCTTTTTCTTCAGCCTCTTTCTTGGCTTTTTCCTCAGCTTCCTTCTTAGCTTTTTCTTCTTTGTTTTCGACTGTATTTTTAGCCGTACCATCTAAGTAATTGATTTCCGCATTAGCTGAAACATTGTCTAAAACGACATGCGTCACCGAATACTGATCAACCTTTTCCTTACTACCACCCAACTTGATTTCCAAGAGTTTACCATTTTCATCTATTCCCACATACTGCAATTCAATCTGTCTCGGAATCAGTTCATCTTTTTGATAGATTGGGGTCACCTTATAATCAAGATAGTAGTTTGGGTGATTGGCCAACCAAGAGTCCAATCGATTTTCATAATAAAGCATACTTTCTTGATTTGTATTATCTGTACCATAATATGTACCAGCATTGAGCCAGTTAGTCATCGGAACCAAGTTTTTCTTTTCATCGTTCAATCCGCTAAACTGGTAACCAATTAAGTGGCCTCGATTCATCAACCAAGCCTTTTTAGAGCCATCTCCATAATAAAAATTATAGTTGTGCCAACCAACCGGGTTATAACTTATCTTAGGCTCTCTCTTCTCAGTTGGCTCATCGCTGTCCTTAAGTTGAATATGAGCACCCGTTGCGCGTGATTTAGAATCCAATTCCCCAAGTTCTAGTTGCTTCTCATTTTTAAAAGGCAAGAGTCCGGCTTCTTTAAACAACTTCTCATCAAACTTGATTTGCTTCTGTTCAATTTTTTCTTCTGGGACCTTTGATTCCGCCTTATGTCCAGAACAAGCAACTAGTGTTGTGATCGAAAGCAAGGCGATTGAGAAGGATAGTAGCTTTTTCATAAAAGTCTCCTTTGTTTTCATATAGTAATTAGATTAACATCTTCTCTTACATTTTACTATCATTTTGTTAATTGTTCAAGAATAAAGAGACTGTTATTATACTATTATTCCTCCAATGTCCAAAACAAAACGATAACCACTTTTCAGTAGTTACCGTTGAGTTCTTTTGATTAGTCTTTCCCACCAAGTTTGCTATTGATAGTCATCATGATACTGGCAATTTTCTCTCCCCAGTATGGGTCAGAAGCATAGCGTACATTCATACCAGAAGCTTTGTTCCCAAGGTGGTCTCTTCCACGGTCAATATAGTTCTCGCGAATCCACTTGGCCGCACCGAGAATCCCCTTGTCCACATCATCAAATTTCTTGGCTGAGGTATACGGGCTCGAATCATAAGCCGCAATTCCAAAGAAGTTATTCTTATCCTTGGCAATCTGGCTCCGCCCCCAAGCACTCTCAAGTGCACTATGAGCCATTAAGTAAAGAGCATTTACACCATATCGTTCCTCAGCTTCCTTAAAAACAGCTCCCTTACCAGCGAGGCGACTATCCCGAATATTCATCAAAGAATAAATTTTATCCAATTCAGCTGCGCTGTAATTACTTGGTTTAGTTAAATTTCTAAAGAGGAAGGGATTTTCAATGGTGAAACCATCAAAATGAATTCCATCAGTTGAATAATATTTCTTACCAATAGTCATAGCTGAGCTATGTGGCGCAACACGGAGACTTACATAAGGTGATAACTCATGGTAAAAATACTTGCCATCACTTGTATAATGAGGGACAAATTCACTATCTTTATCAATAGCTACTAAATCACTTTTATTCATGAAGCCGGATAAACCAGAAATATTGACTGGTATTTGACTATCTTTTTTAGATTGGGCATCTCCAAGCGAGACGATGGTTCCCTGTGATACATAACTCAATCTTTCACCAGAAGCACTATAAACATAAGCAGTAATTGGTTTCACTTTGTAATATTTTGCCTCTGAGATCCACTTCCCATTATTCTGGAAGGAATACTCTTTACCTTTGATCGTAAAAGTACCCGTTACATATCGACCATCATCTTTTAGATAGTACCAAGCATCGTAATCTTTGTCAAAAATCCATTCATTTTTGGCCATATAGCCACCAGATTTAAGGTAGTATGAGCCAATCCATTCACGGGAAGCGTAGGCCCCACCTGACTTCAAGTAGAACCAGCTATTGTAGGATTTATCAAAAATCCACTCTTTTTCCGCCATAGCGCCACTATCTTTCAGATAGTAGTCACTTTTCCACTGGCTACTTGCCATCACACCATCGCTATTAAAATAGTACCATGTTCCTTTGATTTTTTCCCATTTATTGCGAGAAATCTTGCCCAAAGCTGTTGCATAGTACCACTTGTCAGATATTTTCACCCAATCGTTTTCTGCCATGGCACCACTACCTTGGAAGAGATAGTCATTATAGATGGTGCGACTAAGCATGACACCTTCTTTATCAAAGTAATACCAGACGCCTTCAATCTTTTCCCATTTGTTGCGAGAAATCTTGCCTGAAGCTGTGGCATAGTACCACTTGTCAGATATTTTTACCCAATCATTTTCTGTCATGGCGCCACTGCCTTGAAAGAGGTAGTCATTGTAGATAGTACGGCTAAGCATGACACCATCTTTATCAAAGTAATACCAACTGCCTTCAATCTTTTCCCACTTATTGCGAGAAATCTTGCCTGAAGCTGTGGCATAGTACCACTTGTCAGATATTTTCACCCAATCGTTTTCCGCCATAGCACCATTACCTTTGACAAGGTAATCATCAACTATGCTATTACTGAGCATAATGCCATTTTTATCAAAGTAATACCAAGTGCCACTAATTTTTTTCCAGTTTACGACAGGCTGGTTATTTTCATAAAAACGCCAGTTTCCTTGCTCTTTTTTCCAACCTTCCTTGATAACTTCCTCTTTTTTTTCCTTTTTGGATGAGTCATCTTTAGAAGAATTTTCCTCTTTTACAACTGGTTCTTTCTTGGGCTCCACTTGAGGAATTTCTTTTTTGGGAGTAACTTCTTCTTTTTTCTCGACTACATCTGTGGTCTGAGTTTTTTTCGTAACCTGAGATTCTTCAGCATATACAGATGTCTTTGCAAATCCTGCCATAGAAAGAACGACAGTACTTGCAAGTAGTATCTTCTTCATTTTATTCTCCTCAGTAGAAAACTATCTACACTATTACTATTTTATAAAACCTATTGTAACATAGTTGACTAACGAAAATATTACAAATTGATGAAGATTCTATGTCTTGTTGACGATAAGGAAGACCTAGTTTATCTCAGACTGGCTTTAACTTCTCGACGGAGATTTTCCAAACTGCTAATGCCATATTTGTCCATGACTTTTGGCAGATTTTCGATGATATCAGGACAAGCATAAGGATTGGTAAAGTTAGCTGTTCCAACTCCGATAGCAGAGGCACCAGCCAGATACATTTCTAGCGCAGCTTTAGCCGAATCTACTCCTCCCATTCCAATAATGGGCAGGTCTGTTGTTTGGGCGACTTGGCGGATGAGTTTGAGGGCTACTGGAAAGACTGCTGGGCCTGACATCCCACCCGTTCCATTGGCCAAGATTGGCTTTCTGGTTTTGAGGTCAAAGCGCATACCGACTAGAGTATTGATCATGGTTAACCCACTTGCTCCTGCATCTTCTGCGGCTTTGGCGATGGTGACGATATCCGTTACACTAGGGGTTAACTTGACATAAACTGGCACATGGGAAGCTTCCACAGCCGCTTTTACCACTTCATAAGCTAGATCAGGGTCTTGCCCAATCAAAAGTCCATGATTGCCGTGATCCACATTGGGACAGGATATATTGAGCTCGATAGCTTTTACATTTGCTGCCTTCGAAATTCCTCGAGAAACGGCAGCGTACTCTTGTTTTGAAAAGCCTACAACATTGGCGATGATGGGAAGCGTAGGATATTCTCTTTCCAGCCAAGGCAACTTTTCAGATAAAACAGCTTCTAAACCCGGATTTTGCAAGCCGATTGCATTGAGCATACCAGCAGGTGTCTCTGCTACCCTAGGAGTTGGATTACCAAAACGGGGTTCAAGTGTCGTCGCCTTGATCATAATGGAGCCTAAAAGGTCTAAATCATAGTACTTGGCATACTCCTGACCAAAACCAAAACAGCCTGATGCTGGTATGATGGGATTTTTCAAGTCCAAGCCCGGTAGAGAAACTTGTAAACGATTTGTAGTCATGACTTTCTCCTTATAATACAACTGTTCCTGTACGGAAAACAGGGCCATCTTCACAGACGCGTTGGCTGACCGTCTCACTATCTGGCACTTTTAAGACACAGGCATAGCAGGCCCCCATTCCACAAGCCATACGAGATTCCAAAGATAGATAGGCTCTTGGGTGATCATGAAATCTTTGATTGATATACTTCATCATTCCTGGAGCTCCACATGAGTAGACGGCGTCAAACTGATTTTCTAAGTCATTGATGATGACTGACACATTTCCCTTAATGCCATAAGAACCATCATCGGTCGTTACAAAGACCTGACCATATTGGGCCAATTCCGTTTCGAGAATAACAGCATCCTTGTTAGCAAAACCGAGAACTGTTACTACTTTCACACCACGCGCATGCAATTCCTTGGCTACCTCGAGCAAGGGTGGAACACCAATCCCACCACCAACGAGGAGAACTCGGTTCTGGTCGTCCAAGTCAGACAAGTCAAAACCATTTCCCTGAGGCCCCATCACATCAAGAGTATCACCCTGACTTAATGTTGAAAAAATAGCAGTCCCAGACCCCTCTATCCGATAAATAAGATGACACTGCTTGTTTGCCTTGTCAATAGATGAAATTGAAATAGGACGGCGCAAGAGATGGGCATCATCAGGCACGCGCAGATGGAGAAATTGACCTGCTCGCATGGCTTCAACCATCTCCCCTTCTAGGACTAATTCAAAGATTGCCGGCGCGATTTCCTCCTGAGCAACCACCTTCATGGTTTCCAAACGAATGGTACCCAAACGCTTCTTACATGTGGGATTCATGACTTTTCCTCCTTAAATTTAAGGGGAGCAGATAAAGAAAAGGCCTTGCTAATGCAAGGCCTCAGTTGGGTTAGGCTAGAACTCATGCACACACTTAAAAAGTCTCCACAGAGAGTCCCCTATCCCTTTTATCTGACACCTTGTGAGTCTCTCTGGACTCCCCTTAAAGGTTAAATTTGTATTAGTATACTCTTTAGATGAAAAAAAGTCAAGTAGAAAACGAACATTCTACTTGACTTTACTGGATTATTTTTCACGAATGACTTCGACCTTGTAGCCGTCAGGATCCTTGACAAAGTAATAGTTTGGTGGGGTTCCTGGTAGGCCTTTGGGCTCTGTAACCTCATAGCCTTTGGCACTATGTTCTTGATGAAGAGCCTCAAGGTCAGGTGTGCTGAGGGCGATATGGGCAAAGCCATCTCCTACCACGTAAGGGCCGTGGTCATAGTTATAGGTCAATTCCAACTCGTAGTCATCACCCTCAAGTCCTAGATAGACAATGGTGAAGGCATAATCTGGAAAATCCTTGCGACGCAATTCTTTAAAACCAAAAGCATCTTGATAGAAGGCGATTGATTTTTCAAGGTTTTCTACTCGCAAGCAGGTGTGTAGCATTTTTGAAGCCATAGCTTTCTCCTTTATTTCTAAAAAGACTGGGACAATTCTGTTCCAGTCTTATCAATTATTATTTACCAAGTTTTGCTTTAGCTGCATCTGCAAGAGCTGTGAAAGCTGCTGCATCGTTAACAGCCAAGTCAGCAAGCATTTTACGGTTAACTTCGATTTCAGCCAATTTCAAACCATGCATCAATTGTGAGTAAGAAAGTCCGTTCATACGAGCTGCCGCATTGATACGAGTGATCCACAATTTACGGAAGTCACGTTTTTTCTGACGACGGTCACGGTATGCATAGTAGTAAGAGTTCATTACTTGTTCTTTTGCAGTACGGAACAAGATGTGTTTAGCTCCATAGTAACCTTTTGCTAATTTAAGAATACGTTTACGACGTTTGCGTGATACAACGCCACCTTTAACACGTGCCATGTTTTATTTCCTCCAAATATTTCCTAGAATTGTTTACTTACTGTTAGGCTATTATTTCAAGCGAGTAAGCATTGCTTTGATACGTTTGAAATCTCCTGAATGCACCATAGATGCTTTACGAAGATGACGACGTTGTTTCTTAGTTTTTCCGTGGAAACGGTGAGAAGTGTAAGCACGGAAACGTTTAAGTCCACCAGAACCTGTACGTTTGAAACGTTTAGCTGATGCGCGGTGTGTTTTTTGTTTTGGCATGATTTTTTCTCCTTTATTTAACTTTCTGACAACTATTTTTTGTCAGTTGCTGGCGCCAACTGCATGAACATTTGGCGTCCATCCATCTTAGCTCGTTGTTCGATGATGGCAATATCTTGTGTTGCTTCAGCAAACTCGGCTAAAACTTTTGCACCAATCTCTTTATGGGTGATCATACGCCCTTTAAAGCGAATAGATACCTTAACTTTATTTCCTTTTTCAAGGAATTTACGTGCATTGCGAAGTTTTGTGTCAAAGTCTCCCTTGTCAATAGTTGGACTCAGACGAACTTCTTTCACAGTAACAACACTTTGTTTTTTACGTTGTTCTTTTTGCTTTTTCTGGTACTCAAATTTGAACTTACCGTAGTCCATAATTTTAGCAACAGGCGGTTTTGCTTGGGGTTGAATCAATACTAAGTCAACATTTGCACTATCAGCCAATGCTTGCGCTTCGCTGAGTGGCTTGATGCCTAGCTGTTCTCCCTCAAGACCGATCAAGCGAACTTCACGTACACGAATTTCATCATTGATGAATAAGTCTTGCTTTGCTATGGTTTTCACCTCTTTTTTATTATTAGAGAAAAACAAGAGCGGGCTCGTAATGATACAAGCCCGCACGTTATGATAGCGTTTCTTAGAAACTTTTCATCCGTAGGGCCAGGCAACTTGATGTCACAAGGCGAGAAGCTCTCACTTCTGCTTTTCTCAACTTTTATATGATACCAAGTTTTCTAGCCCTTGTCAAGATAAAAAGTCATTTTTTCAAAAAATTTCTGTTTTCTTCTTGATGTCCGCATCAAAAAGAGAGAACCTAGTTGGTTCCCTCCCTGTGTTAGTTTTTTCCTCACCTTCCATATAGGAACGCTAAGACCTATTAAAAACTTCTTTTTTACGTGAACTTCCCCATCTTTCGATAAATAGAATCCCCACTAACAAAAGAATAATCAGGCAAGAAAGTAAGACAATACCCATGCTACAATTTAAATCTACATTATTAATCTGCTTAGGTAATCTTCCAGATAAAATCTCCACTGAACGCAAGTAAGTAAAGGGAATCAGATGTGCAATACTCTGAAGAGGCTGGATCGTTTGGATACCAAACAATAAGCCAACAATCCCGATGAGGGAAAGAAAGAGGACAGGCATTTTTTGCTTGAAAAAGTAAGCAATCAAGTAGACGACTTCCACAATGACAATAAAAGCCAAGAAAGTTAAGAGCAAACTAGGAAATAACACATCTTGTATTTTTCCAATGGTTACCTCTTGATTCGTTAAGCTATATATCGGGTAGGGATAATCTAACTGTCCAAAACCACTTATCAGACTTCCCACTAGAAAAGAAAAGCTACAGATTCCGATAAACAGCACAGTTACATAACCCACTCCAACTCCAAGAGAGGATATTGCAAATGTCACTTTTGAAAAAGGATATAACTGAGCTGTATCCAGATGATTTTGATATCTTTCTGCAAATAGTTGTGTTAGCATAAAAATAATACCAATCACAAACAAGGTTGGGATGATAGCCTCTAAAATCCAGACAATCTGATCAATCCCGTGGGTTGGAAACTCCAAAGTATGTGCTTTTATGTTTAAGGGATACAGGGCTTGGTAAATCTTTCGTTGGAGGTCAACCGCCATTTTAAAGTCAGAGCCAGAAGTCGATTCCTTCGATACAATTTCATAACTCTTTTCCTCATCTTGCCACTGCAAATAGTAGGCTTCTTTCCAGCGTCCTTCTTTTAACAAAGCCAGAATTTCTTTCTTTTGAGTCAAAAGATTTTTTTGTATGTCTAAATTTCTTTTAACACTCTGGTATTCCTCCGAGCTGGTGTCAGACATTTGGGAAAGCTTCACTTCATTTTCATTGATGATTCTCTCATCTTTTACAAGACGGGTTTCCAACTCGCTCTCCAAGCTGTGTGAGTTTGCAGTCTGACTATTTAAATAAAAGGTAACACCGAGTACAGATGCAAATAAAGCTAAGATAATCCAGTTTAAACGACTTTTGAAAACTTTCTTTAACAAAAATAGACTAATATCTTTCATAACGGAACCTCTTCTATCTGCCCCTGACGAATGGTTACCATGCTATCGCAAATCTCCACTAACTCCTCTTTGTAGTGGGAACTTAAAAGAACCAGCTGTTCTTTTCTATTGATTTGTGCCAATCTATCAAAAAACTTCTGTCGATAATACTCGTCTAAACCATTTGTTACCTCATCCATAAGCCAGCATTTCGCCTGACTGAGGAAATACATGGCAATCACCAAGCGTTGCTTCATCCCTAAGGAATACTTACGAATAGGAAGGCTGATATAGTCAGACATTTCCCAATAGGCGATTTCATCACTCAAGTTCAGGCCTGACTTCCAGATGTTCTTTATGAGACGAAGGTAGTCCATCCCACTTAAGTTTCCATCCAGCCATTCAACACTCTCATAATAAAACAAAGAAGGAGAGGCTGCGATATGTCCACTACTAAGGGGAAGCAGCTTGCTCATAGCTCGGAACAGTGTCGTCTTTCCCGAGCCATTGATAGCAAGAAGGCCATAAATCCTACCTTTTTTAAAGGTGAAATCCGCATCTTGCAAGATAACTTGTCGCGTTTTTAAGGTAACATGAGTAAGATTTAACATATCCAGCCCTCCTTTTTCTCACTCTTTAACGATTGATAGTTTCCTGTCTAGTAGTTAATGACCTCATAGCGAACAGAATGCCAATCGGACCAACTTTTTAGTCATTATAGAGTAATAAGCAGACCATCTTGGAATGTTTACATATTTACGTCCGTGGTAATTCATACTAAACTTCCAAGCGGTATTCCAATCATACCAATAACTTTTAGTAACTGTCACAGCTGCTGCACTGGACTGACAAAAACAATAGATGATAAACTCGCTAATAAAACGACTTTTGCTGATTTTTCATGTTTTCATTGCATTTATATCATTACTATTGGAAACACTTTCATTATATCGTTTTTCTCAGTATTATGCAACAGATATTTTGTTTATTTTACTAATATATAACATTGTTTCTTCCTAACGAACGCTTTCGATTTGCCAACGATTCCATCCTTTAAAGCGGATAGCCCCTTGCTGGTCAGTTCGGTAAATCTTACTCTTGATGGTCTCTAGTCGAGTCAAGGTTTCCTGATGGGGGAGTTTCGCACGATTGTTCTTTCCAACTGAGATGAGAGAAATCTCTGGGTTGAGTTTTTCTAGAAAAGCTGGATTTGATGAGGTTTTAGAACCATGTTGACCGACTTTCAAGACGTCCACCTCTAAATCAGGGTATTGCTTTAAAAGATCCTTCTCTCCCTTCTCTTTCAAATTTCCTGTGAAGAGAAAGTGCTTATCCAAAAGTTTCCCATAAAGAACTAGAGAATCATCACGATCCCCATCTCCAATCTTCCTTGGAGATAGGACTTCTAAGTAACCGCCAAAAATCGGTAAATTCTCCCCTGCTGTCACACTGCGTACCTTGGTTTGAGTCGCTTGTAGTTCTGCCACAAATTCTTTCTGTGTTAAACTTCCTTTTGATACTAAAATCTCCCCGACATGGAAAGCCTTGGTCACCTCTAGCAAATCTCCAACATATTCTTTGTCTGTGTTGGTCAAAATAAGCTGGTCAATCTTGGCTACTCCGCGACTTTTAAGATAGGGAATCAAGGTTCGCTGGGCATTACTGGTCGTCGCCTTTTCTTGCCATTTTTCGATTTTCTTATCAGATTCTGCCTTGCCTCCCACATCTATGAGAATGGTTTTACCTGTTACATCCCGTAGGAAAATACTTTCCCCTTGCCCTACATCCAGCATGGTGATTTCATTTTCAAGTGGATGCTTGATCAGGAAAAAGAGTCCCACAATAAACAAGCTTAATCCCGCTAGTCTTTTGATGTTTTTTCTCATGTCATAGAGCAAGGCTAATGAAACTAAGAGAAGAATCAAAAGCCATGCATTGGGTTGACCAAAGACCAGAGGCCTGCTTGCCAGCTGCGATACCAAGCGAATGATGTCCTCCAACCACACAAAGACAAAGTTAAACTGAGTGACTGGGGAAACAAAAGACAGAATGAATAAGATGGACAAAAGCGGTAAGAATACCACATCAAACAGAAAGGAAAAGACAAAGGTCAAAAGGATAGACCAAGGCTGAAATTCTGCAAAATAGAAGGATAGAATAGGCAATATTCCCAAGGAAATGACCAGACTTTCTCTTGCAACAGCCTTGAGCCCCTCCCCTTCTTTGCTAGTCATGGTCAAGATAAAAGCGTAGGCGCAGGACAAGACCCCTCCAGCTGTCAAGAAAAAGTTAGGCATGATGATAAAGAGGACAAGGACCGTCAAGGCAAAATTATCCAAACCCTTAAGACCATGTTGGGCCAGTAACTTTTGCAAGAGACTGCGAATGACCGAAGCTGAAAATCCTGTCAGACCTGCATAGATAAGGGAAAAAGGATAGGTCAGCCACTTCAACTTTTCTTGGGTCAAGCCCAATCGTAAGAGAAGTTTCTTAAAGGCATCCATAAAGAAGCCCACCTGCATACCCGACAAGGCAAAGAGATGGATAATTCCTAGACTAGAATAAAGTTCATTCATCTCCTCAAAGTCCGTATCCAGATGTCCTAACAGAAGACCTGTCATATAGTTGCGCATAGGGTCTGGAAAGTGCGTCTTGATCCAAACTACAGCCTTTCGACGTAAACTTGATAAATTTTCACCTATATCCCAACTGCTAATTTTTTTCAGTGACTGGACGCTCTTGATAGTCAGTGTCTGGTAGATTCCCTGAGTCTTCAGATAGGCTTGGTAGTCAAATCCACCAAAATTTCTCTGCCCTTCTGGCTCTGAAACTTTCCCCTCTAGCTCTATCTCGTGAAGGTCTGTTAAGTCTTGAAAGTGCTCTTTCTCCTCCTCGGACTGAAGTTTATAATAAACTTGGAAGGTACGGCCGTCAGCCTTCCCCCGAAAGGATAGACTATCCCCATTGACTTTGATGGTATCTGGTAAAATCCTCACCTTTTCAACATAGCCAACCAAGTCTTGACTCACTTGTGTCTGTTGCCAGTTTTGAAACAAAAACCAAAATCCAAAAACTCCACAAATCGCTAGAACTTTGCCAGCAGATTTCCAAGGAAATTGGAAAAAGAGGCAGACGAGCAGAAAAACAAAACCTAGCAGTGCGAGATAGGACGTTCCAAAAATGGCATAGTAAAGCCAGAGCAACAGAAAGTTCAGATAGATTAGGGGAATAGGGAAGTTTTTAGTCCACTGTAACATAGTCTTTTAACTTTTCTATGGTCTTTGCGCCAATCCCAGAAACCTTCTTGAGTTCATCAACCGACTTGAATTTCCCATTTGATTCACGATGGTCGATAATATCCTGAGCTCGTTTGCCGCCCAATCCCTTGACCTGCTTGAGTTCTTCCAGACTGGCTTTATTGAGGTTGACCTTCTTTTCTTTACTTGTCGAAGGAGTCGTTCCAGAGGCAGCCTGCTGACTAGCTGCTTCTTCTCCCTTGGTTGGAACATAGACCAGAGCCTCGTCACTGACTTTCTGAGCAAGATTGAGCGATTTGCTATCTGCCTCCTCTGTCAAGCCACCTGCCTTCTGAACGGCATCATGAACCCGACTCCCTACTGGCAAATCATAAATCCCTGGTGATTTGACAGCACCCTTGACATCCACTGTGATCAGATCTTGTTCAGAAGACTCTTCCTTTTCTTCCTTTTTCACTTCTTTTTCGGTAGATGTCTCCTTTGAAACAGCTACAACTTCAGCCTGCAAATTTGTTTCTTTGACGGGTGTTTGTGAAGTTGGCTTTAGTAGGAAAAATCCGCCGAGGGCCAAACCCAAAACAGCACAAATGACAATGATTTTATACTCTTTGATTTTTTCGATAATTGCTTCCATATTTTCTCCTCTCTTAAGTTATTCGCAAGAGAAAGAAAAAAACAGCTGAAAAATCTTTTCAACTGCTTACTTATTTGCAAAATAATCTTCCTTGGTCAAGGCATAATGAACTCTTGTGATAATTCGACCTGGTTCTTTATTATCCATTCTGGCATAGGGTTCTTCATGTGAAAAACCCATACCTGATTTCTCCATGACTCTTCCAGATGCAGGATTGTCCTTGTCGTGAAGAGCAGTCAACTTGTTCATTCCAATCTTCTCAAAAGCCAGTTCAATCACGGCACGATTGGCTTCTGTCGTCAATCCTTGATTCCAATACTTTTGGTTGATAATGTAACCAATAGCTGCTTTTTTGAGAATGGGGTCAATCTTGTGCAAGTCAATAGTTCCGATAAACTTGCCATTGCTTTTTAGTTCGATTCCCCACCGTCCCAAGGGATTAGCCAAGTAGAACTGAGCGATGTTGTTCTTGGTTTCTTCTAAACTCTGATTGGTTGGAAAAGTGTAGCGTGTATTTTCTCTATCCGAAGCATACTCAAACATAGCTTCCGCATCATTCAAAGTCACAGGTCTAAGCAATAAACGTTCTGTCTCCACTATTGGATACTGGGCAAATTTCACAAATATTGATTCCATACTTTTTCCTCCATTAGAGCTTGATTCTCACTAGAATAGCATAAATGAAATTAGATAACAAGTTTTTCTTGATTTTTGAAGCGGTTTCATATAAAATAAAATCATCGCATTTTTGATTTAAACAAACAATGTGACAACTAAAACAATACCGTCAATTGAAAGGTAGGTTATCTCTATGTTAATCGGAATTCCAAAAGAAATTAAAAATAACGAAAACCGCGTTGCCCTAACTCCTGCTGGCGTCCACAGTTTGATCACCCGTGGTCACCGCGTCCTCATCGAAACAAATGCTGGACTCGGTTCAGGCTTTACTGATGCGGACTATCAAAAGCAAGGTGCTGAGATTGTCGTTACTGCTGCTGAAGCGTGGGCAGCTGAGTTAGTCGTAAAAGTAAAAGAACCTTTAAGTTCTGAATATGGTTACTTGCGCGACGATCTTCTTCTCTTCACCTACTTGCACATGGCCGCTGCGCCAGAATTAGCAGAAGCTATGTTAGCAGCCAAAACAACAGGAATTGCCTACGAAACTGTTCGTGACAATCAAGGACAACTACCGCTCCTCGTTCCTATGAGTGAAGTTGCAGGTCGTATGGCTGTTCAAATCGGAGCTCACTTCCTTACTAAGCAAGCTGGTGGCTCTGGTGTTCTACTTGGTGGTGTACCAGGTGTTCCAAAAGGAAAAGTAACCATCATAGGTGGCGGTGTCGTTGGTACACATGCTGCCCGCATCGCCTTGGGACTCGGTGCTCAAGTGACTATTTTAGATATCAGTGCGAAGCGTCTCTCGGTTCTAGAAGAAGTCTTTGGAAACCAAATCCAAACTCTTATGTCAAATTCTTTCAACATCGAAGCAAGTGTGAGAGATGCTGATGTGGTGATTGGTGCAGTTCTCATCCCTGGGGCCAAAGCACCAAAATTGGTTACAGATGAGATGGTCAAACAAATGCGTCCAGGCTCTGTCATCGTTGACGTTGCTGTTGACCAAGGTGGCGTTATCGAGACAGCTGACCGTGTGACAACGCACGATGAACCTGTCTATGAAAAATACGGTGTTCTCCACTATGCTGTTGCTAATATCCCTGGTGCGGTTGCCCGTACTTCAACCATCGCCCTAACCAATGTCACTCTTCCTTATATCGAAGCTCTGGCTGGCAAAGGATTCGCACAAGCAATTGCTGAAGATGAGGGCTTGCGTCAAGGTGTGACCACTTATCAAGGTTACTTGACCAGTCTTCCAGTTGCCCAAGGGCTAGATAAGGATCACACTTCGATTGATGAACTTGTCTAAAAACATTAACTAATTAACACAGATACGATAAAGAGCAGTTCAAATTGAACTGCTCTTTTTTTGCTATTCTGTTTCTTCGTTCTTTTCTTCAACCTTAACTGGAGCTGGTTCATAGGCTCGAATAATCTGAGCGACAACTGGATGACGAACCACATCCTTTGCTGAAAAATGAACAAAGTCAATTTGGTGAATGTTCTTGAGCTTTTCTTGGGCATCAATTAAACCGGACTTGACGTTACGCGGAAGATCAATCTGGCTGATATCTCCATTGACAATCATCTTAGAATTAAAACCTAAACGCGTCAAGAACATCTTCATCTGCATGATGGTCGTATTTTGCGCCTCATCGAGAATGACAAAGGCATCATCCAAGGTCCGTCCACGCATATAGGCAAGGGGCGCGATTTCTATAATTTCACGCTCCATAAGACGAGTCGTTTGGTCTTTCCCGAGAATCTGATACAAGGCATCATAAACAGGTCGAAGATAAGGATCCACCTTTTCCTTGAGATCACCCGGAAGAAATCCAAGACTCTCACCAGCTTCCACTGCTGGTCGAGTGAGGATAATTCGCTTGACTTGCCCACGTTTAAGGGCAGTCACTGCCAAGGTCACTGCAAGAAAGGTCTTCCCTGTCCCTGCTGGTCCGATTCCAAAGGTCACATCATGCTGTTTGACACTGTCCACATAAAGCTTTTGACCCAAGGTTTTGACACGGATAGGCTTCCCAGTATTATCCTTGATGATTTCTTCTTCGTAAAGGGCGACAAACTTGTCGATTTCGTCGTTTTTGACCATGCTAATAGCCGTCACCACATCTGGCGTGCCAACCGTCATTCCTCGATTCACCAAGACCATCAAAGCCTGAATAACCTGACGGGCTTCCTCACAGGCAGTCTCTTCTCCGATAACCTGAACAATCTCCGTACGGGCATGAATCACAACATCGAGCTCTTCTTCCATCAAACGAAGATGGCGCTCATTGGATCCAAAAAGATGAAACAGGTCATCTGGATGACTCAGTTGAATGTCTATTGAATGTTCCTTCAAATAAAGAACCTCTCTAATCCGTTTATTTCTTTTTATTATAGCAAAGAGAACAATAAAATACTAGCCTCATCTCATTGTCTCTAGTGTTCTAAGTATTCTTGCCAGATGGCGTCAAAGTCTCCTAGGTTAAAAGAGAAACTGGCATGTTCCTCCAAAAAGCGACTCACCTCATCAAAATCATCCGTGTGTTTTGGAAATGCTGACTCTTCAAAAGCGAGGTCTGCCAAGATGGCTTTGGGGCTATTACTTTTAGGATTTCGCTCGGTCATGAGCCAAGTGTAAAATGATTTTCTCAATTCTTTCTCCTATCAAGAGTTTTTTGATGACACTTTTCTGATTCTTGAAAATTACTGGACTTAGCCTCTGATATGTAGTGGTTTATAAAATCTGTTTTCGCATCTGTATAGGCATCACGATTGTGTTCAAATTTTTTCCACAAACTTAGTTTTAATTCCTGATACGCTTGGGCAATATCTGGATGCTGGCAGAGATAATCTCTAAAATAAATCTCGTCATGATCTCCCGTCATTCGCAAATGTAGATGAAAAACTTTCTCGGCAAAGCCCTGCTCTGTATATCCTTTATTTAGCGAAATCCTGTTAGGACTCTCCGACATCACTAGCCAACCATTCTTCACCAATAAATCCCTAACTCTTGCTAAATCCTCTATTCTACCTACTTCAAGCAGAATATCAACGATATTTTTGGCCCAAATATTAGGTATAGCAGTGCTGCCGATATGTTCTATTCTTTTAATAACATTTGCACCCAATATTTTTTTCAGATTTGCTTTTTCCGATTCATACCAGTCTTTCCACTCTGATTTGTGCTCTACTAGAAAAATAGGAAAAAGTTTCCAGAGTTCCTCTAAACTCATTTCTTCAAGTTTCTTTATCATGTCTATAAGACCTAAATCAACTCTGTCCCAAACTGATCTTGCTTGATTTTGCCAGCCTTCATCAAGCCACCGAGTGCTTTCTTGAACTGACCTTTAGAGATACCAAAGGTTGCCTTGATGTCCTCGGGAGACGACTTATCATTTAAGGTCATGAAACCGCCATTGCTTTCCAAGTAGGTCAAAATCATCTGAGCATCATTTTCCAACATTTCAAAAGAACGTGGTTTGAGGGATAGGTTCAAGGTACGGTCCACTTCACGGAAACCGATGACACGTGCATCTAACACTTGCCCCAAACGTGGCTCTGCATAGCGCTCACTTGGGTGAATAAAACCAAGCATGTTATTCTCTGGCAGATAGACAAAGGTCCCTGACAGCTTGAGACGGTAAACAATGGCTGGCCAGTTTTGGTTCTGCATGTTGTTGTAGGCAGGACGAGCCAGACGTTGGAAATCTTCTTGATACGCCAAAAGTCCCCAGATGCGGTCTTTCTTGTCCACCTCAAGACGGATGTAGAGTTTGTCGCCTTTCTTAGGCCAGAGTTCCTTGAGCTCAGGGAGGATGTCGAGTGACACAACAATTTCCTTATCAGGTAGACCAGTATCCACAAAGACGCCCAAGTCCTTACGAACTTCTGTTACGGTTCCCCAACCAAATTGGTCCTGTGTGGCAGTCACTTCTAAGGTTGTCAAGCGGAGTTTCTGCTTCATATCCGTATAGGCAAAACCTTTGACCGTATCCCCTACTGTATGTTGACCTTCTTCCTTAGCAAGAGCATAGGTCTGACCATCCTTTTGCACAAAGTAAAAACGGTCATTTTCATCGATGATGAGTCCAACGATAAAACTTGCAAGATTTGTATTCATATTTCCTTCTTTCGAATAAAACTCAGCCAGCAATGCCAACTGAGTTTTTCTGTTTATTTTTAGACTTCCAAGAGTTCTTTTTCTTTGTTGGCAGTCATGTCGTCGATGTGTTTGACAGCATCGTCTGTTACTTTTTGAATATCTTTTTCAAGAGTCTTCAATTCGTCTTCAGTGATTTCTTTTGCTTTTTCTTGTTTTTTAGCTTCGTCCATAGCGTCGCGGCGGATGTTACGGACAGCCACTTTAGCATTTTCACCAACCTTTTTCACTTCTTTGGCAAGGTCACGACGAGTTTCTTCTGTAAGAGCTGGGATAACCAAGCGGATCACAGAGCCATCATTAGCTGGTGTAATACCAAGATCAGAAGCGTTCAAGGCACGTTCGATGTCTTTCAATGAAGACTTGTCAAATGGTGTTACCAACAAGACACGCGCTTCTGGAATGGTAATTGAAGCGATTTGGTTAAGAGGAGTTTCGACTCCATAGTATTCTACGTGGATACGGTCAAGCAAGCTTGCATTGGCACGACCGGCACGGATACCACCAAATTCACGAGCAAGTGATTGGTGAGACTGGGTCATTCTCTCTTTAGCTTTTTCTACAATTGCGTTAGTCATAATTTTCTTATTCCTTTTCTTCGATATTGTTTGAAACTGTTGTTCCGATATTTTCACCAAATACGACACGTTTGATGTTGCCTGGTTGGTTCATGTTAAAGACAACCAAGTCAATGTCGTTGTCCATAGAGAGGGTTGAAGCTGTTGAGTCCATGATACGAAGACCTTTGTTGATAACATCACGGTGAGTCAATTCTTCAAACTTGACGGCTGTCTTGTCTTTCTTAGGATCGGCATTGTAAACACCATCTACACCATTTTTAGCCATAAGGATGGCATCCGCTTCGATTTCAGCTGCACGGAGGGCTGCTGTTGTATCTGTTGAGAAGTAAGGTGAACCAATTCCGGCACCAAAGATAACGATACGGCCTTTTTCAAGGTGGCGAAGGGCACGTCCACGTACGTAAGGCTCAGCCACTTGTTGCATAGAAATAGCTGTTTGCACACGCGTATCGACTCCAACTTGTTGCAATGAATCTGCCATCACAAGAGCATTCATAACGGTCCCAAGCATTCCAGTGTAATCTGCCTGAACGCGGTCCATTCCTGCTTCTGCAGCAGGTTCTCCACGCCAGAGATTTCCTCCACCAATTACAAGGGCAATTTCGATCCCTAGACTATGAACTTCTTGAATCTCTTTTGCAATTTTTTGAACTGTTTGGATATCAATCCCTACGCCACGTTCACCGGCAAGGGCTTCACCTGATAACTTGATTAAAATACGATTATACTTGGGGTTCGCCATTTTTACTCTCCTTTTTTTATCCTACCTATTTTATCACAATTTCTAAGATTTTTATAGTATCATGAGCAATTCTTTCAAAAAAATTAGACAGTTAAAAATTCCTCTAAGTCAGCAAGAGCACGCTCTGCAATTTTTTCATAACGAGCCTTCTTATCACGGATACGCTCGCCTTCTAACTCCTTGATAATCCCAAAATTGACATTCATAGGCTGGAAGTGTTTGCTGTCCGCATGGGTGATGTAATGAGCCAGACTGCCAATCGCTGTTGTCTCTGGGAAAATAGCTGCGCTTTCTCCCTTGAAGAGACGAGCCGCGTTAATACCTGCAACTAAGCCTGACGCTGCTGACTCAACATAGCCTTCCACACCCGTCATTTGACCAGCAAAGAAGAGGTTTGGCTGTTTCTTAGAACGATAGGTCTGCTCAAGAAGATTTGGTGAATCCATGTAAGAATTACGGTGCATGACCCCATAACGGACAAACTCCGCATTTTCAAGACCAGGAATCATTTGGAAAACACGCTTTTGCTCTCCCCATTTGAGATGGGTCTGAAAACCGACGATATTGTAGAGACTACCAGCCGCGTTGTCCTGACGGAGCTGGACAACCGCATAAGGTGTTTTAAATTCTCCATCACGCGGACCTGTGTAGTCGTCTGGGTACTCCAGACCAACTGGCTTCATAGGACCATAAAGCATGGTTTTAATGCCACGCTTGGCCATGACTTCGATCGGCATACAACCTTCAAAGTACTTTTCTTTTTCAAAAGAATTAAGCGGTGCTTCTTCCGCATGGACCAAGGCTTCATGAAAATCCATAAACTCTTGTTTGGTCATGGGAGCGTTGAGGTAGGCTGCTTCTCCCTTATCATAACGAGATTTGAGATAAACCTTGCTCATATCAATGGTGTTGACATCAATTATAGGTGCTGCCGCATCGTAGAAATAGAAACCATCACCATCATTAAGGGCATGAATCTTTTCGGCTAGGGCATCGCTGGTCAAAGGGCCAGTCGCTACAACTGTAATAACATCTGTCGGTAATTCTGTAATTTCATCACGCACTACTTCGATTAAGGGGTGGTTGGCAACTTTCTCAGTCACCATCTGAGAGAATCCATCTCGGTCCACCGCAAGGGCACCACCAGCAGGAACACGCGTAGCCTCAGCAGATTCCAAGATGACAGAACCCAAGCGACGCATTTCTTCCTTGAGGAGCCCAACAGCATTTGTCAGGGCATCGCCACGAAGAGAATTGGAACAAACTAACTCTGCAAAATTGTCTGTTTTGTGCTGGGGTGTTGACTTGACACCACGCATTTCATAGAGTTTAACTGGAATACCACGCTCTGCGATTTGGTAGGCTGCTTCAGAACCTGCTAAACCTGCTCCGATAACATTGATATAAGATTGAGACACGACACTAATACCTCTTTGGGTGGAACCTCAATCCATATTCAAACAAGCCACTGGATTGGTTGACACCCACAAATCTTTCTAATTTTTCTTTTACTAGTATAACAAAAAAGGTAGGCAGAAAGAACTAAAAAGGCCTATAGATTAAAAATGAGCCCACAAACAAACCCCAGATAGCCTTGAGCCATCCGGGGTTCTTGTTTTCATCGCTAAAATGATATCAGCAATTTCATTTTAGTTGATTTCTGGGACTTAGTCTTCTAAATCCATCTCAGAAGCTGCTGATTTCTTCTTCTTGCCAAGAAGAGAGGCAGTTGCCAAGGCAGCTACTCCTAATCCAAGACCAGCAAATTGGTTACTTGCAGTTCCTGTATTTGGAAGTTTTCTACCGTTTGAGCGTCCTGGTCCAGCAGGTTGTTGTGCAGGAGCTTGTGAGTGGTTCAAAGCGCTTGAGATTGAAGCACTGTCAGACAAGCTAGCTGAGGTACTTACGCTGTCGCTCAAGCTTGTGCTTGTTGAAACTGATTCACTTGTGCTGATTGAAGCTGATTGGCTAGCTGATACAGATGCTGAAGTTGATTGGCTAGCTGAGTCATTGCTTGTGCTTGTTGAACCTAAACCGCTACCTGAGTTGTTGCTTGCACTGATTGAAGCTGATTGGCTTG